>NZ_JBQUZN010000003.1:292242-1053467 GCF_056313825.1 Microbacterium sp. DMC48 | reverse complement strand
AGGTGCTCGCCCCGATCACCGCACCGATCACCGCCGGCGGCAACGCCATCTCGGTCCTCGGCGACGCCGACAGCACCAAGGCCACCACCACGGCCCCGGCCGCCACCAGCGGCGGCACCGGCAGCGGCTCCACCGCAGGCGCCACCACCGACGGCACGGACGGCATCCTCGGCGGCACCCAGGTGCTCGCCCCGATCACCGCACCGATCACCGCCGGCGGCAACGCCATCTCGGTCCTCGGCGACGCCGACAGCACCAACGCCACCACCACGGCCCCGGCCACCGCCTCCGGCACCACGACCGGCGGGTCGACCACCAGCGGACTGGGCAGCATCCTCGGGGGCACGCAGCTGGGCCTGCCGATCACCGCGCCGATCACGCTCGGCGGCAACGCCGTCGCGGTCGTCGGCGACGCCACCACGACGGGGCCGACCACCGGCAACCCCGGCAACCCGGGCAACCCCGGAAACCCCGGAAACCCCGGCAACCCGGGTAACCCCGGCAACCCGGGCAACCCCGGCACGCCGACCACCGGCGGCACTCCGATCACCGGAATGGTCGCCGCCAGCGGTCCGGTGAAGACGCTCGCCGTCACCGGCGGCGTGCTCGACATGTTGCCGCTGGTCGGCGGGCTGCTCGCCCTCGCGCTGGGGGTGATGCTCACCGCACGCCGCCGCAGCCGCACCGAATGACCCCCGGCGGCGGGGGCCGGCGACCGTGCCTGGCGCCGGCCCCCGCACCGTCAGGGCGTAAACGACGGATGCCGTGACCTCACCTTGGGGGAGGTCACGGCATCCGTGCGGCGTTTCGACGAGGCGCTGCGCGCCTCGCTCAACGACCGGGAAACCCGGCGGGTGTTACTTGGCGGCGACCACCTGGAGGGTGATCACAGCGGTGAGGTCGTCGCGCAGACGCACGGTCGCCTCGTGCTCACCGACGGCCTTGATGGGCGCGGTGATGTGGATCTTGCGCTTGTCGAGGTCACCGAAACCGGCAGCCTTGACCGCGTCGGCCACGTCGGCGGTCTTCACCGAACCGAACAGGCGGCCTTCCTTGCCGGCCTTGACCGACAGCTTGACCTTGTTCGACTCGAGGGTGTCCTTGAGCGCGACGGCCTCTTCGTGGTCGTGGATCGCACGCGCGTCGCGGGCGGCGCGGATCGACGCCACCTGCTTCTCGCCACCGCGGGTCCACGCCACAGCGAAGCCCTGAGGGATGAGGTAGTTACGGGCGTACCCGTTCTTGACCTCGATGACGTCGCCGGCGCTTCCGAGCCCGGCAACCTCGTTCGTGAGAATCAGCTTTGCCATGATGGGTGCTCCTTAGCGGCCAGCGCCGGCGTAAGGCAGGAGCGCCATTTCGCGGGCGTTCTTGATCGCCTTCGCGATCAGACGCTGCTCCTGCACCGAGACACCGGTGATACGACGGGCGCGGATCTTGCCGCGCTCCGAGATGAACTTGCGAAGCGTTGCGACGTCCTTGTAGTCGATGACGCCGACGCGGATCGCCTTCGCGGGAGCGGCGTTCTTCGCGCCCTTCCGCGGCTTACGGCGATCGCCGGTAGCCTTTCCAGCCATTGTTTTCCTTAGATGTGAGCGGATGCCGAGGCATCCAAGATTTTCTGCGTGAGGGTTTCGACTCGGCCCTGCGGGCCTCGCTCAACCCCCGGCTGCGACGATCAGAAAGGAGTGTCGTCGCCGTAGGCGCCGGGTGCGCTCCAGGCGTCGGGTGCGGCAGAGCCCGGGGTCGCCCACGGCTCTTCCTGCTGCACCTGCTGCGGGCGCGACTGCTGGCCGCCCCCGTAGTTGCCTCCGCCGGAGGCGGCACGCGTGACCTGAGCCGTGGCATACCGCAGCGAGGGGCCGATCTCGTCGACCTCCAGCTCGATCGCGGTCCGGTTGTTGCCCTCACGGTCCTGGTAGGAACGCTGCTTCAACCGACCGGTCGCGATGACACGGGAACCCTTCGTCAGCGAACCGGCGACGTGCTCGGCGAACTCGCGCCACACCGACGCGCGGAGGAACAGCGCTTCGCCGTCCTTCCACTCGTTGGCCTGACGGTCGAAGTTGCGCGGCGTCGACGCGATGGTGAAGTTCGCGACGGGCAGGCCGTTCTGCGTGTAGCGCAGCTCGGGGTCTGCCGTGAGGTTTCCCACGACGGTGATGACGGTCTCGCCGGCCATCGTCCTTACGCCTTCGCTGCCTTGCGGGCGGCCTTGGCCTCGGCGCGCTCCTTCTCGGCGGCGACCTGAGCGATCGCCTCCTCGGCACGCAGGACCTTGGTACGCATGATCTGCTCGTTCAGCTTGAGCTGACGGTCGAGCTCCTGCGTGGCCTCGCTCGTGGCGGTGAAGTTGACGACGGCGTAGATGCCCTCGTTCTTCTTCTGGATCTCGTACGCCAGGCGACGCTTGCCCCAGACGTCGACGTTCTCGATGGAGCCACCGTCTGCGGTGATCACCTTGAGGAACCCGTCGAGCTTGGGGGCGACCTGACGCTCGTCGATCTCGGGGTCGAGGATGACCATGAGCTCGTACTGGTGTGAGTGCGTCACTAACCCACCTCCTTCGGACTAGAACGGATGCCGGGCATTTCCCGGCATCAGGAGGGTTGATGCACGTGCCCGAACTCTGTTCCGCGACGGAACGCAGACGGGCAACCACAACAGTCTACCCGACGACCGCTACGCTCATGGACGACGGGGGCGACGGAAGGACGGTGGATGCCGGGCACGCACGTTCCCGCGCGCACGGGCGCGGTCCTGACCGCGCTGCTGATGGCGGCCGCGGTCTGCAATCTGACCACCGGCGGAGCCAGCGTCGCCCTGCCCGACATCGCGGGGACCTTCGACGCCCCGCAGACGACGCTCAACCTCGTCGCCCTCGGCACGGGGCTGGGGCTCGCGATGACCGTGCTGTACGCCGGCGCCCTCGGCGACCGCTACGGCCGGGTGCGCCTGCTGTGCATCGGACTGATCGGTCTGCTGATCGCCGGCACCGCGGCAAGCCTCGCCCCGACGATCGAGTTCCTCATGGGCGCGCGCGTGCTCACCGGCATCGCTGCGGGCTGCGCCTTTCCGACGACGCTCGCCCTGATCACCGCCCTCTGGGCGGAGGGCCCGGCACGCGTGCGCGCGATCGCCCTGTGGACGGCCACCGGGGCGGTGGCGACGGTCGCCGGCTCGGTGATCTCGGGCGCACTCGTCGTCGCGTTCGGCTGGCGCATCGCCCTGCTGCTGCCCGTGCCGGTCGCCGTCGTGGCGCTGCTCATCGCCGCACGGTCGATTCCGCGGGGCGTGGGGGAGTCCGACGAGCCGGTCGATCATCTCGGCGGCATCCTGTCGGTCGTCGCCGTGGCCGCGCTGGTGCTCGGTCTCGGCGTCGTCTTCGCCCCGGGGGAGACGGGTGCGGGGGTGGGCCTGCTGGTCGCGGCGGCGGTGCTGATCGCCGCCTTCGCGGCGCGCCAGCTGCGGGTCGCCGCGCCCCTCTACGATCTGTCCATCGCGCGGCGGCGCCTGTTCTGGGTGCCGGCCGTCGCAGGCACCCTCGCCTTCGGCGCGCTCGTGGGGGCGATGTTCGTCGGTCAGCAGTACCTGCAGAACATCCTCGGCTACGACGCCCTGCAGGCAGGCATCGCACTCATCCCCGCCGCGATCGCGCTGCTCGTCTGCGCCCCGCTGGCCGCGATGCTCGTCGAACGCGGCACGCGGATGGCGATGATCGTCGGCTACGTCGTGCTCATCGCCGCCTTCGGCACGATGCTCGCGTGGAACGAGACCACACCGCCGGTGATCGTCGCGCTCGCGTTCGCCCTGGTCGGCGGGGGTGCGTCGTTCGTGATGACCGCGGCATCCCGCTCCCTGACCAGCAGCACCCCGGTGCGCCGCGCGGGCATGGCCTCGGCGACCAGCGACCTGCAGACCGACCTCGGCGGCGCCGTGATGCAGGCGCTGCTCGGTGCCGTGCTCGCCGGCGGGTTCTCGCACGTGTTCGCCGGGCTCATCGCCGCCTCTCCCGAAGCCGCATCGCTCTCCGACGACATCACCCGGGCCCTGCAGGCGTCGTACGCGTCGGCCGCCCACGTGGCCGCCAACAACCCCGCCTACGCGGCGCAGATCCTCGAGGCGGCGCGGTTGAGTTTCGTCGACGGCGCCTGGGCGGCGTACCTCGTCGGCGCCGTCGCGCTCGTGTTGGGACTGATCGTGGTGACCGTGGGCCTTCCAGGGGTCGCCGTCGAGAAAGAGTTGCGAGGCCGTTATCGCGACGAGGACGCGCTGACGGCGCCCTGAAAGCTCGCCCGGGTAGCGTGGCGATATGAGCACGCCCGCGGCATCCTCAGCCTTCGACGCGCGACCGCTCATCGAGCCTGCCGATCGGGCGACCGTGCGCGCCTACGTGCGCGACCTGCGCGCGAGTGGACGGGCACCGGCGTCGAACATCGCGTCGCGGGCCGTCTTCGCCGTGCTGGCCGTCGTGGCCGTGCTCTTCGTCTTCGGGTCGACGGTGATCGGTGTCGTGGGCGGCATGATGACGGCATCCGGGGGCGGGTTCTCGCCCTTCCTGATCGCGCCGATCCTCGTGCTCGTCGGTGTGGTCGCGGTGCTCGCGACCGCGCTGGTGCGCATGTTCGGCGCCCGCACGGGGGAGCGGTGGTGGCGCCTCGACCGCTTCGCGCGGGCCAACGCGATGACCTGGTACCCGTCGGTGTCGAACCCACCGCTGCCGGGAATGGTGTTCGGCATCGGACACGGGCGCATCGCGAGCGACGTGGTCCGCGGCGAGAAGCCGCGCTTCGTCGAGTTCGGCAACTATGTGTACCGCACGGGCTCGGGCAAGAACGAGTCGACGCATCGGTGGGGCTACGTCGCCGTCAAGCTGTCAACCCCGCTGCCGAACATCGTGCTGGATGCCGTCGGCAACAACAGCCTGTTCGGCTCCAACCTGCCGGCCGCGCTCGACGGGTCGCAGCGGCTCAGTCTGGAGGGCGACTTCGACCGCACCTTCACGCTCTACTGCCCGTCCGGCTACGAGGCCGACGCGCTCTACCTCTTCACGCCCGACATCATGGCGCGGTTCGTCGACCACGCCGCCGCCCTCGACATCGAGATCGTCGACGACTGGCTCTTCCTCTACACGCCGCGCGAGGCGTCCACGCTCGACCCGGCCACCTGGGCCTGGCTGTTCTCCGTGGTGGCGGCCCTGCTCGACAAGCTCGCCCAGTGGGAGCGCTGGCGCGACGACCGCCTCGCGGCACCGGCGACCGGCGCGGCCGTCCCCGCGCGTGACGCGGCGGGATCGGCGGCACTGCCGTTCGCGGCGCCCGCGGCATCCCTGGGTCCACCGCCCGGCGTCGCGCCGGAGGGCAGACGACTGCGGCGGCGCGTGCCATGGGCCGCGATCGTCGTGATCGGCGCGGCGCTGCTGCTGATGCTGTTCGGCCCGCTGGGCGTGTTCGCCTCGATCATCGAGAACCTGTCGAACTGAGACCGCCGTTGCACGTGAAACGGTGCGCGCCGGAGGCCGCGCGACGACCGGTTCAGGCTGCCGGCAGCGGCGCGAACAGGTCGACGGCGTTGCCGTCGGGGTCGAGCACCGTCGCGTAGCGCTGACCCCAGAACGCGTCGAACGGCGGAACGTGACCCTCGTGGCCCGCGGCGACGAGGGTGGCATACGCGGCATCCACCTCTGCCGGACTGTCCTTGACGAACGCGAGCGCGATGCGGTGTCCGCCGGACGCCGGCTGGTAGTCGGGGTCGAAACTGCGGATCGTCTCCACCGTGTCCCACGCCAGAGCGACGCCGCCGTCGATGGTCGCGTCGACGTGCGGAGCGTCGTCCTGATCGTCGGCGATCGGCACGCCCAGCGCACGGTAGAACGCGAGGGATGCCGCCATGTCCCGCACGACGATGCCGATGAATCCGAGGGTTGCTGTCATCGCGTCAGGTTATGGCAGGCCGGAGACACTCACTCTCGAGCGCCCCGCGTGCACAACTCCGCCTGAACCGCGCGCGTCCGCGCCGCACGCCCGCGCCGACGCCATCCAGGCGGAGTTACGCACGCCACGCGGGACCGGGGGCGGGGCCGCGGCCGCGGATGCCGCGGCTTCAGCCGCGGGCGGCGCGCCAGGCCTCGCGGCGGGCGGCCTGCTCAGCGGGATCGGGCACCGGCAGCGAGGCGATGAGCGTGCGGGTGTAGTCGTCCTGCGGGTCGCCGAGCACGCGCGCGGTCGGCCCGGTCTCGGCGATGGTGCCCTTGTGCAGCACGACGACGCGGTGGGCGAGCATGTCGACGACCGCGAGATCGTGCGTGATGAAGAGGGTCGCGAAGCCGAACCGCTCCTGCAGCTCGCCGAACAGCTCGAGCACGCGCGCCTGCACCGACACGTCGAGCGCGCTGGTGGGCTCGTCGGCGATGAGCAGCTTCGGATCGAGCGCGAGACCGCGGGCCAGCGAGGCCCGCTGGCGCTGCCCGCCCGACAGCTCGTGCGGGAAGCGGTCGCCGAACGCCTTCGGCAGCTGCACGGCCTCGAGCAGCTCGTCGACGCGGTCGCGGGCATCCGCGGCATCCCGAGCCCCGCCGTGCACGATCAACGGCTCGGCGACGTTCTGGGCGATCGTCAGCAGCGGGTTGAAACTCGTCGCCGGATCCTGGAACACGAACCCGAGGTCCTTGCGGTGGGGCCGGAACGTACGCTCCTTGACCCCGTTCATCTCGACGCCGAGCACCCGCAGCGAGCCGCCGGTCACCGGCGTGAGCCCCGCGATCGCGCGGCCGATCGTGGTCTTTCCCGAACCGCTCTCGCCGACCAGGCCCACGACCTCGCCGGGCGCGATCGAGAAGCTGACCCGGTCGACGGCGCGGAACCCGGCACGACGCAGGCGCCCCGCGTACTCGATGACGAGGTCGGATGCCGCGACGACCGGCACCGCCTCGGCGGCGCCCGCCGGCAGCTGGCGGTCGATGATCTCCAGCCGCGGCACGGCGGCGAGCAGGCGCTTCGTGTAGTCGTCGCGAGGCGCGGCGAACAGCTCCGGGGCCGGCGCGGTCTCGACGACCTCGCCGTTCAGCATGACCGCCACCCGGTCGGCGAGGTCGGCCACGACGCCCATGTTGTGCGTGATCAGCACGATCGCCGTTCCGTCTTCGTCGCGCAGGCGCCGCAGCAGGTCGAGGATCTCGGCCTGCACCGTGACATCGAGCGCCGTGGTCGGCTCGTCCGCGATGATCACGGTCGGATCGAGCGCCAGCGCCGTGGCGATGACGATGCGCTGCTTCTGCCCGCCGGAGAACTGGTGCGGGTAGTCGTCGACGCGCCGCTCGGGCTCGGGAATGCCGACGCGACCGAGCATCTCGATCGCCCGCGCACGCGCCTGCTTCTTGGTGTACCTGCCGTGGGCGCGCAAGCCCTCCGCCAGCTGCCACCCCACGGTGAAGACGGGATTGAGGGCCGTTGAGGGCTCCTGGAAGATCATCGCGGCCTTCGTGCCCCGCACCCGGCGCATCGCCTCGCGGTCGAGGCCGATGACATCGGTGCCGTCGAGCACGACCGCGCCCTGGGTGAGGGCGGTCTCGGGCAGCAGGCCCAGAATGCTGCGCGCGGTGACGGTCTTGCCGCTGCCCGACTCGCCGACGATCGCCAGCACCTCGCCCGGGCGCACGTCGAGGCTCACCCCTCGCACCGCGTGCACGTCGCCGCCGTCGGTGGCGAAGGTGACATCCAGGTCGCGGATGTCGACCGCCCGTGCGTCGGAAGACGTCGCCGCCATCACTCCACCTCTCCCATGAACTCGCGCGAGGCCGGCTCGCTCGCCGCGACGGCATCCGCCGGAGTCGGTGCCGTCTTCGCCGAGCCGGCCCGTCGCCGCGCGCGCAGGCGCGGGTCGGCGAGGTCGTTGAGGCTCTCGCCGATGAGGGTGATGCCCAGCACCGTCAGCACGATCGCGATGCCCGGCGGGATCGCGGTCCACCAGATGCCCGCGGCGACGTCACTGATGGACTTGTTGAGGTCGTAGCCCCATTCGGCTGCGGCCGTGGGTTGGATGCCGAAGCCGAGGAAGCCCAGCGCGGCGAGGGTCGAGATGGCCTCCGACGCGTTGAGGGTCACGATCAGCGGCAACGTGCGCGTGGAGTTGCGCAGCACGTGACGGAACATGATGCGCGGCGTCGACGCGCCGATCACCTTCGCCGACTCGACGAACGCCTCACCCTTGATGCGCACGACCTCGGCGCGGACGACGCGGAAGTACTGCGGAATGAAGACGACGGTGATGGATGCCGCCGCCGCCAGGATTCCCGGCCACAGTCCGGACTGGCCCCCGCTGATCGCGATGGCCACCACGATCGCCAGCAGCAGCGTCGGGAACGCGTAGATCGCATCGGCGACGACCACGAGCGTGCGGTCGACCCACCCGCCGAGATAGCCCGAGACCAGACCCAGCAGAATGCCGATGAACACCGACAGCGCGATCGCGACGATCACGACGTACAGCGCGGTCTGCGCACCCCAGATCACCCGGGAGAGCACGTCGTAGCCGCCGACCGTCGTGCCCAGCAGATGCGCTGCGCTGGGCGGCTGCTGCGCGCCGAAGTTGCCGTCGGGCCCGTCCAGCTGCGCGTAGCCGTAGGGGGCGATGAGCGGCGCGAAGATCGCGCAGAACACGAAGATGCCGGTCAGCACGAGGCCCGCGACGAGCATGCCGCGCTGCAGGCCGACGCTCTGGCGCAGCTGGTGGACGACCGGCATGCGGTCGATGAGGCGAGACATCGTCATGTTCGCATCCCTCCTCAGTACCGGACCCGCGGGTCGATGAGCGCGGCGATGATGTCGACGGCGAAGTTCGTCACCGCGACGATGATGGCGATCATCGCGACGATCCCCTGCACGGCGACGAAGTCGCGCGAACCCAGATACGCGGCCAGCTGGAAGCCGAGACCCTTCCACTCGAAGGTCGTCTCGGTGAGCACCGCGCCGCCGAGCATGAGCGCGATCTGCAGGCCGATGACCGTGATGATCGGGATGAGCGCGGGCTTGTATGCGTGCGTGCGCACCAGGCGTCCCTCCCGCACACCGCGCGAGCGGGCGGCATCGATGTAGGGCATGTTGAAGGTGCCGATGACGTTCGTGCGCACCAGTCGCAGGAAGATGCCGGCGGTGAGCAGACCCAGCGTCAGCGCGGGCAGCACCGCGTGCAGCAGCACGTCCTGCACGTAGGCGGGGTTTCCGGAGGCGATGGCGTCGATGAGGTAGATGCCGGTGCCGCCGTTGCGGCCGATGGCCAGCTCGGTGCGCACGCTCGCGCGCCCCGAGATCGGGAGCCAGCCGAGCCAGACCCCGAAGACGAGCTTGGCGACCAGGCCCGCGAAGAACACCGGCGTCGCGTAGAAGAGGATGGCGCTCACGCGCAGCACCGCGTCGGGCCAGCGGTCGCGCAGCGCCGCGGCGACCAGGCCGAGCGGGATGCCGACGATGAAGGCGACCACGAGCGAGTACAGCACCAGCTCGAGGGTCGCGGTGCCGTAGGTGGCGATGACCTGCACGACCGGCTGGTTGTCGGTGATGGTCGTGCCGAAGTCGAAGGTGAAGATGCGGCCGAGGTACTCGATGTACTGCACGATGATCGGCCGGTCGTAGCCGGCCTCGTGGATGCGCTCGGCGAGCTGATCGGCCGGCAGCCGCCCGCCGAGAGCGGCGGTGATCGGGTCGCCGGTGAGGCGGATGAGGAAGAAGACCAGCGTCACGAGGATCAGCACGGTCGGGAAGATCAGCAGGAACCGGATGAGGATGTACCTGCCGAGCGCGGAACCGGATCCGGTCTTTCGGACCTCCAGCGCGGGAGGCGGCTCGGCGACGGAGGATGCCGCGACGGTGCTGGTCATGGATGCCTACTCTACGGATGATCGGCGGTGCGACGCGCTGCGCTCGCTCAACGACCGGGAGTGAGATCCCCCGGTCGTTGAGCGAGGAGCGCAGCGACGCGTCGAAGCGCCCGGGCGCGTTACTTCGTGATCGGTGCGAAACGCAGCTTGAACGACGCGTCGAGCGTGACGCCCTTCACGTCGGCACCGGTCACCGCGACCTGAGCGCCCTGCAGCAGCGGCACCGTCGAGAGGTCCTTGGCCACGAGGTCCTGGATCTTCTCGATGTCGGACGTGCGGGTGGCGGCATCCGTTTCGACGGCCTGCTTGAGGATCAGGTCGTTGACCTCCTGGTTGACGTAGTGGTTGCCCAGGAAGTTCTTCTCCAGGAAGAACGGCGTCAGGTAGTTGTCGGCGTCGGAGTAGTCCGGGAACCAGCCGAGCTGGTAGGCCGGGTAGACGTCGGCGGTGCGGTCCTTGGAGTACTGCACCCACTCGGTCGACTGCAGGTTGACCGTGAAGAGGCCGTCCTTCTCGAGCTGCTGCTTGACCAGCGCGTATTCGTCACCCGACGACGGGCCGTAGTGGTCGGGGCTGTACTGCAGGCTCAGCGCGACGGGCGTCGTCACACCGGCCGCGGCCAGCGCCGCCTTCGCCTTGTCGGCGCTGGGGCCTCCGTTGCCGTCGCCGTAGAGACCCTTCAGGGCGTCGGTCGCCCCGGCGAACCCGGCCGGGACGTACGAGTAGAGCGGGGTGTAGGTGCCCTTGTAGACCTGGTCGGAGATCGTCTTGCGGTCGATCAGATCGGCCACCGCCTGACGGACGGCGAGCGCCTTGGCCGGGTCGGCCTCTGCGGTCGTCGCACCGTACGGCTGCGTGTTGAAGTTGAAGACGATGTAGCGGATCTCGCCGCCCGGCCCCTCGACGACCTTGACCTTGTCGTTGCCCGACAGGTCGGCCACGTCGGTCGACGACAGGCTGCGGTAGGCCACGTCGACGTCGCCCTGCTGGACGGCGAGCTTCAGGTTCGACGACTCGGCGAAGTAGCTGAGCACAGCGCCCGAGTTGCTGGGCGCGGCGAGCAGACCCTTGTAGTTCTTGTTGGGCGTGAACTCGACCGTCTTGTTGAAGTCCCACTTCGTGATCGAGTAGGGGCCGCCGAAGGCGTCGGCCTTCACGATGTCCTGGTCGGGCGTGACGGCGTCGGCCGAGAAGACCTCCTCATCGACGATCGCGCCCGGGAAGGACGTGAGGATGAAGGGGAAGACCTGGTCGTTGTCGGTCTTCAGCTTGAAGACGACGGTCGTGTCATCGGGGGTCGAGACGCTGTCGAGGTTGTACAGCAGGCTCGATGCACCGTTGGGGTCGGCGATCTTCAGGTTGCGGTCGAACGAGAACTTCACGTCGGACGAGGTCAGGTCGTGGCCGTTGGCCCACTTCAGGCCCGCCGGCAGCTTCACCGTGTACTCGTTGGGCGCGGTGAACTCGGCCGACTCGGCCAGGTCGGGAACGACCTTGTTGGAGTTGTAGTCGGTGTTCACCAGGTACGGGAAGACCTGGGTCTGCACGGCGAGCGAGCCGTTGTCGTACGAACCGGCCGGGTCGAGCGTGGTGACCTTGTCGGTCGTGCCGATGATGATGGGGCCGGATGCCGCGCCGTCGGTCGATCCGCCCGTGTTGCCGCCGCCGGCGCAGCCGGCGAGGAGCAGCGCGGAGACGGCGAGCGCGCCCGCTGCCAGCGCGGTGCGTGCGCGGGCGGAGCCCGGCGAACTGAAGTGCAGTGCCATGTGTGAGTACCTCTGCTGTATGTCGGTAGGCCCCGCCAGGCAGGCGGGACTCAGGTCGCTATCCTGTCGTGCACATCGCCGATCTGCCTCGTGATCGCGCTTTTTGTAACAGGAATGAAACCCGGCACCACTGCGCGTGACGCGGGGTTTCGCCGGCCGACACCGACCGCGACGGTCAGAGGTCCCGCGCGGGCGGCGGGCCGGGCGGGAGCAGACCGTCGTCGCGCGCGGCCTGGGAGAGCTCTGTCTTGGTGCGCACGGGACGACCGACGGCGGCGTACTTGGCCTTCACCCGGTTGAGGTATTTGCGGGCGGTGTCGCCGCGCACGCCGAGGCGATCGGCGACCTCGCTGATCGTGAGACCGGAGGCATAGAGCACCATCAGACGCGACTCCTGCACGCTGAGGGCGGGGCGCACCGCGAGCGCGTCGAGCTTCGCGCGCGTGCGCGGCGACCAGGCGCGCGCACCCCGCCGCACCGCATCGACGACCGCCAGCACGACACCCTCGGACTCCCGCGAGGACACGATGCCCTCCACCCCGGCATCCATCAACGTCCGGACGACGTGATCGGGGGCGTCGGCGGTGAGGGCGACCACGCGCATTCCGGCTCGTCGACAGGCGGCAAGAGCCGACAGGTCGGTCTCGACGCGGTCGGTGACGACGAGGAACAGCACCTGCGACGGGTGCGTGCCCGCCGGGCGGCGCGCCACGACCTCGCCGACGGTGGCGGCTTCGGCGACCACCCGCATACCCAGGCGACCCGCCAGCAGCTCGCGCGCGTGCGCCCTGCGAGCGCTCGATGGGTCGACGATCGTCACGCGCCGCAGCGCCGCACCCGCTGAAGCGGTCATGTCTCCTCCTTGCGTCCCTTCGAAGAGAGTGCGAAACCGACGATTCGTCACGCGAGTACGCCGACGAGTTTTCGGCCGTGACGAATGTCATGGCGCAGTCGTGACGGCCGTGTGCGGTGCACGGGCCGGCGCGCGGGCAGAGTCGGAGACATGGATGAGAACCAGGGACTGCTCGCGGTGGATGCCGCGGGCCTGCGCAAGAGCTTCGGCAGTGTCCGAGCGGTGGAGAGCGTCGATCTGCGGGTGCGCCCGGGCGAGATCGTCGCCTTCCTCGGCCCGAACGGCGCCGGCAAGACCACCACGATCGACATGCTGCTGGGGCTCTCCGACCCCGACGTCGGCGCTGTCCGCGTCTTCGGCGAGAGCCCTCGCGCGGCCATCTCGCACGGGCTCGTCTCCGCGGTGCTGCAGACCGGCGGGCTGCTGAAGGACATCACCGTCAGCGAGACGCTCGCGCTCACGGCGAGCCTGTTCGCCGACACCCGCCCGGTGGAGGAGGTCATGCAGCGCGCCGGCATCAGCGAGATCGCGAACCGGCGCGTCGGGATGTGCTCCGGCGGTCAGCAGCAGCGGCTGCGCTTCGCGATGGCGCTGCTGAGCGACCCGGGTCTGCTGATTCTCGACGAGCCCACCACCGGGATGGACGTCGAGGGCCGCCGCGCGTTCTGGAGCGCGATCCGCGCCGACGCCGCGCGCGGACGCACCGTGCTCTTCGCCACGCACTACCTCGACGAGGCCGACGAGTACGCCGACCGCATCGTGCTCATGAGCCGAGGCCGCATCGTCGCCGACGGCTCCACCGCCGAGATCAAGAATCTGGTCTCCGGCCGCATCGTGCGCGCCACCCTCCCGGGCGCCGACCCCGCGCGCCTGGCCGCACTCGCCGGCGTCGACGACGTCGAGTTCGCCGGCGACCGCATCAGCATCCACACGAAGGACTCGGATGCCGTCGCGCGCCACCTCCTCACCGAGACGGCGGCCCGCGACATCGAGATCACCTCACAGAACCTCGAGAGCGTCTTCCTCGCCCTCACCTCCGAAGGAGCCTCCGCATGAGCACCGCATCCTCCGCGCCGTCGGCGCTGTCCGCCGATCGCGTCACCCTCGACCGGCGCGTCCCGCCGCTCGGCGGCTTCAACCTCACCTACCTCGGCATCGAGCTCAAGCGCCGCCTGCGCAATCGCCGCACCCTCTTCTTCACCATCGCGTTCCCGGTCGTGATGTACGTCATCATCGGTCTGCGTCTGCGCGATGAGCAGCTGACGGCGACGCCCGTCGCCGACGGCGGCGTGTCGGTCGCGGCGTACATCATGGTGTCGATGGCGATGTACGGCGCCATGATGTCGGCCACGCAGACCGGCGCTGCCGTCGCCCTGGAACGCACGCAGGGCTGGAGCCGGCAGCTGCGCCTGACGCCCCTGAACCCCCTCGTCAACATCATCATCAAGATGATCGCGGGCATGGTGCTGGGCCTTCTCGCGGTCGTCGCCACATATGCAGCCGGCGCGATCAGCGGCATCCAGCTCAGCGTCGGTCAGTGGATCGGCACGGGGCTCGTCGGCTGGGTGCTCGCGAGCGCCGTGTTCACGACGCTCGGACTGTTCGTCGGCTACCTCATGCCGAGCGAGAACGCCGCGCAGGTGACGAGCCTCGTCGTCGTGTTCTTGTCGTTCCTCGGGGGCCTGTTCTACCCGCTCAGCAGCATGCCCGACTTCATGCAGACCATCGCGAAGTTCACCCCGGTCTACGGCATCGGCGAGCTCGCCCGCTCGCCGCTGACCGGCGAGAGCTTCGACGCGATGTGGCTGGTCAACGCGCTCGTCTGGCTCGTGCTGTTCGTCGCCGGCACGACGTGGGCGTTCCGCCGCGACACCAAGCGCGTCTGAGTCGGCGCGCCCTACAGTGAAGTCCGTGAGCGCGACACGAGACGATCTCGGCGGGACCGGGTGGGACATCCCCCCGGTCCCCGCCTCGTCGACGACACCCACGGCGCGCGAGCTGCTGACCGCCCGCGCCGCCCGAGGCTGGTACGTCGGCGGCTCGATCTCGCTCATCTGGCTGTTCATCGTGGCCACCGAGGCCGTCGCCGCCGCGGACACCGCGGTCTCGAGCGCGGTCGTGATCGCCCTGCTGGTGCTGTTCGCGGCATCGTTTCTGATGGCGATCCCTGTGTCGCGCCTTCTGCCGCCGCGGCTGCGACTGCTGCCGGCGGCCTGGCTGTTCCTCCTCTCCTTCACCCTCTTCCCGTGGATCGGGTGGGATGTCCGCGGTGTGTGGAGCTACGTGGGCGTTGCGATCGGCATGGCCGTCGTCCGCTTGCGCACCACCTGGACGCTGCTGCTCGTGCTGGGAGCGACCGCCCTTGTCACGGGCGTGATCTCGGACGGGTGGACGGAAGGCGTGCTGTTCCTGCCGGCTATCATCGTCTCGATCTCCGCGATGATGGCGGCGTTCGGCCGCAACATCGCCGCGATGAACGCCCTGCGCGCCACGCGGGATCAGATGGCGCAGATGGCCGTCGAGCGCGAACGCAGCCGCGTCGCGCGCGACCTTCACGACATCCTCGGTCACTCGCTCACCGTGATCACGGTGAAGACCGAGCTGGCAGGCCGACTGATCGACGTCGATGCCGCGCGGGCCAAGGCGGAAGTCGCCGAGGTCGAGGCCCTCGCGAGGGGCGCCTTGGCCGATGTGCGCGCGACGGTCGCCGGCTACCGCGGCATCACGGTGGCGGGCGAGCTGGCCGCCGCCCGGCAGGCGCTGGATGCCGCCGGCATCGCCGCCGAACTGCCCACCGCCACCGAGAACGTGCCCGCAGAGCGGCGTGAGCTGGCGGGCTGGATCGTCCGCGAGGGCGTGACCAACGTGATCCGCCACGCGCACGCGTCGCGCTGCCGCGTGCGCCTCAGCAGCCGCAGCGTGAGCATCGAGGACGACGGGGTGGGACCGGCATCCGGCGCGGGGACGGCGGGCAGCGGACTGATCGGGTTGCGCGAACGAGTGGAGGCGGCCGGCGGGCGTCTGATGCTCGGCCGCAGCGAGTGGGGCGGATTCCTGTTGAAGGTGACGCTGTGATCCGCCTGCTCATCGCCGACGATCAGGCACTCGTGCGCGGCGCCCTGTCGGCCCTGCTCGGTCTCGAGCCCGACATCGAGGTGGTCGCCGAGGTGGGTCGCGGCGACGAGGTCGTGGATGCCGCGGTGCGCACATCCGCCGACGTGGCGCTGCTCGACATCGAGATGCCGGGGATGGACGGGATCGCGGCGGCATCCGCGCTGCGCGATGCGCTGCCTACGTGCCGGACGCTCATCGTGACCACCTTCGGGCGGCCGGGGTATCTGACGCGTGCGATGCGGGCGGGAGCGTCCGGCTTCGTCGTGAAGGACACGCCCGCCGCGCAGCTCGCCGACGCCGTCCGACGGGTGGCGCAGGGGCTGCGGGTCGTCGATCCCGCCCTCGCCGCAGACTCGCTGGCCCAAGGAGAGTCGCCGCTGACCGGCCGCGAGACCGATGTGCTCGCCGTCGCCCGGACGGGCGGCTCGATCGCCGACATCGCGCAGATGCTGCACCTGAGCGAGGGCACGGTGCGCAACCACCTCTCCAGCGCGATCGGCAAGACCGGCGCCCGCAACCGCGCCGACGCCGTGCGGGTCGCCGACGAGAACGGCTGGCTCTAGCCGCGAAGAGAGCGGATCATCGCGCCGAGCAGCCGCAGCGCCTCGTCGCGGTCGCCGTCGTCGAGACCGTCCAACATGCGATCCTCCACCGATCGCACGGCCGTGCTGGCGGAGGACAGCGCCGTGCGGCCCCGATCGGTGATCGTCGCCGGGAGCACCTTGCCGGAGGCGGGGGTGTCGGGCCGCGAGATCTCACCATCACGCTCGAGCTTCTGCAGCAGCACGTTCATGGTCTGGCGGGTGACGAAGGTGCCACGGGCCAGATCCGAGTTCGACAGCCCGGGACGCTGTGCCAGCAGTTCGAGACACGCGTAATGGGTGACGCTCATCCCGAGCGGACGGAGAACGTCTTCCATCGCGCTCCTCAGAGCGCTCGCTGCCTCTTTGAGGCGATAGCCGACAGAGGTCGGTAGATCGACGACGGGCGTGCGTTGACTCATGTCAGTATCCTGACATACACTTGCGTGTCAGATAACTGACATACGAAAGGAACAACTCATGCCCGCCACCGGCCCCGACTTCATTTCCCTGCAGGTTCGCGACCTCGCCGCCTCCCAGGCGTTCTACGAGCAGTTCCTCGGGCTCACGCGCTCACCGGCAGGACCCCCGCACGCCGTCGTCTTCGCGACGACCCCCATCGCATTCGCCGTGCGGGACATCGTCGATGACGCCGTCCGCGAGGGCGCGACCCCGCCGGGAGCGGGCATCGCCCTCTGGCTGCACGCGACCGACGTGCAGCAGATCCACGACGCCTTGGTCGCCGCCGGCCACGAGATCGTCGCCGCTCCGATCGACGGCCCGTTCGGCCGCACCTTCACGTTCGTCGACCCGGACGGGTACCGGATCACGCTCCACGACCGCGCCTGACGGACGGGCGAGCGAGCGAGCGGGCGGGCGAGCGAGCCCGACCGTATGGATGCCGGCGTCAGCGCAGGCCGAAGTGGTCGAGCTCGGCGTCGTCGAGCATCCGCGAGCGGATGAGGAAGCGCATGCCGGTCGGCCCCTCGACGCTGAAGCCCGCGCCGCGGCCCGGAACGACGTCGATCGTGAGGTGCGTGTACTTCCAGTACTCGAACTGCGATGCGGAGATGAAGACCTCGATGGGGTCGTCCAGCCCCACGTCGAGGTCGCCGAGTTTCACGTCCGACGGCCCGGTGAGGAACATCCCGACGGGGTAGCACATGGGTGCGCTGCCGTCGCAGCATCCGCCGGACTGGTGGAACATGAGCTTGCCGTGCTGCGCCGTGAGCTGGCGCAGGAGGGATGCCGCGGCATCCGTCACCGCGACCCTGCTGAGTGTGGTGGTCATGACCGTCCCGTTCTCCGCCGATACACGACCTGCCGCCCGAAACGCACGGGCGTCTGGGGCGGCAGGTCGTGTGTCGCCGATGTGTCTCGACTCAGAAGAAGCCCATCGCGCCTTCGGCGTAGGACACGAGCAGGTTCTTGGTCTGCTGGTAGTGGTCGAGCATCTTGAGGTGGTTCTCGCGTCCGATGCCCGACTGCTTGTACCCGCCGAACGCGGCGTGCGCCGGGTACTGGTGATAGGTGTTCGTCCACACGCGACCGGCCTCGATGCTGCGACCGGCGCGGTACATCGTGTCGGCCGACCGGCTCCACACGCCCGCACCCAGGCCGTAGAGGGTGTCGTTGGCGGTGTGGATGGCGTCGTCGAAGCCGTCGAAGCTGGTCACCGAGACGACGGGACCGAAGATCTCCTCCTGGAAGATGCGCATCGAGTTCTGTCCCTCGAACACCGTCGGTGCCACGTAGTAGCCACCGCTGAGCTCGCCGCCGAGGTCCACCCGCTCCCCGCCGGCGAGCAGCTTCGCGCCCTCGGCCTTGCCGATCTCGATGTAGCTGAGGATCTTCTCGAGCTGGTCGTTCGAGGCCTGGGCACCGATCATGGTGGCGGGATCGAGGGGGTTTCCCTGGATGATCTTGCCGACGCGCTCGAGGCCGTCGCCGAGGAACTGGTCGTAGATCGAGCGCTGGATGAGCGCCCGCGACGGGCAGGTGCAGACCTCGCCCTGGTTCAGCGCGAAGAAGGTGAAACCCTCCAGGGCCTTGTCGTAGTAGGCGTCGCGGTCGCGGGCGACATCCTCGAAGAAGATGTTCGCGCTCTTGCCGCCGAGCTCCAGCGTCACCGGGATGAGGTTCTGCGACGCGTACTGCATGATCAGCCGGCCCGTCGTGGTCTCGCCCGTGAACGCGACCTTGCGGATGCGCTTGTGCTGGGCGAGCGGCGCGCCCGCCTCGATACCGAACCCGTTGACGATGTTCACGACACCGGCCGGCAGCAGGTCGCCGATGATGTCGAAGAGGAACAGGATGGATGCCGGGGTCTGCTCGGCCGGCTTCAGCACGACGCAGTTGCCGGCGGCGAGCGCGGGGGCGAGCTTCCACGTGGCCATCAGCAGCGGGAAGTTCCACGGGATGATCTGGCCGACGACGCCCAGCGGTTCGTGGAAGTGATACGCGACGGTGTCTTCGTCGATCTGGCTGAGGGTGCCCTCCTGGGCGCGGAGCACACCGGCGAAGTAGCGGAAGTGGTCGATCGCCAGCGGGATGTCGGCGGCGAGCGTCTCACGGACCGGCTTGCCGTTCTCCCACGTCTCGGCGACGGCGATCTTCTCGAGGTTCGCCTCGATGCGGTCGGCGATCTTGTTGAGGATGTTCGCGCGGTCGGCCGGGGTGGTCTTCTTCCACGACTCGAACGCCTTCCAGGCGACGTCGACGGCGCGGTCGATGTCTTCCGCGGTACCGCGGCCGACCTCGGTGAACGGCTTGCCCGTGACCGGGGTGATGTTCTCGAAGTACTGCCCCTTGATCGGTTCGACGAACTCGCCGCCGATGTAGTGGCCGTACCGCGGACGGTACTCGGCGATGGCCCCGCGCTGGCCGGGAGCAGCGTAGACGCTCGAGACGCCCTCTTCGACGATGGTCATGATGTCTCCTTCGACAGTGCATGGTCCGCGGCATCCCCGCCGCGTTCGGATGCGCCGACGGTACGCACCGCAACGTTGCATCGCGTTGCATGGGCGGCGGGAGCCGCGGCATCCGCGTGGCATCCGCCGCGAGACACACGTTGCAAGCCGAGAAACCAGTGCGTGGGGTGTTTCTCGGCGTGCGCGTGGTTTCTCGTGGGTGGGCGGCGGGGGCGGGGGCGGGGCGGGGGCGGGATGCCGGGGTCAGTCGTGGCCGAGGGCGGCGAGCCAGCGGCGGGAGGCGTCGCGCACGGCGGCGGCGTCGCCCGCGGGAAGGAGCGCGACCAGGCGGTGCTCGTTGGCGAGGTGCGCCGTGAACGCGCGGTCGATGAGCTCGACGCCCTCGGGGGTGAGGCGCACGAGGCGCCGGCGGCGATCGTCCTCGGCATCCGCGCGGACGACGAGGCCGCGCTCGATCAGACGGTCGACCCGCTTCGTGAGTCCGCCGGTGGTGACCATCGTGTGGTCGGCCAGTTCACCCGCCGGCAGCTCGTACGGCGCACCGGCGCGGCGAAGCGATGCCAGGAGGTCGAACTCCGCCTCGCTCAGCCCGAACTGCGCGTAGACGGCGGTCAGCTCGGCCGTCAGCGCCGCGGCCAGGCGATGGACGCGGCCGATCACGCCCTGCGGAGAGGGATCGAGATCGGGGCGTTCGCGGCGCCACTGCTCCTGGATGAGATCGACGTGATCCTGCACACCCTCGACATTACCTTCCGTGGAAGCTATATTCTCTTCCATGGAAGATAAAAGGCGTCGCTGGGTGCTCGTGACGGCGATCGCCCCCGTCGCCTGGGGCAGCACGTACTTTGTGACGCGCCACCTGCTCCCGCCCGATACGGCCCTGTGGGGGGCGGTCATCCGCTGTCTGCCGGCGGGTCTTCTGGTGCTGCTCGTCACACGGCGCCTGCCACGCGGCGCCTGGTGGTGGCGCTCGTTCGTGCTCGGCGCCCTCACCGTCGGCGGCCTCAACGTCCTCGTCTACGTCGCCGCGCAGAGACTGGCGACGAGCCTGGCGGCGACGATCATGTCCACGTCTGCGGCGGCGCTGCTCCTGCTCAGCTGGATGATGCTCCGCCAGCGTCCGACTCTTCGGGCCGCCGGCGGTGCCGTCCTCGGCATCGTCGGCGTGATCGTCATGCTCCAGCCCGGTGGCGGCGATGCCGACGGGTGGGGCCTCGCGGCATCCGTCGTGGCGATGCTGTCATCATCGCTCGGCTTCGTGCTGACGAGGCGGTGGGGAGCCGACGTGCCACCCCTGACGATGACGGCATGGCAGCTCATCGCGGGGTCTCTCGTCGTGGCGCCCGTCGCGATCGTCGTCGAGGGAGCACCGCCGGCGCTCGACGGACCGGCGCTGCTCGGTTTCGCGTACATCATCCTCGTGGCGACGGCGGTCGCCTACGCCGCCTGGTTCACCGGTCTGTCGCGACTTCCCGGCGCCGTCGTCGGCGTGATCGGACTGCTCAATCCCGTGACCGGTGTGCTCCTGGGCGTCGTCGTCGCGCACGAGCCGTTCGGTCCCGCGCAGCTGCTCGGACTCGTGCTCGTGGTCGTCGGCGTTCTCGCCGGCATCCGCCCCGCCGGCCCCGCCGGCCCCGACGGACCGGCGCCTGCGCCCGCGGCGCCGCCGCTCGTCAGAGGTGAGCGTCGACGGCGCGCGTGAGCGCATCGAAACGGGGATTGTCGGCCAGGTCGTCCAGCAGCACGGCGCGACCGTCGGGTCCGGCCAGCGGGATCTGCCAGTTCGGGTACTCACGGTCGGTCCCGGGCTGGTTCTGCGCCCGACGCTCCCCGACGGCATCCACGAGCGCGACCCCGATCAGCTGCGCGGGGGATGCCGTGATCAGCACGTTCAGCGCCTCGATGACCTCCGCCTCGCCGGGCTCGTCGCCGATCAGTCCGCGTTCGCGCAACAGCGCCAGCATGCTCGCGCGCTCGGCATCCGCATCGGCGAGCTCCTCCTCGACCGGGCGGGTGAGCAGACCGAGGCGGGCGCGGAGGGCGACGTGCTCGTCGGCGAGGTAGCCGGCGGTCGGCGGAAGATCGTGCGTGTTGACGGTGGCCAGCAGCGAGCGGCGGTACTGCTCCGGCGGCCGGAATCCGTCGCCCTCGCGCTCGAACCACAGCACCGAGGTGGCGAGCACCCCGCGCGCCGACAGGTAGTCGCGCACCCAGGGCTCGACGTTGCCGAGGTCTTCACCGATCAACACGGCACCCGCGCGGTGGGCTTCGAGCAGCAGCACGCCGATCATCGCCTCGTGGTCGTAGCGCACGTAGGTGCCGGCGGCGGGGCTGAGCCCCTCGGGAATCCACCACAGCCGGAACAGCCCGATGACGTGGTCGATGCGCAGCGCTCCGGCGTGCCGCAGGAGCGTGCGGATCATGTCGCGCAGGGGTGCGTATCCGGCCTCGGCGAGCGCGCGAGGCAGCCACGGCGGCTGGTTCCACGTCTGCCCCTGCTGGTTGTACATGTCGGGCGGAGCGCCCACGGCCATGCCGGTCGCGTACATGTCGCGCAGCGACCACGCGTCCGAGCCCTGCGGATGCACCCCGACCGCGAGGTCGTGCATGATGCCGATCGCCATTCCCGCCGCCCGCGCTGCGGCCTGGGCGTCGGCGACCTGCTGATCGGCGATCCACTGCAGCCAGACGTGGAACGCGACCCGGTCCGCCAGCTTCGTCCGCAGCGCCGCCACCAGGGGTGAGCGGATGTCGTCGAGGTCGACCGGGCGCTCGCGGCCCGCGTAGTGCTCCTCCAGCGCGCACCACAGGGCGAAGTCCTGCAGCGGCTGGCCCTCGCGCGCGGCGAAGGCGTCGAGTTCGGCGCGCCGCGACGGCGAGAGCGGCACCGTGAAGATCGCGTCGAGCGCGAGCCGCTTGGCCGCCCAGACGGCATCGCGGTCGATGCGGTCGGCGTCACCGTCGGTCGACGCGACCGGTGCGCGAGCCGCCTCGACGACGGCGCGCTCGGTCGGGGTGAGCGCGGCGACCTCGCGGATGTGCTCCGGGCGGACGTAGAGAGGCGCGAGGAAGCGGCGGGTCGCCGGGCGGTACGGCGACGGCTCGATGGGGCTCGTGACCTCGGCCGCGTGCACCGGGTTGATGAGCAGGAAGTCGGCGCCGCGACGTCCGGCGATGGCGGCGAGGTCACCCAGATCGGCGAAGTCGCCGATGCCCCACGAGGCACGCGAGCGCACCGAGTACAGCTGCGCCATGAGCCCCCACCCGCGGTCGCGGCCGCGCCGCGCGGGCGGATCGGCCAGGCGATCCGGGGTGATGACGAAGGGGATGGATGCCGTACGGTCGGCCTCCGCCGCACCGAACGCGCGCTGCTCGGCACGCAGGGTGTGCCAGCCCAGCGGAAGGTCGGCGGGCACGGGTACCTCGACGCGCCAGCGCAGGATGCCGTCGACGAGCCGCGCCGCCGGACGCTGCTCCGGAATGGTCAGCTCACGCGTCCCAGCGTGTTCGAACTCGACGGTCAGCGCGACGTCGTGCCCGTCGTCGACGTGCACCCACAGCACGCCGACCCCGGGGCGGGTGACCACCGACGCCGGCAGCAGGTCGCGCCACACGCGCTCCTCCTCCGCGACGAGGGCCGCGCTGATCGCGGCATCCGTCCACGCGTCGATGCCCATCGCCGCCAGCACCGCCCGCAGAGTGGATGCCGGAACATGCACCCGGTCACCGAAGAACGACCAGTACTCCGTCGCGATGCCGAAGGCGCTCGCGAGTCGCACCAGGTCGGGCGTGGGCGCGTCGTCGGTCATGTCGATCCTCCCTCAGCGCCGCGCGGGCGTCTGCGCCCATCCTGGCACCCCGCCCCGGCCCCTGTCGTCCAGACCCGGCGCAGCCGGCTGCCCGAGCCCGGGTACCCCGCCGCCGGAACCCGGCGCGGCCGCGTGCACAACTCCGCCTCAACCCACGACCTCGCGCCCCCAGCCCGCCACCACCCCGGTTCAGGCGGAGTTACGCACGCCGGCACCGGGCGCCGGGCACCGGCGCCGCTCACCGCTCGAGCTTCTCCAACCGCGCGACGAGGCCGGCCCGTCGCGGCGAGCGCGCCGGCAGCATCTCGAGCGCAAGGCGTAGCACCTCGGCATCGTCGGCACCGTCGTCGGTGTCGGCGTACGCGAGCAGCACGTCGACGGAGGCCTCCGTGAGCAGGGCCTCGCGCAGGGCGAGGCGCACCGACTCGCGGAACTCCTCCACGCCGGGGGCGACCGAGTCGGGCAGCACGCGCCCGCGGTAGGCCGCGAGCGCGACGCGGTGCGCACCGCGTCCGAGCAGCGCGACCACCTGATGGGCGTCCGTGTGCAGCTCTGCCGTGAGGCGGTAGGGGCGGGATGCCGGCACCAGCTGCGGCGCCACCCGCTCCAGCACCTTGCGCAGGCGCACCAGCTCGGGTCGCAGCGTTCCCTCCGCGTCGTCCTCGCCGTAGACGAGCTGTCCGAGCCGCTCGGCGGAGAGTCCTTCGCGGTGCACGGCCAGCATGAGAAGGATCTCGGCGTGCCGAGCCGACAGCTCGGTCACCGTGACACTGTCGGGTCCGGCGACATCGAGGAGCGCCCGGTCGCGTCCGAGCACGCGCAGCATCGTCGTCGCGGTCGCCGCGGGCCGGCGCGCCCGCCGCGGCGCGGGAGGCTGGGCACGGGCGCGCAGCCGCCCCACGAGCAGCTCGGACTCGACGGCGCGGGCCGTCGCGTCGACGAGCAACTGCGCCTGCGGGGTGGCGGCATCGCTGTCGCCCGTGACGTCGATGACGCCGAGAACCCGGCGCGTCTCCGGATCGTAGACCGGCGCCGCCGTGCACGACCACGGTTGGACGAGGCGGTTGAAGTGCTCCGCCCCATGGATCTGCACCGAGCGCCCGAGGGCCAGGGCGGTGCCGGGCGCCGAGGTGCCCACCGCCTCCTCCGACCAGTTCGCGCCGGCGACGAAGCCCATGTCTCCGGTGAGGCTTCGCACCCGCCGGTCGCCTTCCACCCACAACAGCCGGCCGACGGCATCCCCCACGGCGACCACGACTCCCGAGTCGCTCTCGCCGCCCGGCAGCAGCAGGGCGCGGATCATGTCCATGGCTGCCGAGAGCGGATGCGCCTGCCGATACGCCTCGAGCTCTTCGTCGCCGAGATCGAGCGGCGGAAGCCCCTCGGCACCCACGAGGTGCGCGAGCGAGCGGCGCCAGGAGTCCTGCACGAGCGGGCGGATCTGACCCAGGCGCGGATCTCCGATGTTGCCGCCGACCAGCTCTTCGTGCGCGCGCTCGATCAGCAGACGCGACGTCTCTGGCGAGACCTCGCGGCGCGATGACCACGGCGAGGGCACGGCAACTCCGTTCGACGGTGAGGAGGTGCCGTCAGTCTAGATCGCGAGCCGCCAAGATTGCCCCGAGCCGCCAAGATTCGACGCGCGGGAGCAGGTCGGCTCGGCACGAACGTGGCGGCTCGGCGGGGAGAGATCGGCAGGGGGAGAGAGGGGTCAGCGGGCGGACCACCAGGCGCGCAGGCGCTGCTCGGCGGCATCCGCGCCGATCGGGCCCTCGTCCAGGCGCACCTCGAGCAGGAAGCGATACGCCTCACCGACCTCGCGCCCCGGCGGGATGCCGAGGATCTCCTGGATCCGGTTGCCGTCGATCTCGGGGCGGATGGCGGCGAGCTCCTCCTGCGATGCGAGCTCGTCGATGCGCCACTCGATGTCGTCGTACGCGCGGCGCAGGCGCGTCGCCTTCTTCGCGTTTCGGGTGGTCACGTCGGCGCGGGTGAGGATGTGGAGCCGTTCGAGCTGGTCACCGGCATCCCGCACGTACCGCCGCACGGCCGAATCGGTCCACGCGCCCTCGGCATAGCCGAAGAAGCGCAGGTGCTGCTCGATGAGCTGCGTGACCGCGGCGATGGTGTCGCCGTCGAAGCGCAGCGCCTGCAGGCGCTTGCGGGCCAGGCGAGCGCCCTTGACGTCGTGGTGGTGGAAGCTCACCCCGCCGCCGGGCTCCAGGCGACGGGTCGCGGGCTTGCCGATGTCGTGCAGCAGGGCGGCCAGGCGCAGCGTGGTGTCGGGGGCGGCGCCGGGATGGCGCGCGTGCTCGAGCTCGATGGCCTGGCGCAGCACGGTGAGGGAGTGCTCGTAGACGTCTTTGTGATGGTGGTGCTCGTCCACCTCGAGGCGCAGCGCGGGTACCTCGGGCAGGATCTCGCCCATCAGTCCCGTCTCGACGAGGATGCGGATGCCGCGCACGGGATCGTCGGTGGCGAGGAGCTTCACGAGTTCGGCCTGCACACGCTCGGGGCTCACGATCGCGATCGTCGAGCGCAGGCGCTCCATCGCCTCGAGAGTGGCCGGCGCGACCTCGAACTCGAGCTGGCTCGCGAACCGGGCGGCGCGCAGCATGCGGAGGGGATCGTCGCCGAAGCTGACGTCGGGGTCGCCCGGAGTGCGCAGCACGCCGGCGAGGAGATCTTCGACGCCGCCGGTCGGGTCGACCAGGGCGGGAACAGGCAGACGCAGCGCCATGGCGCCGACGGTGAAGTCGCGCCGGGCGAGATCGTCCTCGAGGCGGTCACCGAACGCGACGGTGGGCTTGCGGGTGAGCCCGTCGTAGCTGTCGGCACGGTAGGTGGTGATCTCGACCTGCTCGGAGGTGCCGGACGGGCCGGGAACCTTCGCACCGATGGTGCCGAACGCCCGTCCTATGTCCCACGTCGCGGTCGCGAGGGGCTTGACGATCCGCAGGATGTCGTCGGGGCGGGCGTTGGTCGTGAGATCGAGATCGTGGGTCGGACGTCCCAGCAGCGCGTCGCGCACCGGACCGCCGACGATCGCCAGTTCGAACCCGGCCTGGGCGAAGGCGGCACCGAGGGTCGCCATGATCGGCGAGGTCGCGAGCGACCCGAGCCGGTCGAGGCCTTCGGCCATGTTGAGCATGGTTTCCAGCCTACCGGCGCACCCTCGTCACCCCCGGGTTCACGCCAGGCGCAGCATCCCGATGAAGACGAGTTCGCGCACCCGCGGCAGCAGGTCGGCACGAAGCGCCGCGGCATCCACCTCGAGCAGTTGCGCGATCGCGTCGGAGAGCTGACCGACCGTGAGCTCGCCGTCCGCGGCGCCGACGAGAGCGGCGAGGGCGGGGTCGACCTCGACGGTGCGCGCGAGACCGCCGCCCTGTCGCAGCTCGATGACGCTCGGGGCTTCGGCGCCGGGCAGATGATGACGCGCCTCGGTGACGTCCTCGGCCACGATCGGGCGCGCGGCGGCCAGCGCCGCGTCATCGAGCTGCTCGAGCGCGTCGAAGGCGGCGAGCGCCGCTCCCAGGTGCACGCCGAGGGCGCGATCGTCGGGCAACGGGTGCGTGACGCGCTCGTATCGGGCGAGCGCCGCGATGGCGGATGCCGGGCGCCGGAGCACCAGGTAGCCGAAACCGACCGCGTCGACCTCCCGTGCGGCGAAGTCGGCGAGCCACGCATCGACCAGCGCCGCGTAGCCCGGCGTCCCCGGTGCCGTGCCGCCGTCGCGAACCCACAGCTCGGCGTACGCCAGAGGGTCGAGACGTTCCCGCTCGATCACCCAGGCCTCCAGCGGCACCGGCGAGGCGGCGATCCATTCGCGGACGCGCTGCAGACCGTCCTTCCCCGCGCGGTACTCCCAGTTGCCCAGCAGCTGCGCGGTGCCGCCCGGCGCGAGCACCGCGCCGACCCCCGACACGAAGGCTGCGACGAGGTCGTCGCCGGCGTACCCGGCATCGCGGTACTCGTATTCCGGCACGCCCGCGACGCGCGGGGTGATGACGAACGGCGGGTTCGAGACGACACGGTCGAACTGCTCACCTGCGACCGGTTCGAAGAGGCTGCCGCGACGGGTGTCGATGCCCCCCACCTCGTTGAGCAGCGCATTGATGCGGGTGAACTCCAGGGCGCGCGGCGAGACGTCCGTGGCGACGATCGTCGGCGGGGCGGGCTGAGTGCGCAGGGCGAGGTGGGCGCGCAGGGCCTGGATGCCGCAGCCCGTGCCGACGTCGAGAACCCGCCCGGCGGGCGTGGTCAGCTGCAGACCGGCGAGTGTGAGGGAGGCACCCCCGACGCCGAGGACGTGGCCCGTGGGCAGCGGTCCCCCGAGCGCGGCCTCGTCGAGGTCGCTGGCGATCCACCATTCGGCGTCGTCGGGAGCGCCCGCGACGTCCTGGGGACGCACGAGAACCGTCGGCGCGACGGCATCCCCGTCGATCCGCGCGAAGCCGAGGTCGACCAGCCCCTGTGCTCCGAGCATCGGCAGGGCGCGCGCGACGGCAGCACGGTCGGTCGCCACCCCGAGGTACAGCAGGCGCACGAGGGCGGCAAGCGCGTCACTGCGCGGTGCCAGGGCCGCCAGAGCCGGTCCGTGCAGCCCGTGGCCGACAGCGGTGTCGGCGACCGGGCCCCACAGTGATCTGACGGCGTCGGCGCGGTAGCCGGCGGCGGCGAGGTCGCGGCGCAAGGCGCTGATGAGCGCGGGGTCGGGGTTCAAGGTGGGCTCCACAGCATCCCATCCTCACGCACGCCGGTGCGGGACGCCGCACTCGGCGAGGCGACGGATCGCGGCGATCGCGGCCGGTCACGGGCTGCCCACAGCACGAGGACCCTAGAATCACAGCTGATCGTGCGGTCAGGCATCGCACAGGAGCCGATTCCCGCTATGACTGTGTCTTTCCCCGCCGCCGCGCGCCGACCTCCCGACGGAGTGCGCGGCCGTCGTCGTCGCACGATCATCGGCGCGGCGCGGCGAGGGCTGCGAGCCGCCGTGCTGCTCGCGGCGTCGGCCGGGATGGCGCTCGCGATCGTCGCCGCCCCCGCGCCGGCTCCCGCGGATGCCGCGACCGGTGCCCCGGAGCCCTCCGCAACTCCGAGCGCCACCGACGCCGCGGATGCCGCAAATCTGTCGGTCGTCGTCGCCCCGGCCGGCAACGGCGTGGTCAGCACGACGGTCGTCTCCGTCGCGGTCGCCGTCTCCAACACCGGCGACGCCCCAGCGGCGAGCGGAACGATGACCATCGCGCTGAGCCGATCGCCGCTGGCCACCAGCGCCGAGGTGACGAGCTGGCTCGACGCCCAGACGGTCGCCGACACGACCGTCTCCTCCGTACCGGTCACCGCCGTCGTCGCGCGCGGGACCGCGACGGCGACAGCGGCGGTCGATCTCGGCGCGCTGGGCGCGCTCGCCCCCGGGGTCTACCCGCTGAGCGCCGCGTACTCCTCCCCGACCACCGGCACACAGCCGCTCGTCGCGCACAGCGTGCTGACCGTGCCCGATGCCGCGTCCGCCGCGAGCGGTGTCGGCGTCGTCGTGCCGATCACCGCTCCGCCGACCACCACCGGCCTGCTCAGCGCGGACGACCTGAAAGCGCTCACCGCCGACGACGGTGCCCTGCGCACGCAACTGAACGCCGTGACCGGTACGCCGGCGATCCTCGCCGTCGACCCTGCGATCCCCGCGGCCATCCGCGTCCTGGGCTCGGCCGCACCGGCATCGGCGCGGCAATGGCTCGCCGACCTGCTGGCTCTGCCCAACTCCCGCTTCGCTCTGCAGTTCGGTGATGCCGACCTCGCCACGCAGATCGCCGCCGGCCTTCCCGCGCCTCTGCGTGTCTCCAGCCTCGATCCCTTCATGTCGGCGCGGAACTTCACCTCCACCGCCGTAGCCGCCGGCGCAAGCCCCACAGCGACCCCCGCGCCCGACGGGCGCACGCTGCCCACCCTCGACCAACTGCTCGACATCGGCACGGCGCGCGCCAATGTCTTCTGGCCCGCGACGGGCTCGGCCACCGCGGGTGTCGTCGCCGCACTGCAGAGCGCGCCGGGTGCCTCCGCCTCGACCGAGCCCGCTGCGATCACGCTCGTGGGCACGAGTGCTCTCAGCGGTGCCGTCGGGGCACGAGCGGATGCCGCAGGCGCCGGCATCCTCGCCTACGACGACGGTGCCTCCCGCGCGCTGCGCACCGCCTCGCTCGCCTCCGACCCTGTACACCAGGGCGCCGGTCTCGCGGCCGCCTCCGCCTACGCGAGCGTCGCCACACGGGGTGCCGCCTCCTCGGCGCCGCTGCTCGTCGTCGTCGACCGGGCGACCGGACGGTCGACGACGGGCCTGCGGGCCGCGATCGCCGCGGCATCCTCCCTGGCCGGGCGCACAGCCTGGGATCTGGATGCGCTGCTGGCGGCTTCGGCGACGGCGGTCTCCGTCACCGGAGGCGACGCGGCGGATCCGACACGCGTCGATGCCCTGCACGATCTGCTCGACCAGGAGAACCGCGTCGCCGCGTTCGCCACCGTGCTCGCCGATCCGACGCTTCTCACCGCGCCCGACCGGGCGGAGATCCTGCAGCTCCTGGGCAACGTGTGGCGTGCGGCACCCGATCAGTTCGCCAGCGCACTGTCGGATCATCGCGATGCGACGAGCACGACCCTGGGGTCCGTGGCGATCGTGCCCCCGAGCGACATCACGCTGCTGGCCTCGTCGGCGCCGCTGACCTTCTCGGTGCGCAACGACCTGCCGTGGCCGGTCACACTGACCCTGACCGCCGCCCCCAACGACCCGCGCCTGATCGTGCAGAAGACCGCTGACGTGTCCGTGGGCGCCGCCCAGAGCACCCGCGTGCAGGTTCCCGTGCAGGCGCGCGTGGGCAGCGGCGAGTCGACTCTCGACCTGCAGCTGCGCAGCTCGGCCGGTGTGGAGATCGGCGCCCGGGTGCGCGTCGCGGTGTCGGTGCGCGCCGAGTGGGAATCGGTCGGCATCACCGTCATGTCGGTGCTCATCGGCGCGATGCTCGTGCTCGGCGTCGTCCGCACGGTGCGGAAGATGCGCCGCCGGCGCACCGCCACCGCCGCGGCGGCGCAGACCCCCAGAACAGAGGACGTCGATGGCTAATCTCGGTCGCGCGAGCGCCATCATCGGAGCGGGAACGCTGTTCTCCCGGGTCACCGGACTGGTGCGCTCTCTCGTGCTCGTCGCCGTGATCGGCTCGTACGGCAGTAAGGCCGCCGACGCTTTCAGCATCGCGGCGCAGCTGCCGACGAACGTGTACGAGCTCCTCGCCGCCGGTGTGATCACCGGCATCCTCGTCCCGCAGATCGTGAAGGCCGCCGCGCACAGCGACGGCGGCTCACGGTACGTGTCGAAGCTGCTGACCCTCGGCAGTGTCGTGCTGGTCGCGGCAACGGCCCTCATGATGGCGCTGGCGCCCGCGCTGATCTGGCTCTATACGGATGGATGGAACGGCACCCAGAAGGGTCTCGCCGTCGCCTTCGCCTACTGGCTGCTTCCGCAGCTGCTGTTCTACGGCCTGTTCGCCCTCCTCGGCGAAGTCCTCAACGCGCGAAAGGTCTTCGGCCCCTACAGCTGGGCTCCGACCGTGAACAACCTGGTCTCGATCGCCGGATTCGGGGTGTTCCTCCTGGTCTTCGGAGGTCCCTTCACCGCCGTCGCGGACTGGGATGCCGGAATGATCGCGCTTCTCGGCGGAACCGCCACGCTGGGCATCGCGATGCAGACGTTCGTGCTCCTGCTGTTCTGGAAGCGCACGCGGCTGCACATCCGACCCGACTTCGGATGGCGTGGCATCGGCCTCCGACACGTCGGCACGCTCGCATGGTGGACGTTCCTCGCCGTGGTCGTCGGCCAGCTCGCGGGAATCGTGCAATCCCGCGTCGTCACACAGGCGTCCGGCGAGGCGAGCGTCACCGTCATGGTCTACGCGTGGCTCATCTTCATGCTCCCGCACTCGATCGTCGCGATGTCGATCTCGACCACGTACTTCACGCGGCTCGCCGAGGAGGTCGCCGCAGGGCGGCTCGATCGCGTCGCTCCCAACCTCGACGAGTCCATCCGCGCCATCGCGCTGTTCGGGTTCGGATTCACGGCCGCGATCGGCGCGGCATCCGTCCCACTCTCCCGCGTGTTCACGACCGACTCCGACGGTGCGGTCCCGATGGCGTGGGTGCTGTGCGGATACCTCATCGCGCTGGTGCCGTTCGGTGTGCTGCTGATCATCCGCCGGGCGTTCTTCGCCTTCCAGGACACCCGCACGCCGTTCGTCTTCTCCTTCGTGCAGGCCGCTCTCGCCGCCCTCGGCGCCGCAGTCGCGGCGGTCGCAGTCGCAGCGGGACTGCTGCCGTTGGCCTTCCTCGCCGCCACCGTCGCCTTCACGCAGTCGCTCTCGACGTACGTGCAGCTGCCGGTCGCGCTGCGCCTGCTGCGCCGACACACCGACACGACCGCTCTGCGCACGACGTGGAGGGCGCTCGGCCGCTTCGCCGTCGCCGCCGTCCCCGCGTTCGGCGCGGGATGGGCCGTGTTCCTGCTGGTGGGTGGACCTGCGGGCTGGACCGTGTCCGACCGACTGCTCGGGGCGATCGGCGGCGGCCTCGTGGGCGCGGCGTCGCTGGTCGTCTACATCGCCGCTCTGGCGCTGCTGCGCACCCCTGAGCTCGCGATCGCGGGCCGACTCGTGCGACGCCTCACCGGCCGCTGACCGGCGGCGCGGAATGCCGCGCGGTTAGCATGGGTTGCACGCACTGGAGCCCGACAGGGGCTCGTGCGGAAAGGGAAGAGCACGTGCGACAGGTCATCATCATCGGTTCCGGCCCGGCCGGATTCACCGCCGCCATCTACGCGGCGCGGGCGAACCTCTCCCCCCTGCTGATCGCGAGCTCGGTCGAGGCCGGCGGCGAGCTGATGAACACCACCGAGGTGGAGAACTTCCCCGGGTTCCCCGAGGGCATCATGGGTCCTGACCTCATGGCGAAGATGCAGGAGCAGGCGGAGAAGTTCGGCACCGAGGTCGTCTACGACGATGTCGTGAAGCTCGAGCTGACCGGCGACGTCAAGAAGATCGTGCTCGGCAGCGGCGCCGAGCACGAGGCCGAGAGCGTCATCTTCGCGACGGGTTCCGCCCCGCGAAAGATCGGTATCGAGGGCGAGTCGCGACTGTCCGGTCACGGAGTGTCGTACTGCGCGACCTGCGACGGCTTCTTCTTCCGCGAGCAGGCCATCGCCGTCGTCGGCGGCGGGGACTCCGCGATGGAGGAGGCGACCTTCCTCACCAAGTTCGCCTCGAAGGTGTACGTCATCCACCGTCGCTCGGAGCTGCGGGCCTCCAAGATCATGCAGGAGCGAGCCTTCGCGAACGAGAAGATCGAGTTCGTGTGGAACAGCGAGGTCGTCGACGTCCTCGGTGGCGATGCGGTCTCGGGACTGCTGCTGCGCGACACGGTCGACGGCACCGAGCGCGAACTGGCGGTGACCGGTGTCTTCGTCGCGATCGGCAACGACCCGCGCACCCATCTCGTGCACGATTCGCTGCGACTGACCGAGCACGGCACCATCTGGGTCGACGGTCGCTCCTCCCGCACGTCCGTGCCCGGGGTATTCGCCGCCGGCGACGTCGTCGACCCGATCTATCGCCAGGCGGTCACCGCTGCCGGCAGCGGCACCGCCGCGGCCCTCGACGTCGAGCACTACCTCGCCGCCCGCGGCGATGCCGGAGCTCCCGAGACGGATGCCGCCGAAATCGACGGCCTCGAGCAGGTCGCCTGACCGACGCCACGCGGGCCGGGTCGGGAACATCCCGGCATCCTCACGTGTTGGACACACCGGAGCCGAAAGAACCGCGGCTCACAACGAAGGAGACAGACATGACCGCCAAGGCCACGAGCGAGAGCACCTGGCAGCAGGACGTCATCGACGCTGAGGGACCCGTGCTGGTCGACTTCTGGGCCGCCTGGTGCGGTCCGTGCCGCATGGTCGGACCGATCCTCGACGAGATCCAGTCGGAGAATGGTGAGAAGATCACGGTCCTCAAGCTCAACGTCGACGAGAACCCCAACCTCGCCATGGAGTACCAGATCACCTCGATCCCCGCGATGAAGGTGTTCAACAAGGGCCAGGTCGAGAAGACGATCATCGGCGCCAAGCCGAAGTTCGCCCTCGAGCAGGACCTCGCCGCCTACCTCGGCTGAGCGATCCACAGCCCGCGTCCGCCCAGGGCGGCACGCCACCTCTGAACCGCACCGTCGTTCAGGATGCCTCGGCTCGCACCGACGCATCCCAGCGGCGGTGCGGTTCGCTTCCCAGCAGGCGCCAGACCGCGCGCGTCAGCGGCGGATACTGCAACGCGATCTGTCGCAGCACCCGGTAGTTGCGCGACGCCGTCGGCTTGTTGCCGCCGTCGGAGGCGATGTTCTCCGCCCGCAGGGTGAGCACGACGAGCTCGTCGACCGAGGGCAGGTCTTCCATGAAGTCCCACGGGTCTTCCCCCTCGCGGATGCGCTCCTCCACGAGCACCGACAACTCGTCGGCCGCCTCGGCGCGCAACAGCTCGAGGCTGGCACGGCGCGGGAGCGAGGGGTCGTCGGTCACCCCTCCAGCCTACGCGCCGCTTCCGACGCCGTAGCCGTCCTCACCGAGTTCGCCGAGAATGCGGTTGAGATCCTGCACCGTAGCGAAATCGATGTTGATCTGGCCTTTTCGCGCCGTCAGCGTGATCTTCACCTTGGTGTTGAGACGGTCTCCGAGGCGCTGGGCGACGTCGTCGAGGTGCGCACGGCGGGCGCCCGCCTTAGGTGCGACCCGGCGTGAGCCGGCATCCGCGACACCCTTTGCAGCCGCTTCCGCGGCCCGCACGGAGAGATCCTCGTTGATGATCTTGTCGGCCAGTCGCTGCATGGCGTCGACATCGTCCAGGGACAGGATTGCGCGCGCGTGACCCGCGCTGATGACTCCCGCCGCGACCCGCTGCTGCACCGGCATGGGCAGTTTGAGGAGTCGGATCGTGTTGCTGATCTGCGGCCGCGACCGACCGATGCGCGTCGCCAGCTGCTCCTGCGTGATGCCGAAGTCCTCGAGCAGCTGAAGATACGCCGAGGCCTCTTCGAGCGGGTTCAGCTGCGAGCGATGCAGGTTCTCGAGGAGCGCGTCACGCAGCAGGTCCTCGTCGGCGGTCTCCCGCACGATCGCGGGAATGGACGTCAGACCGGCTTCCCGGGAGGCGCGCGTGCGGCGCTCCCCCATGATCAGCTCATACTTGCCCTCGTCGTTGAGGCGGACGACGACCGGCTGCAGCACCCCGAACTCACGGACGCTGTGGACCAGCTCGGCAAGATCATCGGGATCGAAGTTCGTGCGCGGCTGCCGCGGGTTGGGAACGATGTCGTTCGGGTCGATCGTGATCAGTCGGGCTCCCGGCACCGCGACCAGTTCCGTGTCTCCACCGCCCAGTGCCGCGGCATCCGTGACGTCCGCGCCGACATCGGCACGATCCGCGGACTCGACGGTCGCCGCGGCCACGGCAGACGAAGCCCCGGGGAAGAAGACGTCGACGGGACGGGCCTCCGCGCTGTCTCCGGTCGGGATCAGTGCGCCGATTCCGCGGCCGAGACCGGTACGTTTCGCCATCAGGAGTTCTCCTCGTTCGCGGGGGTGCGCTGAGCGCGTTGGACCAATTCGACCGCCGCTTCGCGATACGACACAGCGCCCGCCGACTGGCCGTCGTACGCAATGACGGTCTGCCCGAAGCTCGGTGCCTCCGAGACGCGCACCGAGCGTGGGATCACTGTTCGCAGCACCTCCTGCGGAAAATGCTGGCGCACCTCGTCGGCCACCTGCTGAGCAAGACGCGTGCGGCCGTCGTACATCGTGAGAAGGATCGTCGACAGATGCAGACGCGGATTCAGGTGCTTCTGGATCATGCGGACGCTGCCCAGGAGCTGGCTCAGACCCTCGAGCGCGTAGTACTCGCACTGAATGGGGATCAGCAGTTCGCTCGCCGCCGTGAAGGCGTTGATCGTGAGAAGCCCCAGAGACGGGGGACAGTCGATGAGGACGATGTCCACACGTTCGGAGGTCGTCGAGAGGAAGTCATCGAGCGCCGTACGGAGGCGGTGTTCACGCGCCACCTGCGACACGAGTTCGATCTCTGCGCCGGCGAGATGAATGGTGCTGGGTGCGCAGAGGAGATTGGGGGACTCCGGGCTCACCTGGATGATGTCAGCGAGGGGGAACTCGTCGATGAGCACGTCGTAGACGCTGGGGACATCCGCGGAATGCGGCACACCCAGTGCGGTGGATGCGTTTCCCTGGGGATCGAGATCGATCACCAGCACACGCGCGCCGAGCGACGCCAGAGCGGCCGCGAGGTTCACGGTGGTCGTGGTCTTTCCCACGCCGCCCTTCTGGTTCGACACGGTGAAGACGCGGGTGTCGCCCGTGAACGTCACATCAACGGCATCCAGCGCCTTGCGGCGGGACGTCAGGTCGGCCAGCTCCCGAGCGATCGGGCTGTCATCGATGGAGAAGGGTGCGGGTGCGGTCGCATTCTCCGATTCCGGCACCATCAACTCCTGTCTTCGCGGGACTTCTCTACTGTAGTCGAGGCGTCCGACGTGAACCGACGTCGAACCCGTTCCTCGCCGCCGTTTCACGTGAAACCATGAGACGCGTCTCGAGATCCGATTGCTCCGTTTCGACTCGGTCCGCTCGCTCAACGACCGGTAGTTACGGCTGCCGCACCACGCGCACCGCGAACGACGTCCGCCGCGCGGCGTCGTAGCGCTCCTACCAGCGTTCCACGTAAAACCACGCGCGGCCTTCCGACAGCTGAGCGCTCGGCTTCGACTCGCCACGCCCACTCAACGACCGATCATTGTGACACCCGGTCGTTGAGTGAGGTGCGTAGCACCGAGTCGAAACGCCACAGGTGACGTTTCACGTGAAACGGTGAGCGCCATCCAGACAGCGAACGCACCACCCAGATCATCACCGGGAATGTTTCACGTGAAACAAGCAGGCTTTGCGCGCGCGCAACGACCGACGATGGCGGCGCTGGTCCTTGACTACGAGCGCGCCACCCAGTCGGTACGTCACGGCCGACATCCGCGTGGAGCGACCCGCGGTGTCGAGGGAAGTGAACACCGCGTATCGACTCGCCGCACACACTCAACGGCCCATCCTTGCGAGGACCGCGTCACCTCTGGTTGTCAATCTCCCCAGCGTGGAGGCGGAGAGACAACGAGGGTGTTTCACGTGAAACGGCCACAAGCCCGCACGCAGACCACGGTGGATGCTCCGCGACGGACTCGAGGAATCAGGCAGCGCGTGTCGCGCGGAGAACACGCGTCGGCTCGTCGATGACACCTTCGCCGACGGTCTCGACACGCACATCCGTGAGCTTGTAGCGACGGATCGCCTTCTCCGCAGCAGTGATCTCATTCTCCGCGTTGGCGCCCTTGAGCAGCACCAGTTCCCCACCCGGGCGCAGCAGGGGAGCGGTCACCGGGATCAGAGTGCGCAAGGCGCTCACGGCACGCGCGGTGACGGCATCCAGAACCGGACCTCCGGTCCACTCTTCGCCGCGTGCGCGTACCACCTCGACGTTGTCGAGACCGAGGACAGCCGTCTGCTCCTCAAGCCACGCGACGCGGCGCTCCATCGGCTCGATGAGGACCCACTGCACATCCGGCCGGGCGATGGCGAGCACGAGCCCCGGAAGGCCGGCGCCGGATCCGACGTCCGCCACGCGCCCGCCGGTGGGGAAGAGCGGGGCCGCGATGGCGGAGTTGAGAATATGCCGGTTCCACAACCGAGGAGGTTCGAGTGGGCCGATCAGGCCGCGCTCCTCCCCGTGCGCGCCAAGAGCGGCGGTGAACCGGCGCGCAAGCGGCAGGCGGTCTCCGAAGACGACGAGCGCCGAGGACGGCTCCGACTCCATCGCAACTGTTTCACGTGAAACATCGTCCATGGGCGTCAGGCGCGACGAATCACCGTGTGACGATCGGCGCCATCGCCGTACGACTCCGAGATCAAGCCGCGGTCGGCGACGATGTCGTGCACGAGCTTGCGTTCATAGCTCGTCATCGCGGGAAGCGACGCCTGCGACGCACCCTCATCCAGTCGGGCGATCGCACGATCGACGAGCTTCTCCAGCTGACGCTGACGCGCGTCGCGGGATCCACCGACGTCGAGGATCAGACGCGAGAAGCGGCCGGTCTTCGTCTGCACGGCGATGCGCACGAGCTCCTGCAGTGCCTGTACCGTGTCGGGCTCGGAAAGCAGCCGAAGGCTCTCGGCATCGTCGTTCTCGACCGACACGTAGGCGCGGCCTCCGCGCACGTCCAGAGCAAGGTCGCCATCGATATCGGCGATGTCGAGCAGGACCTCGAGGTAGTCGGCCGCGATGTCACCTTCCTGCTCGAGCTGCTCGGTGGTCGCAACGGGACGCTCGGACGCGTCGCTCTCGGAAATCGTGCTCATGAGGGTCCTCGGAGAATCGTCGATCCGGTCAGGAATCGGTGGTGGGCTTGTTCTTCGGCGCCTGCGACTGCTTCTTCGCGCGCTGCTTGCTCACCGGCTGCTGACGCTTGGGAGCTGCGGCCTTCGCCTTCTGGGCCTCTTCATAGAGACGCTGCTGCTCGGCCTGGTACTTCTCCAACGGCACGATCTTCCCCTGTGCATCGATCGCCTTGCCCTTGCGGGCGAGCCGCTCTTCGCGCGCCTTGGCCGCCTCGGAGCCGGGCGTCGGCAGGTTTCGGATCACGAGGAACTGCTGAACCATGGTCCAGATGTTCGACGTGAACCAGTACAGGACCACGCCCAGGGGGAAGAAGATGCCGGAGAAGATGAAGGCCAACGGCAGGATGTAGAGCATGATGCGCTGCATCTGGTAGGCCTGGCCGGTCTTGGCCTCGGGGGAGAGGTTCTTCGAGATGATCTGCAGCTGAGTGATGAACTGCGAGGCGATCATCAACACCACGAGCACGATCAGGATCGCGACGGTCGCTTCCCAGCCGTCCGGCTTCTGATTGATGGCCTCGACGAGGCTGGTGTGCAGGGGGGCGACACCGAACAGCTTCGCCTCGTAGAACTGCCAGGTGAGGTCCTTGCTCAGCAGACCCACACCGCCCACACCCCACTCGGCGTGCTTCTTCACATCACTGAGCGTGTAGAACATGCCGAGCAGGATCGGCATCTGCACCAGCAGCGGCAAACAGCTCGACACCGGCGTCGTGCCGTGCTTCTTGTACAGAGCCATCGTCTCGCGGCTCATCGCCTCGCGCGAGAGCTGATCCTTCTTGCCTCGGTACTTCTCCTGAACTTTTCGCAGTTCAGGGGCAATTTCCATCATCTTGCGCTGACTCTTGATCTGACGCACGAAGAGAGGGATGAGGGCACTGCGGACGACGATCACGAGGCCCATGATCGAGAGCACCCACGTGAGTCCGGCGTCGGCCTGGAGACCGAGCGACGTGAAGATCCAGTGCCAGAACACCAGGATCGCCTCGACGATCCACTTGAACGGCCACATGATGGTGCTGAAGAAGTCGAGGCTCGACGACGGCGCCGGCGTGGTCGGCGTCGGCACGACGGGGGTCGGTGTCGCCGCGGCGGCGGCGTACAGAAGATCCAGCACGGATCAGTCCTTTCTCGGCGACGCGTCGGGCGACGCCTCACCTGTGGATGGCACGACGAAACCGAACCGGGTCAGCTCGTGTCGAAAGTTCTCGTGCAAGGGCACATCATCGATTCCACCACGCGCCCAGGGGTGACAGCGCGCAAGGCGGGCAGCGGTGAGCGCTGATCCCTTGACGAGGCCATGCTGCTGAACCGCTCCGACCGCGTAGGCAGAGCACGACGGATAGTACTTGCAGACGTCGCCGTACAGATGCGAGATCGTCGCGCGATAGCCGTGGAGCACGAGAAGCCCGGCGTTGCGCGGCAGGAGTGGGATGGACGAGAGCACACCGGATGCCGTGAGGTGGCCCGTGCCGAGAGAGTACGAGGGGAGGGTGGTCGTACTCACGCGGCGGCCCGTCGCATCAGACATCTCGTGACCTCGTCGCGCAGCTGCGTGAAGTCGGCGGAGGCAGCGCTCGGCAGCGCGCGGATGACGATGTCCGCTCCCGGGCGGACATCGTCGATCGCCTGCGCGCAGACGGCCTTCAGGCGTCGACGAACGGTGTTGCGAACGACCGCACCGCCCACCTGCTTGCTGACGATGAAGCCGAAACGCGGTGGCCGTTGCTCCGTCGAGGTCGTGACGTACGTCACGGTGTGCGGCGCGGCACAGCGGACACCCCTGCGGACGACGGTCTTGTACTCCGCCCCGCGGGTGATGCGGTTCCCGCGCGCCAGCACTTTCGTCGGATCAGGCGGACAGCTCGGTGCGACCCTTGGCGCGGCGCGCCGACAGGATCGAACGGCCGGCACGCGTGCGCATGCGGGCGCGGAAGCCGTGCTTCTTGGCGCGGCGGCGGTTGTTGGGCTGGAACGTGCGCTTGCTCATGAGGATCACTCCGGATCGGCGGTCACCCGAACGCTCTAGACCGGGGACACGGGGTACAGGGACTGTCCAGGAGCGTCCGAAGGCGCCCCAGGGCATAAGTCAACCGACTAAGGCTACGTCGAGAACCACAAGAACTCAAACCGAAGCACCCGGACGGGTCATTATCCACCGACTGTGGATAGCGTGTGGTCAAGACACGCGGGGCGGATCTACAGTGGATTTTGCTCTTCGCGGGGTCGCTGACTACCGTGACTGCGGTAGTTATCCACAGGTTCGATCATCGTCGATGTCGCCCTGCCCCGCACCGATCCCACCCCCGGAGGGGACATGTCACAGCACGAAATTCCAGATGTCCCCGTCTGGACCGCCGTGCTGGAAGAGCTCTCCGGAGACGAGCGCGTCACTCCGCAGTTGCAGGGCTTCATCAATCTCGCCGTCGCCCAGGGAGTCATGAGCGGCACGTTGTACCTCGATGTGCCCAACGACCTCACCGCGGCTCAGCTCAACAAGCGTCTGCGGGCACCCATCATGGAGGCTCTGGCCCGCGTCGACGCCGAGCCGGCGGCATCGTCGTTCCGTGTGGTGGTGAACCCCGAGCTCGCCGACGCGCATCTGACGGTTCCGGTTCCCGTGCAATCCGCATCCGCGCCGGTCCCGATCGCCCGGCCGGCCGCCGAAGACTACGCGGAGACGGCGGCGTCACCCTCCCGCAATGACACACGCCTGAATCCGAAGTACAGCTTCGACAACTTCGTGATCGGTCAGTCCAACCGCTTCGCACACGCGGCGGCCGTCGCCGTCGCCGAAGCGCCCGCGAAGGCCTACAACCCCCTCTTCATCTACGGTGACTCGGGGCTGGGCAAGACCCACCTCCTGCACGCGATCGGCGACTACGCGCTCAGTCTCTACACCGGCATCCGCGTGCGATACGTCTCCAGCGAAGAGTTCACCAACGACTTCATCAACTCCATCGCCAACAACCGCGGCTCCGCGTTCCAGGCTCGCTACCGCGATGTCGACATCCTGCTGATCGACGACATCCAGTTCCTCCAGGGAAAAGCAGAGACGCAGGAAGCGTTCTTCCACACCTTCAACACGCTCCACGATCACGACAAGCAGGTCGTCATCACCAGCGATGTGCCACCGCGCCACCTCACCGGCTTCGAAGACCGCATGCGCAGCCGCTTCGAGTGGGGCCTCATCACCGACGTCCAGGCCCCGGACCTCGAGACCCGCATCGCGATCCTGCGCAAGAAGGCGCAGTCCGAGCGCCTCCTCGTTCCCGACGACGTCCTCGAGTACATCGCCACCAAGGTGTCGAGCAACATCCGCGAACTGGAGGGCGCACTGATCCGTGTGTCCGCCTTCGCGAGCTTGAACCGCTCGACGCTGGACATCTCGCTCGCCCAGACGGTCTTGCGCGACATCGTCGACACCGACGACGCGAACGTCATCTCACCGACCGACATCATCACGGCCACCGCCCAGTACTTCCGACTGTCGGTGGACGACCTGTACGGGTCGAGTCGGTCCCAGTCCATCGCGACCGCACGTCAGATCGCCATGTACCTGTGCCGGGAGCGCACGAGCCTTTCCCTCCCGAAGATCGGGCAGCTGTTCGGCAACCGAGATCACACCACGGTGATGTACGCGTACAAGAAGATCAGCGAGCTGATGAAGGAGCGGCGCTCCATCTACAACCAGGTCTCCGAGATCACGACGCAGCTCGGCCGCGTCGGACGTTGAGCAGCCGCCCCGTCGGGGCCTCAAAGACCCTCGGTGTCGTCACCGGGGGTCTTTTCGCGCAGATCGTGCTTGACAGCCTCACACAGGCGGCGCCAATATACGCGTTCTGCACAGTGTGGACAGACTGTGGATAACTCGGCATCCCCGTGGAGTCTTGTGAGTCGATGACGGTGGGCTGTGGATGACGATCGGACGACGGGGCCGACATCGTCGACCTCGCCCACCGACTCTCCGCAGGGTGCCCACAAGTTACACGCGTGTGGTTTCCCTGTCGCGACAGGGATCGGTCGAGTTCTCCACAGTTTCCACAGCCGTTAACACCATGACAGAGAACTTCATCAAGGAATCCGATTCGATCACCTCACGGTGTCGAGGGCTGAGGGACGGCGAAAGGATGCCGGGTCAATCCGTTCGGATCGTGGCACTAGCATGGGAGGGCCCTACTCGACGTCAAGGGAGCGCCAGTGAAGTTCCACGTGAATCGCGATGTGTTCAGCGAGGCCGTGTCGTTCGTCGTCAAGCTCCTGCCGCAGCGAAACCCGCAGCCGATCCTGGCGGGTGTGCTGATCGAGGCATCCGAGGACGGCCTGTCGCTGGCGGCCTTCGACTACGAGGCGTCGGCGCGCACGACGATCGAGGCGACGGTCGACGATCCGGGCACCATCCTCGTCCACGGACGGCTGCTGTCCGAGATCGCGAGCCGACTGCCCAACGCGCCCATCCAGATCGAGGTCGGCGAGGACGACGGCATCCTGCTCACCTGCGGGTCCGCACGCTTCACCCTCGCGTCGATGCCGGTGCAGGAATACCCCGCGATCCCCGAGGTCTCGGGCGAGTCGGGACTCGTGCCGGCGGAGGACTTCGCCACCGCGATCGCCCAGGTGGCCTTCGCTGCCTCCCGTGACGACGTCACCCCCGTGCTCACCGGTGTCCAGCTGGAGGTGGCGGGCACCGAACTCAGCCTCGTCGCGACAGATCGCTACCGTGTGGCCCTGCGCGACGTGAAGTTCGACGGCGGGGGTGTCGCCAGCGACGAGTCGACGACCGCACTCGTGCCCGCGCGTACGCTCACCGAGGTCGGAAAGACCTTCGCGCACTCCGGCGACATCCAGATCTCGTTCTCCGGATCCGGCGATCGCGAGATCATCGCCTTCACCGCGGGCAACAAGACGGTGACCTCGCTGCTGATCAAGGGAAACTTCCCTCCGGTGCGTCGCCTCTTCCCCGAGCAGACCGATCACTACGCCGTCGTCAACACGGCGGAGCTGGCCGAAGCGGTCCGTCGCGTCGCCCTCGTTCTCGACCGCTCCGCGCCGCTGCGATTCACGTTCACCGCGGACGGCGTCTCGATGGATGCCTCGGGCACCGAGCAGGCCCGGGCGACCGAGTCGGTCGATGCGACCCTCACCGGCGAGGACGTGACGCTGGGACTGAACCCGCAGTACCTCCTCGAGGCCCTCGGAGCCGTCAAGAGCGAGTTCGCGCGGATCACCTTCACGTCCAGCGACAACGCCAACAAGCTCAGCCCCGTGCTGATCACGCCGCAGACGTCGGGGACGCCCGAGAGCTTCAAGTACCTGTTGCAGCCCAACCTGCTGCTGCGCTGACGTCTTCTGCGCTCTCCCGGCGCACCGTCGGGAGTCGGCACCGCCGAATAGGCTGGGTCGGTGATCGTGGAGCAGCTCAGCCTCGTCGACTTCCGCAACTATGCGGCCGCCGACGTCACGCTGGATGCCGGCGCCAACGTCTTCGTCGGCCGCAACGGCCAGGGCAAGACGAACCTCGCCGAAGCCATCGGCTTCTTCGCCACCCTCGGGTCGCATCGCGTGTCGCAGGACGCTCCGATGGTGCGCGACGGCGCGGATGCCGCCATCGTGCGCATGCGTCTCGCGTACGGTGATCGGCGCGTGATGCTCGAGGCACAGGTGAACCGGACGGGCAGCAACAAGGCGCGCGTCAACGGCTCACCGGTGAAGACGTCGGAGCTTCCGCGCTACGCCCAGGTCGTCCTGTTCGCGCCGGAAGATCTGCAGATCGTCCGGTCCGATCCCTCCGCGCGCCGCCGCTTCGCCGACCAGCTCCTCATCCAGCGCGCGCCGCGGATGGCGGGAGTGCTCTCCGACTACGACCGTGTCCTCAAGCAGCGCACCGCTCTGCTGAAGTCGGCGCGTGCGCGTGGCGTGCGTGGGGATGCACTGTCCACCTTGGACGTCTGGGACGACAAGCTCGTCCAGCTCGGCACCGACGTGATCCGCGCGCGACTCGCCCTCGTCGACGATCTCGCCGGTCCCGTCGCGCGGGCCTACACCGCGATCGCCGGCGCCGACCATCGGCCCGAGATGGAGTGGATGCTCTCCATCGGCGGCCTCGACCCCGACGATGACGACATCGCGGCCGTCGACGGCTCGCCGGCGACCGTGAGGGGGCTGGGTGCCGGGGACATCCAGCGCATCTTCCGCGAGCAGCTCGTCGCGGTGCGCGCGTCGGAGCTGGAACGAGGGCTGACGTTGGTCGGTCCACATCGCGATGATCTCCTGCTGCGGGTGCGCGGCCTGCCGGTGAAGGGCTACGCATCGCACGGTGAATCCTGGTCGGTCGCCCTCGCCCTGCGTCTCGCGTCGGCAGAGCTTCTGCGTGCGCAGTCGCAGCTGGGCGATCCGGTGCTCATCCTCGATGATGTCTTCGCCGAGCTCGACGCCGATCGCCGTTCGCGTCTGGCGGCACTCGTCGAGGGCTACGAGCAGGTGGTCGTCACGGCCGCCGTCGAGGAGGATGTGCCTGCCGCACTGCGCGCGCGGACGGTGCGCGTGGTCGCGGGAACGATCGTGGCCGCCGACGCGGACGAGGATGCGAAGGTCGACGATGAGTGACGAGATCCCGGAGACGATCGGCACGTATCTGCGCCTGCGCGGCCTGGAGCCGTCTGCGCGCACGGCACGCCGGCGCAAGAAGCGCTCTGTCGACGACGATGACAAACAGCCGTTCGCTCCCGGCCGCGATCCCAAGGGGGTCGCCGACGTGCTCTCGGACCTCACACGCCAGTCGGGCTGGGACGCGCAGCTGGCGCGCGAAGACCTCGTCCTGCAGTGGACGGATGTCGCCGGTGAGGAGACGGCCCGCCACGCGCACCCCGTCGCCCTCGCCGACGGACTTCTGACCGTGCAGTGCGACTCGACGGCGTGGGCGAAGAACCTGCAGCTGATGCGCGCGGAGATCGTGACGCAGCTGATGCGGCGCTTCCCGGATGCCGGGGTGCAGAATGTCCGATTCGTGGGACCGGACGTCCCCTCATGGAAATGGGGCCCCAGAGCCGTTCCAGGGCGGGGTCCTCGCGATACCTACGGCTGAAGAGGGTCCGAGGGCATCTGGAACGATTTCAGGGCGCCACAGGGGCCTTCTCCGGGCTTTCGAGGGTCGTGTGGGGGTAGAATGAGACGTCTCTGATCGACCATCCAGGAGCGCTCGAAACCTATGACGTCCGATACCCCCGACAGCGTTCCTCAGGAACTTCCTCCGAAGCAGTCACAGAAGGTCGAGAACGATTACGGGGCCGACGCCATCCAGGTGCTCGAAGGCCTCGAGGCGGTGCGCAAGCGCCCCGGCATGTACATCGGCTCGACCGGTGAGCGCGGCCTCCACCACCTCGTGTACGAGATCGTCGACAACTCCGTCGACGAGGCACTCGCGGGCTACTGCGACACCATCACGGTCACGATCCTCGAAGACGGCGCGATCCGCGTGGTCGACAACGGTCGTGGCATTCCGGTCGACATGCACAAGACCGAGGGCAAGTCGACCGTGGAGGTCGTGCTGACCGTGCTCCACGCCGGCGGCAAGTTCGGCGGCGGCGGGTATGCGGTCTCCGGTGGACTGCACGGCGTCGGCTCGTCGGTGGTCAATGCGCTGTCGACCCGGCTGGATGTCGAAGTACGTCGGCAGGGACACGTGTGGCGGCAGTCGTTCCGCGACGGCGGTGTGCCGCAGGCCCCGCTGAGCCAGGACGAGGCGACCGAGGAGACCGGCACGACCATCACGTTCTGGCCGGACGCGTCGATCTTCGAGACGATCGACTTCGACTACGACACCCTGCGCACGCGCTTCCAGCAGACGGCGTTCCTCAACAAGGGGCTGCGCATCACGCTGAGTGATCTGCGTCCCTCGTCGGCCTACCTCGTCGACGGTGAGGACGGCCAGGCCGTCGAGAAGCAGCCCTTCGACGACTTCCACTACGAGCGCGGACTGGTGGACTACGTCGAGTACCTCAACAAGATCCGCAAGGCCGAGGTCGTCAACGACGAGATCATCGAGGTCGAATCCGAGGACACGGAGCGCCACATCTCGCTCGAGCTCGCCATGCAGTGGACCACGAGCTACACCGAGAACGTCTTCACCTTCGCGAACACGATCAACACGCACGAGGGCGGCACCCATGAAGAGGGCTTCCGCGCGGCGATGACCACGTACATCAACAAGTACGCGCGTGAGAAGGGCCTGCTCAAGGAGAAGGACGACAACCTCACGGGCGAGGACATCCGCGAGGGCCTCACCGCCGTCATCTCCGTGAAGCTGTCGGAACCGCAGTTCGAGGGACAGACCAAGACGAAGCTCGGCAACACCGAGGCGAAGGCGTTCGTGCAGAAGGTCGTCGGCGATCAGCTCACCGACTGGCTCGACCGCAACCCCGCCCAGGCGAAGCGCGTCATCATGAAGGCCATCGATGCCGCCACGGCACGGTTGGCCGCACGCAAGGCGCGCGAGACCGCGCGCCGCAAGAGCGTGTTCGAGTCGGCATCCATGCCCGACAAGCTCAAGGACTGCACGAGCAAAGACCCGTCGATCAGTGAGATCTTCCTCGTCGAGGGCGACTCGGCCGGCGGCTCGGCCGTCCGCGGTCGCGACCCCGAGACGCAGGCGATCCTGTCGCTGCGCGGCAAGGTGCTCAATGTCGAGAAGGCGCGATTGGACCGTGCGCTCGGCAACAACGAGATCCAGGCGATCATCTCGGCGTTCGGCTGCGGCATCGGCGAGGACTTCGACGTCGCCAAGGCGCGGTATCACAAGATCGTGCTGATGGCCGATGCCGACGTCGACGGCCAGCACATCACGACGCTGCTGCTGACGTTGCTGTTCCGCTACATGCGCGGACTCATCGAGGCCGGCTTCGTCTATCTCGCCATGCCGCCGCTGTATCGCCTGAAGTGGACCAATGCCGAGCACGAGTACGTGTTCAGCGACCGCGAGCGCGATGCGCTCCTTGCCGACGGTCTGGCCGGGGGCAAGCGCATTCCCAAGGAGTCGGGCATCCAGCGATACAAGGGTCTCGGAGAGATGAACCCGAAGGAGTTGTGGGAGACGACCATGGACCACAACACCCGCACGCTCCGTCAGGTGACGATCGATGACGCGGCCGCAGCGGACGAGATCTTCTCGGTGCTCATGGGTGAGGACGTCGAGTCGCGACGCAGCTTCATCCAGCGCAACGCCAAGGACGTCCGCTTCCTCGACATCTGATGCCTTTCGATTCGTCGAGCGAGGAGCGCAGCGACGAGTCGAAACGCGACACACGCACCCCGGCCCCCGTGAGAACGAGAAGACATGACTGACGAAGAACGCCCCGACCCGAACGCCGGCCACAACCACGGCAACATCGACCAGGTCGACCTCCAGGTCGAGATGCAGCGCAGCTATCTCGACTACGCGATGAGCGTCATCGTCGGCCGCGCCCTGCCCGACGTCCGTGACGGTCTGAAGCCCGTGCACCGCCGTGTCATCTACGGCATGTACGACGGGGGCTACCGCCCTGACAAGAGCTTCAACAAGTGCGCGCGCGTCGTCGGCGAGGTGATGGGTCAGTATCACCCGCACGGTGACAGTGCGATCTACGACGCGCTCGTGCGCCTCGTGCAGCCGTGGTCGCTGCGCTACCCGCTGGCCGACGGTCAGGGAAACTTCGGATCCCCGGGCAACCAGGGTGCGGCCGCGCCGCGGTACACCGAAACGAAGATGGCCGCGCTCGCCATGGAGATGGTGCGCGACATCGACGAGGACACCGTCGACTTCGAGCCGAACTACGACGGCAAGACGCAGGAGCCGACGGTGCTGCCGTCGCGCTTCCCGAACCTGCTGGTCAACGGCTCGGTCGGCATCGCGGTCGGCATGGCGACCAACATCCCGCCGCACAACCTCCGCGAGGTCGCGGAAGGCGCGCTGTGGGCGCTGGAGAACCCGGACGCGCCGCGCGAGGAGCTGCTCGAGGCGCTCATGAGCCGCATCCACGGGCCGGACTTCCCCACCGGGGCGCAGATCCTCGGAACCAAGGGCATCCGCGAAGCGCAGCGCACCGGTCGGGGTTCGATCACGATGCGCGCCGTCGTGAACGTCGAGGAGATCCAGGGCCGCACGTGCCTCGTGATCACCGAGCTGCCCTACCAGGTCAACCCCGACAACGTCGCGCTGAAGATCCGCGATCTCGCGCGCGATGGTCGCATCACCGGCATCGCCGACATCCGCGACGAGACGAGCGATCGCACGGGTCAGCGTCTCGTCATCGTCCTCAAGCGGGATGCCGTCGCCAAGGTCGTGCTGAACAACCTCTACAAGCACACCCAGCTGCAGGAGAACTTCGGCGCCAACATGCTGGCGATCGTCGACGGGGTGCCGCGCACGCTGGCCCTGGACGGGTTCATCACGTACTGGATCGAGCACCAGGTCGAGGTGATCGTCCGTCGCACGGCCTTCCGACTCCGCAAGGCCGAGGAGCGCATGCACATCCTGCGTGCGTACCTGAAGGCACTCGACGCGCTCGACGAGGTCATCGCGCTCATCCGTCGCTCGCCGACGGTCGAGGAGGCCCGCGAAGGACTCAAGGCGCTCCTGGAGATCGACGACATCCAGGCCGACGCGATCCTGGCCATGCAGCTGCGTCGCCTCGCCGCGCTGGAGCGGCAGAAGATCATCGACGAGGCGACGGAGCTCGAGGCGCAGATCGCCGATCTCAACGACATCCTCGTCTCGCCGGCGCGCCAGCGGACGATCATCGCCGAGGAGCTCACCGGCATCGTCGACAAGTTCGGTGACGACCGTCGCACGCACATCCTGCACGGCTTCGACGGCGACATGTCGATGGAAGACCTCATCCCGGAAGAGGAGATGGTCATCACCGTCACCCGCGACGGGTACATCAAGCGCACGCGCAGCGACAACTATCGTTCCCAGCATCGCGGCGGCAAGGGCGTCAAGGGCGCCCAGCTGCGGGCCGACGATGTCGTCGAGCACTTCTTCGTGACGACCACACATCATTGGCTGCTCTTCTTCACCACCAAGGGCCGCGTCTACCGGTCGAAGGCGTACGAGGTTCCCGAGGCCGGCCGCGACGCGAAGGGTCAGCACGTCGCGAACCTGCTGGCACTGCAGCCGGGTGAGGAGATCGCGCAGATCCTGGACATCCGCGACTACAAGGTCGCCCAGTACCTCGTGCTCGCGACCCGCGACGGCAAGATCAAGAAGACCTTCCTCAGCGAGTACGACACCAATCGTCAGGGTGGCATCATCGCGATCCGCCTGCGCGGGCAGGATGAGGAGGACGGCGACGAGGTCGTCAGCGCGCTGCTCGTCGACGACACCGACGACATCCTCCTCATCTCCCGTCAGGGCATGTCGCTGCGCTTCACCGCGACCGACGAGTCGCTGCGTCCCATGGGCCGCTCGACCGAGGGTGTGAAGGGGATGTCGTTCCGTGAGGGTGACACGCTGCTGTCGGCATCCGTCGCGAAGGACGATGCCTACGTCTTCGTCGTGACCGAAGGCGGGTACGCCAAGCGCACCGCTGTCGACCAGTACCGCCTCCAGGGACGTGGCGGACTGGGCATCAAGGTCGCCAAGCTGAACGAGGACCGGGGCGATCTCGCGGGCGGTCTGATCGTCGGTGAGGACGACGAGGTCTTGGTGGTTCTTGCCAGCGGCAAGGTGGTACGCTCTGCCGTGGCCGAGGTGCCTGCGAAGGGTCGCGACACCATGGGAGTGGTCTTCGCCCGTCCCGACGACGACGATCGCATCCTCGCAATCGCACGGAACTCGGAGCGAGCGCTCCGAGCGGAGCAGGACCCGGCCGAGACCACCGACGCCGAAGACTCCCCCGCTTCGCGCCCCGAAGGAAGTGACACCGACGCATGAGCACGGTAGCCGACAAGCTCGCCAAGAAGTCATCCAGTAAGACCAGCGCCAAGCAGGTGCGTCTGCGCCTCGTGTACGTGGACTTCTGGTCCGCCGTGAAGCTGTCCTTCCTCGCCGCGGTGGCCGTCGCGATCGTCACGGTGGTGGCGAGCTTTTTGATCTACACGGTGCTCAGCACGACGGGACTGATCGGCAAGCTCGACGACCTCTTCAAGGCCTTCGACGACAACTTCAAGTTGAGCGATGTGATCAACCTGGCGCAGGTCATGGCGTTCTCCTCCGTGGTGGCCATCCTGAACCTGATCGTGATCACGGTGCTGGGCGCCGTCGTCGCCGGGATCTACAACCTGATGGTCAAGGTGACCGGCGGACTGCTCGTCGGCTTCACGTCCAACTGACCGATTTTTTGTTTGCCCGCTCGTCGGGTAAAGTCTTGGAGGTTGACGGCGGCAACGCCGCCTCCGGACGGGGCTATAGCTCAGGCGGTTAGAGCGCTTCACTGATAATGAAGAGGTCCCAGGTTCAAGTCCTGGTAGCCCCACCACTACCCGTCCGGGGCCTTAGCTCAGTTGGTAGAGCGCCTGCTTTGCAAGCAGGATGTCAGGAGTTCGAATCTCCTAGGCTCCACAGTTTTTCTCCCCTCGGCCTCGCACGCTGACATACTCGCAGCATGCGGTTCGAAACGACGCTCTTCCAGCAGGGAAACAACACCGGCATCGTGGTTCCCCCCGAGGTGGTCGAGGCCCTCGGCGGCGGCAGCCGTGCAGCGGTCACGGTCACCGTGAACGGCTTCACCTACCCGAGCACGCTCGCGGTGATGGGTGGACGCCACCTCATCCCGTTCTCGTCCGACAAGCGCGCGGCGACCGGCCTCGCCGGCGGTGACGCGATCGAGGTCACCCTCGAGCTCGACACGACACCGCGGACGGTCGAGGTCCCGGACGATCTCGCCGTCGCCTTGGACGATGCCGGGATCCGCGCGCGCTTCGACGCGCTCGCTCCCAGCGCGCGAAAGGCGCACGTCACGAACGTCGTCTCGGCCAAGACGGACGAGACCCGCACGCGACGCATCGCCGCGATCGTCGCGAAGCTCGCCTGACCGGCGGCGCAGCCTCAGTCCGTCGTGCGCGCGAAGCGCCGTCGGGTCTCGGCATCCGCGACATAGACCACGAGCTGCACATCGGTGTGGTCCGACGGTCGCAGCTGGTGGTGCTCGAACACCAGCCGCCCCCGTTCGGGATGGCGGAACACGCGCTCGCGCGAGACGAAGCCCCCCACGCCGTGCTCGTTCCACCGGGTGCGGAAGTCGTCGCTGGCCGCGATCAGTCGCGCAACCAGATCGCGGTAGCGCGGATCTCCCAGACGAGGTCCGGCCTCGGCGCGGAACTCGGCGAGGAATCTCCGGCTCGTGTCGTCCCAGTCGTCCAGCAGCGAGCGCACCGAGGGGTCGGTGAAGACCAGCCACAGAAGGTTGCGATCTTCCGACGAGGTCGTGGCCACGCCGGGGTACAGGCGCTCGTACGCGCTGTTCCACCCGGCGATCCCCCAGTCGGGGGCGAGTGCATAGGCCGGATGCTCGTCGAGGGCGTCGAGAAAGCGCTGCACGTGGGCGGGCGCGACGTCTACGGCATCCGCGCGCACGGCCGGCCGCGGTGCGAGACCGACGAGACTGAGGACGTAGTCGTGTTCGGCGTCGGTGAGGCGAAGCGCCGCCGCGACGGCGTCCAGGACTTGGCGCGAGGGGTGGATGTCGCGCCCCTGCTCGAGCCACGTGTACCAGGTGACGCTCACCCCCGACAGGTACGAGACCTCCTCACGTCGGAGGCCCACGGCGCGACCACGGCCGGCCGGCGGCAGCCCGTAGGCGGCCCGCTCCAGGCGCTCGCGTTGGCGTCGCAGGAACGAGCCCAGCTCCTGCCGCCGCTGACGGCCGTCGTCGCGGGTGCTCTCGTCAGTCACCCCACAAACCTAGTACTGCCACTACTAGGAGCAGCGCAGACTTCCGACCGCGTGCCGCGGCATCCAGAGTGGAACCATGCCCACCCCTCTGCGCTCTCGCACCGTCACTCACGGCCGCAACGCTGCCGGCGCCCGTGCCCTGTTCCGCGCCGCTGGCGTGAACGCGGCCGACTTCGGCAAGCCGATGATCGCCGTCGCGAACAGCTTCACCGAGTTCGTCCCCGGCCACACGCACCTGCAGCCGGTGGGCCGCATCGTCTCCGACGCGATCACCGCGGCCGGCGGCATCCCGCGCGAGTTCAACACCATCGCCGTCGACGACGGCATCGCCATGGGGCACGGTGGCATGCTGTACTCGCTGCCCTCACGCGATCTGATCGCCGACTCGGTGGAATACATGGTCAACGCGCACCAGGCCGACGCGCTCGTGTGCATCTCCAACTGCGACAAGATCACGCCCGGAATGCTGATGGCGGCCCTCCGCCTCAACATTCCGACCGTCTTCGTCTCGGGCGGCCCGATGGAGTCGGGCCGGGCGACTCTGGTCGACGGGACCGTCCGCACCCTCGACCTGGTCGACGCGATCTCCGAGGCGGCGAACGACACGGTGTCGGATGCCGACATCCAGCGCATCGAGGAGAACGCCTGCCCGACGTGCGGATCGTGCTCGGGCATGTTCACAGCGAACTCGATGAACTGTCTCGTCGAGGCGCTCGGCCTCGCCCTCCCCGGCAACGGCTCGGTACTGGCGACCCACACCGCCCGCCGGGCACTGTACGAGAAGGCCGGGGAGGTCGCGGTCCAGATCACCCGCGCCTTCTACGACGAAGACGACGCGTCGGTGCTCCCGCGCGCCGTCGCGAGCCCGGCGGCCTTCGCCAACGCGATGGCGCTCGACATCGCGATGGGCGGATCGACGAACACGATCCTGCACTTGCTGGCCGCGGCGCACGAGGCCGGCATCGACTTCGGTCTCGACGAGATCGACGCCATCTCCCGTCGCGTGCCGTGCCTCGCGAAGATCGCACCCAACCCGGCCTACGGCCGCATGTACTACATGGAGGACGTGCACCGCGCCGGCGGCATCCCCACCATCCTCGGCGAGCTGCACCGCGCGGGGCTGCTCAACGCCGATGTCTCGTCGATCCACGCGGCCTCGCTGGACGCGTGGCTGGGCGAGTGGGACGTGCGCGGGGGCACGGCTTCCGACGCGGCGCGTGAGCTCTGGCACGCGGCACCCGGAGGCGTGCGCTCCTCGAGCGCGTTCTCGCAGTCGGAGCGCTGGGCGACCCTGGACGAGGATGCCGAGAACGGCTGCATCCGCTCCGTCGCGCACGCCTACTCCGCCGACGGTGGTCTCGCGGTGCTGCGCGGCAACCTCGCGGTGGACGGCGCCGTGGTCAAGACCGCGGGCGTGGACCCCTCGATCCTGGTGTTCTCGGGTCCTGCGGTGGTCTGCGAGTCGCAAGAGGAGGCGGTGGCGAAGATCCTCGGCAAGAAGGTGCAGCCGGGTGACGTCGTCGTGATCCGGTACGAGGGTCCCAAGGGCGGCCCGGGTATGCAGGAGATGCTGCATCCCACCTCGTTCCTCAAGGGCCGGGGCCTGGGCAAGGTGTGCGCCCTGGTGACCGACGGTCGTTTCTCGGGCGGCACGTCGGGTCTGTCCATCGGTCACGTCTCGCCGGAAGCAGCCAGCGGTGGGATCATCGCCCTCGTCGAAGACGGTGACATCGTCGACATCGACATCCCGTCGCGGTCGATGAGCCTGCGTGTGGACGACGACGAGCTCGAGCGACGTCGCGCCCGACTGCTGGACGAGGGCGGATACGCGCCGCGTGATCGTCAGCGACCGGTGTCATTGGCGCTGCGGGCGTACGCGGCGATGGCGACCTCGGCCGATCGCGGAGCCGTCCGCGATGTCGAATCCGTCGAACGCGCGCTGCGTGAACGCGAGCTGCGGACGGCTTCGGTCTGACCCTCGGATCTGCCGATCGCGACCGCTAGGCTCTCGGCATGGACTTGCGGGTCGCCGCCTACGCCGTCGTCGTCGACGAGTCCGACCGCGTGCTGCTCGCCCACTGGCACCAGGGGCGCCGGGGAGCCTGGACCATGCCCGGCGGCGGCCTGGAAGAGGGCGAGGATCCCGTGGATGCCGCGCGCCGAGAGGTGTGGGAGGAGACCGGGTACCGCGTGCGGATCGGCACGCTCCTCGGCATCCACTCCCGCGTGATCCCGGCGAACCGCCGGGTCTTCGCCGCCGACACCGAGCCCCTGCACACACTGCGCATCGTGTACCGCGCGCAGGTGACGGGAGGTCAGCTGCGCCACGAGAAGAACGGATCGACCGATCGGGCGGAGTGGTTCGACCTCACGGCGCTGCCGCCGCAACGGGTGAAGCTCGTCGACATCGCGCTCGGGATGGCCGGGGTGGCCGTCACCGGCGCGGTCTGAGCGCGCAGCGCGACGCGCTCAGGACGCCGCCGGCTGCGAGATGTCGGCGACCGTCGCATCGTATGCACGGATGAGGTCGTCGGCGTCGACGAACAGGCTGTAGCCGTGAGCCCCGGCACCCATCGCGATACGTCTGCCCACGATCGACGCGTCCGCGTACACCGGCCAGTCGTTCGTGCTGCCGATCGGCACGATGGTTCCCCGCTCGTAGCCGGTCGCGGCCAGAGCGAGCTCCGGCTCGGGGAGTCTCAGCTTGTTCACCCCGACCAGCGCGCGCAGTTTCGGCCAGGAGATCGCCAGATCTCCCGGGATCAACGCGAACAGATACGTGTCGTCGGACTTCTTGACCACGAGTGTCTTGACGATGTCAGCAGGCTGCAGACCGAGCAGGCCGGCCGCCTCCGCAAGGTTGGATGCCGCGGGCCGCTCACGAAGCTCGATGGCCAGGTCGCGCGCGGCGGCCGCATCTCGGACGCGGTCGAGGGGATCAGGCATCCGGGGCGCGCAGCGGGTCGTCCGCCACCCACAACTCGTCGTCCGCGCGAAGGGTCTGCCACGCCGCGTAGACCACGCCGGCCGCCGCCGCGATGCCGAGGAGGATCGCGATGACGCCCCCGGCGCCGATCCCCTTCTTCGCAGCGGGGACGCTCAGCTGCTTCGTCGCCTTCTTGCCGTACTTGTCGGCCTTCTTCTGCAGGGCGGCGAGGTCGATCGATCCGAAACCCCGACCGGCGGCCAGATCCTGGCGCTTCTCGTTCGCGGCATCCCACACCGAGAGCGCCGAACCGATCAGGGCACCCGCCGTCGGGACGACCTTGTCGTTGTAGACCTTCTTGGAGGTCGCGACGCCCTGCTCGACATAGGGGGCGGCGTACTTCTCGTAGGTGTGCTGCACGGTCGGCACGACCTGCTCGCGGTTGTAGTTGCCGAGCTGGCGGCCGGCTTCGCGGGCGACCTCGCCCGCCTGTCCGATCAGGACCTGCTGCGACTCCCACAGCGTGTTCGCCTGGTGCTGGAGCTTGCGGAGTTCCTTCTTGCGCTTGCGGCTGAGGCTCACGGTGCCCTCCCTGGGTTCCGGCTGGGTTTCATCCCATCTTGCCAGACCTCCCGGGCCTCGCGAGGGGTTGACAGGTGAGAGAATGCTAGGCATGCCGATCCACACCGCCGTCGCGACCATCCACACCAACCACGGCGACATCGTCGTCAACCTCTTCGGAGACCACGCACCGCGCACCGTGCAGAACTTCACGGGTCTGGCCGACGGCTCGCAGGCCTGGACGCACCCGGCGACCGGCAAGCCCGGCGAGGGTCCGCTGTACAAGGACGTCATCTTCCACCGCATCATCCCGAACTTCATGATCCAGGGCGGCGACCCGCTCGGTCAGGGCGTCGGGGGCCCGGGCTACAACTTCAACGACGAGATCCACCCCGAGCTCACCTTCGGTGCGCCCTACCTGCTCGCGATGGCCAACGCCGGACTGCGCCGCAACGCCATCACGGGCAAGGCCGAGGGCACCAACGGCTCGCAGTTCTTCATCACGACCGATCCGACGCCGTGGCTCAACGGCAAGCACACGATCTTCGGCGAGGTCGCCGATGACGTCTCGCGTGCCGTCGTCGACGCGATCTCGGCCGTTCCGACCGCCGCGGGCGACCGCCCGATCGAGCCCGTCGTGATCAGCTCGATCGACGTCGTCCCCGCCTGAAGAGAGCGGAACCGGCCCGCGTGACCGACTCCGGCATCCGCACCAACCCGGACAACTTCTGTTACCGGCATCCTGACCGTCAGAGCTTCGTGCTCTGCCAGCGGTGTCTGCGCACCATCTGCGGAGAGTGCCAGACACCGCTTCCGGTGGGCGTGATCTGTCCGGAGTGTCTCGCCGAGCAGCGCCAGGCCGCCAAGGCGAATGTCACGCGGATGCCGCGACGGCGTCCGTCCGGCATCGACGGCAAACCGGTCGTGACGTACACGTTGGTCATCGTCACCACCGTGTTCTACCTGATCGGACTGATCCCGGGCATCGGCCCGCTGGTTCAGAGTCTTTTCGCGTTCGCACCGTGGCTGGCCTACACGCAGCCTTGGCGATTGTTGACCGTGACGCTCGTGCACGCGAGCCCTTTCCACATCGCCTTCAACATGCTGGCGCTGTGGGCGCTGGGACGCAGTCTCGAACCGCTGCTCGGGCGATGGCGTTTCTTGGCGCTCTACCTCCTGAGCGCGTTGGGTGGATCCGTGCTGGGCGCCTTCGTCGCGCCGACGACATGGGTCGTTGGCGCTTCCGGTGCGGTCTGGGGTCTTCTGGGCGCGATGTTCGTCATCGGTCGTCACCTCGGCGCCAACGTCACCGCGATCGCCGTGCTTCTCGGGATCAACCTCGTGATCACGTTCCTGCCCGGATCGGGCATCGCGTGGCCGGCTCACATCGGCGGCGGGCTCGTGGGTGCGCTGATCGGCGTGATCTTCGCCCGGACGCGCAAGATCCGACAACGGGCGCTGCAAGTATGGTTGCTCGTCGCGGTCGGGGCGGGTCTGCTGGGCCTCCTCGCGGTGCCCTTGTTCATCTACGCCTAGGCCGTCAGCGGAGACTTATCCACAGGTTCATCCACAGATGGGGATGAATTACACCCGTGTAACTCACAGGCACTGACACCTGTGGAGAGGCCGAGGGGTGGCGGTCAGCGCCAGCGCGTCGTCATCAGGAACCCGATGAAGGCGATCCCGAAGCCGATGACGAGGTTCCATCCGGCGATGCCGGGAATCGGCAGCGCCTGGTTGCTCAGGTAGAACACGATCACCCACAGCAGCCCCAGGATCATGAGCCCGAGCATGATGGGCTTGAACCACACCGGGTTGGGTGCGGACTCGCCTTCGCCGTACTCCGCGACCTGCTCGTCGTGCTTTCCTGAACGCGCCATGGCCAAGATTCTACCTGGCAGGTCTCCCCCAGCCACGCTGTGCGACAATCACAGCGTGAAGGACGGCACCGGCGACAACGCAGCCGAGGGCATCGACCCCCTCGAGCACACGTCTCGACGTGCGCGGCGTCTTGCCGCGCAGTCGGAGGGGTCCGGGCCGACGATCCCGGCGCAGACGAACTCGCAGGAGCCGGAGGGCACGTCCCCGGCGGCGCGCCCGGTCAAGCCGGTGAAGCCGCGGCGACGAGCCTCTTTCCTCGGCGTGCTCGGCGAGCTGCTGATCACGGCCGGCGTCGTCGCACTGCTCTACGTCGCCTGGCAGATGTGGATCGGTGACTGGATCATCGGGTCTCAGAAGCACACCGAGGCCAGTGCGCTGTCGCAGAGCTGGCTGCAGCAGGCATCGCAGAGCCCGACGGCATCCGACACTCCGTCTCCGTCTCCGAGCGCGAGCTCATCTCCGGAGGCCGCCGCACCGGTCGTTCCGGTGATGGCGCAGAAGGACTACGGTCAGCAGTTCGGGGTCATGTTCATCCCGCGTTTCGGGCCGAACTGGCAGTTCACCGTGGCCGCGGGCACCGGCCGTCACGACATCCTCGACGCGGGCGAGATCGGTCACTACACCGACACCGCCATGCCCGGAGAGGTCGGCAACACCGTGTACGCCGCCCATCGGTGGACCTCGGGCGCACCCTTCGACCCGATCGACAAGCTCGTGATCGGCGACGCCATCGTCATCCAGACCCCGGACGGCTGGTACACCTATCGCTTCCGTACTCTCGAGTACGTTCAGGCGACGCAGGTCGAGGTCTTGCTGCCCGTTCCGCAGCAGGTGGGCATGGCGGCCAACGGCCGTTACCTCACCCTGACCAGCTGTGCCCCGAAGCTCAACATGCTCGAGCGCATCATCGCATACGCCGTGTTCGAGAGCTTCACTCCGACCTCGGCGGGACCGCCCGCCTCGCTGACCCAGGGAGTGTCCGCCTGATGTATGCCGCCCTCTGGCGCGTTCTGCCCGGCCCGGCCTGGGTGCGCATCGTGATTCTGCTGGTCCTGCTCGCCGCGGTGCTCTACGGGCTGTTCTGGTACGTGTTCCCGTGGGTCGGCCAGTTCATCAATCCGCAGGATGCCACGGTCGGCGGCTGACGGGCGTCGCGTCCTCGTCGTCGACAACCACGACAGCTTCGTCCACACGCTCACCGGCTATCTGCAGGAGCTGGGTGCGACGACCGACATGGTCGAAGCGGATGCCGTCGACGAGGCGAGTGCGTTGATCGCGCCGTATGCCGGAGTGCTGATCTCGCCGGGGCCCGGCGCCCCCGCGGATGCCGGGGCGTCGATCGACATCGTGCGCGCGGCGGGGGGTCAGGGGATCCCTCTGCTCGGGGTGTGCTTGGGCCACCAGGTGCTCGCGGCGGCGTTCGGCGCGACGGTCGCCGAAGCCCCCCGACTGCGCCACGGCACGACGTCGCAGGTGTGGCACGACGGCGCGTTCCCCTTCACGGGACTGCCCTCACCCTTCCCCGCGACGCGATACCACTCCCTCGCCGTCGTTCCGGACTCCCTGCCCGCCGAACTCCAGGTGACAGCGCAGACGTCGTCCGGAGTCATCATGGGACTCGCCCACCGTGACCTGCCGCTCTGGGGGGTGCAGTTTCATCCCGAGTCGGTGCTCACCGAGGGGGGCCATCTGCTGCTGGGCGCATGGCTCGAGCGCCTCGGAGTCACCGGCGCCGAGGCGCGGGGCCGTGAGCTGCGGCCCCTGCGCGGACTACTTTCCGGTGCAGACGCGGAGCTCGACCGTGGAGTGGATCGGCACGTCGCCCGGGGGCAGTGACTGCCCGGCGACGATCGGTGTCGATCCCACGGCGGGGCACGACGGGTCTTCGACGACGCTCGCGGTGAGCTTGAGGTCATCGGACGTGAGGTCGCGGGTCGCCGCGTCGACGGTGTAACCGACGAGATTCACCAGAGCGACCTTGCCGCTGGCGACCGTGAGGTTCACGCGCGTTCCGACCGGGATCTGCGTGCCGGCGGTCTGGTCGGCGGAGATCACGATGCCCTGGGCGAGGTCGGGATCGCTGCGCGTCGTCACGGCGCCGAGCTGCAATCCGACGGCCTTCAGAGCCGCTTCGGCATCTGTGGAGGACTTTCCGGCGATATCGGGCATGGCGCTGGTCTGCTGTCCCGTGGAGACGTAGACCGTGATCGTCTGGCCGGGCGCGACGATGGTGCCTGCGGCGGGATCGGTGCGGATGACGTTGCCGGCGACGATCCCGTCGTCGCTCTGGTCCACGCGCTTCGCCTCGAGATCCTGCCCCGCCAGCTTCTCGCTGGCGCGGTCCCACGACATGTCGACGACGTCCTCGACGACGCGCGAGTTCTGGGGAACCGCGCCGCCGGGACGTATCGTGATCACCCAGATCAGCACGGAGATCAGCACGACGGCGAGCAGCGCCACGCCGGCCCAGATCCAGGCGGCCGGGGGTCCGGCCTGCGTCCGTCGCATCGTGGTGTCGGCGGTGAGCTGTCGCAGCGACCGGGCTGTCTCTGCAGCCTGTCGCGGATTCGCACCGTACAGCTCGCTCGCCAGCGCGCCGACCTGCTTCTTCGTGGGGGCGTGACCGTCCACGGTGGCGTCGAGCGCCTGGCGGAACGACGCCGCGTCCTGGTATCGCTGGAACGGGTCCTTGGCGAGAGCGCGCAGCGCCACGGCGTCGATCGAGCGCGGGATCGCATCGACCAGTTCGGACGGCGGCAGGGGCGTCTCGCTCACGTGCTGGTAGGCGACGGCGACCGGTGACTCGCCGCGGAAGGGCTGGCGACCGGTGAGCAGCTCGTACAGCACGATGCCGGCGGAGTAGAGGTCGGCGCGCGCATCGACCGGCTCGCCCTTGGCCTGCTCCGGCGACAGGTAGGCCGCGGTGCCGATGATCGCGGTGGTCTCGGCGACGGTGGAGGAAGAGTCGGACACGGCGCGCGCGATGCCGAAGTCCATCACCTTCACCTGGCCGCCGGCGGTGATCATGACGTTTCCGGGCTTGATGTCGCGGTGGACGACGCCGGCGCGATGGGAGTACTCGAGTGCTTCGAGGATGCCGTCGACGTAGCGGATCGCGTCGCCGACGGGCACGCCGCCATCGCTGACGACATCCTTGAGAAGGGTGCCCTCCACGAGTTCCATCACGATGTACGGCACGGGATGCGTCGAGCCGTCCGGGTCGGTCTCGGCATCTTCACCGGCGTCGTAGACGCGGACGATCGCGGGGTGCGACATCCTCGATGCCGACTGCGCCTCGAGCCGGAACCGAGTGCGGAACGCGCTGTCTTCGGCGAGCTCCCGCTTGAGGATCTTGATGGCCACCTGACGCCCGAGGGTCAGGTCCTGCCCGCGATACACGCTGGCCATGCCTCCGCGGCCGATGAGTTCATCGACCCGATACCGCTCGGACAGCACACGCGGATCTGCAGACACTTCTCTCCCCTGGGCTGACTCATAGCCAGCCTAATAGAACCCTCCTGTGCGACCCCTGGACCCCGTCAGTCCGCGCCCCCCACCCCGGGGGCGCGACGCCGCTCAGGGAGCCGGCGTGCCCGTGGGCGTCGTCGTCGTCGGGATCGGAGCCTGACCCTCCTGCGAGTCCGGGCTCGTGCGATCGCCGCACTGCGCGCTGTACTTCACGAGGATCAACGAGCCCGGCTGCACGTTCTTGTCCGCCGTCACCTGAAGGCTCCGCGGAGCGGTGGGCGACTGGTAGGTCGTGCTGTTGTTGGCGTTGAAGGTGCCGTTGATCACGGTGAAGTTGTACGCGGTCACCGAGGACCCGGCCGGGCATCCGCTGAACGCATCCCACGTCACGGTGAAGGTCTGCGACCCCTTCGGGTCGTTCGTCACCGTCGGCGCGTTCGGCGTGCCGATCGGGCTCATCTCGTCGTAGAAGGTCAGCGTCACCGGGCTGCTGAGCTTGACGTTGCCCGTGGTCGGGTTGGTCTGGTACACCTTGCCGACCTCGTCCTGCGTCGTTGCCGCGGATCCCCGCTCGCAGGAGACGTTGGTGAAACCGGCCTTCTCAGCGATGGCCTTTGCGGCGTCACACGTCTGCCCGATCAGTCCAAGGCTGTCGATGGCCACCGTCGTGGGACTCGCCGAGGGTGACGGGGGCGTCGCGGAGCGGCTGGGTGTCTGCGATGGCGCGCTCGACGTCGGAGCGGGCTGCGCGCCCTGATTCGCGAAGAGGGCGAACAGCGTGCCGCCCAGCACGATGAGCAGCAGCGCGATGAGCGCGACCAGCGGCCACGTCCACGGGCTGCGCTTCTTCTTCTGCGGCTCGTCCGCGGCGTCGGCGGCCGCGACGGCGCCCACCGCTCCCGCCGTCGGCAGCAGACGTGTGGCCTCCTGGGTCGCGACGCCCGGCGTGAGGAGCTTGGTCGCCTCGTCCATGGCCAAGCCGCCGGCGATCGCCGGGACGATGGCCGCCGCGCCGGCGACATCGCCGCGACGGAGTGCGGTCGCCGCGCGGGCGACCGCCGAAGCGGTCGCGGGACGGTCCTCGGGCTTCTTCGCGATCATGCTCATCACGAAGTTGCGCACCGGTTCGGCGATGGTGGCGGCCAGCGGCGGCGGGGTGTCGTTGATCTGCGCCATCGCGATCGCCACCTGCGACTCCCCGGTGAAGGGACGCTTGCCGGCGAGGCACTCGTAGGCGACGATGCCCAGCGAGTAGATGTCGGTCGCGGGGGATGCCGCATGGCCCGACGCCTGCTCCGGCGACAGGTACTGCACGGTTCCCATCACCTGACCGGTGGCCGTGAGCGGTACCTGATCGGCGATGCGGGCGATGCCGAAGTCGGTGATCTTCACCCGTCCGTCGGGTGTGATGAGCAGGTTCCCCGGCTTGATGTCGCGGTGCACGAGGCCGGCGGCGTGCGCGGCCTGCAGGGCGGCCGCGGTCTGAGCGACGATGTCGAGGGTCTTGTCGGTGGACAGCGAGCCCTCGCGCTCGAGGATGGTCGACAGGGCTTCCCCGGGGACGAGCTCCATCACGAGGAAGGCGGAGCCGTTCTCCTCGCCGTAGTCGAAGACGCTCGCGATCCCCTCGTGGTTGACGAGCGCCGCGTGGCGGGCCTCGGCACGGAAGCGCTCCAGGAAGCCCGGGTCTCCCATGTACTCGTCTTTGAGGATCTTGATCGCGACGGTGCGTCCGATCACATGGTCGGTGGCCTCCCAGACCTCACCCATGCCGCCGATCGCGATCCGCGAATCCAGCTCGTAGCGTCCACCGAAGCTCACACCCTGTGTCGGTCTCATCTGCTCAGCACCGCCTCCATGACTTTCTTCGCGATTGGAGCCGCGATCCCGTTGCTCGTGCCGGACTGCCCGAGACCTCCGCCGTTTTCCACCATCACGGCGACGACCACTTTCGGGTCGTTGGCCGGGGCGAAGCCCGTGAACCAGAGAGTGTACGGATCCGAGGGTCCGTGCTCCGCGGTACCGGTCTTCCCGGCCACGTCGACCCCGTCTATTGTTGCACCGCTGGCCGCGCCGTCACGGACATTGGAGATCATCAGCGAGGTCATCGTCGCGGCATCCGTCGTACTCAGCGCACGACCCAGCTCGGTGTCGGCGAACGTCTCCTGCACGGTCAGATCGGGCGCCACGACGCGGTCGACCATACGCGGCTTCATGACCATGCCACCGTTGGCGATGCCGGCGGCGACCATCGCCATCTGCAGCGGCGTGGCGGTGACGCTGCCCTGACCGAAACCCGACAGCGCGAGCTGTGCCTGGTCGAGCGCTTTGGTCGGGTACGCGGAGGTGACGACGCCGAGGGGGATGTCGATGCTCGCGTTGTTGAAGCCGTACTTCTCGGCTTCGGCGCGCAGCGCGTCCTGACCGAGGGCGACGGCGAGCTGGGCCATCGGGATGTTGCAGCTCAGGCGCAGGGCGGTCGCGATGGTGACCTGATCGCCCGGGCCGCATGTGTTGCCGTCGAAGTTGCGGATCGAGGTCGACGTGCCCGGCAGCGTGTAGGTCGCGGGGTTCGGGAAGGTCGAGTCGGGCGTGAACTTGCCCGATGCCAGCGCTGCCGAGACGACGACGAGCTTGAAGGTCGACCCGGGTGGGTTCAGCGTACCGATGGCGCGGTTGTCGAGCGGGTTGACCGCGGCGTTCATCAGCTGGTCGTAGGTCGTGTTGACCTGCTGCGCGTTGTGCACGGCCATCGCGTTGGTGTCGTAGCTCGGGCTCGTGACCATCGCGAGAACGCGCCCGGTCTTGGGCTCGAGGGCGACGACGGCGCCCTGATAGGTGCCGAGCGCGTCGAAGGCGGCCTTCTGGATGGCCGGGTCGAGGGTGAGCAGCACGTTGGAGCCGCGCGCGGGCTGACCCGTGATGATCTGATCGACGCGCGAGAGGAACTGCGAGTTGGCGGTGCCCGAGAGCTCCTTGTTCATCGCCTGCTCGAGTCCGGTCACCGAGTTCAGCAGCGGGTTCATGTAGCCGGTCACCGGCGCCCACATCTGGGGGTCGGCGTACTGGCGCTGCCAGGCGTACACGTCGTCGCTGGGCACGGAGTCGGCGATGACGGTGTCGCCGGCGATGATCGACCCGCGCTGCACCTCGAACGAGTCGTAGAGCGCGCGCTTATTGAGCGGGTTCTCGCTGAGATCGCCGGCCTGGACGACCTGGATCCAGCTGGTCGCGCCGAACAGGGCCACGAACATGGCCAGCATGATCAGCGACAGCCGTCGCAGTTCGCGGGTCATCCGATCACCACCCGGGGGCGCGAGCGCACCGCATCCGAGATGCGCAGCAGCAACGCGACGACGATCCAGTTGGCCACCAGCGACGATCCGCCCGCCGCGAGGAACGGGGTCGTCAGCCCCGTCAGGGGGATGAGTCGGGTGACGCCCCCGACCATGATGAACACCTGGAGCGCGATGGTGAACGACAGGCCGGTGGCCAGCAGCTTTCCGAAGTCGTCCTGGCCGGCGATGCCGATGCGGATGCCGCGACTGGTGAACACCATGTACAGGCAGAGGATCGCGAAGACGCCGATGAGCCCCAGCTCTTCGCCGATGCTGGGGAAGATGTAGTCGCTCTGCGATAGGGGTGTCAGCCCCGGCCGTCCGCGGCCGAGACCGGTTCCGAGCAGGCCGCCCTCGGACAGGCCGAAGATGCCGCTCACGAGCTGATAGCTGCCGCCCGCGCTGTCGATGACGGCGGGGTTGAAGGCGTCCAGCCAGTTCTGGAAGCGCCCACCCACGTAGCTGAGCACCTGCGAGGCGATGAGGGCGCCGCCGACGGCGAGGAGCAGGCCGAGCACCGCCCAGCTCGTCTTGCCCGTGGCCACGTAGATCATCGCGATGAACATCCCGAACATGAGCAGACCCGTGCCCAGGTCGCGCTGGAAGATAATGATCGCCATCGAGGCGAGCCAGATGAGCAGAAGGGGACCGAGCTCGCGGGCGCGCGGCCACGTCATGCCGAGGAAACGCGTTCCCACCGAGGTGAGGGCTTCGCGCGTGCGCACGAGATAGCCGGCGAAGAAGATGGCCAGCGCGATCTTCGCCAGCTCGCCCGGCTGGAAGGAGAAGAGACCGCCGATGGAGATCCACACATCGGCGTTGGCGTCGGTGCCCAGTCCCGGGACGAAGGGGAGCACGAGCAGCAGGATGCCGACGAAGCCGAACACGTACGTGTAGCGGAAGAGCACGCGGTAGTTCTTCAGGAAGATCACGATGGCGACCGCCGCGGCGCTCGCGATGGCGAGCCACACCAGTTGACGGGTCGAGAGGGCGTCCCACCCGGTGCTCTGGTCTTCGATGTCGATGCGGTAGATCATCGCGAGGCCCAGACCCGACAACACGGTCGCGATGGGGACGACGAACGGGTCGGCTTGAGAGGCCTTGAAGCGCAGCACGATGTGCAGGGCGAGCACGAGCACCGTCAGCGCGCCGCAGTAGTAGAGGAACGTCCAGTCGATGTGGCCGAGCGCGCCCAGCTGCACGAGGGCGATCGCGGCGCCGTTGATCACGAAGGCGAACAGCAGCAGCCCGAGTTCACGGTTGCGCTGCGTCTGCGGCATCCGGAGCTTTCTCAGCGCCTTGACGACCGTGGTGTCGGCCTGGACGGTGTCGGTCGCCGAGCTCATCGTTCACCCTCCAGAGTGGTGCGCAGGGTGTCGACGATCTGCTCGGCATCGGAGAGCGACCGCGCCGAGATCGTCGAGGTGACCGCGAGACGTTGATAGAAGGGCAGATCGTTCAGGGAGATGCCGGTGTCCTCGTAGACGGACGAGAGGGAGATCGGTCCGATGTCCTGCTGGATGCCGCGGTAGATGACGACCGTGTCGGTGTCGGCGCCGACGAAGTACCGCGTCTGAGTCCAGGCGTAGGCGCCGAGCGTCGCCGCGGAGAGGGCGGCGAGGATCGCGATCAGGCCGACGACCCACCAGATGCGCCGACGGCGGGCGCGTCGTCGGTCTTCCTCGATGAGCTCCTCGAGGAACTCCGCGGCGGGCTCGAAGTGCGTCGGTTCGTTGGCAGCCTGGCGGGCGGTGTGCAGCCAGCTGGTGCGCCCGGGGCGGGCGGCCGGCACGTCGACGCCCTGCGGGTTGGATGCCGAGCCGACGATCGTCGCGGTACCGCTGAACATCGGGTGGCTGCCGCCCACATCGACGATGACGACGGTCACGTTGTCGGGGGCACCGCCGTCGAGCGCCTGCTTGAGCAGGAGATCGGCGGTGCGACCCGGCGGGTAATGGTGGCCGAGCACCTTGCTGGTGTGGGCGTCATCGACGACGCCGGACAGGCCGTCGGAGCAGAGCAGCCAGCGATCACCGGGCTGCGTCGGCATGATGAACGTGTCGACCTCGGGGTCGGGGTCCATGTCGCCGAGCACGCGCATGAGCACGGACCGGCGCGGGTGGTAGCGGGCTTCTTCGGGAGTGATGCGACCCGAGTCGACGAGGCGCTGCACGAAGGTGTGGTCGGTCGTGATCTGGGTGAGCGCATCGTCGCGGTAGAGGTAGATGCGCGAGTCGCCGATGTGGGCGATCACGGCGTAGTCGTCGACCATGATCAGGCCACTGACGGTGGTGCCCATGCCCGCGAGCTCGGGCCGTCGCGCGACGGTGTCGATCAGCACGCCGGCGGTCGAGGAGATGGCTTCCTGCAGCGCCTGTTCGGCCTCGGCGGTCGACGTGTACGGGCGGTCGAGGTCTTTGAGGCGGTGGACGGCGATGCTCGAGGCGACGTCGCCTCCGGCGTGGCCGCCCATCCCGTCGGCGACGACGAAGAGATTCGAGCCCGCGTAGCCCGAATCCTGGTTGTTGGAGCGCACCTTCCCCGTGTGGGAGATGGCGACGCTCGATCCCTCGAAGACCATGGGAGGCGGGCTACTTCCTCAGCTCGAACGTCGTCGCGCCGACCTTGATCGGTGCGCCCACGCGGATGGGCACCGGCGTGCTCACGCGAGCACCGTCGTGCCAGGTGCCGTTGGTGGAGTCGAGGTCCTGGATCATCCACTGGTCGCCCCAGAGCAGCAGGCGCGCGTGGTGGCTGGAGGTGTAGTCGTCGCGGATCACGAGCCCCGACTCGCTGGAGCGGCCGATCGTCAGCGCGTCAGAACCGAGCGGCAGCTCGAGGCCGGCCTTCGGGCCGCTCGTGATCACGATGCGCGACACGGCGTCGCGGGTCGCCTTCTGCGGTCCGCTCGGGTTCGCAGCGGCGGCGGGAGCGGCCGGGGCGATGGGTGCCGTTGCCGCCTGAGCGGGGGCGGGAGCGGATGCCGCGGGGGCGACACCGGCAGCCGCGGGTTCGGGCAGCTTTCGCACCTTCACCCCGAAGAGGTCGGCGCGCAGCGAGTAGACGACGGCGAAGACGAAGAACCACAGCAGGATCAGGAATCCGATCTGCAGCAGCAGGAGAGTCAACTCGCTCACGCGGATCCTCCGATTCCAAAGGCGCGGGTCGCGTCGGCGGCAGAGGTCGAGGGGCGAGGGGGCGCGGCCTGTGCGATGACGCGGAAGACGATGTCGGTGCGGCCGATCGTGACCACGGAGTCGGGGGGCAGCGGCGCTTCGGTGATCTTCGTGCCGTTCAGCTGCGTGCCGTTGGTCGATCCCATGTCGCGCACCATGGCGCGCTCGCCGTCCCAGAGGATCTCGACATGGCGACGGCTGGTCCCGGCATCCGGGATCGTGATGTCGGCGTCGCTGCCGCGTCCGATCACGGTGCGTCCCTTCGCCAGCGTGTGCTGCGCTCCGGCGATCTCGACGATGCCGCGCCAGGCGACCTGGCCCGCCGCAGTCTGCGAGGCGACGCGCAGCGTGCCCGTCGACAGCGTGGGATCGCCGGCGAGGGCGATCGTGACGGGGCCGGCGAAGGTGAATCCCTGCGCCTTCGCGTGAGCGTCGACGAGGGTGTGCAGTTCGGAGTCCAGCGCGCTGCCCAGGCCGAGCATGCGCTCGGCATCGGCCGGCGACATGCGCACCTCGAAGGTGTTCGGGGCGAGGATGCGGTCGCGGCTGACGACGGCAGCCTTCGCATCGAGCTCGCTGCGCAGGGCGGCCGCGATCTCGACGGGCTGAATGCCGCTACGGAAGGACTTCGCGAACGCGCTGTTGACTGCGCGCTCGAGTCCCTTCTCGAAGCTGTCCAGTAGTCCCACAGGGCTCCTCAGGATCGCCGACCGGTGCGTACATGCTAGTTGCACAGGCTGAGCAGACGCGGAACGCGCGGAACTGGCGCGCGGGGTAAAGGGCGTTTCGACTCGCGGCGCTCGCTCAACGAACGGGAGAAGGCCAGCCGGCTCGTTGAGCGAGGCGGGCGCCGCCGAGTCGAAACGGGTCCCGGGGCGTGATATCCTCGGGAAGTTGAGTCCGTGAGATCTTCGGATGTCGCGGCTCGCGCGAGTGGCGGAATAGGCAGACGCGCTGGCTTCAGGTGCCAGTGCCCGAAAGGGCGTGGGGGTTCAACTCCCCCCTCGCGCACCATAGGAGGCTTACTGCAATCGCCCTGGCTTTGCAGGGCAGTGAGCAGGTCTCCTACGGTTCCAACGAAAAGGTCACCCTTCGGGGTGGCCTTTTCGGCTGTTTCCGGGCGTGATCAGGTCCATGAAGAGTCTCTTCAGTACATCCACCTGGTCACCTCGAAACCAGTCAGGTCACACGACGGGCAGCTCTCATCATTCTTGGTGTTCGCCTTCTTGCTGTTACCCATGGCTCTATGGTTTGCGTTCGTGTTGTGGTTGGGGACTGTTGGTGCCGGCGTTCGACTGAGCGTGGTGGCTTTCGCGTTGGTGCTCACCTGCGCCAGTTTCATGACGCCGGCGTCTTTGATCGGCGCTGCCTCCGGCCGACGTTCGCTGACATGGGTGCTGCCGCTCGCTCTCCTCGCTCTGTCTCTCGGCGCCTACTTCGTTATCAATCGTGAGGTGTTTCGCGCCTCACCGCGGCTCTGGCAGTACCGCCGTCATAGACCGCTCTGGTCTGCATCTCTCAAAGTGCACAGCAAGAGAGGAGCGGCTCGCGATGACAGTCGGTATCAGTTCGTCACGCCGGATTCTGCGGGATCCACCGGGAGCGCCCGAGGCGCGTACCGTGCATATCTCACGCGTACCTGCACTCTGGGCGCACCTCCGGGACGTACCACGGGATGCCGCCGATGCGAGAGCTACGACGTGATCCACACCGTTCTCGCGTCGTCTCACGACACCACGCTGTCGCTATGGATGACGCTGGCCGTCGTTGTGGGTGTTCCCGGCATCCTGGGAGCAGTGTTCCTCGCGTTCGCACGCCGCAAGTAGCGCGCAGCGGTCATGAGAGGCGTGCGCGTCGCGTCAGGGGGCGGAGGTCACGGCTCCCGGGGTGACCCCGTACAGGCGCCGGACGGTGTCTTCGGCGCCGTCCGCGTCGCGCGTCGCGATCCGCTCACGCAGCAGCCGCCAGTTATCGCGGCGGGGGGCGGCCTCGGCGCGGACCCCTGACCATCCGCGCAGGTTGCGTTCGACGACGATGGACGTCTCGTGGATGATCGTGTCGAACACGCTGTTGCCGGTCGCCCGCGCAGCGACGATGCCCAGACGGGATGCCGCGGAGAACACCGCGGCCGCGTCGCCCGTGTCGATGCCCGCCAGTGCCGCATCGACCGTGGCGACGAGGTCGGCGAGATCTTCGTCGGAACAACGCGACACCGCGAGGCTGAGCGCGTTGCCGAGGAAGTAGGCGGCGAACTCGCCGGTGTCGCGGCGCAGTGCGTCGCTCGGCGCGGTGACACGCGTGTAGCGACCGACCGCGATCTCGACGAGCCCGAAGCGCTCCAGTCGCTGCAGTGCTTCGCGGACCGGTGTTCTCGAGACGCCCAGCTGCTGAGCGAGCTCGACATCGCGGAGGCGATGCCCGGGAGGGAACGTGCCGTCGGCGATCGCCGCGCCGATGCGCGCGTAGATCTCGTCACTCAGGATCATCCCGCTGACGAGTTCGATCGGGGCGAGCGTCGCACTCATTTGAACGAATGGTACGGCCCCCTGTCGTGCCGCGACAGGGGGACATGTCCATGATTGCCATTAGGTGAGATGTATGATGTACTAGCTCTCGCCGTCGCCCGACGGCCCTGTCGTCAACGACGCCGACCAGAAAAGGACGCGCAATGGCATCACAGCATCGACGCTCACGTCTTGTCCCTCGCATCATCGCTCTCGCCACGGGTCTCGCCGCCGTGGCCGCCCTCACCGCCTGCTCGGGCGGCTCGGGTGGCGGCGGAAACTCACAGTACGGCTTCGATGCTGCTGAGCAGGACGCAAAGGCGCCCATCACGGTGTGGGTCGACTCCTCCCGTGAGCCCATCGCCAACGCCTTCAAGGCGGCGAACCCCGACCTCACCGTCAACGTCGAGACCTACGACGGCAACTCCGGCGGCAGCGACTCGTTCAAGACGAAGATCGCCCTGTTCGACCAGTCCGGCTCGGGCTGGCCCGACGTCGTGTTCTCGACGCAGCAGAACGACACGTCGTGGGCCAGCAAGTCGACCAACGGCGGTCAGCCGTTCGCGGCCGTGCTCAACAAGGGGCTTCTTTCGGACGACTTTCTCAACGGCTTCACCAAGGGCGCGCTCGACCCGATGACCGTCGACGGCAACGTCTACGGCGTGCGCAACGACCTCGCTCCGGTCGTGTACTGGTACAACGACGCGCTGATGAAGCAGTTCGGCTACGACGTGCCCAAGACGTGGGAGGACTACCAGGCGCTCAGCGACAAGGTCGCAGCCGAGCACCCGGGCTACATCCTCGGCTCCGTCGGTGACTCGTTCGAGGGTCCGTACATCTACTACTGGGGCGCGCAGGCTCCAGTCTTCCAGGTGAATGGTGACACGTTCACGAGCAACTTCTCCGACCCGAACGCGGTGAAGGCCACGAAGCTCATCGACCACATGCTCGCCAACAAGACGCTCGTCAACGACAGCGTGTTCGGTGCGGACTTCGTGTCGAAGTACAGCGGCAAGGTGCTCGGTATGCCCGGCCCGGCGTGGTACTCCGGAGCGCTCTTCCAGAACAAGGACAGTCTGAACGCGCCCACCGGTACCGTCGGCGCCTCCGCCCCGCTGTATTGGAGCGGCTCGGACAAGGTCACCGGCAACGTCGGTGGTGGCGTCTGGTACGGCTCCAGCCACTCGAAGAACCTCGCCGCCGTGGCGAAGTTCCTGCAGTACGCAACGAGCTCCGACGACGCGGTCAAGCTGGCTTCGGGTCTTCCGGCCTACCAATCGGCGGCAGACAAGTGGCTCACGCAGCAGGCCAGCTCCGGCTACTACGTCGGCGACTTCAAGTCGGCGCTCACGACGGCGGCGAGCAGCGTGTGGAGCGGTTGGGGATACCCTTCCTTCAGCCCCGAGGTCGCCTACGCCTCGATCGTCATCCCCGGCATCTCGGCCGGAAAGACCCAAGCCGACCTGGTCACGCAGCTCCAGAAGGAGTACGACAACCAGGCCCAGGTGCAGGGCTACACGGTCAAGTAATTCCCGTTCCACGCGGATGCCTCGGCATCCGCCGCGAGCAAAGGAAACTCTCATCACCACTTCGCTCACGGCTCCCGCCGCCGCCGTGGCCTCTTCGGAGGCCCGGCGGGGGCGGGAGCCTCGCTCCTCCGCCCGACGTCGCCCGGATCGCTCGCAGAGCAGGATCGGATACATCTTCGTCTCCGGCTACGCGATTCTGCTGCTCGCGTTCGGCATCATCCCGACGCTCTATGCCGTCTTCCTCTCGTTCACGAAGAACGGCTCCTTCGCCGGCTTCGACAACTTCGTCAAGGTCTTCACCGACTATCGTTTTCTCCCCGCGGTGATGCACGTCGCGATCTACCTGGTCTTCTACCTCGTCTCGCTCCTCGTCTTCGTCGTGCTCCTCGCTCTTCTCGTGCACGGTGTGGGGCGCCGGTGGCTGTCGACGAGCTACCGCTTCGTCTACTACATCCCCGGAGCCCTCGCCGGCGCGTCGAGCGTCATGCTGTGGCTGTTCCTTCTTGACCCGACGGTCAGCCCGGTCGCCTTCCTGCTTCGTGCTTTCGGCTTCGAGAACTTCGTACAGACGGTCTCGGTGGACAACCTGCCGATCATCTTCACGATCATCGCCTTCTGGACCGGCGCAGGCGGCTGGATCGTCATCATGTACGGTGCCCTCAACAACATCTCCGCCGATGTGCTGGAGGCGGCCCGCATCGACGGCGCCGGGGCAGTGCAGACCGCGATCCACATCCAGATCCCGCTCATGCGCAAGTGGATCTCATACATGGCCGTGATGTCGCTCGCGGCGGGCACGCAGCTGTTCGTCGAGCCTCGTGTGCTCTCCCAGGCCTCCAAGGGGGTCGTTCCGCCCGACTACTCCATCAACCAGCTCGCGTACCTGTACGCGTTCCGCCAAGGCGACTTCAACGGCTCCGCCGCGATCTCGCTGCTGCTCCTGCTCGTCGCAGGCGCGCTGTCGGCGATCTTCGTCTTCCGAGGAGGACTCTTTGAGCGCGATTGATCTCCACGTGCGCGCGCGCCGTCGAAACGGTGCGGCGATGTCACCCGCCCGGTGGATGGGCCGGGCCCTCGTCACCGTCGTTCTGGTCTTCTTCACCCTCTTCTTCGTCGTGCCGATCGTCTGGCTGCTGCTCGCGCCGACGAAGACACCGCGCCAGCTCCTACTGGACGGACCCTTCACCTTCGGAGGATTCGACACCCTGGCGAGCAACTGGAACGAGCTGATCCAGTTCCAGGGCGGCATCGTGTGGACCTGGATCGGCAACTCGGTGCTGTACACCGGTGTGGCCCTGCTCGTCACTCTCGTCGTGACAATCCCTGCGGGCTACGCTCTCGCGCTCACCGAGTTCCGTCTACGCAAGACGCTCCTGATCGTCACCCTGGTCGTCATGCTCATTCCGAGCACGGCGCTCGTGCTGCCGGTGTTCCTCGAGATGTCGGCGCTGAAGCTCGTCGGCAACCCGCTCGCGGTGATCCTGCCGTTCTCCTTCTTTCCCTTCGGCGTCTACCTGACCTACATCTACTTCTCGACGAGTGTGTCCAAAGATCTGTTGGATGCCGCGCGCATCGATGGGGCCGGCGAGTGGCGCGTGTTCGGGCGCATCGCGATGCCGCTGGCCACGCCCGTCATCGCGCTCGTGGGCTTCTTCAACCTGGTCGGAAACTGGAACAACTACTTCCTGCCGTTCGTGATGGCCCCGGGGCGCAAATCGCCGATCCAGGTTGGGCTGGCGGAGCTGCTGTCGAACGTTCCGCTGTTCAACCCGACAAGTGGCGCATCGATCACGATCTCGTTGCCGGTCCTGGCGCTCGCCACGCTCGTCTCGGTCGGTCCCGTGCTCGTGATCTTCCTCTTCTCGCAACGCTTCCTCGTGACCGGCATGACCGCGGGCGGGACGAAGGAATGAGGATGTCGTCGACCCCGGTGCGTCGGTTCGGCATGGCCGCCCGACTCGTCCCGGAGAAGCGGGCGGAGTACCTCGAGCTGCACGCAGCCGTCTGGCCGCACGTCGAGGAGATGAACACGCGCTGCGGCATCCGCAATTTCACGATCTTCGTCCTCGCCGACGTGATCCTCGGGTACTACGAGTACGTCGGCGACGACTACGAATCCGACCAGGCGATCATGGCGCAGGATCCGATCTGTCAGCAGTGGTGGTCGTACACCGCGCCCTGCCAGCTGCCGCTGCGCAGCGGTTCATCGAGCCCGAACTGGGAGCAGTTCGCGGAGGTCTGGCACCAGGACTGACGTCAGGGCTTGCGGGCGTTGGGCTGACGTCGGCGCTGCCACGCGTCGAGGATGTGTGCGCGCATAGCGCTCTCGGCGGCCGCGGCATCCCCCGCCTCGATCGCCTCGAGAACGCGGCGGTGCTCCTCGAGGGTCAGATGGAAGACATCCTTCGACGGGTTCGTCGTGAAGCGGGCCGACTCGCGCGCGCGTGAGTACAACGTGCGGGTGATGCTCTCGGCGAGCGGGATCTGCGACTGCCGCATCACTTCGAGGTGAAAGAGCATGTCGGCGTCGTTGTACTCGTCCTCGTGATCGATGGTGTGCTCCATGCGCTCGTAGGCTGCGCGCAGGGCATCGAGCTCGGCATCCGATCGACGACCCGCCGTCGCGGCGGCCATCGCGCCTTCCAGCGCGCCGCGCACGACCGCGAGATCGTCCAGTACGCCCAGCGACGCGTCGTTCTCGAGCATGACCTGCAGAACCACCGGATCGAGCACGTTCCAGGACTCGCGCGTGCGCACCGTCGTCCCGCTGCCCTGCACGACCGCCACGAGGCCCTTCTCCTCGATGCGCTTGATGGATTCACGCACGACCGTGCGGCTGACGCCGAAATGCGCGCTCAGCTCCGTCTCGATCGGCAGCATGGTGCCTTCGGGGATCTCCTCGGTGATGATCGCCGTCACGAGGTCGTGGACAACCGCGACGCCGAGCCGCGACACCGGGGTGCGCGCCGCCTGGCGATCGAACACGCGCGGCGGTGCGGCCTCCGGCCGAAGATCATTCATCGCAACATTCTATGCGTCGCGGTGCGTGGCGGGAGAAGACCCGGCTCGTCTCTCGGCAGCAAGGCTGAGCCCCGCGCGCAGGGGTCGCACGTGCGGTCCCGCGGACTGCAACCAGTCGCCGTCGTGGACCGCGGCACCGATCGCCTGCTCGTCCACGGTCAGTCCTGCGCCTGGGGCATCGCCGAGGATGATCCCTCCCTCGTCGACGTGCTCGTCGACGAGGACGCCGAAGGGCATTCCGAGGTCCTGGACCTCCGCGGTGAGGTGGTTGGGCACCGCCGCGGCGGCGTGACTCACCGCGGGATTGCTGGTCAGGCCGACCGGACTGATCGGCAGATCGCGTGCATGGGCGGCGTAGGCCAGTCGCAGGAAATGCGTGATCCCCCACACGGCGCCGGTCTGCACGACGTCGACGGCGCCGAGGTCGAAGAGCGCGCGGAACTGCTCGAGGCCGGTCAGGTTCTCGCCGGTGGCGACGGCGGCGCGCACCGACTGCGAGAGCCGCGCGTGGCCGTGGGCGTCCCAGCGACGCAGCGGCTCCTCGATCCACGTGAGATCGATCTCCGCCTCCACGGCGCTCACGTAGCGCACGGCCTGCTTCAGGTTCCATGACTCGTTGGCGTCGAGCATGAGCGCGGGATGCTGCGTGTTGCGCGCCAACTGCTCCTGAACGATACGCAGGCGGCGCAGGTCGGTCTCGACATCGCGTCCGCCCTTGAGCTTGCCGCTCGTGAAGCCGCGCTCCGCCATCGCCGCGTAGAAGTCCGCCAGTCGATCGTCGCTGAGAGCGATGTCGAGGCCCGACGCGTACCCCGGGACGAAGCGGTCCCGACCGCCGAGCAGACGCCACAGCGGCTCGCCGAGGGCCTTGGCCTTGATGTCCCAGAGAGCGGCGTCGAGCGTGGCGATCCCCCCGAATGTGGCCCCGTTGTGACCCGCCTTGAAGACGTGGGCGAGCATGCGGTCGTACAGGCCGGAGACGCCGCGGGGATCCTGGCCTTCGAGGGCGGGGAAGATGCGGGCGATGTCGTGGTCGGAGCCGACGGCCACCCCCTCGATCCCCTCATCGGTCTCCACGATGACGATCGGCACCTCGGTGATGCCGGATGCGATGAAGCCGTTGACGTCGCCCACGGGCCGCCCCCAGTCACGGTGGGTGCGGAGCGTGCGGTAGCCCGTGATCTTCATATCGTCCTTGACACTTTCCGGGGTGAATTCCTGCTATAGAGCATACATCATATGAACGATGAACGGACGCGGAGATGAGTCACACCCCCGTCCACCTCCAGCGCCGTGCCCGTGGTGGATCCTGCGCGGGGACTGGCGAGGTACAAGATCGCGTCGGCGACCTCCTCCGGGGTCACCATCCGTCCCGTCGCCTGTCGCGCATCCAACGCGGCCCGCTCGGCGGTCGGATCGGGGAACTGCTGCAGCATCCGCTCGACGAACGGCGTCGACACCGTTCCCGGGCTCACGCAGTTGACACGCACGCCCTCCGACACGTGGTCCGTCGCCATCGCGTACGTGAGCGCGAGGACGGCACCCTTCGACGCGTTGTAGACGGCGCGCTGGGGCAACCCGTTGAGAGCGCCGATCGAGCACACGTTGACGATCGCTGCGTGCGCGGATGCGCGCAGATAGGGGAGCGCGGCGGCGCTGACGCGCGCCGTGCCGCGGACGTTGATGTCGAGCACCCGCTCCCAGTCGTCCTCCGTCGCCTCCTCGACGGTACCCACACAGCTGACCCCGGCGCTGTTGACGACGACATCGACCCCGCCCAGACGCTGAGCGATGGCCTCGATGGCCACGTCGACGGAGCGCCGCGAGGTGACGTCGGCCTCACAGCCCATCACCGCGGGCGGCAGTGCGGCGAGGGAGCGGTCGAGCACGGCCACCGTCGCTCCCGACATGACGAGGGCGTTGACGCTGGCCAGGCCGATGCCGGACGCACCCCCGGTGACGACGGCGACGATGCCGTCGAAGTCTCCGGTGCTCATGCGTCGACCAGCCGTTGCGCCGCCCGCCCAAGACCGTCGATCTCGAGCTCGACGAGATCACCGGCGCGCAGATACGGATGATCCGCCCGGCCGAGGGCGACCCCCGCGGGAGTCCCGGTGTTCACGAGGTCGCCGGGGCGCAGCACCATGAACTGCGACAGGTACCAGATCACATGGGCGACGGAGAAGATCTGCTGCGCGGTCGACCCGTTCTGTCGTTGCGCGCCGTTCACCCACAGGCGCAGGCCGAGCGCCTGCGGGTCGTCCACCTCGTCGGCGGGAACGAGCACCGGCCCCAGGGGATTGAACGTGTCACAGCTCTTGCCCTTGTCCCACTGCCCGCCGCGCTCGAGCTGGAACTCGCGTTCCGAGACGTCGTGCGAGACGACGTACCCGGCGACGTGTCGGAGGGCCTCGTCGGGCGAGGTGAGATAGCGGGCGGTGCGGCCGATCACCACCCCGAGCTCGACCTCCCAGTCGGTCTTCTGGGATCCGCGCGGGATGAGGATGTCGTCGAACGGGCCGACGATCGTGCGGGGATCCTTCATGAAGACGACCGGTTCGCCGGGAACCGCTGCGCCCGTCTCGGCGGCGTGATCGTGGTAGTTGAGGCCGATGCAGACGATCTTGCTGGGGAAGGCGATCGGCGCGCCGGTGCGGAGGTCCGCGGCATCCGGCAGAACCGTCAGCCGGCCGGCGTGCCACGCTTCCCGCGCGCGCACCAGTCCGTCGTCGGCGAGGAAGGCGCCGTCGATGTCAGCGGTGAGGGGGCGCAGATCCCACGCGACGCCGTCGCGCCACATCGTGGGGATCTCGTGTCCGAGGGGTCCGAGTCGTGCGAAGCTCATGGGCTGTCTCCGAGGGTGTGGGGGTGACGATCAGCGGACAACGGTGATCCCGAAACCCTGATCGAGGTCGGACTGTCGCGCGGCACCTTGCCAGTCGCCGGGGTGCAGGCAGGCGAATGCTCCACAACGGGTCGCGACCCGCAGCCGCTCGTATGCAGGGCGCCCCGCCGCGCGCGCGGCGAGGTAGCCGGCAGCAAAGGCGTCACCGGCGCCGACCGTGTCGACGGGGGAGATCTTGTCGGCGGCGATCCGGTGCGCGGCGCCGTCGATCTCGGCGATCGCGCCTCGATCACCGAGCGTCACGACGACTTCGCGTGGACCGAGTGCGACCAGGGCCCGCGCGAGCTCGGCGAGCGGGACGGCACCCGAGGGCCGTGCCACCAGCTCCGCCTCCTCATCGCTCGCGAAGACGATGTCGACACGCGGGAGAAGATCGAGATAGGCGGCGCGGGCCCGATCGCGGTCCCACAGCTTCGAGCGGTGGTTGACGGCGAAGGAGACGAGCAGGCCGTGAGCGCGGGCGCGGTCGACGGCCTCGTGCACCGTCGCACGAGCGCTCGCCGAGAGCGCGAGCGTCACGCCCGTGATGTGGATGATGCCGTAAGCGGCGAAATCGAGCCGATCGAGGTCGGCGGGGGTGAGGCGGCTTCCCGCGCTCCCGGCCCGGTAGTACTCGATCACCGTCGTTCCCGCCCTCGGCGTGGACTTCAGCATGAGACCGGTCGGCGCCGCCGGGTCGGCGATCGCGAGCACGTCGACCCCCTCCGCACGCAGGTCACCGCAGACGCGACGCCCCAGCGCGTCATCGCCCACGCGTCCCAGCCACGTCACGGGCACGCCCAGACGCGCGAGCCCGACGGCAGTATTTCCCTCGGCGCCTCCCGTGTCGATGGATGCCGCGGGCAGGCGCTCGAAGCCGCCGATGCCGTCTCCACGGAGCAGACCCATGCTCTCTCCGAGGGTCAGCACGCGCAGGGGGGCGCTCATGCCGGGCCTCGCACCGCGTCGCAGAGCTCGCGGCACGCGCGTGCGAGATCGCGGATCGCCCCGAAGCCACCTGCCGCGATCTGCGCCCGCGGCACCATCCAGCTGCCGCTGCCGGCGAACACGGTCGGGCGACGCAGGTAGTCGCCGAGGTTGTCGGCACTCACACCTCCGCTGGGCAGGAGGCGAACGTCGGGAAACGGGCCGGCAAGAGCGTCGAGGTAGGCGGGTCCGCCCAAAGCCGAGGCCGGGAACACCTTGAGATGCGTGTAGCCGTCCTCACGCGCGCGTTGCAGTTCCGTCGCCGTCGCGATGCCCGGGATCATCGTGAGGCCGCGCTCGCGTGCCCTCACGTTGACGCCCGCGGCGTAGCCTGGCGACACCAGGAACCGCGCCCCGGCATCCGCCACGGCATCCACTTGGTCGGCGCTCAGCACCGTGCCCGCGCCCGCGATGAAGCCGTCGACGGCGGCCGCCGCGCGCAGCGCCCCCAGACCCGCTGGCGTACGCAGGGTGAACTCGGCGCAGCCGATACCGCCGTCTCGCAGCGCCTCCGCGAGCGGAGCGCCATGGAGGGGGTCGTCGAGGACGACGACCGGCACGATGCCGATGCGACCGATCGTTTCGAGCGTGTCCACGGTGCCGATCACCGGCCGAGCCAGCCGCCGTCGACGGGGAGGGTGATGCCCGAGACGTAGTCGGAGGCGGATGCGGCGAGGAAGACGGTGGCGCCCGCGAGGTCGGACGCCTCACCCCAGCGTCCGGCGGGGATGCGCTCGAGGATGGAGCGCGAGCGGTCGATATCGGCGCGCAGCGCCTCGGTGTTGTCGGTGGTGATGTAGCCGGGGGCGATCGCGTTCACGTTGACGCCGTGCGAGGACCACTCGTTGGAGAGTGCCTTGGCTAGACCGGCGATGCCGGACTTCGCGGCGGCGTACCCGGGAACGTTGATGCCGCCTTGGAAGCTCAGCAGCGACGCGGTGAAGATCACCTTGCCGCGTCGGCGCTCGAGCATCTGACGGGCGACGGCCTGGGTGAGTCGGAACTGGCTGGACAGGTTGATCTGGATGACCCGGTCCCACAGTTGCTGCGGGTGCTCGGCGGCGGGGGCTCGTTCGATCGTGCCGGCATTGTTGACGAGGATGTCGACGCGGCGTTCGGCGAGGGTCCGGCCCAGAGCGTCGACGGCATCGACGTCGGCGAAGTCGCACGCGATGCCCTCGAAACGGCGGCCCGTCGCCGTGACGGCGCGCTCGATGTCGCTGCCGGATGCCGGTTGCGAGGCGCTGACGCCGATGATGTCGGCACCGGCCCCGGCGAGGGCCACGGCCATCGCGTATCCGATGCCACGGCGCGCGCCGGTGACGACCGCCGTCGTTCCCGTCAGGTCGAACAGGTCGCTCATGACTGACCGGCCACGTCGACGAGGATCTTCATGGCACGGCCGGCCTCGAGGTCGGCGAAGGCTTCCGCGGTGTCGCCGAGCGAGACGACGCGCGTGATGAGTCGGTCGGCGGGGATCACACCCTCGGTGATGAGTTCCACCGCCGTCTCGAAGTCGGCGCGCTGATACACGCGTGCGCCCAGGATGCGAAGTTCGCGCCAGAACACCCGCTGTAGGTCGATCGGACGGGGAGTCGGGTGGATCGCGACCACGACCAGGGTGCCGCGGGCTTTGACGAGGTCCGTCGCGCCGAGAACGGCGCGTGCGGCGCCGGAGACCTCGAAGACGACGTCGGCGCCCGCGCCCGCTGTCCACTCCTCGACGGCATCCTTCTGGTCGCGCTCGCGCGGATCGAGGGTCGCGAAGCCGAGCTCGGCGATCTGGGCACGTCGCTTCTCGTCGAGTTCGATCACGAGCACGTCGGCCCCGGCATGACGGGCGACGGTCGCGATGAGCAGACCGATCGGGCCGCCACCGATCACGACGGCCTTGTCGCCCGGGACAAGCTCGCTGCGGCGGACATCGTGCACGGCGACGGCGACGGGCTCGATGAGGGCGGCATGGTCGAGCCGTGTGTCCGCGGGCACCCGCACGAGTGCGCGCACGGGCACGTTCCAGCGCTGTTGCAGCGAGCCGGGGGAGTCGATGCCGATGAAGTCGAGGTTCTGGCAGATGTGCTCGTTGCCGGCAACGCACGCGGGGCACGTGCCGTCCCAGTCGAGCGGCATGACGGTGACGGCCTCACCCACGTCCCAGCCCGACACCCCCTCGCCGAGCGCGGCAACGGTGCCGCTCATCTCGTGCCCGAAGACGAGCGGCATGCGGACACGCGCGTCCATGTTCCCGTGGAAGATGTGCAAATCGGTGCCGCAGAGGCCGGTGTAGGCGACCGCGAGCTGTACCTCGCCTGCGGCAGGGGGTGTCGCGGGAGCGTCCACGGCGATGAGTTCGCGGTTGCCGGCGTAGGCGAGACCGTTCACGCTGTCGTCCTCTCGATGGTCGGGGTGGAAGGAAGTCGGTAGAAGGCACTCGCCGTACCGCCGAGCGCGGCGTCGCGATCGGCGGCATCCCAGCCGCCGATGATCTCGGTGAGCGCGGCGTGGGCGCGGTGATGCCCGCCGGCGCGCACGACGATGGGCCAGTCGCTGCCGTACATCAGCCGCGCCGGGCCCAGGATCTCGACCGCGTCGTCGATGAACGGACGGATGTCGTCGACCGACCAGGCGGTCGCGTCGCCCTGAGGCGGGTAGAGCCCGGAGAGCTTGGCATGCACGAGCGGGTGCGCGGCGGCATCCCGCAGCAGTCCCCGCCAGCGCAGTCGCTCCTGGGCGGTGCCCCCGATCGGCGGCTTGCCGAGATGGTCGACGACGATCCGCAGCGCGGGATGGCGCCCGGCGAGGCCGGGGATCTCGCCCAGCGCCTCGGCGGAGGAGGTGACGAAGTCGAGCGCGAGGCCGGCCTGCGCCAGCAGGGCGAGCGCGTGGTTCTGCGCCGAGCCGGACAGCCAGCCCGGCTCGCGGTCGTGGATGAGATTGCGGATGCCGACGATCAACGGATCGCCGGCGAAGCTCTCGATGCCGCGCTCGAGGGCCGCGGGGTCGTCCAGCGGCAGCCACGCGACGATGCCGGCCACACGGCGCGGGTGTCGCCGCGCCTCGGAGCGCATCAGCTCCGTGTCGGCCGCGTTGTCGGCGGCCTGGACGAGAACGACGCGGTCGACACCGGCGTGGTCGAGGTCTGCGGCGATGTCGTCGATCAAGAGGGTGCGATCGATCGGATGCAGCGCCGACGTGAGCCAGGGGTAGGGAGCTCGGGTCGGGTCCCAGACGTGCAGATGCGCATCGACGATCATGCGGTCTCCAGTTCCGTCCAGGCCTCGTCCGAGATCGGTGTCTCGTACCTGTCGACCGTGCTGTTCACCTGGGCGGCGTTGCGCATGCCCACCACGACCGAGACCACCGCCGGGTCGCGCAGCGGGTACTGCACCGCCGCGTCGGGCAGTGTGATGCCGTGGCGGGTGGTGATGTCGGCGAGGCGCCGCGCGTGGGCGATGACGTCGACGGGCGCGGGCCCGTAATCGTAGGTCGCATCGTCACGGACGACGGGACTGCTGAGCAGGCCCGAGTTATAGACGGCGGCGGAAACCACGGCGACGCCGCGCTCGTGCGCCAGCGGCAGCATTTCGTCCTGGGCTCGGCGGTCGAGAAGCGTGTGCCGTCCGGCGACCATGACTACGTCGACATCGCAGTGAGCGATGAACTGCGTGAGCATCTCCGCCTGGTTCATTCCGGCGCCGATCGCACGGACCACGCCTTGTTCGCGCAGTGCGACGAGCGCATCGATCCCACTCGTGGACGCCTCGTCCCAGTAGTCGTCCGGATCATGCAGGTAGGCGATGTCGATGCGGTCGAGCCCCAGCCGATCGAGGCTGCCCTCGATGGAGCGGAGCACGCCGTCGCGGGAGAAATCCCACTTGCGCTGGTGCGTGGCCGGTGCGGCGAAGCCGTTCTCATCGTCGAGCAGTCCCGCTGCCGCACGGGCGGGGGTGGGGACGAGGGCGCGTCCGACCTTCGTCGAGACGACGAACGCGTCACGCGGCCGGCCCTGGAGGGCGCGTCCGAGGCGCAGCTCCGACAGTCCCACGCCGTAGTGCGGTGCGGTGTCGAAGTAGCGGATGCCGCGGTCCCACGCCGCCTGCACGGCCTCCGCCGCCTCGACGTCGGAGGTCTTGCGATAGAGGTTCCCCAGCTGCGCGGCCCCGAACCCCATTTCGGAGACATCGATACGGCCGCCGATGGCTCGCTGACGCATGTGACCTCCTTGTTCACAAATGATCATACATCACATGTGAGGTCACATCGAGAAGTGCGAACCCGCCTCCCGCCGGTCGCGGCTCAGACGCGCGGCCTGACCAATGGCGCACCCGCGGTGAACGCGTGCGCCGCGAAGCGAACACCCATCCGCTCGTAGGCGGCGGCGTTCGGGTGAAGCCCGTCGTCGAGATCGGCCACCTCGGCATCCGGAAGCAGCTCTCGACCGTCGAGGAAGAAGAGTCGCGCATCGTCCGCGCGCGCCGCGAGCACCCGCGCGAGCGCCTCGCGCACGACGCGGAGGTTCATCGCCCCGCGCTCGATCTCCGCCGGCGTCCCCGCGCTGCGTGCGCGGCCGCGATCGTCGAGAACGGTGGGACCCGGCGCCTCTTCGTGGGCCGGGCAGGGTATCGGCCCGAGCATCAGCACCGGCACCTGTGGATGCCCTTCGCGCACGGTGTCCAGAAATCCATGCAGCACCGGTTCGAACATGCGGCGACGCATGAGGTCGCCGTTGACGACGTTGATGCCGATCTCGATGCTGATCGCATCGGCCGGCTGGTCGCGGATCGTTCGAGCGACGAACGGGTCGCCCACCGCGTTGCCGCTGAAGCCGAGGCTGCGCAGGCTGTAGCCGCCGTGCGCCGCCGCGATCGCCGGCCATGTGCGGGTGGGCGCCGACGCTTCTCCGCACTGGCTGATGGACGACCCGTGGTGCACCCAGACGGGTCGATCGTCGCGCGGCGGCGTCACGGGCGCGTCGGCGCAGAGCGCGACGAGCTCGACGGCCGTGGTGTGCGGAAGCCAGATCTCGATCTCGCGCTCGCGTCGAGTGGCGCCGGCGTGGAACGTCACGACGACGGGCGGGTGCTCCTGGGTCACCGTGCCGTCCGCAGCGACGAGGGTCTGGGCCGCGCCCGGCACGAAGAAACGCTCGCGGTGCGCGCCGTCGACGACCAGATCGAGCACCGCCGGCGCTGCCGGGCGTACGCCGGTGTCGATGCCGATGATCGCGAGCTCCACGGTCACACGCGTCGCCCCCGTGCGAGCGGCGATGCGCACACCGGATGTCATGCCGACGACGAAGTCGAAGACGGGGTCGGGGATCTGCCGTCGCGTCCAGGCCGGAAGCCGCCGTGGGCGCGAGCCGTAGATGCCCGGCACGCTGTCCAGTGCGCCGACGACGGACACCGCCGTCGAGGGGAAAGCGGTCGTGAACACCGTGTTCATCCGTGGGGCGAGTCCGTGCGCGACGTGCCGATGACGGGGGGCGCGGTGACCGTGCGCAGCAGGGTCTCGACCAGGCGGTGACGGCGGTCGTCCCCACCCCGGGTCGTCGCCCCTTCGACGAATCGGGGAACGACGGGAGACGCATCGGCATCCTCATCGTCCAGGCTTCCGATGAGGTGACGGGCGGCGCGCTCGCCGACATCCGTCAGCCGAGGATCGATGGATGCCAGGTAGGGATCGATGTCGTCGCCGTAGCCCGCGACGTGGTCATAGCCGACGATCGCGACGTCCTCGGGAACGCGCAGGCCGGCCGCCTCGAACCCCGCGGCCAACCCGATCGCGATGGCATCGCTGCCGGCGAAGACGGCGTCGACGGCCGGCGTGCGCGCGTGGAGGATCTCGGCGGCGAGATGGCCCCATCCCCGGCTGAACGACCCGTGGAGGACGGCGGCCGGCTCGAGGCCCGCCTCGCCGAGCGCAGCAGCGAAGCCGCGCGATCGCTCGCGGACGGAGGGGAGGTGCTCCTCGGCGGTGACGTGGGCGATGCGCCGCCGCCCGAGTGCGATGAGGCTCTGCGCGGCCAGCGCGCCCCCCGCACGCTCATCGGGGTGGATGCTGCTGGCATTCGTCGCATGGTGCGGTCCGAACGCATGGACCACCGGCCCGGAGAAGGAGACACCGAGGTCGTCGATCGCGACATCCGGACCCTCCCCGATGACGATGATGCCGTCGACTTGGCGATCGATCATGTGCCGGATGTGGTCGCGGCGCAGGTCCGGCTCGTGCTGCGCGTCGTACAGGACGCTGGCGAGGTCGTGCGCGCTGAGCGCCCGGTTGATGCCGATCAGAACGGGCATGCAGAACGCGCCGGCCGCATTCTCCGCGAGGACGCCGATCGTGCGACTGCGGCCCATGGCGACACTGCGGGCGAGAGCGTTGGGCCGATAGTCGAGGTCGCGGGCGGCCGCGAGCACCCGCTCCCGCGTCGCGTCCGCGACGCGACCGGTGTCGTTCATGACCTGCGATGCGGTCGGCACCGACACGCCGGCGGCACGGGCGACATCGACCAGGCGGGCAGAGCGCTGCGGCATCCTCACCATCCCTCGCTCCCGGTAGGGCACCGGGGCCGTGTTTTCGATGAGCAGTCTATGCCAAAGCGGTTCGGCATAGACTGCTCATGTGTCCAATGATGGTGCCACCGAGATCGCCGTGCACGGCGACGTCCGCTCCGATTTCGCTGCCGTGCGCTCGGCCTTCGCCGACGTCCTCCAGGCCGACCGAGCCGGGGGCGCCCTCTGTGTCGTCCACCGGGGCGAGACCGTCGTCGATCTGTGGGGCGGTGTCGATCCCCTCTCCGGGGCGGCGTGGGAGCGCGATTCCACGACGCTCGCGTTCTCGGCGGCCAAGGGCATCGTCGCGATGCTGGTGGCCCAGCAGATCCAGCGGGGAACGATCGATCCCCTGGCACCCGTCGCGGCCTACTGGCCGGAGTTCGCGGTCGCGGGCAAGGCGTCGATCACGGTCGCCGATGTCCTCACGCACACGGCGGGGATGCCGACGCTTCCGCTCGATGACGCGCGGGATCTTCTCGATCCCGTGCGGTTGGCCGCACGCGCCGCGCAGCGTTCCCCCGACTATCCGCCGGGCAGCGCCCGGGTCTACCACGTGCTCAGTTACGGCCTGCTGGCGGGCGAGATCCTTCGTCGCGTCACCGGTCTCGACGCCGGTGCGCTTCTGCAGCAGGAGATCGCGGCGCCGCTCGGCGCCGACCTCTGGCTGGGTACGCCTCCCGAAGCCGACGGTCGGTTCCGGCCGGTGCTGATGGACCCGATCGTGCCGCCTCCCGAGCCGGGCGGCACCGACTCCGCGTCCGGGGCCGCCTGCCGATCCGCCTACACGAGCACCCTGCAGATCGTGCCCCTCTTCGAGAGGGAGGACGGCGTGCAGGGAACGGAGCTCGTGAACGGCAGCGACTTTCGGAGGGCGCTCGTTCCCGGGGGCGGGCTCGTCGCCACGGCGCGCGGCATCGCGCGCGCCTACGGTGCCTGCGTCGCGCCCGTCGACGGCGTCCGACTGCTCGACGACGACACGGTGGCGAAGGTCTCGGCGGACTGGCTGGACGGCGTGGCCGAGCCGGCATGCAACCCCGCCGCGGCACTGACCACGCGCTGGGGCCTCGGCTTCGAGATCGCTCACGAGCTCTGCCCCATGCTCGGGCCGGGCTCGTTCGGCCACGCAGGCATGGGCGGGCGTCTCGCCTTCGCTCATCCCGGATCACGCACGGGCTTCGCCTTCATCGGTCAGCGGATGCTCTTTCCCGAACCGGGGCGCGACCCACGCTGGCGACGTCTGCTCGACGCGCTGGCGCCGGCGCTCGGCTGAACGGGGGGTGCTCGCGGCATCCGCCGGGGGAGGATGCCGCGAGCAGCTCATCCGTGCGCCGCTGCGCTCCGCGCGGCCTTCTCGCGTTCGAGCTGCGCCAGTCCGCGATAGTCGGGATCGGGATCGCTCGCCGCGTGGGCGGTGCGGACCGCCGCGCGCACGCGCTCGGGCGTGAACACCGCGGGGTGTGCCGTGCGTATCCGCCAGATCTCGTGCTCGCCCGGCAGGAGGGTGATCACGTTGCGGTCGGCGTGCGCGTCGGGGTCGAGAGCATCGACGAGCAGCGTCACGTCGCGCAGGAGCGTGTGCGCGTCGATGCGGATGCCGACACCGTCCGGCGCGACCTCTACGTTCAGCTCGAACGCCGGAACGCGATCGGGAAACTGCCGGTCGGTCCCGCCGAGCAGCGAGCTGCGGGTCGGACCGTCCGGCGCGAGCGCCGTGGCGATCAGGAGTTCGTCGGGCGCGAGCGCGGCGGCGATCACGGAGAGGTCTACGCGGGTCGAGCGATGCGGTTCTGCGACGACACGGAGTGAGCACCGCTCGACCAGACTGTCCGGACGCCAGCGCTGCACGTCGACGTCCACCGACCAGACCGTGCTCGTGCTGTTGCACACGAACAGCGCCGGAACACCGACTTCGTGGCGCAGCACCACGATGCGATCGCGATGCGCCTCGCGCACGGCGTAGGCGACGGGCTTGAACCGATCGTTCACGTCGATCATCGACCAGGACAACGCGGGCCAGCAGTCGTTGAGCTGCCACACGATCGTTCCGCGGCAGAAGGGTTCCAGAGAGCGGAACCGTTCCACGCCGTACCGCACCGCCCGCGCCTGATCGAGTTGGGCGAGCCAGTACCACTCGTCGAAAGCACGCGGGACGCCGAAGTGCGCCGCGAGCACGTCGTTGATGCGCTCCGTTCCGCCCTCGGCCTTCTGCCGCTGCACCGTTCCGGGGGAGAACGGAGCGGGATCCGCATCGTGCGTCACGGCGTCGAAGGTCACACGTGCGGGAGGACCCTGGAAGCCGAACTCCGAGACGAAACGCGGCCTGACGTCGTCGTAGGCGCGATAGTCGTCGGGTATCCACCAGTGCACGACACCCCGTGTCGGATCGTTGGGATCGTCCCACCGCCCGCCCGAGGACGGACTGCCGATGAGGTACGTGCGCCCCGGGTCGAGCTCGGCGGTGACGGTCGGCAGGAGGTCGGTGTAGAACCCTTCGCCCCAGGTCGCGCCGTCGAGGGCATGCTCCCAGTCGTGCAGGAACCAGAACCAGAGGTTCTCGTTGTTGCCGTTCCACAGCGCCAGGCTCGGATGGGGCATGAGGCGGGTGATGTTCTCGCGCACCTCCGCCTCGACCTCGGTGCGTAGCGGCTCCTCCTCCGGGTAGGCCGCGCACGCGAAGAGGAAGTCCTGCCAGACGAGCATTCCGGCCTCATCGCACGCTCGGTAGAACTCGTCGGACTCGAAGACGCCACCTCCCCAGACCCGCAGGAGGTTCGCCCCCAGGTCGCGGGCCTCCGCGACACGTCGACGCACGTCGTCCTCTGTCACCGCGGCGAGCGACGTGTCGTCGGGAATCCAATTGAACCCGCGGACGTACAGCGGCACGTCGTTGACGGTGATGCCGAAGCTACGCCCGACCTCGTCGTCGACCTGCTCGACGACGAGGTCGCGGAAGCCGACGCGACGCGTCTGCGTGTCGAGCACGTCGCCGTCCGAGGTCGTCAGGGTGACGACCAGATCGTGCAGGGTCTGCGGGCCGAGTCCTGCGGGCCACCAGCGCTCTGGCGCGGGAACGTCGAGGCGAGCGTGCGCGTGGACGGCGCCGGGTTCGACGTCCACCTGGACGCCGACGTCCCCGATCCTGGCGATCATGATGAGGGCTGAGTCGGAGCCGACCGCACCCGAGCGCTCCAGTTCGACATCCAGGTCGACGACGCCGTCCACGCCGTCCAGGCGCATCGTCGGTCGCAGCGCGCTCAGACGGGCGGTCGACCAGGCTTCGATCTCGACGCGGCGCCAGATTCCCGACCCGGGCAGCGCGGGGCCCCAGTCCCAGCCGAACGCGCAGGCGTTCTTGCGGATGAACGGAGACAGATCGCTGAAGACGCTCCATCGTGCGCCGAGACGGTCGCGTTCGGCGGTGGCGACCGCCACGGGCGAGTCGATGTCGATGCGCAGGGCGACGGCATCCGCGGCGAGCTCCGGGACGGGGACGCGCCACGTGCGGTGCATGTTGCTGAGGCGGGCGCGCTCGTCGCCGTCGACCCGCAGCACCGCATGTGTATCGACGCCGTGGAGAACGAGGTCGATGCGTTCCGCGGTGGTGTCGATCTGCTCGAGAGTGGTCTCGTACGACCAGTCGCACTGTCCGATCCACGCCAGCCGGCGCTCGTTGTCGCCCTCGTGGGGGTCGTCGATCGCGCCCGCGCTGCGCAAGGCCATGTGGACGTCGCCGGGAACGGGGGCGGCAAAGCGACGCGGGGTGCCGTCGGGTGCGTGGGCGACCGCATCCGGCACCGGGCCGGACAGGGCGGTGAGCTGCCACGTGGCAGGGGTGGGTAGGCGCAGGAGCACGTGTTTTCATCCTTGAAGTCGGTCGCTCGGAGGCGGATGTGGTGATGCGGTCTTGCATCGTCGGCCCTTCGGGGGCTATCGTGCAAAAGCGCTTTGGCATCCCGATGAGTTCAAAGTACAACACGCACCGAGTGTCGGCAATCCGGCACCAGAAAGAGGAGTTTCGATGAAGAGACCACTCCGCATCCGAGGTTGGGTGGGCGCTGCGGCCCTCCTCGGCCTCGCATCGACCGGGCTCACCGCATGCAGCGGCGGCGCGAGCCCCGACCCGACCGGCCCCGTCGAGATCGTCATCGGCAATCAGCCGGCCGCGACCGAGACGGCGCGACTCGCGCAGTTCAACGCGCTCGTGGAGACCTTCAAGAAGGACCACCCGACGTACGTCGTCACCACGACCGAGGACGGTTGGGACGCTCAGACGTTCTCCGCCCGCCTCGCCGCCGGCGACCTTCCCACCGTCATGGGCGTGCCCTTCACGGAGATCCGCGGCCTCATCGAGCGCAAGCAGGTCGCCGACATCACGGATGCCGTCGACCAGCTCGGTGTCACCGCGAAGCTCAATCCGCAGCTGGTCGATCTGGTCAGCGCCGACGGGCGCTCCTACGGCGTTCCGACGATGGCGTACGCCATGGGGCTGGTGTACAACCGCGCCCTGTTCACGGCCGCGGGCCTCGATCCCGACTCCCCGCCCGCGACGTGGGACGAGGTGCGCACGGCAGCCAAGACGATTCACGACAAGACCGGCGCCTACGGTTTCGCACAGGTCACCACCGACAACCAGGGCGGCTGGGTGCTGGGAGCCGAGGCGGCGTCGCGGGGCGGATCCCTCGTGAACGACAAGGGCGATCAGATCACCTTCGATGACAGTGCGACGACCGACGCGCTGCGCCTCATCCACGACATGCGCTGGACCGACGCCAGTATGTCGCCGAACGGGCTCATGGCGGCGCTCGACCTGGCGCAGGCATTTGCCGGCCGCCAGGTGGGGATGTTCGTCCTCCAGTCGGATGCCTATCGTCCGCTGACCGAACAGCTGGGCTTCCCCGGTTCCGACTTCGGCTTCGCGGCGATGCCGACCGCCACCGCCGGCCAGGCACCCGTCACGCTGTCCGGCGGCAACATCGAGGTCGTGCGCCCCGACGCATCTCCGGCACAGGTGAAGGCCGCCGTCGAGTGGGTGCAGCTGTCCGCTCTGGCCAAGTACGAGAGCAAGGATGCGGCACAGGCCGACGCGAAGGCCCTGGCCACGCAGGGCTCGGCCGTCGCGATCCCGGGCCTGCCCGTGGTCACCAGCGCGGCGTACGACCAGTACCTGTCCTGGATCTCCGACCTCAACAACGTTCCGCTGGCGAACTTCCGGCCCTACCTCGACAAGGTCGCCGAGCAGAAGGTGCAGTCGGAACCGCCTGTGAAGGGCCAGGACATCTACGCGACGCTCGATCCGGTCGTGCAGGCCGTCATCACCGACCAGAACGCCGACATCGGCACCCTGGTATCCGACGCGGCGAAGAAGGCGCAGGCCGTCTTGTCCCGGTGAGCACCGCGCTCGCCCGCGGTGGGGCGGCGGCGCGCCGCCCCACCGCACCCCTCTCGACACCGACGGAGTCCCGCATGTCCGCCCGCTCTCGACGCCACCGGCGCAGCGATCTGGTCGCCCTCGCGATCGCCGCGCCGACGATCGTCGTCTTCGCCGCCTTCTCCTGGTGGCCCATCGTCCTCGGCGCGCTGATGAGCTTTCAGCGCACGACCTTCATCGGCCCCGTCGACTGGGTCGGGTGGGACAACTTCGTCTATGTGCTCGAGGACCCGCAGCTCGCTCAGGCGGTCGTGAACACGCTCTGGTTCACCGCGCTCGCGATCGTGTTCGGATTTCCGCTGCCCCTGGCGCTCGCCGTCGTGATCTCGACGGTGCGGGCGCGCGCCCGCGGGGCGTATGCGGCGCTCGCCTACTTCCCGGTGATCGTTCCGCCCGTCGTCGCGATTCTGCTGTGGCGGTTCGCGTACGACCCGGCGCCGACGGGCCTGTTCAACAGCGCGTTGCGGCCACTCGGAGTGGGCCCGTTCGCCTGGCTCAACGATGCCGCGCTGGCGATGCCGTCCATCGTGCTTCAGGCGACCTGGGCCGCTGCCGGGACGAGCGTCCTCGTCTACCTCGCGGCGCTGACCGCCGTGCGACCCGAGCTGTACGAAGCCGCCACGCTGGACGGCGCCGGTGTGTGGGGGCGAATCTGGCATGTGACGCTTCCGCAGATGCGCACGATCATCCTGATCATGCTGCTGCTCCAGCTCATCGGGGCCGCACAGGTATTCACCGAACCCTTCCTCATGACCTCCGGCGGACCGCAGAACGCCACGCTGACCGTGCTTCTGCTCATGTACCGCTACGCGTTCGGCGGGTCGGCGGATTACGGCGCGGCGACAGCGCTCGGAGTGCTCCTCGCGCTCGTGCTCGCCGTGCTCTCCACCGTCTACCTCCGACTCACCAGGAGGTGGCAAGAGTGAGCGAGGTCGCGATCCTCACCCCGGCCGAGCGCCGCCGCCGCGCCGTCGCGGTGCCGCTGTTCGTCGTGCACGCGCTCGTTCTCGTCGGTCTCGCGGTCGCCGGACTCGGCCCTCTGCTGTGGCTCGTCGCCGCGTCGCTCGGAGGGACGGGCGACGTGCTCGCCGACCCGCTCGGCGTGTTCGCCCGGATGACCGAGTGGCAGCACTACGTCGACGCCTTCCGTGGCGTCGACACGGCGCGTCTGCTCGGTAACACCCTCGTGCTCGCCGCAGGTTCCGCCGCTGTGACGGTGGTGGTCGCCCTGAGCGCCGGATACGTCATCGCGATCATGCGCCCCCGATGGGCTCCGATCTTCTCGGCCGCGGTGCTCGCCACCATCTTCCTCCCGGCGATCGTGTCGTTCGTTCCGCTCTACCTGACCGTCGTCGACCTGTTCGGGACCGGTATCTCGCTGCAGAACACCTACTGGGCAGTGTGGCTGCCCGCGGCGGCCAACGCGTTCGCGGTGCTGCTGGTCACGGGCTTCCTGCGAGGCCTGCCGCGCGAGCTCATCGAGGCCGCGCAGATCGACGGGGCCGGTCCCCTCCGGATCATGTGGAGCGTGGTCCTGCCGCTTGCGCGCCCGATCCTCGGGGTCGTCGCCCTGCTCGCGGCGATCGGAGCCTGGAAGGACTATCTCTGGCCGTCGCTGGTGCTCACCGACCCGAAGCTGCGCCCGATCTCGGTGGCGCTGCCGATGCTCGAGCGGACGAACGAGTTGACGACGTTCTTCGCGATCCTCGTGGTCGCCGCTGTCGTGCCCATCGCACTCTTCCTCGTCTTCCAGCGGCCGCTTCTCGCGAATGCGGGCTTCTCGGCCGGCATGAAGGACTGAGGATCGCACTCCGTCCGCAACGGTGCGGACGGTGCACCTGAAGGAGAACCCATGAAACGACGGATCGTCCCCCTCCGTCTGCGCATCGCGACCGCTCGCCCGCGGCCCCGGACGCTCGGCCGTCTCGCGCTCGCAGCGGCGATCGTCGCCGGCGGCCTGACGGCCGGCGCCGTGTCGGCCCCCGCCGCGATCGCGGCCGGAACGACCTATTACATCGACAGCGCGACCGGCAATGACGCCGCGGCCGGCACCAGCCCGGCGACGGCGTGGAAGTCCCTCGCTGCGGCCACGTCGCGCACGTTCGCGGCGGGAGACAGCATCCTGCTCGCACGCGGTGGTGCGTGGAGCGGTCAGCTCGCGCCCAAGGGCTCCGGTGCGTCGGGGGCGCCGATCACCATCTCGGCCTACGGCACCGGCGCGGCGCCGTCGATCTCGGGTGCACCGCTGGCGACCGGCGGCGCCGTCCAGCTCGAGAACCAGAGCTGGTGGACCATCGAGAATCTCGCCATCACGAACAACTCCGGCACCGACAACTTCGGCGCGACGACGCCGGGCACCGCGCGCGCCGGCATCCAGGTGCGAAACTCCGCGGGCAACACGACCCTGCGGGGGATCGTCATCCGCGGCAACACCGTGAGCGACGTGAACGGGTGCTTCGCCTGCAGCGGCCTCGACGCCCATGACAACGGTGGCATCGTCGTCGACACGACCGCCATGGGTGCCAACTTCGACGGCGTGCTCATCGAGAACAACCACGTCGAGAACGTCGGCCGCACGGGCATCGTCGTCTGGGACAACAGCTACTTCACGACCAGCCAGACGGTCGTCGTGCAGTCCGCACTCACGTCGAACGTGCGCGTTCGCGCCAACACCGTCATCGATCCCGACAGCGACGGCATCCTCGCCTTCGGAACCGACGGCGCCGTGCTGGAGAGCAACGTGGTGCGCGGTGCCGGTCAGCGCACCTTCGAGGGCTCGGACATGCCCGCATCCGCCGGCATCTGGCCCACCCGGGGCATGAACACGCTCGTGCAGTTCAACGAGGTGTCCGGCACGCGCCTCCACAAGACGGACGGCCAGGGCTTCGACGTCGACATGGGCAGCACGAACACGCGCGTTCAGTACAACTACTCTCACGACAACGAGGGCGGCTTCCTCCTGCTGATGGGCGGCTTCTCGAGCGATGTCGTCGTGCGCGACAATCTGTCGGTCAACGACGCGTGGGGCGGTCAGAAGGGCGTCATCACGTTCTCGTGGGGTGTGCCGGCGCCGGTGCGCATCTACAACAACACCATCGTGATCCCCCCGGGTTCTCCGGCCAAGCCGATCTACTGCGACGGGGATGCCGGGGCGTGCGCGTCCTCGACGCCCGGCCAGTGGTGGTTCACGAACAACATCGTCGACAACCGCGGCACGGGGGAGTACACCTACCCGGGCTTGGGGACGAACGCGGTCTTCTCGTCGAACCTCTTCTCGGGGAACCATCCGGTGAGTGAGCCGGCGGACGCGGCGAAGATCACCGCCGATCCCGGGTTCGTCGCTCCGGGGACGACGGGTGACGGCTTCGGCGTGGCGAACGCGTACAAGCTGACGGCTGGATCCCCGGCGATCTCCAGCGGCGTCGTACAGTCCGCCAACGGGCTGCGCGACTTCTTCGGCAACGCGGTCTCGCCCACCGCGGCACCCTCACGCGGCTTCCATGAGGCCGCACCGCCGTCGCCCGCCCCGGCGCTGTTCGATCCGGCGGCGGACTGGAGCATCAGCACCGCGCGATCGGCGAACATCGTCATCGACACGACGGGGCCGCTGTCGAACATGGCTGGCGATGCGGCGCGGTTCAAGCGCAGCAACAACGCCGCCGGATGGATCCGGTGGGATGCGGCACCGGGCAAGGTCGTGACCCTCACGACCTTCCACTTCTCGCAGCCGCCGTCGGCGATCACGATCGTGGCACTGGACGCCTCGGGGATCGAGACCGCCGTGCCGACGACGGCGACGGCCGCGGTCGCGACGACCAACGGATGGACCACGCGCACCATCACGAGCGGGGCGCTGCCGGCGGCGACCCGAGCCGTCGAGGTGCGCTTCGGACCGGTCTCCGCCTGGGGCATCCAGGTCGGCGACGTCACGATCAATTGATGACCCCTCGGCGGCGGTGGCGAACCCGACCCCGCCGCCGCCGAGGCGACCACGCTCCACCGGAGGCGATGATGATCGAGCACGCTCTGATGCTGCGCGCACCCCGCAGCGACGACCGCGGGGTCATCGATGGTGCGCCGCGATTCACCCGGATCATCGAGATTCCTGCGCGACACGGCCCCGTCGTCACCGCTCGGCTCGCCGTCACCGCGGAGGGTCTCGTGGAGCCCGCCATCGACGGCGTCGGTGTGGGCCGCGACGTGCTGAGCCCGGGATGGACCTCCTACCCGTGGCGGCTGCGGGTGGCCACCCACGACGTGACGGCGATGATCGTCGCCGGTGCCCGTCACGAGCTGCGGCTCACCGCGGGCCGGGGATGGTACTGCGGCCGTCTGGGCTGGTGGGGTGCGGAGCGCCTCTACGGTGACGAGCCGGGTGTGGCGGCCGCGCTGGAGATCACCTTCGCGGACGGCTCGACGCTCGGCGTGGTCACGGACGCGACGTGGGACGTCACCGCATCGGCAATCGTCCGTGACGATCTGTACGACGGGCAGACCATCGACCTCACCCGGGACGGCGGCCCCTCGCATCCCCCCGACACGGAACGGATCGACGCGACGCGGCTCGTGCCGAGGCTCGGCCCGCCGATCGTGCGACACGAGCTCATCTCACCCGCGGAGATGTCGACCGACGGGCCCGACGCGGTGATCGTCGACTTCGGTCAGAACCTCGTCGGGTGGACGCGACTGCGCGTGCAGGGCCCGCGCGGTCACGTCCTCCGCATCCGTCATGCCGAGGTGCTCGAACACGGAACGCTCGCCACGAGACCGCTGCGTTCGGCCCGCGCCGAAGACATCGTGACGCTGAGCGGCGGCGAGGACGTCATCGAGCCGACGTTCACCTTCCACGGCTTCCGGTACGCCCGCATCGAAGGGTGGGATGCCGTCGAGGGGTCGGTCGAGGCGGTGGTCGTCGGCAGCGACCTCGAACGCACGGGACGCTTCTCCTGCGGTGATGTCCTCCTCGACAGGTTCCACCGGAACGTCGTGTGGAGCCTTCGCGGCAACACCGTCGGCCTCCCCACCGACTGTCCTCAGCGCGATGAACGCCTCGGATGGACCGGCGACATCGCGGTCTTCGCACCCACGGCCTGCTTCCTGTTCGACATGTCGGCCTTCCTGCGCGACTGGCTCGCCGATCTGCGGGCGGAGCAGCGGGCCGCACAGGGTCGCGTGCCGTACGTCGTACCGGATGTGCTGCGCAGCTGGACGGTCGATCCGGGCGCCGAGCCGGAGTCCGCGGCGATCTGGAGCGACGCCGCCGTGTGGGTGCCGTGGGCGATATGGGAGGCCTACGGCGATGTCGCGGTGCTCGAGGAGAGCTACGAGAGCATGTCCGCACACGTCGAGCGTGTGTGCGGACGGCTCTCCGCGCGCGGCGTGTGGGAGGGCGACTTCCAGTTCGGCGACTGGCTCGATCCGACGGCACCACCCGACGATCCGTTCGCCGCGGTCGCCGCGGTCGCCGATCGCGATGTGATCGCCACCGCGGCTCTGTATCGGAGTGTCGCCATCGTGGCACAGACGGCGCGCGTTCTGGGGAGAGCGGAGGACGCCCGCGACGCCGAGCTGCGGGCCGGTCGTCTGCGGCGCGACTTCGCACGGGTCTACGCCACGGCGAACGGGCGCCTGCGCTCGGACGCCCCGGCCGTCTACGCCCTCGCGATCGTCTCCGGTGTGCTGACAGCGGATGCCGCGCGTGCAGCAGGCCGCCGCCTCGCCGAACTGGTTCGCACCGCCGGTCACCGCGTCAACGCCGGCTTCGCGGGCGCGCCATACCTCTGCGACGCACTCACGCGCACCGGCCATCTCGACGACGCGCACGCGCTGATGCTCAACGTGAACCCGCCGTCCTGGCTCGCCCCCGTGGCGCAGGGCGCGACGACGATCTGGGAGCGGTGGGACTCGCTGCTGCCCGACGGCAGCGTGAACCCCGGGGAGATGACGAGCTTCAACCACTACGCCCTCGGCGCGGTCGCCGACTGGATGCATCGCGTCATCGGCGGTCTCGTCCCGGAGGCGCCGGGGTGGGCTCGGGTGCGCATCGACCCCCGTCCGCCGCTGGGCCTCCCCTGGGCATCGACGAGCATCGACTCTCCGCACGGGCGCATCGCGCTCTCCTGGTGGCGAGACGGGGAGGGCGCTCTGCGCGCCGAGTACGAGGCTCCGGACGGCGTCGAGGTCGACATCGCGCCGGCAATGACCGGTCGGGTGAAACGCGTCGACGTCGTCACGAGGGCTGTGCCGCACCGCGTCGACGGGTGAGGCGGCCGGCGCGATCTCAGCCCGCGGCGGCCGCCTCCACGATCGACAGTCCGCGCCCGCGCAGGCGCAGGCGGTCCTCGGACAGCGAAGCGAGCAGCCGGTCGCGCGTGCCGCGGGCGTGCGCGACGACGAGCGCCCGTGCGCGCTCGGCATCCCGGGCGGCGACCGCGGTCACGATCTCCCGATGTTCGGCGGCCGCCTGGGCCCGGGAGGCGGCGCTGCGCACCTCGAGCCACCGCGTGCGGCTGAGGCGCAGAAGCGTGCCGGCGATCGCGTCGACCAGGAACGGGTTGCGCGACAGTCGTGCCAGGGCGACGTGGAAGTCGCTGCCGTCGCGCAGGACCGCGTCGGCATCGTCGTGCTCGCCGCCGGCGCGAACGATCGCATCGAGGCTTTCGAGGTCCGCATCCTCGGCACGGTCCACGGCGAGCGCCACGACCGCGGTCTCGAGGGCCTCGCGGTACTCCATGAGCGCACGGATCTCGCTGAGGTCGATCGGAGTGACCCGCCAGGTGCGGGCGTCGCGAAGCGTCAGGCCTTCGTTCTCGAGGCGCATGAGGGCGGCGCGGATGGGGGTGCGGGATGCGCCCAGCATCGACTCGAGGCCCCGTTCACTCAGCCGCTCACCCGGCAACAGGTCGAGGGACAGGATGGCGGCGCGGAGGCGCTCGTATGGACCGCTCGTCTCGGGGGAGATGATCATCGTCGCTCCTCTGGTGCACCAAAGTGGTATACCAGAGTGTACCCGACGGAGGATCCGACGATGCCGAGCACGAACACGACGACGGCCACGCCCACGCGGGCGTGGCTGATGCTGGCCCTGGGTGTGCTGGCGCAGGCCGCCGGCACCCTCCTGGTGTCGGCGCCGGCGTATCTGATCCCGCTCCTGCACACCGAGCGCGCCATGCCGCTCGCGCAGGCCGGGCTTCTGGCATCGGCACCCACCATCGGCATGGTGTGCACGCTCGTCGCGTGGGGGGTCCTCACCGACCGCTACGGTGAGCGGCAGATCATCGCCGGCGGACTCGTCCTCACCGCGGTGTTCTCGCTCGCTGCCGCCGCAGCGAGCGGCGACGGATATCTCGTTCTCGGCGTGCTCCTCGCCTTCGGTGGCGCCGCCTCGGCCAGCACGAACGCCGCCAGCGGCCGCGTCGTGATCGGCTGGTTCCCCGTGGAGCGCCGCGGACTCGCGATGGGCATCCGCCAGATGTCCCAGCCGCTCGGTGTCGCCACCGCCGCGCTGATCGTTCCACCGCTGGCCGACGGCGGGCTCGCCGCGCCCTTCGTCGTGGTCGCCCTCGTGACGGCGGCGCTCGCCGTGCTCTGCGCGTGGGGCATCCGCAATCCTCCGCGACCTGCGCGCCGCGCGGGTGGAGCGGATGCCGCGGCCAACCCCTATCGCGCCAGCGCGTTCCTCGTCCGCATCCACGTGGCCTCGGCTCTGCTCGTCGTCCCGCAGTTCGCGCTCTCGATTTTCGGCCTGGTGTGGCTGGTGACAGCGATGGGATGGAGTGCGGCGGCGGCCGGCGTCCTCGTGGCGGCGTCGCAGTTCGTGGGCGCGCTGGGCCGGATCGTCGTCGGCCACCTCAGCGACCGCGTCGGCACGCGCGTCGGCGTGCTGCGGTGGGTGGCCGGCGCCGGTGTCGTGGCGATGGCGGCGCTCGCGGTCGCCGGCGCCGTGCACGCCGACGCGCTCGTCGGCGTGCTGTATCTCGTCGCGTCCACGATCGCGGTCGCCGACAACGGCCTCGCGTACACGTCGGTGGCCGAAGCGGCCGGACCCTTCTGGTCGGGTCGCGCCCTCGGCATCCAGAACACCGGGCAGTTCGTCGCGGCGTCGGCGGTCGGCCCGCTGGTCGGGTCGCTCGTCACCCTGGTCGGCTACCCCCTCGCCTTCGCGCTGGTCGGCGCGACGCCGCTCGCCGCGCTCGCGATCACTCCGCGCCGAGACCGCGGCATGCACGGTTAGCGTGGTGTCATGAACGACCCGCATCGCTCCACCGTCGTCGTCTCCGGTGCCGGCACCGGTATCGGCCGTGCCGCCGCCCTCCGCCTCGCCGCATCCGGTCGCCACGTCACCCTCGTCGGCCGCCGGCGGGCACCGCTCGAGGAGGTCGCCGCCCACGATCCGTCGTCGTTCCTCGTCGTGGATGCCGATGTCAGCACCCCCGACGGCGCGCGCCGTGTGGCGGATGCCGTGCGCGACGCGGGGCTGGGCTGTGTCGGTGTGGTCGCCTCCGCCGGCGGGAACGCCCCCGCGGCGTCCGACGACAGCCTCGAAGCCATCCGCGATCATTGGCGTGCGGGATTCGACCTCAACGTGATGACCGCGGTCCTGCTGGTCGAAGCGCTGCGACCCGCGCTGGAAGCCGACGGGGGGCGCGTCGTGCTGCTGTCGTCGGTGTCGGCCCTGCGTGGCTCGCGCACGGGTTCGTACGGGGCGTCCAAGGCAGCCCTGCACGCGTGGATGTTCGATCTCGCTGCGCAGCTGGGCCGCTTCGGCGGCACCGCCAACGTCGTCGCACCGGGATTCGTGCCCGGGACCGAGTTCTGGGCGGGGGTCTCGGACGACGTCGTGCAGAACCGCATCGCGCAGACCCTCGTCGGCCGGGTGGGCACGGCCGAGGAGATCGGCGGGATCATCGCCTGGCTGCTCGGTCCGGATGCCGGGTGGGTGACCGGCCAGATCATCTCGGCGAACGGCGGCATGGTGCTCGGACGCTGAACGCCGCCGGTCACTCGGCATCCGCCGACGCGCATCGGCGCGCGATCAGTGCAGATCGTGGAGCCGTCGCAGCGTCTCCTCGGCGCCGCGACCGTCGCGCTCGGCGAGCTGGCGTCGCAGCGCGTCGAAGAGGTCGACGCGACCGGCCGCTGCCGTGAGGAACGGGTCCCAGCCGCGCAGATTCCGCTCGATCGTCAGCGCCACCTCGCGAACGACGCCGATGAACACCGTGTTGTGGGTGGCGCGGGTCATGAGCTCGAACATCTGCGTACAGCGGAAGAACAGCGACGCGATGTCGCGGTGCGCCGCGCTGTCGACGACGGTGCCGGCCACCGCGACGATGCCGTCGAGCTCGTCGTCGGTGGCGTTGGCGAGCGCGAGACGGATCGCGTTGCCCATGAGGTAGGCGGTGAACACTCCGGTTTCGCGTCGCACGCGCTCGTCGGGCACGGACACGCGGGTGTAGCGTCCGACGGCGATCTCGACGAGGCCGAAACGCTCCAGGCGCTGCAGAGCCTCCCGCACGGGAGTGCGCGAAATGCCCAGCTGCGCCGCGATGTCGCCGTCGCGCAGACGTTCTCCGGGCGCGAGGGAGCCATCGACGATGGCCGCGCCGATGCGCGCGTAGACCTCGTCGCTCAGGCTTACGCCAGTGGTCAGATCGTTGTGATCGATCGGTCGAAGAAAAGTAGACATCTTGCTGAGACGGTTCGGGTCATCTCAGTGACGAGTGTACGGCTGCCGGCCGCCGGCGGGCGAGCGCGTCGGGGTTGCCACCTTTGGCTGTGTTCTTGCAACGTTTGTGTCACCTTGTCTCATCTGATACTGCGCGAGGCCATGCCGACCGTTAGCGTGGAGCCCGTCGGCGCACTCGCGTCGTCATCGCACGTCAGTAAGGCAGTTCATGAGCACCAGCGGTACCGTCAAGTGGTTCAACTCGGAGAAGGGCTTCGGGTTCATCGCTCCCGATGAGGGCGGCGCTGACGTCTTCGCCCACTACTCCGCCATTCAGTCGGGCGGCTACCGCTCGCTCGAGGAGAACCAGCGCGTCGAGTTCGAGATCGCCCAGGGCCCCAAGGGCCTGCAGGCGGAGAACATCCGACCCCTGTGAGTTCGACGGCCCGCTTTCGAGCGGGCCGTTTTCACGTCGGAACGAGCCGTCGTCCGCACCTGTGCGGCGGCGGCTCGTTCGTCGTGAGCGAGGATCACTCCAGATCGAGCCGCACGATCTGCTCGGCGCCGACGGCGGCAGCGGCGACGGCGGCCACGAGGTCGGGGTAGGCCGGCAGGATCTCCGGCGTGCGCTTCGATGATCCCGGCAGCCCGAGCAGCCAGCGGCGGGTGGTTCCCGTCGGATCGACGACGACGAGTCGGCGGCGGGGATAGGCAGGCGGGCTGAGACGCACGGCGCGCTGCTGTGCGAGGAAGAAGGTCTGCCCGTCGACCGTGACGGCACCCGCCGACACGTCGACGCGTCCGGGTACCGAGCGAGCCCGCGCGGCGGTGACGAGCGCGACGACGCCCAGGATCACCGCGAGCACGAGCAGCAGTGGCACGACCACGACCGACACGATCTCGCGATCGTCGCGCACCAGCACGCCCGACATCGCCACGGCGATCGTGACGGCGGCGATGGCGACGACAACGGCGGCCGCGACGCCGGCGCGACGTGCGCTGCGCCGCACTGCCGTGGCATCGGGGCTGAAGCTCCGCGTGCCGACGAGAGACGCAGCGGTGTGGATGCCGTCGGCCTCTCGGACGGCGACGTGTTCCGTGAGCGGCGAGAGCAGGGCAACCAGCTCGGTGAACGCCTCGCGTGACAGCGGGACGTTCACTTCATCGCGGCGGCCGGGCGACTCCACGATCAGCGTCCGATCGACGCCGGACGGGATGCCGTTGGTGTAGCGCTTGGTGATGCGACTGGTGAACGCCGCGTTCGAGCGCTCCCACCGATGCAGCAGCTGTCCGGGACGGCGGATCTCGACGGCGTCGCGGTCGACGATCACGCGCGTGTTCGCATACCAGAGCGCGCTGCCCCACACGAGGGCGACGACGATGACCGCGGCCGTGATGGCGAGAGTGGCCCGCGTCGACCTGCTCGTGGTGACGGGCAGAAACGAGGGCAGGGCGAACAGTGCCAGGGCACCGAGGATCGCCGACAGGACGAGGGCGCCGAGCGCCCGTCGGGCGAGAGAGCCGCGGAAGACGACCTGCTCGCCCGACGGCGTGCTCATCGGGCGGCGCCGGCGAGGCTGCCGGTCACCTTGCCGGACCGGTCGTAGACGATGCACGAGATCAGGCGGTCGTCGGCGCCCTCCCAGCTGTCCTTCGTCGGGAACAGGTAGCTGTAATCGAGCGTCGACTCTTCGTACGTCACGCCGACGAACGTCGAGAAGGCGTCTTCGCACCCCTTCTTGGCGGCGTCGGTCACGGCGCTGTCGCCGGGGTAGTCACCGGCCGGCATCGTCAGGTCGTAATAGACCTCGTTGTCGTGCGGGTCGGTGCACGGCACGGCGGGAACATCGCTGATCTGCTCACCGGGCTGGTCGTTGAAGCAGTCGCCGACCTTGATGGTGAACGCGTCGGCCTTGCCGGATTCCGTCACCTGTCCGGTGTCGGCGTCGCGGACGGCCTGATCACCCCCGATCAGGTTCGTGATCGTGGAGCAGCCTCCGAGGAGGATCACGCTCGACACGAGGGCGACGGCGGGGATGATGCGGTGCAGGCGCATGGGGCACTCTTTCCGGTTACGTATGTCGACTCACACGGGCCGCACGCTCCCACGCTCCGCGTGAGAGGAACAGGGGCACGTCACCGACTCCCGGCCGTGCCCCGACCGTGCAGCGCCCCCAATATATCGGTAGAGCTCAGCCGGCGTGAGACGCCGTCTCATCATCGATGAGCAGCAGTGCCCGCAGCTGCGCCGCGTTCTCCACGGCGGCCGACGCACCATCGGCCTCGTGGGGCCAGCTGAAGCCCCACCGCACGAAGACCACCGGCACTCCTTGCGCGGCGCCGCCCTCGACGTCGTGGTGGCGGTCGCCGATGAGCACCGGTCGGCTCGTGTCGGCTCCGGCCGCACGAAGCCGCCGCAGGGCCTCGGCGACGATGTCGGACTTCGATGCGAGCGTCTTCTCGTCGGGGGTGGAGCCGACCATCGCCGTCATATGAGGCGCCAGATCGAAGTGCTCCATGAGTGCGACGACCTGCACCTCCGGCTTCGAGCTCGCCGTCGCCTGGGAGATTCCCGCGGCGTCGAGGTCGGCGATGATCTCGGCCACCCCCGGGTACAGTCGCGCTCCCGTGGTGTAGCCGTCGGCCTTGCCCAGGGTGCGGTAGTACGCGACGGCTTCGGTCGCCTGCTCCGGCGTCATTCCGACGTTGTCCTGGAACGAGTTGAACATCGGCGGACCGATCCAGTGCACGAGCTCGTCACGCGTCGGTGCGGGCTTGCCGAAGTGCTCGAGGGCGGTCGTGAGGCGCCGGAGGATGCCGTCGGAAGCGTCGACGAGGGTCCCGTCGACGTCCCAGAGCACGCACGTGAAAGGGGATCGCATCGTCATGGGTCCAGCCTAGGGCGCCGTCAGAAAAGTCGCGGCGCGCCCGATTCGACGCCCTTCATGCCTTCGTAGTCGAGGGTCACGCAACGGATGCCGCGGTCGCCGGCGAGCGTCTTGGCTTGCGGCTTGATCTCTTGGGCGGCGAACACTCCCGCCACCGGTGCGAGGTGCGGGTCGCGGTTGAGCAGCTCCAGGTACCGAGTGAGCTGCTCGACGCCGTCGATGTCGCCACGGCGCTTGACCTCGACCGCGATGGTGCCGCCCGCGGGATTGCGCAGCAGCAGGTCCACGGGGCCGATCGCCGTCGGGAACTCCCGGCGCACGAGAGTGAGGCCGTCCCCGATCACATCGACCTGCTCGGCGAGCAGGCGCTGCAGGTCGGCCTCGACGCCGTCTTTCTGCAGGCCGGGATCGACGCCGAGCTCGTGCGACGAGTCGTGCAGAACTTCGTAGATGCGCACGAGAAGAGCATCGCCGGTCTTCGCGTGGGTGACCCGCCAGTGTTCGATCACACCGGCCGACGCAGACTCGGCATCCGGTGCCTCGACGGTCAGGGTGCACGGCGGGCTCATCCAGTTGAGCGGGGCGTGCTGAATGTCTCGATGGAACGCGACGGTGCCATCGGCCTTGATCATGATCAGGCGGGTCGCCAGCGGAAGATGGGTGTTCAGCCGTCCGGAGTAGTCGACGGAGCAGCGGGCGATGATGAGACGCACTCGTCCAGTCTCGCAGGGCGCGCGGGGAGAACCCGCGCGGTCGCTCAGAAGGGTGGCACGGATTCCGCTGGTGGATGCGGTGGTGGGTCGACCGTGAACGCCACGAGGGGGACGGGGGCGTCTTCTCGGTAGACCCGTCCGGTGGGTGAGGTCCATTCGAGGATGCCGCCGGGGTGTTGTCGCACTCTCCAGGAGGTGAACTGCTTCATCGAGTGGTGCCGCTGACACAAGTGGGCGAGGTTCCAGAGGGCGGTGGGGCCGCCCTGCGCGTGGTCGACGGTGTGGTCGATCTCGCAGCGGATCGCTGCCCGTCGGCATCCGGGGAACCGGCAGTGCTGGTCGCGCGCGCGGAGAAATCGACGCTGCGACTGTGCGGTGCGGTACCGATCGACGGCGATCACGGTCCGCTCTACGGGGTCGGTGAGGATCCGGGTGAGCGTGGGCGCGTTTGCGGCGAGAGCGCGGGCGGTGTCGGCGTCGACCGGGGTACGTCCGACGAGGTCGGCGGGTCCGTCGTCGGCGTCGAGCAGGGTGAGTGCGGGGACGATGACCTGAACCTGCGCACGGATCGCGCCCAGGGCCCCGGGCAGGTCGCCGACCGCGCTGGGGTCGAGGGTCGGGTTGCCGGTGAGCACCATGTCGCTGAGTGCGTCGGCGCGAATCTGATCCATCGTCCGCGTATCGCCATCGCCATCGCCGTCGCCCTCGTGATGGCGGCTGTCGGCGATCACCATCGCCTGCTGCGTAAGACGGTCGAGGATGCCGTGGGCGATGACCGTCGGCACTGTCGCGACGAGGTCGGACATGCCATCAGCCCCGGGGATCACCCGGACCCGGCGGCACGCGCTCGCCGTGCGGTGGCGCTCGGTGAAGGAACGCTCCGCGGTGCGTTCGGCGAGAATCTCCACCGCCGCCCGCACCCGGTTGGGCGTATCCCCCTCACAGAGCCGGATCGCCTCCGCTTCGAACTCCGCCCGCCGCCCGGCGGGAACGAGCCCGCCGGCATCCACGATCACCCGCACATGACCACGCGTGATCCGCTCCGCCTCCCACGCGTCGAGGGTCGCGGGGTAGCTTTCGACGAGTTCACGCGCCTCATCGATCCGCTGCTGCACCGTCCGATCGGTCACCCGCAGCACCCCACCCAGCTCCGCCGCGATCGAGCGCAACACCATGTCGTGCTCCCGCACCGACCCCCGCTGTGCCGCCGCCTCCCGCTCCGCGAGCCGACCCGCCCGCGCCAGCACCCGCACCTCCGCGACCTGCGCCGCCGTCACAGCGCGAGCCACCGCCTCAGTGTCCGCAACGAGACCCGACAGCACAGCCACGAACCGGCCGCCGCTGTCGGTCTCGATGACGCCCCCCGGCGCGATCTCCGTCATACCCCGAGTGTACGGCGAACTTCGGACATTTGTTCGATCTCTCCACAGGTGACCGTCGCGGCATCCCGGGGAGAGCGACCGCCTCAGTGGTGTCCCGCGCCCACCTTCGAACCCGCGATCGGCTTGGCGGCGCCGGATGCCAAGCCGCTCATGACGATGAGCCCGACGATGATCCAGAGGGTGTTCAGGATGCCGATCTGGTGGCTGACCCAGCCGAGGACGGGCGGTCCGCAGAGGAAGGCGACGTAGCCGATGGTCGCCGCCGCAGAGACGGATGCCGCGGCCTTGCGGGGATCGTCGGCCGCAGCCGACATGCCGAGGGGGAAGCCCAGCGACGCGCCGGCGCCCCACAGGGCGACGCCGATGAAGGCGACCGGAAGGTTCGGCGCGAGGATGAAGACGACCAGGCCCACCCCGGCGGCCACCGACAGGGCTCGCAGGGTCCACACGCGACCGATGCGGTCGACGAGCGGGCCGCCCACCGCGCGGAACACCGTCATCGCGACGGAGAAGACCGTGAGGAAGACCGCTCCGGTGGCCTCCGACTCGTTGTGACCGTCGACGACCGCGATCGTCAGCCAGTCGTTCGCGCTGCCTTCGGCGAAGGCCATGCCGAGGATGATGGCGCCGATCGCGTAGGTGCGCGGATCGCGCCAGACCTCGAGCGCGGCATGCAGACGCTCGCGACGCCCCGGAGACGCGGCGTCGGGGTTGACCGAGACCTGCTCCTGCAGGGGGATGGATCGCAGCGCGTTGGCCGTGATCACGAGCCAGACGACGGCCACGGTGCCGAGGTGCCACGATGCACCGACGCCCCAGGCCGTCATCGCGACGCCGATACCGGCGCCCGCGACGGTGCCGAGGCTGAAGAACGCGTGGAAAAGCGGCATGAGAGTGCGCTCGAACGCCTGCTCGACCTCGGCCGCCTCGACGTTCATCATGACGTCCGTGGCGCCGAAGCACAGGCCGAGGGTCGCCAATCCGATCACCGTCAGGGGATAGGACGACAGCGCGTCCACTCCCAGCGCGGCCAGGAACAGGCCGATGGCGATGCCCACGATCGTGACGGACAGCCCGCGCTTGGCGCCCCAGCGAACGACCACGACGTTGGCCGACATCACGCCGATGAGCGAGCCGGCACCCATGGCGAACAGCAGGATGCCGACCTCGAAGTCGTCGATCGCGAGGTTCTGCTTGACGGCCGGCAGCCGCGACGCCCAGGACGCGAAGGTCACGCCGCACAGGAGGAACAGCGTGAAGATCGAGGTGCGCCAGCGGACGAGCTGGCGGCGGTCGAGGCGGGAGCGGGAGATCACCCCCTCACTGTATCCACATTTCTCGAATCGATTCGATCCTTCGACGACGAGCGCGCCACGTCCCCGATCTCCGGCCCGAAACGATTCGACGCGGGTTAGCATCGGGGAGTGACGAACCGCCGGGCCACCATCGCCGACGTCGCCCGCGTCGCGGGCGTCTCGCCGTCGACGGCGTCCGTCGTCTTCAGCGGCAAGACCCCGGTCTCGGACACCACGCGACTGCGGGTCATCGAGGCCGCCGACTCGCTCGGCTACACCGGGCCCGACCCCCGCGCCGCCTCGCTGCGTCTGGGCCGCAGCGGCATCGTCGCCGTCGTCGTCGGTTCATCCTTGAACTTCATGTTCGTCGACCCCGTCCAGCGTCTCCTGATGGACGGGCTCGCCGAAGCCGTCGCCCCCCTCGGTGCGGGCCTCCTCCTCCTTCGCCGCGATGCCGAGCTCGATATCGAGAACGCCCCCACCCTGACGACGGCGTCCATCGACGCCGCGGTGCTCATCGGCTGCGATGGGTCGCTCCGCGCGTCGCTGCCGATCGTCCAGGCCCGCGGCATCCCCGTCGTGGTGGTCGAAGGAGACGCCGGCGAGGGCATTCCCCGCATCGCTCTGGACAACCGTGAGGCGCAGCGGCGCGCGGCGCAGCACGTCCGCGATCTCGGCCACACCCGCGTCGCGATCGTCACGCTGTGGCAGGACGCCGCCGGCACGGTCGGGTGGATCGCGCCGGATGCCGAGATCGCGGTCGACGTGACGCGCGATCGTCTTCAGGGAGCTCGTGACGTCTTTGCCGACGCGCCGGCCTTCGCGTGCGCGGGCAGCTCCATCGACGACGGATTCGCCGCGGGGCGCGTGCTGTTCGCCGACCCGCGCACCCGGCCCACCGCCGTCATCGCGCAGAGCGACCTTCTGGCCGCCGGTGTCATCCGCGCCGCCGAGGATGCCGGTCTGCGCGTGCCCCAGGACGTCAGCGTCACCGGGTTCGACGGCGTTCCCGTCGACGGGCTCGCGCCCTACGAGTTGACCACGCTCGTCCAGCCCGCGACGGCCAAGGGTCGCGCGGCAGGCGCCGCGATCGCTGCGATGCTCGACGGACGTGAACCGGAATCGGTCGATCTCACTTCCACATTCCGCATCGGTAATACGACCTCGCGCGCCGGGTGACTCCGGGCGCCCGGTAGACTGGCCTTCCGACCCCCGCGACCCGTCAGGAGGCCAGATTGCTTGTGCTCCTGGCTGCGTTCGCGGTGATTCCGCTGGCGCTGCCGTGGCTGGTCGGGCGAATCGGCTCGCGAGCATTCTTCGTCGCAGCGCTGCTGCCGGTCGTGGCCTTCGTCCACGCCGCCATGGCCACGCCCGAGGTCATCGCCGGTCGGGTGCCGGCCGAGTCCCTTCCTTGGATCCCCCAACTCGGCATCGATCTCTCGATGCGCATGGACACCCTCAGCTGGGTCCTCACGCTCATCGTCACGGGGGTGGGAGCGCTCGTCCTGCTGTATTGCCGCTGGTACTTCGACGGCAAGACGCAGGGCGTCGGCCTGTTCGCCGCGGTGCTCCTCGGGTTCGCGGGGGCGATGTACGGACTCGTGCTGACCGACGACATCATCGTGCTCGTGATGTTCTGGGAGATCACCAGCATCCTGTCCTACCTGCTCATCGGCTTCTACCACGCGCGCGGCGCGAGCCGACGAGCCGCCCTCCAGGCGCTGCTCGTCACGACACTCGGCGGACTCGTGATGTTCGTCGGCGCGGTCATGCTCTCGGTGATCTACGGCACGAACAGCATCACCGCGATCGTGAGCGGTGCGGCGGCCCTGCGGCCGGGAAGTGACGGACTGCTCGCCACCGCGATCGTTCTGCTGCTGGTCGGTGCGCTCAGCAAGTCGGCCATCTTCCCCTTCCACTTCTGGCTCCCCGGTGCGATGGCCGCGCCCACGCCCGTGAGCGCGTATCTGCATGCGGCCGCGATGGTCAAGGCCGGCATCTATCTGATCGCCCGGCTCGCGCCGGCGTTCGCCGAGAACGAGCTGTGGCGACCGATCGTCATCGGTCTGGGCATCTTCACGATGCTGCTGGGCGGCTTCCAGGCGCTGCGCGAATCCGATCTCAAGCGCATCCTCGCGTTCGGCACGGTGAGCCAGCTCGGCATGCTCACCGTCGTGTTGGGCTACGGAGAGCGCAACTCCGCGCTCGCGGGCCTCGCGCTGCTGATCGGCCACGCGCTCTTCAAATCGGCGCTCTTCCTCGTGGTCGGCGTCATCGACCGTCAGCTGTCGACCCGTGACATCGGCGAGCTGTCCGGTGTCGGTCGCCAGGCACCCACGCTCGCGGTGGTCTCGATCATCGCCATCGCGTCGATGGTGGGGTTCGCCCCCACCGTCGGTTTCGTTGCGAAAGAGGCGGTGCTCAGCTCGCTGCTCGAAGGCGGCACGCGCCCTGATGCGCTCATCCCTCTGCTCGGCATCCTTCTCGGCTCGATCCTCACGACCGCGTACGGTCTGCGTTTCGTGTGGGGCGCGTTCTGGACGAAGAAGGATGCCGCCGGCGCGGCCCGCCCTGCCACGCAATGGCCCGATCCACCGCTGGGCTTCCTCGCGGCGCCGATCCTGTTGGCCGTCCTGACTCTCGCCGCCGGCTTCACGGCACCGCTGCTCGATCACGCCTTCTCCGGCTACGCCGACACGCTCCCCACCGCCGGCGGATATCCGTACCACCTGGCGCTCTGGCACGGATGGGAGCCGGCCCTGTTCCTGTCGCTGGGCAGCATCGCTCTGGGTGCGCTGGTGTTCACGATCGCGCAGCGCACGGGCCGCATGCCGCGTCGCGTGCTGCCGTTCACGGCCGCCGATGTCTACAACCTGGTGCTGCGCATGATCGCGCGCATCGCCGTGTGGACCACGACCTTCACCCAGCGGGGTTCGCTTCCGGTGTACGTCGGCACGATCTTCGTCGTCTTCGTGGCGGCCGAGGGCACGGCGCTGTTCGCGGGCCGCGACTGGCAGATCTCGCTCGACGCCTGGCAGACGCCGATGCAGCTGGTCGTCGCGCCGATCATGATCGTCGCGAGCATCTTCGCGGTACGGGCTCGGAAGCGCTACACCGGCGTCGTCCTCGTCTCGGCGACCGGACTCGGCATGATCGCGCTGTTCGCGACGAGCGGGGCCCCCGACCTCGCACTGACGCAGATCCTCGTCGAGACGGTCACGCTCGTGGCGTTCGCGCTGGTGCTGCGACGGATCCCCGCGCGCCTGGGCGAGCACAACGCCTCGGTCAAGCCGATCCTGCGGGCGATCCTCGCCGTCGCCGTCGGGGCCACGATGGCGATGGTCGCGATGGTCGCGACCGGTGCGCGCGTCGCGACGCCCATCTCCGATCGCTTCCCCGACCTCGCCTATGAGCTCGGGCACGGCAAGAACGTCGTGAACGTCGCCCTCGTCGACCTGCGCGGCTGGGACACGATGGGAGAGCTGTCGGTCCTGATCCTCGCCGCGACCGGGGTTGCCTCGCTCGTGTTCGTCACCCACCGCTCCGATCTCATCTCGCGATCGATCTCGGCGCTGCCGACGGGGGTCACCCGCACGCGGCGTCCCCTCATCGAGACCGCGGAGGGGCCGCGTCCCCGCGGAAGCGATCCCGACAGCACACGTCAGACATGGCTCGTGGGCGGACAGAAGGTACGCCCGGAGAATCGGTCGATCCTGCTCGAAGTCATCGTTCGGATTCTCTTCCACACCATCATCGTCGTGTCGATCTACCTGCTCTTCGCCGGTCACAACCTTCCCGGCGGCGGCTTTGCGGGCGGTCTGGTCGCCGGTATGGCGCTGGTGATGCGCTACGTCGCCGGTGGTCGGTACGAGCTCGGGGCGGCCGCCCCCACGGATGCCGGGCGCCTTCTCGGTGCGGGGATGACGCTCGCCGTGGCCTCCGCGGTGGTGCCGCTGCTGTTCGGCCTGCCGCCCCTGAAGAGCGTGTTCTGGGAGGCGGAGATCCCGGTCGTCGGTCACATCGAGTTCGTGACGTCGACGCTCTTCGACATCGGTGTCTACCTCGTCGTGATCGGTCTCGTGCTCGACGTGCTGCGTTCGCTCGGTGGCGAGGTCGACCGGCAGACGCAGGAGCTTCGCGAGAGGGGGGTGCTCGTCTCGTGACCGTCTCGGCCGTTCTCATCGTCATCATGGCCGCCCTCTTCGCGTGCGGCGTCTACGCCATGCTCGAGCGCAGCCTCACCCGCGTGCTCATCGGCTTCCTGCTGCTGGGCAACGCCACCAACCTGTTCCTGCTCGTCGTCATGGGCCGCCCCGGCATCGCCCCGTTCTTCGGTGCGGGCGGCGTCGACGAGATGAGTGACCCGCTGCCGCAGGCGCTGACGTTGACGGCGATCGTCATCACCTTCGCCGTCTCGGCCTTCCTGCTCGCGCTCATCTACCGCTCGTGGCAGCTCGGCCAGGCCGACACGGTGGTCGACGACGAGGAAGACATCGCCGTGCGTGATCGCGGTGCCGTCGAAGAGGACGAGATGGACGACGAGACGTCCATCGAGGACGAGGATGAGGACGCGACGACCGACTTCATCGGCACCGAGACCGCCCCGATCACGGTGCTGCACCATCGCGATCTCGACGGCATCCGCGACGACGCCCCCGTCGACCGTCCGGGTCGAGACGGCCGAGACGGCGGTGATGCGCGATGAGCGCTCTGGTTCCCCTTCTCGTCGCCCTGCCGCTGCTCGGCGCCGGCATCGCGCTCGTCTTCGGTCGCCAGCGCCGCGTTCAGGTCGGTGTGTCGGTCGTCACGCTCACCCTCGTGCTGGCGATCGCCGCCGTGCTGCTGTACACCGTCGACTCGTCGGGGCAGGCGATCGCCGTGTCGGTGGGCGGCTGGCCGATCCCGTTCGGGATCGTGCTGTACGTCGATCGTCTCGCGGCGCTGCTCGTGGTGATCTCGAGCATCGTGCTGCTTGCCGTTCTGCTCTTCTCCGTCGGGCAGGGCGCCGCCGACGGCGACGACGACACCCCCGTGACGATCTTCCACCCCTCGTACCTCATCCTGTCGGCGGGCATCTTCAACGCGTTCATCGCGGGCGACCTCTTCAACCTGTACGTCGGCTTCGAGATCCTGCTGGTCGCCTCGTACGTGCTCATCACCCTCGGTTCCACGGAGTCGCGCATCCGCGCCGGGGTCGTCTACATCGTCGTATCGCTCGTCTCCTCGATCCTCTTCCTCGCCGCCATCGCTGCCATCTACGGCGCCCTGGGCACCGTCAACATCGCGCAGCTGGCCGAGCGGATGACGGAGCTTCCCGATTCGACGCAGCTCGTCCTGCATCTGATGCTGCTGCTCGCCTTCAGCATCAAGGCGGCCGTGTTCCCGCTGTCGTTCTGGCTGCCCGACTCGTATCCGACGGCGCCGGCACCCGTCACGGCGGTCTTCGCGGGCCTCCTGACGAAAGTCGGCGTCTACGCGATGATCCGCACCGAGACGCAGATCTTCCGGGACAACGACGTCAACACGCTGCTGCTGATCGTCGCGTTGGCGACCATGATCGTCGGCGTCCTCGGTGCGCTGGCCCAAGCCGAGCTCAAGCGCATCCTGTCGTTCACACTCGTCAGCCACGTCGGCTACCTCGTGTTCGGGCTCGCGATCGCGACGCCTCTCGCCCTCGGCGCGACCATCTACTACATGGTCCACCACATCATCGTGCAGACCACGCTCTTCCTCGCGGTCGGTCTCGTCGAGCGTCGTGCCGGCTCGACATCGATCCTGAAGGTCAAGGGGCTGATGCGCGCCGCACCCCTGCTCGCGGTGCTGTTCTTCATCCCGGCGATCAACCTCGGCGGGCTGCCGCCGTTCTCGGGATTCATCGGCAAGCTCGCGCTGTTCGACGCGGCGGCCGAGGTCGGCACGCCACTCATGTACCTCCTGATCATCGGCGGCATCGTCACGTCGCTGTTGACCCTGTACACCCTCATGCGCGCGTGGAACCTCGCCTTCTGGCGCGAGGACGACGACCATTCGGAGGAGACCGGCGTCGTCGAGCGCATCTCGTACCTCGGTGACGCCCCGGCCGCCGACGACGAGGGCGCGCGCCGCGTCATTCCGCGCATCATGACCGCGACGACGGCGGGGATGGTCGCGGTCACGGTCGCCCTCACGGTCTTCGCCGGTCCCCTCTACGCGCTGTGCGCGAGCATCGGCGACGCGCTGCTCACGCCCGTGACACTGGTGCAGCTCGACGACGGGGGCGGATCATGAGTCCGACGTCGTCGGTGGCGGCTGCCGTCTGGCGCCAGCTTCCCTTCTTCGTGTGGCTGGTCGCCCTGTGGATGCTGCTGTGGGGTCAGTTCACGGTGCTCGCCGCCGTGACCGGCGTCGTCGTGGCGCTCGTGGTCACCCGCGTGTTCCGACTGCCGGCGGTCGAGCTGTCGGGACGGGTGAACCTCTGGTACGGCCTCGTCTTCGTGGTGATGTTCTTCCTCGCTCTGGTCCGTGGATCCTTGCTCGTCGCGTGGCAGACCCTCAATCCGCGGCGCTATCCGGGCACCGCGGTGATCGCAGTGCCGCTGCGCACCGACGACGACCTGATCATGGCCCACGTCGGCGTGACGGCGTCGCTCATCCCGGGCTCGCTGATCGTCGACGTCGACCGTGACCGGCGCATTCTCTTCCTGCACGTCATCGGCGTCTCCTCCGCCGAGGATGTGGAGAAGCAGCGCCGCGCCGTGCAGGGCTGGGAGGCGCGCATCGTGCGCGCGGTGGGATCGCGCGCCCAGCTGCGGGCCATTCAGGAGATCGGTGCGCGCTCGCCGCGGGAAGGCGGCGCACCTCGATGACCGTTCTCATCATCGCCATCTACGTCGTCTTCGCGGCGGCGGGCCTTCTCACGCTGTGGCGCATCATCGTGGGGCCGTCGATCCTCGACCGCGCCGTAGCATCGGACGTGCTGCTGACGCTCGTCATGTGCGCCCTGGGCGCGGACATGGTGATCAACCACCACACCCGGTCGCTGCCGGCGCTGCTCATCATCGCTGCCGTCGGTGTCTTCGGCTCCATCGCGGTGGCGCGCTTCGTCGCACGAAGGGACAACACCGACCGATGAACGATCTCCTCGACATCGCGGCCCTCGTGCTCGTACTCATCGGCGGTTTGCTGTGCGTCACGGCGGCGATCGGGCTGCTGCGCTTTCGCGATGTGCCGACGCGGCTGCATGCCGCGACGAAGCCGCAGGTGCTCGGGCTCATTCTCATCTGCCTCGCGATCGCGCTGTCGCTGCGGAGCTGGCCGGTGGTCGCCTTCCTCGTCCCCGTGGTGATGATGCAGCTGGCCACCGCGCCGCTGTCGGCGCACATGGTCGGACGCCAGGCCTATCGCAACGGCACGATCGACGAACGCTCGCTGTACGTCGACGAGCTCGACGAGGCCCGTCGCACGCCCCCTGCGGCGGGCGGCTGAGCGCGAGAACTCCTCCCCATCGGCGGATGGGTGGGCGCTGCCGGCGGCACGTGTGGACAACGGCGCACACGTCCGGCATCGCCGCCACACTGGACGAGTCGGGGACCGGACCGTCAACTGGGGGGTCACAGGTCCGGCCCCGGCATCCCTCCCCTCGGTCCGCGGCCGTGTCCCCCGATCGGCGGGAAAGTCCGGTCGCTCGGGCGATGCGGCCGACGCGGCGTGCTGGTGGACTGGAAGAACCGCGTGAGAGAGGCACGAATCATGACAACCGCGAACACGCCATCCCTGACGCTCGAGCCGGCGATCCGCGACGACCTCGCCGACGTCGGTCGGCGCATTCAGGCGGCTTTCGCCCCCGCCGTGGAGAAGGAGACGGGGCAGCCCAGCACGGAACCCATTCCCAGCGATCGTGAGCTCGCAGAGTCGTTCGATGCTCCCGATGCCGAGGTGCTGCACCTGCTCGAGAACGGCGAACGCGTGGGAGGGGCGGTCGTCGTTCCGGGCCGGGAGGCGGGCCGCCGCGCGCTGGAGCTGTTCTTCATCGATGTCGGTCGCGAGGGCAAGGGACTCGGTCGGCGCGCGTGGCGCGCGATCGAGGAGCGCTACCCCGACACCCGGGTCTGGGAGACCTTCACTCCGCACTTCGAGGTGCGCAACATCCACTTCTACATCAACGTCTGCGGCTTTCACGCGGTCGAGTTCTTCCACGAGGGCCACCCGCCTCCCGGCCCGCCCGAGAAGCCGGATGCAGCGGATCGACCGGGTGGGAGCTTCGACGGCGAGGATCGCGGCTTCCGCTTCGAGAAGGTCATGCTGCCGCTGCGGTGACGCGCCTCGCGCAGCGACCTCAGGGTGCGAGTGACGGCGTGCGGGCCATCCCGAACTCGTGTCGCAGCACACTCCGCGCGGCGAACCATCCCGACTGCCCGTGCACACCCGGCCCGGGGCTCGTCGCCGCGCCGCAGAGGTAGACGCCCGGCAGGGGTGTTCGCCACGGCTCGGTACTGAGCACGGGCCGTGCGAGCAGCTGGCGCAGGGTCGCGGCGCCGGCCGCGATGTCGCCGCCGATGTAGTTCGGGTTGTCGGCCTCGAGCTGCGCGGCCGACGTGCTGCGCGACGTGATGATGACATCGCGGAATCCGGGTGCGACGTTCTCGATCGCGCGGGTGACGGCCTCGGTCTGGTCGAGCGTCGAACCGGCCGGCACGTGCGTGTACGCCCAGAGGGCGTGGTGGCCGTGCGGCGCCCGTGTCGCGTCGAAGACCGATGGCTGGGAGACGAGCACATAGGGGGATGCCGCGTGTCGCCCGGCGAGCACCTCGCGTTCGGCCGCAGCGATGCGGGCGCGCGTGCCGCCGATGTGCACCGTGCCGGCCTCGGCGATCCGCTCGTCGGCCCAGGGGACCGGACCCGAGAGAGCGAACTGCACCTTGGCCGAGCCGCTGCCATAGCGGAACTGCTCCAGGCGCCGCCGGTAGCCGCTCGGCATCCGCTCGCCGGCGAGCCGCACGAGCGCGCGCGGGGTGACGTCCAGCACCACCGCGCGAGCGTTCAGCTCGTCGAGCGAGGCGATCTCGTGGTCGAGCACGATCTCGCCGCCGTGTGCGCGGAGATCGTCGGCGAGGGCGTCGGTGATCGCCTGGGAGCCGCCCATCGGGATCGGCCAACCCGCCGCGTGCGCGTGCGTCTGCAGGGCGAGGCCGGCGGCCGCGGCGATCAGACTCGGCTGCGGCGCGATCGCATGGGCGGCGACGCCGGTGATCATCGCCGGAGCGACGGCGCCGCTGAAGGGCGCATTCCAGGCGGCGCTGCCCTGCAGAACCGCCCGCGCGCCGAAGCGGGCGCTGACGAGAGGATGCGGAGGCACGCGCAGTAGCGGGGAACCCGTGAACCGGGCGACCTCGCGCGAACGCGCGGCGAGTGGCGCGATCAGGCGGCGGTAGGCGGCGCCGTCGCGGCCCAGGCTCTCGACCGTAAGCTCCAGATCGCGATAGGCGATGCCGGAGCCGCCGTCGGCGGCGCTCAAGGGATGTGCGAACGAGATCTCCGGTGTGACGAACTGCACGCGACGCGCGAGCCCGAAGGCGCGGAAGAAGGGTGAGGCCAGCGCCAACGGGTGCACGGCCGAGCACGTGTCGTGGTGGAATCCGGGCGCGACCGTCTCGGCGGTGCGGGCTCCGCCGCCGAGGTGCGACATCCGCTCGAAGACGCGCACTGACAGGCCCGCGCGTGCGAGGGTGACGGCGGCGGCCAGTGCGTTGGGGCCGGAGCCGACGACCTCGACGTCGAACGGCCATGCGCTGGTCGCCATGGAGCCTCCTCCGGGTCCCTTCCCATCGTAGAGGCGGGCCGCCCGCCGTCGCCGGGCGGGCGGCCGGGCGGGCGGGCGGGCGGCGGGACGATGCCCCGGCGCCCTACCCGATGAGACTCGGCTGCAGGTCGCGGAGCGTTCGGCGGTGGGTCATCCGGGTCACCCCCACCGCCGCCAGCGCCAGCGCCCCGCCGAGCCACAGCAGCAGCACGCCGATGTCCGTACCCACGCGGGCGAGGTCACCGCCGTACATCAGCTGGCGCATCGCGTCGACGACGTAGCCCATCGGCAGCACGTGATGCAGTGCTGCCAGCGGTGCCGGCAGCGTCTGCCAGGGGAAGGTGCCTCCCGCCGTCACGAGCTGCAGCACCATCAGCACGAGACCGACGAACTGGCCCACCGAGCCCAGCCAGACGTTCAGCGCCAGGATGATCGCCGCGTAGGTGAAGGAGGCGAGCATCAGGATGCCGAGAGTGCCGAGTGGGTTCGCGAACCGGAAGCCGAGGGCGAACGACAGCACGCCGAACAGCGCGACCATCCCGACGCTGCCCAGGAGAGCCGGGGTGAGCCAGCCCGCGATGGTGACCCGGACCGGTGAGCGCAGCGCCGTGACCGCTCGGCGCGAGATCGGCTTGACGATGAGGAAGAGGGCGTAGATGCCGATCCAGCCGGCGAGGGCAGCGAAGAACGGCGCGAGCCCGGCACCGTAATCGCCCGCGGAGGTCTGCGCACTCGAGCTCACCGCGACCGGATCGGAGATGGTCTTGGCCTGGGCGTCGCGGGTCGCGGCATCCGTGTCGGGAATCGCCTGCACCCCCGAAGCCAGACCGTCGCGCAGCTGTGACGCGCCGCCGGCGACCTGGCCGGCGCCGGACGCGAGGGTCGCCGCGCCGGCCGCGGCCTGGTCGGCGCCGTCGCGGAGCGAGCCGGCGCCGCCGGCGACCTGCGTCGCCCCGGCGGAGACCTGCGCGGCGCCGGAGGCGACCTGCGCTGCCCCGGATGCCAGCTGATCGACCTGTGACACGGCCGCCTGAAGACGGTTGTTGCCGGTCACCGCGGCGTCGCCGATGGGATCCAGCGCGGCGAGCACCCGGTCGATCGTGGCCTGGTCGACGCCGCGGTCGGCCAGCAGCGTCGCGATGTCGGCGCGAGCTTGCGGGAGGGCGGCGACCACCTGCTGCCCCGCGGATGCCGCGCGATCGGCATACCCGTCGAGCGTCGCCGTCCCCGCCGAGACGCGACGAGCGCCGTCTGCGACCTGCGCGGCGCCCGCGGCGACCTGGTTGGCGCCGTCGGTGAGCGTTCCCGCGCCCTGCGCCAGTGCGGCGGTGCCCTGCGCCAGTGTCGTGCTGCCTCCGGCGACCTGGGCGGCCCCGTCTGCGAGGGTCGTGGCGCCGTCGGACGCCTGCACGAGCTGGGCGCGGATGTCGGCGAGCCCTCCCAACAAGCGCGAAGCCGCCTCCTGGCCGACGAGCTCGGCGACCGAGCGGCGGATCTTCTCGACGGCCTGGGTGCCGATGGTCGATGCGAGGTAGTTGTTGGCGTCGTTGGTCTGCAGGCCGATGGTCGCCTGGCGCGGTGCGGAGCCGCCGGAGGAGACGAGGGCCGCGGAGAAGTCCGAGGGGATCGTGACGATGAAGTCGACCGTCCCCTCGTGCAGAGAGGTTGCGGCATCGGCCGCGCTCATCGCGCGCCAGTCGAAGGCGTGGCCGTCGATCAGCTGCTGCGAGACCTGGCTGCCGTACTGCGCCGCATCGCTGCCGGTCCCCGACCCCTCGTCGAGATCGACCAGGGCGACGGGAACCTCGGAGAAATGCCCGTACGGGTCCTGGTTGGCCCACAGGTACAGCCCGCCGTAGAGGACGGGCACCAGCATGAGGGCGACGAGAGCGATGACCGACATGCGCGTCGCCGTCAGGCGCCGCAGCTCGGCGGCGATCATGGCGGGGATCTTCATCGGTGGCCTCCGGCGAGGGGAGCGGTGGTGCGCAGGCGCACCCGACTGGGCTTGAGGACGCGGGCGCTGGAGGGATGCGGCGCCAGGGATGCCGAGGTGTCGATCAGGGCCGACGCGGCGGCCTCGCCGGCGATGACGAGCACGGCGTAGCCTCGCTCGCCGAACTCCTCGGCGAGCTCCCACCACTGCACGGGGTCGCCCCCGTGGCGGTCGGGGGAGACGAGGACGAGGCCGTCGACCCCGGGGCGCGCAGAGGCGAGTTCGAGAAGGATGCGCAGTCGGTGCGCCGGTGCGAGGTCGGCGATCGGCAGTCGCGCCGACGAGCGCAGGTCGTGCTCGTCGAGCCACCGTCGAGCCGACAGGGGATCGGAGGCGAGGCCTGCGAACATGAGCTCCTCGGCGACGACACCGGCCACCGCGATGTTCGGGGCGGGCTCGCTCACGTCGGGAGCATCGACCAGAGCCACCCGACGGCGCAGCGCGTTGTGCGCACGGCGGTCGGTGGCGTCGTCGAGTGCGACGGTGCCGGCGTCGGGTCGCATGCGCCCCGACGCGATGAGACCCAGCACGGTGGGGCGCTGTTCGGTCTCGGCGACCGCGAGCGTGGCGCGCCCGCTGCGGTAGGTGAGGCTCGTCGCCCCCAGGGCCTCGCCGCGGCGCCCCTTCTGCACCTCATCCAGACGTACGCGCATCACTTCGTCTCCAGCACATCGGGGTGGGCGTTCAGCAGGGCTTCGGACTCCCGCCAGGACAGCCCGGCGATGCTGAGGACGGCCCGCACGGCCAGCGAGGTCGCGATGGGCGACGATGCATCGATGCGGCTGACCGCCGCGCGCGCCGTCTCCTCGATGAGGCGGGCGAGAGTCGGGGCGGCCATGTCGACGCGGAGGGTGCCGTCGTCCTGGCCGGCGCGGACGACCTGGACGAGGGTGCGCCGCAGGGGGGCGAGTGCGGCGGCGGTCTGCTCGAGGCGGGTGTCGTCGAGCGCGAGCGCGGCCGCCACCTGCACGTGGGCGGCCTCCGCCCACAGGGCCGCCGTCAAGCGTGCGAGAGCGAGCGGGGGATGCGGCTCGTGGAGCGACGAGGCGATCGCATTGAAGCGCTGGGCGCCGGCGGCGATGAGCTCGGTGAGCAGTGCCTGACGGTCGTCGAAGTGTCCGTACAGCGCACGCCGTGACAAACCCGCCGCGCGCGCGATCTGATCGATCGAGGCGGACGGATCGAGCGCCAGGGTGGTCGCGGCCGCCTGCAGGATGCCGGCACGATTGGCAGCGGCATCCTTTCGGGGGCGTCGAAGGGGTGCGGTGGTGGTCACCCGGTCAGTGTATTAACTTGCACAGAAGTGTGCAAGTTTCCTGAGCGAGGAGCGCAGCGACGAGTCGAAACGCGGACGAGTCGGAGCGCAGGCTCAGTCGGCGCCGAAGTCGAACGACGCCGACTCGGATGCCTCGTCGACCGCCTCGGCGAGCTGCTCGCGCGCCTCGTCGAACGGAGCGACGTGTCCGGTGATCTCCGCCGACGCGCCCGACGCGAGCTCGCCGACCAGTTCGGCGGTCGCCCCGCCGATGAGCCCGAGACCGGCGTACTGCTCGAGGCGGGCCCGCGAGTCGGCGATGTCGAGGTTGCGCATCGTGAGCTGACCGATGCGGTCGGTCGGACCGAACGCGGCGTCTCCGACGCGCTCCATCGAGAGCTTCTCCGGCGCGTACGACAGGTTCGGCGACACGGTGTCGAGGATTGTGTAGTCCTCGCCGCGCCGAAGACGCAGGGTGACCGTGCCGCTGATGGCGGAGCCCACCCACCGCTGGATCGACTCGCGCAGCATGAACGACTGCGGCTCCAGCCAGCGTCCCTCGTACATGAGGCGGCCGAGCCGGCGACCCTGCTCGTGATAGGTCGCCAGCGTGTCTTCGTTCAGGATGCCGTTGACCAGGCGCTCGTACGCGATGAACAGCAGCGCCATGCCCGGCGCCTCGTAGATGCCGCGGGACTTCGCCTCGATGATGCGGTTCTCGATCTGGTCGCTCATGCCCAGTCCGTGACGGCCGCCGATCGCGTTGGCCTCCTTCACGAGCGCGACGGTGTCGGTGAACTCGGCGCCGTTGATGGCGACGGGACGACCGGCCTCGAAGGTGATCGACACGTCTTCGGTGGCGATCTCGACGGCCGGATCCCAGAAGCGCACGCCCATGATCGGGTCGACGATCTCGAGTGAGACGTCGAGGTGCTCGAGGGTCTTCGCCTCGTGTGTGGCGCCCCAGATGTTGGCATCGGTGGAATAGGCCTTCTCGACCGAATCGCGGTACGGGAAGTCATGGGCGACGAGCCACTCGCTCATCTCCTTGCGACCACCCAGCTCGGTGACGAAATCGGCGTCCAGCCAGGGCTTGTAGATGCGCAGGGCGGGATTGGCGAGCAGGCCGTAGCGGTAGAAGCGCTCGATGTCGTTGCCCTTGTAGGTGGATCCGTCGCCCCAGATGTCGACGCCGTCCTCCTTCATCGCGCGCACGAGCAGCGTGCCGGTGACGGCGCGGCCGATCGGTGTCGTGTTGAAGTAGGTACGGCCGCCGGAGCGGATGTGGAACGCGCCGCACGAGAGGGCGACGAGCCCCTCTTCGACCATCAGCGGCTTGCAGTCGATGAGGCGCGACTTCTCGGCGCCGTACTGCAGCGCGCGACCGGGGATCGATGCGATGTCGTCTTCGTCGTACTGCCCCAGGTCGCCGGTGTACGTGTACGGAACGGCGCCCTTGTCGCGCATCCACGCGACCGCAACCGACGTATCGAGCCCCCCGGAGAAGGCGATGCCGACGCGCTCGCCGACGGGCAGGGACTGAAGGACCTTCGACATGGAACCTCAGTCTACTGAGCGGCGGCGGTGCAACCTGCGGAGGTGGCCCCCGCACTCGCGGGGGTCACCGGATTCGCATAGCTGTGCATGTATGCCCTATGGTCGGACCCACGTGCGCCCTCCGATGTGGGATCGGGGCTGCCGACGTGGGGTCGGTGGCAGGGGCGCTCTACCTTGGGGGTAGTTGGCATGCGCGCTGCGCGCTCTTCCGTCGTGTCCGCGAAGCGTCCGTTCGTCGCGGGGCTTCTCGTCGTTCTTCTGGCGCTGGGCGGAGTCGTCGGCGGCATCGCGCCGGCAGCGACCGCCGCCGGTGGTCCCGGCGACTACCTGCAGATCGACAAGAGCGTCGACAAGCCGACGCCGCTTCCGGGTGACACGTTCACGTACACGGTCAAGGTCACGTGTTCGGAGCAGGACTGCTTGGGCGCTCAGCTCACCGATGCCTTCCCCGCTGCGCTCGTGGGCTTCGACATCGAGAGCGTGCGATTCGCTCCCGACACCACCCCGTACGCCGTGACCTGGACCGGGGGAGCGAGCACTCCGCCGGCGAAGGTCGCCGCCGGCACCGCCGTGACGGTCGACATCAAAGAGACGACCGACACCCCCGTCGGCGTCGGTATGTCGGCGGGCACCACCTTCTCGATGCTGGTCAGCCTCCGCGTGCCCGACAACTACCCGCCCGGCCAGAGCGGCGACATCGTCAACACCGCGAAGGTCACGGCGACCAACGCGAACCCCGTCGACAGCTCGGCGACGATCAACATCAACGTTCCCGAGAACATCGCTGTCGGCGTGACGAAGACATGGTCGCCGAACCGTCTGTCGTACGCGCCCGGAGCCGCGTCGGCCATCGCCCTCGGCGTCTCCAACGCCTCGAACGTCAACGTCGACAAGCTCGTCATCCAGGAGCCCAAGACCGCCGTCGACGGAGCGTCCACGCTCGACGCGAGCAACCCCTTCACGATCACCGACTTCACGGGGTTGCAGAACGTCTCGCTGCCGGCGTCGTGCACGTCCGTCCAGGTCGACGCGTATGTCTTCCAGGGCGGTACCTGGGCGTGGAAGACGGGCCCGCCCGCCGCCACCCCGACCCTGCCGAACGGCGTCACCAATGCGCAGGTCGGCGGCATCCGCCTCACCTGCGTCGGCACCATCGCGCCCGGTGACACCGTCGCACTGGGGCTCGGCCTCGCCCAGCGCTCCACCCAGCGCGACACCGGAGCCGATCTGTCCACTGCCGAGCACCGCGTCGACAACGTGGCCAACGGCATCGCGGCCGTCGGTACGCGCACGGCCACGAAGGATGCCACGGCCAGCTACACGGTCGCACCCTCGATGCCGACGGTGCAGACCGCGAAGAACATCGCTCCCGGTCAGATCACCGCCGGCCAGAAGGCGTCGTCGACGCTCTCCGCCACCAACGGCGCGGTCCCCGTCAGCGAGCTGCGCGTGGCCGACCTCGACTTCTTCTCGACCGACGTGGCCTTCGGCGGGTTCACCGCCGCGCCCGTGTGGCCGGCCGGCGCCAGCGCGGCGAAGGTCGTCTACCACCTCGCCGCCGGCGGAACCCAGGATGTCTCCTTCGCGAATGGCGCCGTGCCGGCCGCGCCCGGAGGGTCCGTGACCGGCTTCGAGCTCGTGTTCACCGGCTCGCTGATCCAGGCGAACGCGACCGCCAACGCCGCCTTCACGATCGCCACCACCGAGAACGCGACCGGCGCAAAGCCGAGCGTCACGCTGACCAACACCGTCGCCTCGACGGTGACCGCCCCCAACGGTCTGACCGCGAAAGCGACCGACGACGCCACGCTGACGGTCATCGACCCGTCGGTCTCCGTCACGATCGACAAGACGGTGCGCCCGGGTGCGCCCGTCGCCCCCGGTGACAGCGTCATCGCGTCCCTGCGCACCGTGGCCTCCGCCACCGGTGACGGAGCCCGCATCAATGACATCGTCGTGGAGGACGCCTGGAACGGCGCGCAGGACGCGTTCTGGAACGCCTTCAGCTTCACCTCCGTCGCGCCCACACAGGTGCCGGCCAACACGACGCTCACCGTGCAGGTGCGTCGTCACGACGGAACGTGGGTGACGCTGGCGACCGCGCCCGCGCAGGCGCAGGCGTTCGTCTTCCAGATGGATGCCGCGGCCACCGCGGCCGCCCTCGCGCCGCTGGCTGCCGCCGACGTGGAAGGCATCCGTTTCACCTTCCACAGCGACGCGGGGTTCGCCGATACCACCAACGTCACGCCGAACCTCGTCTTCGACGCCCGCGCCGATCGTCGCACGGGCGGCGCGACGACTCCCGGCCCCGACAAGCCCACGACCTACACGAACACCGCGGTCTCGAGCGTCACCGGTAAGAGCGACGGCGGCAAGACGCTGATCGACGATGCGACCGACACGGCACCGGGAACGATCCAGACCGAGCAGAACCCGCCGGGCCCCGGACCCGACATCCAGAAGCGGTGGACGCGCGACTTCCTCGATGCCCAGTCCGGGCAGCGTGCCGACACGACGCTGCGCTGGAACGTCTCCTCGGGCTTCGCGCCGGTGACCATCACCGACCCCGCCACCGACGCCGGCACACCGTCGTCGACGGCCTATGACGCGTTCGACCTCGTCTCGGTGTCGGCGATCGCCCCGAGCGCCGACCCGTACAGCAACGGTTGGTACCTCAAGTACGACACCGTGACCGCGGTCGAACTCTTCTTCGACGGCACGTGGCACACCGTCGCCGCGCCCGGTGGCAGCTGGATGACGGCAGGCCGCGGCTTCGTCGGATACACCCTCACCGCGGAGGAGTCGGCGAAGACCACCGGCGTCCGCCTGGTGATCGATGAGACGGCGGCCGACACCGCGGCCCGTCAGGCCGCGCGCCAGACCGGTCCCGCTTTCGATCCGTTCGCGCCCGCCCCGGGCTCGGGAGTCGGCTCCGGCAGCGTGCAGCGAGAGTTCGACCTCACCTGGCAGCTGCGTGACGTCACGCGCTCCTCGGGAACCCCGATCACGGCGGACTCGCTGCTGAACACCTCCACCAAGGGCATCGTCGACAACGCCGTCCAGATCAGCTCGCACCCTCTCGCGGGCGGCGCGGACATCACCGACGGCGACCACGACACGATCCAGATCCTCAACCAGCCGCCGGGAGTGAAGGTCACCAAGTCGGCCACGCCGACGAGCCAGATCTTCACGCCCGTCACCGGCACGCCCGCGCAGAGCTATCCGACGGCGCAGTGGACGATGACCGCGCACAACGACGCCACGGCCAAGGCGAGCGCGTTGCGGATGACCGATCCGGCCACCTGCAGCCAGACCGCACTGGCCGGGTGTCAGTCCGATGTCTCCGCGGCCTTCGCCGACCCGTTCGACACGTCGAAGAACTACCTCACGGACAGCGGCACTCCGACGCCCTTCGATCGCTTCGACGCGACCAAGATCACGATTGCCTCGAGCATTCCTGCCCAGATCGACGCGTCGGGCTCCACGGTATGGCTCCTGCATTACTCCGGCGGCACGTACACGACGACCTCGCACACCATCGCTCAGGTGAACGCGTTCACCGCCGAACAGCTCTCCGACGTCGTGGGCGTCAGCGTCACGTTCCGCGGCGTGAGCGCGGCGAACACGGGCACGATCGACCAGAGCAACGTCTTCACGGTCACGATCGACAGCCGACTGCGACCCACGCTGCGATCCAGCGGCGATGCGCAGGTGCTGCCGGCAGGAAAGACGGTCGACGTCTCGAACCGCGTCTTCGCCCAGTCGTACGACCCGGTGCTGGCGCCGACCACGAAGACGGGTGACGTCGCCGACGCGAAGGTCGTCCTCACCGGCGGTGTCGTCAACATCACCCCGACGAAGTCGGTGAGCGCGGCCTCCATCGCCGAGCCGGCCAAGAGCACGCCCGTCACGGTGACCCTGGGTGCGAACCAGGGATCGAACCCGCGCAGCACCCTCTCTCCGAACGTCGTCGTCGTCGAGGACTTCGCCGATGCGACCGCCTTCTGGAACACGTTCGACCTCGTCGGGCTCGGCACGGTGACCCTGCCGGCCGGCGCCGACCGCGTGCGGGTGGATGTGCACACCGGGGGACGCTGGATCCAGGGAACCGCCGCGGCCACCGCCGCGCTGCCCGCGGGCACCGACGTCACCGCTGTCGACGGCATCCGCTTCACCTTCACGCGCGCCGACGGTGCTCTGTTCTCCAACACGCTCCCGGCGGCCAACTGGTCGGCATCGGCGGCCTTCACCGTGAAGGTGCGCGACGCCTACCGCGACGCCAGCGGTCCGGTGAGCTTCGACCACACCGTAACCAACACGCAGTCCTCGCAGTCGACGCGCGTCGACGGCAACGACTCCGCCCTGAAGCAGGCGTCCGCCCAGATCGCGCTCACGCAGGGCACGCACCAGATCGCGGTGAACAAGCTGAGCAACAACGGCGACCGCCTCGTGTCGGTCGGCTCGCCCGTGCCGTTCGATCTCACCTTCCAGAACACCGGCACCGGCTTCCTGACCGTGTCGGAGCTGACCGACACGCTGCCGGTGCAGCTGGACTACCTGACGACACCGGCGCCCGTGTTCACCAAGCAGGCCGACGGCCTCCTGTCGGACAAGGTCACGGTGGGCCTCAGCTCCGACGGTCGCACGGTCACGTTCACGTGGCCGTCGGACGGCAACCGCATGAAGCCCGGTGAAGTGTTCAAGGTGCGGCTGTTCCTCGAGCTGCAGCCTGGACTGTCGCAGGGCGACCGCGCGACCAACACGATGACCGTGAAGACGGCGCAGCAGCTCACCGCGTGCCGCAACACCGTGCCCGGCGGATCGACGACCAGCGCGTTCGCGAACGACCCCACCACGTGCGGCACCACCGACTACGTCGGCGTGGTCGCCGGCTCGAACCTGTACACCGTCAAGGGTGTTTCGGGCGCGCTGCCCGGTGCGTACCAGCCGGGCGCCTCGGATGCGATCTGCCAGCAGAATCTCGTCGTCGGCGACAAGGGCTACTTCCGGTCGCCGTGTGTCGCGAACTCCGAGGTGGGCGGCACGGACGACTGGGTGCTGCACAACGTCAACGCGGGGACCGTCCCGGTCGCCGAGATGACCGTGTTCGACCAGCTGCCGACGCCGGGTGACACGCTGCTCATCTCGGGCACGGGTCGCGGCTCGACGCTGCGCCCCGAGCTCCTGGCGGGCTCGCTCAAGGTCGCCGCTCCGGCCGGCACGACGCAGACCGTCGAGGTCACCACCAGCACGGGAGTGTGCGTCAACACGTGGTCGACGCTCACGACCGCACCGGTCTGCGAGCAGAACGGTGAGAAGTGGACCGTCGCGTCCGACGGCACCGACTGGTCGAAGGTCACCGGCATCCGCGTGCACCTCGACTTCCGCACGACGCCGGCCAAGGCGCTCACGCCGGGTCAGGCTGCCGACGTCACGTTCTCCACCGTGAACAAGCCGGCCGCCGCTGACCGTCCCGACGGCGCGTCGACGAGCGTCCCCGCGAGCGATCAGTTCGCCTGGAACCAGTACGGCGTCAAGTACGAGCTGACCACCGAGAGCACGTTCCGCAAGATCGCTCCGGCCGTCGTCGGCAGCCACCTGCGCTTCGGCTCGATCGCGGTCACCAAGAAGATCACGGGACCGGCGGCGCAGTACGCGCCGACGAGCTTCCTCGCCGATGTCGTCTGCTCCGCCGGCGGGTCACCGCTCGACCTCGGAGCGGCGTCGACCGTCACCCTCAGCGCGGCCAACGACTACACGGTGCGCATCGACGGCATCCCGCTCAGCGCCGAGGGCACGACGTGCACCGTCACCGAACAGGGCGCCGTCGGCGCGTTCGGTGAGACCTCCCGCAGCGGATCGCCCACGACGATCGCCGTCACCGAGCCGGCCCCGCAGGATGGCGATGCGGGCGACGTGCCCGCGCTGCAGGTCGCGACGCTGACGAACGACTACCAGTACAGCGGCCTGTCGGTCACGAAGCAGGTGCAGACCGAGGCGACGGCCGGCGAGTTCGGACCGTTCACGTTCTCGCTGACGTGCACGAGTGCGACGGGAATGCCGGTGGCGTTCGACGATCAGGGTTCCCACAAGCTCACCTTCACTCTCGAGGCGGGCCAGACCTGGACCGCTCCGGCCGACCGCATCCCCGCCCGGGCAAGCTGCACGGTGACCGAGACGGACTCGTTCTTCGCGAACCACATCGTGTTCACGGGCACGAACGTCGTCGACGCCGGTGACGGCTCGGCCACGGTCACGCCCGGGGTGGATGCCGCCGCGGTCACCGTGACCAACGGGTACGACGCGGGTCGACTCACGGTCGGCAAGGTCGTGACCGGTGCGGGCGCCGACCTCTACGGCACGGGTTCGTTCGACTTCTCCGCCGTCTGCACGTACCAGGGTCAGAGCCTGCTCGACCAGCGCTTCTCGCTGCGCCACGGCGACACCGAGACGTTCGGTGTGTATCCGACGGGCACCGTGTGCGACGTGAAGGAGCTGACGACGGGCGGTGCGACCGCGGCGACGCTCGACCCGGCCGACGGTCAGGTCACGATCGTGGCGCCGACCGACCCGGTCGCGATCGGCGACGTCAAGGTCACGGCCACCAACCGCTTCGACCTCGCCTCGTTCGACGTGGTCAAGGAGCGCCAGGGCAACATGCTCAATCCCGGTGCGGCGGGACCGTTCACGGTCAGCGCGGTCTGCACGTACGTCGTGGACGGCACCGTCACCGACATCGCCGTGCCCGGGGGAGCGGAGCGCCAGCTCACCGCCGCGAACGACTACCGGGCGGCCTACACCGACCTTCCCGTCGGCGCGACGTGTGAGGTCACCGAGACCGTCACCGGTCACGCGGCCTCCACGAGCATCACGGTGGACGACGCCGACCCCGTGACCGGGACGAGCGCGACGATCGACCTTCACGGGGGCGACGAGCCGCAGCTCATGACCATCGCCAACACCTTCACCGCCGGTCAGATCTCGGTGACGAAGACGGTCAGCGGCACCGCGGCATCCGCCCACACCGGCGACACCTTCGGTGTGACGCTCGTGTGCACCTGGTACGGCGAGAACCTGCCGATCCCGGGCGGCGCCGTCCGCGATCTCACCGTGGGAACGCCCGTCGTCTACACCGATCTGCCGACGGATGCCGCGTGCGTGCTCACCGAGACGCGCACCGGCGAGGCGAAGCAGGTCACCATGACCGTCGACGGTGGACACTCCGCCAATCCGGCGAGCGTCGTCATCACCGCCGACAGGACGATCGCTATCGGCGTCGACAACCGCTTCGACAAGCCGTTGCCGGCCACCGGTGGCAGCTCGGCGCTCGTGCTCGGGGTGTCCGGCTTCGGGATCGCAGGTCTGATCGTCGGCATCGTGCTGTTGACGCGCCGCCGTCGTCGCGAGATCTGACGGATGCGCTGAGCGGGCGGGCGGGGTGACCCTCGCCCGCCCGCTCAGCGGTGTCGGAGCGCAGGACGGGCCGCTCGATAGGATGGGGTGTACCGGCATTCCCGGTGCAACCGTCCGATATGCGCCAGAAGGCCGAAAACGGGGGAGCAGTCCATGCCAGGAATCGTGATCGTCGGCGTCCAGTGGGGAGACGAGGGCAAGGGCAAGGCCACCGATCTGCTCGGTGAGCGCACCGACTGGGTCGTCAAGTTCAACGGCGGCAACAACGCCGGTCACACCGTCGTCATCGGCGATGAGAAGTATGCACTGCACCTCTTGCCCTCCGGCATCCTGTCCCCCGGCGTCAACGCCGTCATCGGCAACGGCGTCGTCGTCGACCTCGAAGTGCTCTTCGCCGAGCTCGAGGCGCTCAACGCCCGCGGCCTCGACACGTCGCGCTTGAAGATCAGCGCGAACGCGCACGTCATCACCCAGTACCACCGCACGCTCGACAAGGTCACCGAGCGCTTCCTCGGCAAGCGCATGATCGGCACGACCGGTCGCGGCATCGGCCCGACGTACGCGGACAAGATCAACCGCGTCGGCATCCGCATCCAGGACCTCTTCGACGAGAACATCCTCCGCCAGAAGGTCGAAGGCGCGCTCGATCAGAAGAATCACCTGTTGGTGAAGGTCTTCAACCGCCGCGCGATCACCGTCGACGAGGTCGTCGACGATCTGCTCTCCTACGTCGAGCGCCTGCGCCCGATGGTCTGCGACACGGGGCTGCTGCTCAGCCGTGCCCTGGATGCCGGCGACGTCGTCGTCTTCGAGGGCGGCCAGGCCACCATGCTCGACGTGGACCACGGTACCTACCCGTTCGTGACCTCCTCCTCTGCCACCGCCGGTGGTGCGTCGACCGGGTCGGGGGTCGGTCCCAACCGCCTCGATCGCATCGTCGGCATCGTCAAGGCCTATACGACGCGCGTCGGTTCCGGACCCTTCCCGACCGAGCTGTTCGACGACAAGGGCGAGTGGCTCCGCAAGCGCGGCTTCGAGTTCGGCACGACGACGGGTCGGCCCCGCCGCGTGGGCTGGTACGACGCGCCGATCACGCGCTACGCGACCCGCATCAACGGCATCACCGACCTCGTGCTCACCAAGCTCGACATCCTCACCGGGCTCGAGCAGATCCCCGTGTGCGTCGCGTACGACGTCGACGGCGAGCGGTTCGACGAGGTGCCGGTCAACCAGAGCGACTTCCACCACGCGACACCGATCTTCGAGTACTTCCCGGGCTGGCAGGACGACATCTCCGGCGCGCGGAGCTTCGAGGATCTGCCCGTCGCGGCGCAGGAGTACGTGCTCGCTCTGGAAGCGATGAGCGGCACGCGCATCTCGGTGATCGGTGTGGGTCCCGCCCGGGACGCGGTCATCGTGCGCCACGATCTCGTCGACTGAGGTGCGCTTCTTCCTCGGCGGGTATTCCGCCGACATGGGCGGTCGCGCGGAGGGCATCGGCACGCTCCTGGCTGGAGACCCCGACGATGGATCGGCCGGGGGAGAGCTCGCCCGGCGCGCGGAGGTCGCCGTCGGCGCCGAGTCGCCGTCATGGATCGCGTGGCATCCGACGCGTGCGGTCGTCTACGCCGCGCTGGAGGGGCGCGGCGTCGTGCAGGCATATCGCCGCACCGGCGAGGAGGGCTTCATCGCCCTCGGTGCCCCCCTGGAGGCCGGCGATGCCGTCTGCCATCTCGCCGTCGCCCCCGCCGGTGACGCATTGATCGCGGCCTGCTGGGGTGATGGGCGCCTCGTGCGCATGTCGCTGGATGCCGAGGGACGCCCGTCCCAGCCGAGCGTGCTCGCCGCCGCGTCCGACCCGTATGCCCTGGTCGGCATATCGCAGGAGCCGCGGCCGTCGCGCGCGCACCACGTGCGGTTCCTGCCGCGCGACACGATGGCGACGACCGATCTCGGGCTCGATCTCGTGCGTTTCTGGCGGGGCACGGGGACGCAGGGCTCGCGTGACGTCGCGCTTCCGCGGCAGACCGGGCCGCGCCACAGTCGATGGCATCCGTCGGAGCACCTCTTCGTGGTGACCGAGCTGTCGAACGAGCTCTATGCGCTGGCGCCCGACGCGAGCGGGCAGTGGCGCGTCGCCGCCGGCGTGGCGTTGTCGCCGGGCGCGCTCGCCGGAGACGCCGCGGCCGAGCTCGCCTTCTCGCGTGACGGCCGCTTCGTCTACGCGGGGCTGCGCGGTTCGAACACGATCGCCGTCGTGGAGGTGCGCGGTGACGGGGCGCAGCTGCGTCCCGTCGCGCTCGTCGATGCGGGCGTGGAGGGGCCGCGGCATCACGTCGTCGTGCGCGACACCCTCCTCGTCGCCGGTCAGCACTCCGACGAGATCGCCGCGCTCACGCTGAACGAGCGCACCGGGGTGCCGGGGCGAGCGCGACGCCGTGTCGACGCCCCCTCGCCGACCTGTCTGCTCCCGGCATCCTGAGGCGTGGGGCTCAGACGGCGAACAGTTCGCTGCGGGGAGTGTCGATCAGTGCCGTGATGGGCATCAGCGCCGATCCGAGCGCGACCGTGTCGCCGCCGAAGGACGCCGGGACGATCTCGAACTGGGTGCCCAGGCGCGTCAGGCAGTTGCGCCGCACCGCATCGGCGATCCGTGCGGATCCGTGCTCCATCAAGCGCATCCCGACCCATCCGCCGACGACGATGCGTTCGGGGTTGGTCAGGTTGACGACGCTTCCCAGCGCCGCGCCGAGCGCCTCCACAACCCCGTCGACGACGGCGCGCGCGTCCGTGTCGCTGTCCGCCGCGGCCAGCAGCGCGCCGATCGCCTGCCACCCCGAGCCCTCGAAGGAGCCGCCGCGGATCTGCCATTCGGCGAGGATCGCGTCGGCGCCGAGGTAGGCCTCGACGCAGCCGTTCTGTCCGCACCGGCAGCGCGCGCCGCCGACCACGATCTTCGTGTGACCCCACTCGCCGGCGCTGCTGAACGCGCCGTGCACGAGGGCTCCGTCGCTGATGACGCCGAGCCCGACGCCGCGACCGAGGAGGGCCACGACGGCATGGTCGATTCCGCGTGCGGCGCCGTACCAGAGCTCGGCCCGCGCCTGCGTCTTGGCACCGTTCTCCGCGAAGACGGGCAGATCCGCGTCCAGGTCGCGCGGGATCGGCCACGGCTCCCAACCGAGACTCTGGGCGTAGAGCACCTGGGCACCGTCGGGTCCGGTCTCGACCACACCCGGAAGCCCGAGCCCGATGCCGAGGACACGCGGCCACCGCTCCTGATTGCGCACGCGCAACGCGGCGATGGCTTCGACGAGATCGCGGTGGATGTCCGGCGGGGTCTCGTCGTGGCCTCCGCCGCGGAATTCGCGGTCGACCATCGTCAACGACAGGTCGAAGAGCTCGACGGCGACGCCGCGCTCGCCGACATCGACGCCGATCGCGTAGGCACCTTCGGCGCGGGGCGCGATGAGTGAGATCGGTCGTCCGCCGCGCGAGGAGACCGAGCCGACCTCGGCCAGCAACCCGTCATCGATGAGCTCGGAGGTGATGTTCGCGGCGGATGCCGAAGAGAATCCGCAACGCCGCGCGAGATCGGCCCGGGTCGTCTCGCCCTGCTGCAGCACGAAGCGCAGAGCGGCCGCGCGATTCTGCTGACGCAGCGTCGTGACGGTCGCGGAGGCGGGCGCCGCGGAGGCGGCGCCCCGCGCCTGTGCACTCATGGTTCGACGATAGCCCGTCACATGCTCACCTCGAGCCGTCGCACCCGCACGCGCTCCGAGGCGCTGAGTCGGAGGCTGCCCTCGTGCCAGTCCGCCGTCACGGCGTGGGATCGGTCGGCGTCGACCCGCCAGGATGCCGGGCGGGACGAGAACGCGAACGCGAGGCGGTCTCCGGGGGTGATCTCCACCGGAACGTACTCGGCGGCAGCGTAGGCCGCCCCTGCCGTGTGATGCCAGAGGCCCTCTGGCAGCGGGGCGGCCACCTGCTCGGAGATCGAGGTCTCCGCCTCGCCGCCCACCCCGGCCCACGCCGGCAGCTGCAGAGCGGGGCGCGCGAACAGTGCATCGAGAACGGCCGTGCGCACGTCGCAGCGCTCGACGGCGACGGCCGCCAGGAACTCCCGCAGAATCCGCCACGCGTGGTCGGGGTCGAGCTGCGCCGTCGGGTCGGCGATCAGCTCCCAGCCTTCGGGGGTGCGCGCGGACAGCGGCGAGGTGAGAGTGTCGAGCTTCTTCCAGGGCCAGAAGTTCCATCCGATCCCGTGGCGCTCGTACAGGCGCGTCGCCGCGTAGATCCACCCGGGCGTGTTCTCGCCGCCTTCGCCCATGTAGATCGGCAGTCCCGCGTCGCGCCGCAGCTGGAGGAAGTCGGCGATGCTCGTCTCGTCGGGCGCGCACCAGTACCGGTGGAACTGCACCGCCTGGTTGTCGTCGTAGCGCATCCGCACGGGCTCGGGGTTGGTCGCCCAGTGGCTACCTTCGTACATGAGCAGATGGTGCGGATCGATCTCGCGGATCGCCGCGGTGAGCTCGCGGTAGAGGGTGATCAGCTCGTCTTGATAGCGGTGCTGCCACTCGTTCGGAAGGGGCTCGTTGAGCAGGTCGTAGCCGAGCACCGTCTCGCTGTCGCGGAAGCGACGGGCGATCTCGCGCCACAGTGCGACGGTGTGCGCGCGGTGCCGCTCCGACATGAACAGCTCCGGGATGCCGCGCGGCGAATCGTCGATGTTCGTTCCGGTCTGCCCGCCGGGAGCGCCGTGCAGATCGATCAGTACCCGCAGACCGTGGCGCTCCGCCCACTCGACCGCCCGGGCGATCAGTGCGAAGCCGTCCTCTTGGAAGCTCCCGTCATCGGCGATCACGCCGCGCGCGTTGATCGGCAGCCGCACGTGATCGAAGCCCTGCGCCGCGATGAAGGCGAAGTCCTTCTCGGTGATGAACTCGTCGCGGAACCGGCGCCAGAACTCGGCCGCCCGTGCGGGTCCGACGAGCGCGGCGATCCGCGCTTCGATCTGACGCGGAGAGGCAAGCTCGTCGCCGAAGCGCCACATGTACCCTTCGGCGAGCAACCAGTTGCCGAGGCCCACGCCGCGAAGCAACAGCGGCCCGTCGTCGTCGACGAGCTCGGTGCCGACGGCGCGGACGAAGCCGCGGGGGCGAGGGGGCGGGGTCATAGTGTTCCTCACGGGCGGGGCCTCACTTCAGGCCGGACAGGGCGAACCCTTGGACGACGTAGCGCTGGAAGACGACGAAAACGATGAGGATGGGCACGACCATCAGCGTCGAGGCCGCCATCTGCAGCGACGGGTTGGTGGAGATCTGCTGATTGAGCAGCGAGATTCCCACCGAGAGGGTGTAGAGCCCCTGGTCATTGGCGATGATCAGCGGCCACAGGAAGCTGTTCCATCCCGCGATGAAGGTGAGCACCACCTGCACGGCCAGGATCGGTCCCGACATGGGCAGGATGATCCGGAAGAAGATGCGCCACTCTCCCGCGCCGTCCATCCGTGCGGCCTCGAGGATCTCTGTCGGGATCGTCGCCATGAACTGCCGGAACAGGAACACGGCGAAACCCGACACCAGCATCGGCAGGGCGATGCCGATGAGCGTGTTCGTGAGCTTCATCCCGTTGAGGATGAGGTAGCTCGGGATCATCGTGACCTGGCCGGGGATCATCATCGTCACCAGCACCAGGAAGAACAGGGCATCTCTGCCGGGAAAGGCGAACTTGGCGAAGCCGTAGCCGGCCGCCGCCATCAGCAGCAGGCCCACCATGCAGATGACGACGATCAGCAGGGTGTTCAGGAGGTAGCGCCCGAAGTCCAGCTCGGTGAAGAGCTGGATGAAGTACTCGAGCGTCGGATTGCGCGGCAGCAGCTGCGGGGGGAACGCGACGGACTCGCTGCGCGGCTTGACGGAGGCGAAGATCATCCACAGGAACGGGAACGCGGTGATGAGTGCGCCGACGGTCAGCAGCGCGCCGATCACGATGGTGCCGGTGCGTCCGCGGCGCCGTCCGGCTCGGGTGCCCCGTCGTGCGTCCGACGTCTTCGCGAGGCCCCGTCCGCCGCGGGTGATGAGCTCAGTGGTCGACATCGGACCTCCTCAGGCGCAGCTGGACGATGGTGATCGTCGCGATGATCGCGACGAGGACGACCGAGCCCGCACTGGCGTAGCCGAACTGACTCGACGAGAAACCCTTCTGATACAGGAAGAGCGCGATCGACGTCGACGAACCCAGTGGTCCGCCCTTGGTGAGCACGAAGGGTTCGTCGAAGAACTGCAGCCATGCGATGACGGTGGTGATGGTGACGAAGAAGATGGCGAAGCGCAGCAGGGGGAGCACGATCGAGACGATGCGGCGCAGCCCCGATGCGCCGTCGATCGCCGCCGCCTCCAGGTACTCCTTCGGCACGCCTTGCAGGGCCGCGAGGAAGATGATGACGTTCAGCCCGAGGCCGCGCCATACGGCGACCAGCCCGACGGAGAACTTCACGACCGTGGGGTCGGAGAGCCAGGGAACCGGCGGCAGCCCGACGAGCGAGAGCAGGTAGTTGAACAGGCCGAACTGTGTGTTGTAGAGGTAGCCCCATACGAGGGCCACGGCCACGATCGCGGTGATGGCCGGGACGAAGTAGAACGAGCGCAGCGCGCGGAAGAAGCGGCCCTGCGAGCTGTTGAGCGCGAGCGCGATCGCCAGGGAGAGGACGATCACGCTGGGTACCCCGACGACCGCGAACAGAGCGGTGTTGCCGAGGGCCTGCCAGAAGTCGGGGTCGGCGAACAGCGCCGTGTAGTTGTCGCCGCCGATGAACTGGATCCGCGACCAGTTTCCCAGGCCCGCGAGATTCATGTCGGTGAAGCTCACGAGGAGCGCCACGGCGATGGGCAGGATGCCGAAGACGATGAGCAGGAGCATCGCCGGGGCGATGAACGTATAGGGGACGATGCGGTTCTTCATGGCCTCGTGGCCGGGGGTGCGCGGTGATCGGGTCACCGCGCACCCCCGGAGCTCAGTTCGCGGGGGTCCCGGCGGTAGTCGTGAACAGCGTCTTCAGGGCGTCGTCTCGGTTCGCGCCGGTGAGCACGATCGAGTTGAGCGCGTCGAGCACCGCCTTGCCCGTCTCACCGTCCCAGTTCGGCACGAGCGGCAGCAGGCGGGAGGACGCGAGCTGCTTCGTGTAGACCGACACCATGGGGTCGCCGGTCAGCGCGCTGTCGGCGAGCGCCTTCTTCACTGTCGGCAGCTGCCCGTCGGACTGGTACCAGCTCACCTGCACGTCGGGCTGCGAGAGGTAATCGAGCAGCTGAAGTGCGCCGTCCTTGTTCTTCGTGGAGCCCCAGACTCCGAGGTTCGACCCGGCGAGCAGCGACGTGTCCTTCGCTCCGGACGGCACGGTGGTCACGTTCCACTTCCCGGCCAGCTCCGGCGCCGACTGCGAGATGGCGGCCGCAAGGTAGGGACCGCTGACGAGCATCGGCGTGCTTCCCGTGATGAAGCCCTGCGTCTGGTCGAAGTCGCTGTTGGTGGGCACGCTCTTGTCGGCGTAGAGGCCGGTGTACAGGTCGACCGCCTTACCGAACGCGGGCGTATCGAAGTCGATCTTGCCCTGGCTGTCGACGATGTCGCCGCCCTGGTCCCACGTCATGATCACGGGCAGTGCGCTGTCCCATTGGGGGATGTAGTAACCGTACGAGCCGTCACCGCGGCCGCCCAGTGTCTTCGCGTCGGCGCGCAGCTGATCCCAGGTCGCCGGCGGAGTGCTGATACCCGCTGCCTGGAGGATGTCGCTGCGGTAGAAGAGAACGCGCGTGTCCGACACCCACGGCACGGAGACGACCTTGCCCCCGATGGCGGTCGCATCTCCGGCGACGCCGTCGACGAAGTTGGATGCCGCGAGGTTCTCGTGACCCGACAGTGCCGCGTCGTCGAGGGTGAGCAGTGCGCCGCTGTCGGCATAGGTGCGCAGCTTGGAGAGTCCGATCTGCAGCACGTCGGGGCCGTCGCCCGAAGCGACCGCTGTCGTGAACTTCTGGTCGACGCTGTCCCAGGGGATGGCGACGGTCTTCACGTCGATTCCCGTCTTTTCTTCGAACGGCTTGACCAGCGCATCGAAGTGGGCAGAGCTGTCGCCCATGACCCAGACGGTCAGTTCCTTGGCGGCGGTGCCGCCGTCGGCGGGTGCGGATGACGAGCATCCGGCGAGGGTGGCGGCCGTCAGGGCGGCGGTGCCCAGCGCGAGCCAGCGCATTCTCTTCATCGAGAGGTCCTTTCGGGGTGCAGGAGGTGCGGTGTCGAATCGGGATTCGGCGGCGAGAGGACGGGAAGAGACTCCCTCGTCCTTTCTCTACGACTTAGATTAAGGCATGTCCGATTGTCTGGCAAGAGGCGGAGCGGCGAAACGAGCGCAGGGGGCCGCCACGTCGCGACCCCCTGCGCCGATCGTTGTCAGTACGACGAGTAGACCGTCACCTCGTCGATAGACCACCACTGCGGCGCCACGCCCGTCTGGGTGATGCGGATGTACCGCGCGCTGACCGGTGCGATCGAGATCGGACGCTTCCATCCGTAGGCGATGCCCGTGGCGGCTGTCGTCCACGACGAGCCGTCGAGGGAGGTCTCGACGGTGAATCCGCGCGGATAGTCCCACGTCGACGAGCTGTCGGTCTGCACCGTGACCATCGCGACCGTGCGGGTCGAGCCCATGTCGATGCGGTACCACTCCCCGCCCGCCATGGCCTGGCCGCTCTTCCACGATGTGCCGTTGGCGCCATCGATGCCCGCACTCGGCGAGCTGCCCGCCGCGGTCGTGGACGCCGTCGCGGTCCAGCCGGTGTGGCTCACCGCGGACGGGGCGAACGTCGACAAGCCGCCGGCGTACTTGGCGATGGTGGCGACGAACCGCGCGTTCTGCGTGAAGGTGGCGGTTGCGAACTGCGACAGCTTCGACTGGAAGGTCGCCGCATCGTCACTGTTGATGACCGGCACCGGCTTGCGGTCGTCGTAGTACATGCCCCAGTAGGCGAAGCCGTCCTCGGCCGAGCCCTTGACCTTGTACGACCAGTTCGACCACGACACCTGCGAGGCGTTGAGTCCCGCCATGAACCGTGCCCAGACGTCGTCGTTGTAGTACAGGGAGTATTCGCCGTAGAGGATCGGCACCCCCGGATTCGAGAGCTTCGCAGCCAGTCCGCCCAGTTCGTTCGTGACGAGTTGGTTCTGGGCCGTCCAGTCCTTCGAGTTCGGCATGTCGTACGGGTGGTATTCGTAGACGACGTTCGTCCACCCGTAGGTCGACGGCGGTGCGATCTTGTCCAGGCCGAAGAACGCGCCGAGGAAGATCGCGTGGTCCGCATCGATGGCACGTACGGCGGTGTACAGCCGGTTGTAGTAGTCGCTCTTCTGGGCCACATCGTCGCTGTCTTCGTTGTAGTCGATCAGGGGCTCGTTGATGAGGTCGTAGCCGGCCACCGCGGGATTGCCGTTGTAGCGCGTCGCGATCTTCTTCCAGATGTCCTCCACCCAGTTCTGATAGGTCGCGCTGCCCCAGAACCCGTTGGGGTTGGGTCCGATGCGACCGCACGACCCCCACGGGCAGCCGCCGCCCGGCACCGTGTGGAGGTCGATGAGGACATAGATTCCGCGCGCCGCGGCTTCGTTCACGACCCAGTCGATCTTCGACCACGGATTCGACTTCCAGGTGCCGTCGAGATTGAGGAACACGTTCCACCCGATCGGCACACGGATGAAGTTCATTCCCGTGGCCTGGATCGCGTCGAGGTCGTTCGCCGTGAACCATGTGTCCTGATGCGTGCCGACGACCGAGGCGGTCGTCGTCGCGCCGAAGCGTGCGGTCATCGTGTTCGTCAGCGAGTAGTCGTCGTTGTAGAGCCCGGCGGTGAGCTCGCCGATCGACCACCAGTTGCCTGCGGAGCCGGTCTGGGTGAGGCGGAAGTACCGTGCTGCCTGAGCCGTGAACCCGATGGTCGACGCCTTCTTGGTTCCCGCCCCGGTTGCGACAGTGCTCCAGGAGGACCCGTCGCGTGAGAGCTGGAGCGTGTACCCGCGCGGCCAGTCGTCCTCGTCGGTGGTGTTCTTCGCGGTGTCGGTCGTGACGTTGTTCAGCGTGATGAGCGCGCCCATGTCCACGGTGACGGCCTGACCCGGCGCCTGGGCCGCACCGGTGGTCCACCGCGTCGAGGTGGTGCCGTCGATCATGTTCGACGGGGAGGCGCCCAGCGAGGAGGTGACGACCCATCCGCCGCGATCGAGGGAGGTTCCGCTCGAGATCGCGACCTCGGCCACCGACCACCACTGCGACGAGGTGCCGTTCGAGGTGATCCGAAGATAGCGACCGTTCTTGGTCCCTTGGAAGTCGGCCTGCACGACGCGATTCGCGCCGTAGCCGCTCGCGACCTTCGTCCAGTTCGCGTTGTCGTAGGACGTGAAGACGTCGTAGACCCGCGGGTAGTCGTTCGCGGTGGTCGCGCCCGCATCGAACAGGACTTTGTCCATGTCCACGTTGCGCCCGAGATCGATCGTCAACGACTGCCCGGGCGCCTGCGGGGCACCGCTCTGCCACACCGTGGAGACGTTGCCGTCGAGCGTCATCTGGGCGTTCGTGCCGGGGGCGTTGGAGGTCGCCGTCGCGGTATGCGTGCCGTTGAACAGGACCGGGTCGCTGTAGAGGTTGATCTCACCGACCGACCACGCAGCGGCCGCGGCGCCGGTCTGTGTCACCCGCACGTAACGCGCGACCTGCGGGGCGAACTTCACCGTCGTGAGACCATCCGTGCCGGGCTGGGTCGCCACGCTGGTCCAGGTCGAGCCGTTGGACGATGTCTCGATGTTGAGTGCTCGCGGCCACTGGCCCGCGTTGGCGGTGTTGTCGATGGTGAGCCGGTTGAAGAGAGTGGGCGCCCCCAGGTCGAGACGAATCCACTCCCCGCCGGCCTGATTCGCGCCGGTCGTCCACCGGCTGGTTCCCGATCCGTCGAGGGCGTTGGCCGGTGCTCCCGCGGACGCGGTTGCACTCCAGCCGGTGCGGTCGGCGGCGAACTCGCCGAGGGGCGACATCCAGTCCTCCTGGGTGAGCCATCCGCCGATGTTCGTGCCGCGGAGGTTCACCGCGGCGCCGGTCCCCGACGATTTCTTCAGGACGTTGCCGCTGGCTTTGAGGAAGTCGGCGGAGGTGAGGGCGGCGGCATGCGCCGCCGTCACGGGTAGGACGGCAGTGGCCGCCACGGCCGCAGCTGTCACCAGCGCGGCGAGAACACGTCGTTTCACGATCCTCCTTGATCAGTGCGGAGCATGGCTGCGCTCCGTCGCTGGTCAGCATCGCGAGACGACGTCTACTTTGTCAAGGACTTAAAATAAGCCCAGCACTTACTGGGGCTCAGAGTGCGGCGTCCTGCTTGGGGATGAAGACCTTCTTGATGATCAGCAGGATGGAGGCGGTCACGGGAATCGCGACGAGCGCGCCGAGCAGGCCCATGAGCGTCCCCCCGACGAGCGCGCCGATCACGACGAGGGCTCCCGGCACCGCGATGGCCTTGTTCATCACCTTCGGCGTGAGCACGTATGCCTCGAGCTGCATGTAGACCAGATACGCGACGGCGAAGATGAGCGCCGACAGGGGGCTGGCGAAGAGGGCGACCACCGAGGCGATGCCCCAGAACAGCACGGTTCCGACGAGCGGAATGATCGTGAGGCAGAAGGCGACCACCGCCATCAGTGCGGGGAAGGGGAGGCCGAGAACCGTGTACAGGATGAAGCTCACGACCGCGTTGAAGAAGGCGAGCACGACCATGCCGCCCAGGTAGCCGCCGACCGACTCCGTGATCTGCTCGGTCAGATCGGCCGTCAGTGCGCGACTGCGGGCGGGCACCATGCGGTAGAACGCCTGCTTGATCTCCGGCAATGACGCGAGGAAGTACAGGCTCAGCACGATGATGATGATGATCCCGGAGATCGTCGTGCCGATGGAGATGCCGATCTGCAGCACGCCCCCGCCGATCGCCGCCAGATGGCCCGGATCGGTGAGGAACTTCTGCACCTCGGCGACGATCGCGGGCACCTGGTCGCCGAACTGATCACGTGCCCAGTGGTAGAGGTCGGTCTGCTGGAACGACGTCACGAGAGTCGGCACGTCCGTGATGAACTGGGCGATCTGGCGCACCACCGTGGGCACGATGAGCCACAGCACGGCCACGAGCAGCAGCGCCAGGGCGAAGTACACGATCACGATCGCCCAGGCTCTGCCGACGCCGTGCCGCTGCAGGCGCTGCACGACGGGGTTGAGTCCGAGAGCGACGAACAGGGCGAAGGCGACGTAGATCCACACCGTGACCAAGCTGGTGACGGCCATGCCCAGCAGGATCGCCACCAGGCCGCCGAGCGTCAGGAAGAAGCCCACGACGAAGGGGCGGTTCAGGGTCGTCCACACCGCGCGTCCCGTGTGCGAGCGATGCGCAGCAGCCTCGGACGACACCGCACCGTCGGTCGTTCTCGCCCGGTCGGAGTCCGCCGCGGTCTTCGCCCCACGCCGGAGGGAACGCGGGCGGGGCTCGTTGGATGCTGCTGCCATGGTCACACTCTAGGGCTGTCAGCGGATGCCGCTGGGAGAGGCGGTAATGTCGGCGAGGACGAGAGGAAGCCCATGACCGACGCCGCCGTTCACCTGCAGCGCCTGCGTGCCAGCATCGACAACATCGACGCGGCGCTGATCTTCATGCTCGCCGAACGCTTCCGCTGCACGCAGCAGGTCGGGGTGCTCAAAGCGGAGCATCGGATGCCGGCATCCGACCCCGCTCGCGAAGAGCAGCAGATCGCGCGTCTGCGTCGCCTCGCTCTCGAGGCCGACCTCGATCCCGAGTTCGCCGAGAAGTGGTTCAACTTCGTCGTCGCCGAGGTCATCCGACACCACACCGCGGCGGCCGCCGCCGACTGATTCCGGCGCCCGTCCGGCGGCCCCGATGCGTCAGGGGATGGCGCGGCGCAGCGTGAGGAACGACGCGGCACCGAGGATGCACGTCAGCACGGCCAGCACCGCGGTCAGCCCCATCGGCCCCAGGTCGGCGAGCCACGTCCACACCGTCGCCCAGGCATCCATCCGCCCGACGAGCCACAGGGCGGCGATCAGCAGCACCCCCACGCCCGACAGCGTGAGCGTCAGCCCGAGAGCGCCGAAGCGGCGGTAGAGCGTCGCTCCCCAGAACCCGGCCACGAAGAGCACCATCGCCACTACGGCGAAGAAGAGCCCGGCGCCCCCGGGGCCGGCGGTCCACACCCAGTCCAGCGAGAAGAAGTAGCCGTTGACACCCCAGCCGCCCGTGGCGCGTTCGATCGCGCCGCCGACGGCGAAGACGGCGCCCAGCAGGACGGCCGTCACCAGTGCCGCGAGCATCGTGCCGAAGAAGAACTCCCGGCGCGTGATGCTGAGGGCCTGCGAGAACGGGAAGGTGTAGCTCAGCGACATGATGCCCAGGCCGAAGAAATACCAGATCGGAGCCTGGCTTCCGCCGCCGTACTTCGCCCCGCCGTAGGGGATGAGCGCGAAGATCGCGATCGAGAGCACGAGGCTGACGACGAGGATGAGCAGCGGCAGCCACACGAACGTGTACTTGTTGACGAACTGCATCCGGGTGACGGTGAAGACCCGATTCATCGGCGTGCTCCTTCGGCGGTGGTGGCTGCGGCGGCGTTCGCCGTGGCCGAGGATTCGGCATCGTGCTGGGTCAGGCGGACGATCAGCTGCTGCAGAGAGACCGCACCCACCTCGAGCCCGGATGCCGCGAGCTGCGCCCGATCCTGGACGCCGAGTTCGCCGAGAACCGTCGCGCTGGCCACGCGGCCGAGGCTCTCGCGGTGCAGTACCTCGCGTCCCGCGGTGAAGGCGTCGACGGCGACGGCGTCGCCGATGATCGTCGAGGCCCGGCCGCGGACGGCATCGGTCTCCTCGTCGAGGATGATGCGCCCGCGATCGATGACGATCACCCGTTCGATGAGGTCGGCGACCTCGTCGATGAGGTGACTGGACAGCACGATGGTGCGGGGATGTTCGGCGTAGTCGGCCAGGAGGCGGTCGTAGAAGATCTGGCGCGCGACGGCATCCAGTCCGAGGTAGGGCTCGTCGAAGAACGTCAGCTCGGCGCGCGAGGCGAGTCCGATGATGACACCGACCGCCGACAGCTGCCCGCGGGAGAGCTTCTTGATCCGCGTCTTCATGGGCAGCTGGAACGCATCGATGAGCTCGTCCGCGAGATCCTGGTTCCAGTGCGGGAAGAACATCGCCGCCATCCGGAAGGCGTGGACGGGTCGGGCGTCGTCGGGATAGCGCTGACTCTCGCGGACGAAGCAGATCCGGCCCAGCACGCGGCTGTTCTCGTACGGGTTCTCGCCGAAGACGCTGACCTCGCCGCTCGTCGCGAAGTTCTGGGCGGTCAGGATCGACATCAGGGTTGTCTTGCCTGCGCCGTTGCGGCCCAGCAGGCCATAGATGACATTGGCTTCGAGCGTCAGCGACACCCCATCCAGGGCGGCGGCGTTCCTATAGCGCTTGACGAGATCGGTCACCTGGACGACGGTCATCGGGCGCCTCCTTCCGTGGTCGATGTGATGTGGGCGGCCGCGTGGTCGCGGACCATCGTGGCGAGTTCGTCGGCACTGAGGCCGAGCGTGTGAGCTTCTGCGAGCAGAGGCTCGATGAACCGGGCGGCGAAGGCGGCACGCCGCTCGGCCCGCAGGCTCTCGCGGGCGCCGACGGCCACGAACATGCCGATTCCACGGCGCTTGACGAGCACGCCCTTCTCCACGAGCATGTTCACTCCTTTCGCGGCCGTGGCCGGGTTGATGCGGTAGAACGCCGCCAGTTCGTTGGTCGACGGCGCGCGTGTGTCTTCGGGAAGGCTCCCGTCCACGATGGAGTCCTCGACGCTCTCGGCGATCTGCACGAAGAGCGCTCGTCCCTCATCGATCACGTGGCCTCCCGGCATCCAGTGAATTGGTTAGTTACTTGACTAAGTAACCACATAACGCTGGCGACGTCAAGCGCTGCCGGAGCGCCTCCGCCTTCGCGTGCGCGCGATAGCGAGAAGTCGGCGTCGCGTCCAATTTGCGTGCGCATTCACCCGGATGAAACGGTGGTGGCGGCCCCCACGCGGGGTCGACCCCAGACCAGTCCGCGACCGCTGTCGTGCCCGTTGGCACCGGCGGACGTAAGGTCGGCGGCCTGTGCCCGGATCCGATGTCCGGTGCCGAGCGCTCTGCCCGAGCGCGAGTGGCCGTCACCCGGGCGTGACCGATGCAGCCTGTGCACCGGGCTGCCGAGGTGTTCTGTGACCGACGCTGTTTCCGCTGCGCCCCTCTTGGAGGCGCGGCATCTGTTCAAAGTCTTCGGGCGTGATCCGAAGGATGCCGTGGCGCGCCTGCGCGCGGGTCACTCCCGCGCCGACGTGGCCGATGCCGGCACCGCGGCCGTGGTGGACGCGAGCTTCACGGTGAACCGTGGCGAGATCTTCGTCATCATGGGGTTGTCCGGCTCGGGCAAGTCCACGATCATCCGCATACTCAACGGCCTGCTGACCCCCACCGCCGGCGAGGTGACCATCGCCGGCCGCAACGTCACCACGGCCTCGCCGGCACAGCTGCGCACCATCCGCCGCGAGTCGGTGTCGATGGTCTTCCAGCACTTCGCCCTGCTGCCGCACCTGAGCGTGCTCGACAACGCGGCGTACGCGCTGGAGATCCAGGGCGTCGGCAAGACCGAGCGCCGCGAACGTGCGCGTGACATCCTCCAGCGCGTGGGCCTCGGCGATCGCGCCGATGCGCTTCCCGACCAGCTCTCCGGCGGCATGCGTCAGCGGGTCGGCATCGCGCGCGCCCTGACGGCCGGCACCGACATCCTGCTGATGGACGAGGCCTTCTCGGCGCTCGACCCGCTCATCCGCCGCGAGATGCAGGAGCAGCTGGTGGAGCTGCAGCGCGAGCTCGGCCGCACGATCGTGTTCATCACGCACGACCTCAACGAGGCGATGTTCCTCGGCGACCGCATCGCCGTGATGCGTGACGGTCGCATCGTGCAGAACGGCACACCGGAAGAGATCCTGACCGATCCCGCCAACGACTACGTGGCGCAGTTCGTTCAGGACGTCGACCGGGCGCGCGTGCTCACGGCATCCGCCGTCATGGAGCCGCCGTCGCTGTCGACGCCGATCACGGCGGGCGTGCGCGGGGCACTGCGCACGATGCGTGAGAACCAGGCCGGTGCCGTGTTCGCGACCGAGAACCGCCGCCTCGTGGGCGTGGTCACCGACCGGGCCGTGATCCGAGCGGTGAAGTCGGGCGAGAGCGACCTGCGGCGCATCGTCGACACCCGCGTGCCGACGGTCGGTCCCGACGACCTGCTCACCGACATCGTCGAGACCGCCGTGGAGGCGTCCGTTCCCCTGGCCGTCGTCGACGATCAGGGACGCCTGCGTGGAGTGATCCCGCGCATCACACTGCTCGCCGCTCTCGGCAACGTTCCGGCGACGACGCGCGAGATGGCGGTCGTGCAGACCCCGCTGGAGATGGTGGCCGAGTTCACGCCGCTGGTGGATGCCGCGACGGAGGGAGAGCGCTGATGGACGGGTTCCGCATTCCGGTGGGCCAGTGGGCCGAGACGGTCGTCGATGTCGTCGGCGACGCGCTGCGCGGACTGTTCGACGCGGTGGCGCTCGTTCTGGGCGCCGTCTACGACGCGGTGGACGCCGTGCTCATGGCGCCGCCGTTCTGGCTGCTGATCGTCGTGCTCGCCGCGGCGGCGTTCGCCGTGAGCGGCTGGCGCCTGGCGCTGGGCACCGCCCTCGGCCTGCTCGTGATTGTGGGCGTCGATCAGTGGGACAACGCGATGGACACCCTCGCCCTGGTCATCGTCGCGGCGCTCGTCGCGATCGTGATCGCGATCCCCGTCGGCATCTGGGCTGCCCGCAGCGACGCCGTCTCGCGCATCGTGCGCCCCGTGCTCGACTTCCTGCAGACGATGCCCGCCTTCGTCTACCTCATCCCCGCGATCATCTTCTTCGGCGTCGGGGCGGTGCCGGGCATGATCGCGACGATCCTCTTCGCGATCGCCCCCGGCGTGCGGCTGACCGAACTCGGCATCCGGGGCGTCGACAGCGAGGTCGTCGAGGCGGGGTACGCGTTCGGGGCTTCGCCGGCGCGTGTGCTGCGGCAGATTCAGATCCCGCTGGCGCTGCCGTCGATCATGGCCGGCGTCAACCAGGTGATCATGCTCAGTCTCTCGATGGTCGTCATCGCGGGCATGGTCGGCGCCGGCGGACTCGGCGGCGAGATCGTTCGCGCCATCGGGCGCATCAACGTGGGCCTGGGCTTCGAAGCCGGCCTGTCGGTCGTCATGATCGCGATGATCCTCGACCGTCTGACTTCGGCGCTGGGCCGACCTCGTGCCCCGCGCCGGGCGGGTGCGGCGCGCCGCACCCGCAACGGCGGGTCGACGGCCCGCCCCAGCCGCGGAGAGTCCGCGGCTGACACCGACCGATCCGCGGACAGCACGCGGATGGAGAGGACGTCAGCATGAACAAGACCAAGAGCATCCTGGGCGGTATCGCCCTGAGCGCCGCCGCAGCGCTCACCCTGAGCGGCTGCGCCGGCGGCACGGGAGGCGCGGGCGGTTCCGACGCGAAGTCGATCGAGATCGCCGTGTTCAACGGGTGGGACGAGGGCATCGCCGCGTCGTACCTGTGGCAGTCGATCCTCGAGGACAAGGGCTATGACGTGAAGCTCACGTTCGCCGACGTCGCGCCCGTTTACCAGGGCCTCGCTCGCGGCGACTTCGACCTCGTGCTGGACACCTGGCTGCCCACCACGCACGCCGACTACATGGAGCGCTACGGCGACAAGGTCGACGACCTCGGGGCCTGGAACGACGACGCGCGACTCACCGTCGCCGTCAACGCCGACGCGCCGATCGACTCGCTCGATCAGCTGGCCGCGGCATCCGACCAGTTCGGCGGTCGCATCGTCGGCATCGAACCGGGCTCGGGGCTCATGCGCATCACCGGCGACGATGTCGTTCCCGGCTACGGGCTCGAGGGGATGGAACTCGTGGAGTCGTCCACGCCGGCCATGCTCGCCGAGCTCAAGAAGGCGACGGATGCCGGGCAGAACATCGCGGTGACGCTGTGGCGGCCGCACTGGGCGTACAACGCGTTCCCGGTGAAGGACCTCGCCGACCCGAAGGGTCTGCTGGGGGATGCCGAGAGCATCCACTCGGTGGCCGCGACGTCGTTCGCGAAGGACCATCCCGAGGTGCACGGCTGGATCTCGAACTTCACGATGCCCACCGACACGCTCGCCTCGCTCGAGAACGCGATGTTCAACGAGTACAGCGGTGACGACTACGCGCCGGTGATCAAGAAGTGGATCGCCGAGAACCAGGAGTGGGTCGACAGCCTCACGTCCTGACGATCGCGGTCAGGAACGGGGTCCGGCGTCTGCCGGGCCCCGTTCGTCGTCGGGGGTCGGCTGCGGACGCTCGAGCTGCAGGGCGACCTTGGTCTCGAGACGCTCGACGGCCTCGTCGGAGAGGGCGAGCAGGCCGTCGACCTCCTCGCGCACCCGGCGGTAGGCGACCTGACGTTCTGCCGGCGTGGCGGACTGGTCGAGCGCGACGGCCAGCAGCTGCTGGGCGGTGGCCAGGCGCTTGCGCTCGGCGTCGGTGAACTGCGAATCACGCACGCGTCGGGCGTCGCGCTCGGCGAGATCGAACGCGACTTCGTAATCGGTGACGGCGGTGCGGTATTCCGCGACCTGATCCGCGCTGACGCGGGCATCCGCCGACGCCGGGCGCAGCCGGTCGGCGATCTTCTTCGCGCGCAGGAATGCCGCGGTCAACGGCTGACGTCCATCGCTCATGGTCGGAAAGGCGATCATGCGGGCGACGTCCAGCTCGTACTCCAGCCAGCGCGCCGTCACGTCGTCGTGCACGGCGAACAGCTTCGCGAGCTGGTCGGGCAGGGGCGACGGCTTGGTGATGGGCTGCGGATCGCCGGCGCCCGTGACCCGTGTGGACGCGGTGATTGTCTTCAGCTCGGCCTTCGCCCGCATGACCTCGAGCCGGCGCGCGTGGCGGCGCTGCGCCAGCACGTCCCAGCGGCGCACGAAGCCGCCGGCGATGCCCATGAGGGGAAACACCAGCCACCAGTAGTGCTGCGCGAACTCCCAGAACTGATCCACGGGCTTACCTTACGCGCGGGGTCGACCGGGCACGGGCCACACGTGACGGCCGTCATCACCGTCGGCATCCGGACCGCCCGCGGCGCCGGCTCCGGTCGCCGTGCCCGAGGATGCCGTGGTGCGCGTCGCCGGCGACGTGCGCGCCGCCACCACCCGGGCCAGCGCTTCGGTGCCGCGCGCGAGCGCGGTCTGCGTCAGGCTCTGCGCGATGATCGTCCACTGCTCGCGCACCGGGGCACCGGTGCTCGCGGCATCCGGATCTCCGGGTTGGGGGCGTGCGGGTGCGTCACCCGCCGCGCGCGCCTGCCGCCAGGCCTCGGCCTCGGCCACGGCGAAGGCGCGCCCGGCTGCCGCCACCGCGTCGCGGTACGCGGTGAAGCGAGCGGGTGCGACACGGGCGTGCGCCGTGGCGGGGCGGTGCTGGCGCGCCACCTGGTCGGCGGCGAGGAAGGCGGCGGTGGCGGGCTGGCGCGCATCGGTCATCGCCGGAAAGGCGATGAGCCGTGCCGGATCGGTCTCGTACGTCATCCACCGCGCGATGATCTCGTCGTGTGCGCCCATCACGCGCGCGAGCGGCAGGTGCGCGTCGTCTCCCGCCGGCGGCAGTGCCGCACGAGCGGCCGACACGTGTGCACGCCGCGAGCGGGCTGTCGCGGTCGCCACGCGGACCTCGTCGGTGGCGCGATCCAGCTCCCGACGGGCCGCGGCGACCTCTGCCGCGCTCGCCCGACCGGTGGTGCGCTCAGCCTGCAGCCGATCGAGCTCTGTGCGCGCCACCCGCACCGCGGCACGGGCTGTCGCCGCATCGCGCTTCGCGGTGCGCAGCTCGAGTCGGGCCGCGTCCAGCTCGATGCGCCGGCGGCGCTCGCGCCGTTCGCGGCGCAGGCCGAGCCAGCCGAGGGTGCCGGTACCGATCGTCGCCGGTCCGATCCACCAGAACTCGGCGATCGTCGCCCAGAGCGGATCCACGCCCTCAGCCTAGCCAGGCCGCCTGGGAGCGCTCGCAGAGAGGGATGCCGCGGCATCCGCCCGGGTGAGCCGTGACGAACTCCGCAGATGGTGACGAACTCCGCACCTGCGCAGGCGTTGCGCTGCGGAGTACGTGCGTTCCTGCGGAGGTGGTGGCGTGGCTCAGCCGAAGAGCAACGCGAGCACCGTCGCGCCGCCGCCCACGAGGATGAGGGCGACGATCGTGACCCAGGCGATGATGCGGGTACGGCGCGTGCGCGCCTCGTTCATGCCCTCGTACTCGTCCTGCTCGCTCATGCGGCTCAGCCTACGGGCCCGACCACCGTCGGCCCGAACGCGGCCGGCAGTGTCGCCTGCGACCGCGCGCGCAGCTCGGAGACGGTCAGGGTGAACACGTCCTGCACCTCCAGGGCGTTCTCGGCCGCGTCCGTCGCGGCGTCGGTGACGCCGATGCGCAGCACGGGGTAGCCCCGACCCTCGCACAGCCCGCGGAACTTCACGTCCTCCTCGCGCGGCACCGAGACGATGACGCGGCCGGTGGACTCGCTGAACAGGGCGGTCGCGGCATCCACACCGTCGCGCTCCATGATCTCGCGCAGCCAGACGCGGGCGCCGACGCCGAAGCGCGTCACCGCCTCAGCCAGGGCCTGGGCGAGCCCGCCCGACGAGAGGTCGTGGGCGCTGGAGACCAGCTCCTGCTGGGATGCCGCGTGGATGAGCTCCGCGAGACGCTTCTCCTGGGCGAGGTCGACCGCCGGCGGGCGTCCGCCGAGGTGGCCGTGCACGGTCTCTGCCCACGCCGAGCCGCTCAGCTCGGTGGCCGTGACGCCCAGCAGGTAGATGTTCTCGCCGGCATCCTGCCAGCCGCTCGGAATGCGACGGGCGACGTCGTCGATGATGCCCAGAACGCCGACGACGGGTGTCGGGAAGATCGGGGTGTCGCCGGTCTGGTTGTAGAAGCTGACGTTGCCGCCGGTGACCGGCACGCCGAGCTCGAGGCACGCGTCGGCGAGACCGTCGACCGCCTGACCGAACTGCCACATCACCTCGGGGTTCTCCGGGCTGCCGAAGTTGAGGCAGTCGGTGACGGCGGTGGGCACCGCACCGGTGACGGCGACGTTGCGGTATGCCTCGGCGAGGGCCAGCTGCGCGCCCGCGTAGGGGTCGAGCTGGCAGAAGCGTCCGTTGCAGTCGGTGGCGATGGCGAAGCCGAGGCCGCTCTCCTCGTCGACGCGGATCATGCCGGCGTCGTCGGGGAAGCTGAGGGCGGTGTTTCCCATGACGTAGTAGTCGTACTGGTTGGTCACCCAGCTGGTGTCGGCGAGGTTCGGGCTGCCGAGCAGGTCGAGGAACTGCGCCTTCAGCGTCGCGGCGTCATCGGTACGGGGCAGGGCGGATGCCGAGTCGTCGCGCAGGGCGTCGATCCAGGTCGGGTAGGCGACGGGGCGCTCGTAGACGGGGCCGTCGACGGCCACGGTCGAGGGGTCGACGTCGACGATCTGCTCGCCGTGCCAGAAGATCTGCAGCCGGCCGTCGCCGGTCACCTCGCCGAGGACGCTCGTCTCGACATCCCACTTGCCCGTGACGGCGAGAAACGCGTCGAGCTTCTCGGGCGCGACGATCGCCATCATGCGCTCCTGGCTCTCGCTCATGAGGATCTCCTCCGGCGTGAGCGTGGGGTCGCGCAGCAGCACGTTCTCGAGGTCGACGCGCATGCCCGAGCCGCCGTTGGCGGCCAGCTCGCTCGTCGCGCAGGAGATGCCCGCGGCGCCGAGGTCCTGGATCGCCTCGACGAGTTCGTCGCGGTACAGCTCCAAGCAGCACTCGATGAGCACCTTCTCGGCGAACGGGTCGCCCACCTGCACCGCGGGACGCTTGGTGGGGCCGCCGTCGGCGAAGGTGTCGGAGGCGAGGATCGACGCGCCGCCGATGCCGTCACCGCCGGTGCGGGCGCCGAAGAGCACCACCTTGTTGCCGGCACCGGTGGCGTTGGCGAGCTTGATGTCTTCGTGGCGCATGACGCCCACCGCGAGGGCGTTCACCAGCGGGTTGCCCTGGTAGACGGAGTCGAACACCGTCTCGCCGCCGATGTTCGGCAGGCCCAGGCAGTTCGCGTAGAAGCTGATGCCGCTGACCACGCCGTGCACGACGCGGGCGGTGTCGGGATTGTCGATGGCGCCGAAGCGCAGCTGGTCCATGACGGCCACCGGGCGCGCACCCATCGAGATGATGTCGCGGACGATGCCGCCCACGCCGGTCGCCGCGCCCTGGAAGGGCTCGATGTAGCTGGGGTGGTTGTGGCTCTCGACCTTGAAGGTGACGGCCCAGCCCTCGCCGACGTCCACGACGCCCGCATTCTGGCCCATGCCGACCATGAGGCGGGCCTTCATCTCCTCCGAGACCTTCTGGCCGAAGCGGCGCAGATAGATCTTCGACGACTTGTAGGAGCAGTGCTCGCTCCACATCACCGAGTACATCGCCAGCTCGCCGCTGGTGGGACGGCGGCCGAGGATCTGCTTGATCTGGTCGTACTCGTCGCTCTTGAGTCCGAGTGCCGCGTACGGCTGCTCCTTCTCCGGCGTCTGGACGGCGTTCTCGACAGTGTCTGCGACCTTGCTGTCGGATGCGGGGGTGCTCACGCGGCGGGACTCCAAGACTCGGGTGCCGGGGACGGCCTCAGTCTAGCCGGGCCGCCGTCGGCCGGGCGGCCCCGAGCTCCGCCACCCGCGGTGAGATGGAGGAGGCCGGGAGGGGCCCGGTCAGGCCTCGTCGTCGATCACGCCGATGCCGACGGCGTGATGGCTGGGCTCGGCGGCCTGCGGCAGCGTGGGTTCGATCGGGTTCGGGGCCAGCGGCTCGTCGGGGTTCGGGGCGAGCGGCTCGTCCGGGTGCGGCGCCAGCGGCTCTTCGCCGGGATCCTTCTCCGTGCTCGGCTCGGTCAGCTCCTCGGTATCGGGCTCGGTCGCGGCGGGGGCGTCTTCGGTCCCGACGCCAGGCGTCGTGTCGGGGGATGTCTGCGGGGTGGTCATGTCGTCCTCCTTCGTCATGAGCTCCACTGTTCGCTGCCGTCGGCGGCGACGCACGGGGGTTGACAGGAGGGGTCGTGGATGTCGTCGCCGCGACGTATCCTCGCCCTCATGACCGGACTCACTCCGTACCTCTCCTTCGACGGCACCGCACGCGACGCCCTCGAGTTCTACCGCGGGGTGTTCGGCGGCGAGCTCGTCCTCGCGACGTTCGGCGAGTTCGGGCGCGACGACGGGCCCGCCGACCGCATCGCGCACGGCATGCTGCAGGGGGTCGTCGAGCTCTTCGCCTCGGATGTCGCGAGCGGGGAGCCGACACTCGAACTCCGCGGCATCCTGTTCTCCCTGCTGGGCACCGCCGAGCCGGCCGTCTTGGAGGAGTGGTTCGCGGCGCTCGCCGACGGGGGCGACGTGCTCGACCCGCTCGCCTTGCGACCCTGGGGTGACCACGACGGTCAGGTGCGCGACCGGTTCGGGGTGACCTGGCTCATCGGCTACCAGGGATGACCGACCCGGTCGACCGGCTGCGCGCCCGCGCGGCGGAGCTCGACGCGTTGTGGGCCCGGCTGGACGCCGACGAGGCGTCGGTGCTCTCCGACCGTGCCGACGCGACCGCCGACGACGAGCACGATCCGGAGGGGTCGACCCTCTCCGGCGAGTGGCAGCGCATCGACGCACTGCGTCGTTCGGTGCAGGACGAGCGGGCCGAGGTCGCGGCCGCGCTTTCCCGCGTGGATGCCGGGACGTACGGAACCTGCGTCGTCTGCGGCGGGCCCATCGCCGCGGGCCGGCTCGAGGCACGGCCGATGGCCACGACCTGCATCGCTTGCGCCGCCTGAACGGAGCCTTGCGGACCCGCGAGGCGGAGCGATGTCACGCCTGAAGCTGCTCCCGGTCGTCCAGCAACCGCGCGTGGGTCTCGTCGGCCCGGACGTTCCGTCACGGCGTTCACAACTCCGGAACCGTGGCCAGCAAACCCCGCGACGCGCCGAGGTCTCGCCGTCATGGCCGCGAGTCTCCGGAGTTGTGGACGGCACGACAGTCGGTGCCTTCCCGACGCTCGACAACGAGGGTGTTGACACACGGCATCCCGTCGCCTAACGTACAACCAAATGGTTGTACAAACTGAGTTGAGCGACGATGAGACCGATCGGCTGTTCCACGCCCTGGCGGCGGCGACGCGGCGCGACATCCTGCGCCGCACCATCGTCGACGAGCAGTCGGTGTCGGCACTCGCCGCGGACTACGACATGTCGTTCGCCGCGGTGCAGAAGCACGTGGCCGTGCTGGAAGCGGCCGGCCTCGTCATCAAGCGCGCCGAGGGACGCGAGCGCCTCGTGCGCGCCGATCCGCGCATGATCGCGCGTGCCCGAGCGCTGCTCGCCCGCTACGAAGACCTCTGGCGCTCGCGGATCGACCGCCTCGACGCCCTGCTCGCTGAACCCCACGATCCCCGTCCCACGCAAGGAGACTGACATGCCCGTCACCGACATCACCACCGATCCCGAGAACTTCACGATGACCCTCGTCGCGGATGCCGCGGCGCCCGTTTCCCGCCTCTGGGAGGCCTTCACGAACCCGCGTCAACTGGAGCGGTTCTGGGGTCCTCCCGGGTGGCCGGCCACGTTCACGGCGTTCGACCTCCGCCCCGGCGGCCGCGTCGACTACCGGATGACGAGCCCGCAGGGCCAGCGCTCCGCCGGATCGTGGGAGGTGCTGAACGTCGACCCCGGACGCAGCTTCGAGGTGCTCGACTCGTTCGTCGGCGACGACGGTGAGAAGCTCGACGGCTTCCCCTCGATGCGCATGGTCTTCTCGTTCGAGGCGACCGCCGACGGCTCGCGACTCACCAACACCACCTACTTCACCTCGCTCGAGGCGCTCGAGCAGGTCGTCGCGATGGGGGCGATCGAGGGTTCGCGTCTGGCGATGAGCCAGCTCGACGCCGTGCTGCAGGACCTCCGGGCGTACGCGCAGGGCAAGGGCACTCGCACCGAGCTGCTGACCGATCAGCACGTGCGGATCACCCGGCTCATCGAGGGTTCGCGCGAGCTCGTCTGGCGTGCCCACCACGAGCCGGAGCTGCTGCGTCAGTGGCTGCTCGGCCCCGACGGCTGGCAGATGGTCGAGTGCGAGGTCGGCGAGACCACCCGCTTCGTCTGGCAACAGGGCGACGACGAGTCGACCCGCTTCGGCTTCGAGAGCGAGCGGCTGCTCAGCGAGCCGATGTGGCGCGAGGTGTCGACGGAGCGCATGATCGGCACCCCGGGGCCGTCGACCGTGAACGACCTGCAGTTCTACGAGGAGGACGGCGCGACCCTGCTCACGCTGCTGATCGAGTACCCCGACAAGGAGACCCGCGACATGATCCTCGCGACGGGGATGACCGACGGCATGGAGGCGTCGTACGCGCGCCTGGAGGCGGTCGTCGCGGGCTGAGCCCGTCTGCGGCGCGGGGCGTTTCGACTCGGCGCTGCGCGCCTCGCTCAACGACCGGGAGGGGTGCGCCCTCCGGTCGTTGAGCGAGTGCAGCGAGTCGAAACGCCCGCGCCCCGACCGTCGCGGGTCAGTCGCCGAGCACGAGTCGGTAGCCCATGCCCTGCTCGGTGAGCAGGTGCTGGGGATGCGCCGGATCGCGCTCGAGCTTCTTGCGCAGCTGCGACATGTAGAGGCGCAGATAACCCGAGTCGGCCACCTGGTCGGTTCCCCAGATGTCTCTCAGCAGGTTCTGCCGGGTCACGAGCGTGCCGGGGTTGCGGGCGAGGAACTCGAGCATCCGCCATTCCGTCGGCGTCAGGTGCACGACCTCGCCGCCGCGGACGACCCGGGTGGCGGCGAGGTCGACCTCCACATCGCCGAAGCGCACGACAGGCGTGTCCACGGATGCCGCCGCTGCCACGCCCCGCCGACGTGCGAGGGCGCGCAGGCGTGCGAGCAGCTCGTCGATCTGGAACGGCTTCGTGACGTAGTCGTCGGCGCCGGCATCCAGAGCTTCGACCTTGTCGGCCGAGCCCGTCCGTCCGGACACGACGAGGATCGGCACATCGGTCCACCCGCGCAGCGCGTGGATCACCTCGATGCCGTCCAGGCGCGGCATGCCGAGATCCAGCATGACGACGTCGGGGCGCGCCTGCGCCGCCGTGGCGATCGCGGCGGCGCCGTCGGGCGCGGCGATGACGTCGTAGCCGTGCGCGGCGAGGGTGATCCGCAGCGCCCGCACGAGCTGCGGATCGTCGTCGGCGACCAGGATCTTCACGATCTCATCCTCCCGCTTCGGCGACCGAGGGCGCGGCGAGAGTGGATGCCGCGGCATCCACCGGCAGCGAGACCACCATCGTCAGCCCCCCGCCGGGCGTGGTCTCGGGCGTCAGCGTGCCGCCCATGCCCTCGGTGAAGCCCTTCGACAGGGCGAGCCCGAGCCCCAGCCCGGTGGTGTTGTCGGTGTCGCCGAGCCGCTGGAAGGGAGCGAAGATGTCGTCCTGGCGGTCGGCGCTGACGCCCGGGCCGTGGTCGACGATCCGCAGCTCGACGGTCGAGCCGAGCCGGCTGGATGCGATGCGCACGCGCGTGCCGAGCGGCGCGTAACGGCGCGCATTGGCGAGCACGTTGACGATGACCCGCTGCAGCAGCACGGGATCGGCGCGCACCGCAGGAACGGTCGGATCGAGCGCGAGTTCGACGACGTCGGGTCCGATGCCCAGCTCGTCGAGGGCTTCGAGAACTGCCCCCGCGAGATCGACGGGGGAGAGCGAGACGGCGAGCACCCCCGCTTGCACGCGGCTCACATCGAGCAGGTCGGTGACCAGCGCCGCGAGCGCGGCGAGCGACTCGTCCGCGGTTTCGACGAGCTCGTCGCGGTCGGCGGCGGTGAGCGAGGGCCCCGCGGCACGCAGTCCGCCGACGGCGGCGATGGCGGCCGCGAGCGGCCGGCGCAGATCGTGGCTGACCGCCGACAGCAACGCCGTGCGCACCTGGTCGGTCGCGGCCAGGGCGTCGGCGGTGCGGGCCGTCTGCGTGAGCTCGCTGTGCTCCAGGGCCGCAGCGAGTTGAGCGGTGATGACGTCGAGGAGGCGTCGTTCGGGGCCGCCGACATCGCCGCCGTGCAGCTCCAGCGTGGCCCGAGGGCCGCCCGCGGCATCCGTGCCGACGGGCACCACGACCGCCCGGCCGTCGCGCACCGGCTCGCCGTCGGTCGCCAGCACCTGCTGCGTCGATCCGTCTCCGGCCAGCAGGCGCGCCCCGCTCACGCCGAACGCTTCCCGCGTGCGACTGACCAAGGCCGGAACGGCGCTCTCGCCCCGCAGCACGCTGCCCGACACCGTCGCCAGCAGCTCCGACTCCGCAGCGGCGCGCCGTGCCCGGCGGGTGCGCCGCGCCGCCTGGTCGACGATCCAGCTCACCAGGATCGCGATCACCACGTACAGCACGAGCGCCAGCGCGTGCAGCGGGTTGTCGATCGTGACCGTGAAACGCGGATGGATGAACAGGAAGTCCAGCGTCAACCCCGACAGCACCGCCGCGAACAGCGCCGGCCAGATCCCGCCGATCAACGCGACGACGACCACGAGCAGTTGGTAGGAGAGCACGTCGGAGGTGATCGTCTCTTCGTTCGCGGTCGCGAACAGCAGCCACGACAGCAGCGGCCCGCCGGTGAGAGCGACCACCAGCCCCAGGATGCGCCGCCGCCAGCCCAGCGCCCCTCCGGTCAGCCGCGGCAGGTGCAGGTTTCCGCCCGCGGCGGCGTGGGTCACGATGTGCACGTCGATGTCGCCCGACTCGCGAATGACCGTGGCCCCGATGCCCGGGCCGGTGAAGGCCGCGCCGAGCCGGCTGCGACGGCTGGCGCCCAGCACGAGCTGGGTCGCGTTGACCGACCGGGCGAACTCGACCAGCGTCCGCGGCACGTCCTCGCCGATCACCTGGTGGTAGCTGCCGCCGAGCGACTCGACGAGTGCGCGCTGGGCCGCGAGGGCACCGGGAGCGGCCGCACGCAGCCCCTCCTGCGTCGTCACGTGCACCGCGAGCAACTCGCCCCCGGCGGCACGCGCGGCGATGCGCGCTCCGCGCTGCAGGAGCGTGTCGCCCTCCGGGCCGCCGGTGAGGGCGACGACGACCCGCTCGCGCGCCTGCCACGCCCCGCGGATGCCGTGCTCCTCGCGGTAGCTCTGCAGCGCGCTGTCGACCTCGTCGGCGAGCCACAGGAGGGCGAGTTCGCGCAGGGCCGTGAGGTTTCCGAGGCGGAAGTAGTTCGACAGGGCCGCGTCGATGCGCTCGGCGGGGTAGACGGCGCCGGCGGCGAGCCGGTCGCGCAGCGACTGCGGCGCGAGGTCGACGACCTCGATCTGGTCGGCGGCGCGCACCACGGCATCCGGCACCGTCTCGCGCTGAGTGACCCCGGTGATCTGCGCGACCACGCCGCCCAGCGAGGCGATGTGCTGGACGTTGACGGTCGTGATCACGTCGATGCCGGCGGCCAGCAGCTCCTCGACGTCCTGCCATCGCTTCTCGTTGCGGGAGCCCGGTGCGTTGGTGTGGGCGAGCTCGTCGACGAGCGCGATCTCGGGATGCCGATCCAGCAGGCCGTCGAGGTCGAGCTCGTCGAGGTCGACCTCGCGATGGCGCAGACGCCGGCGTCCGAGCGTGGGCAGGCCTTCCGCGCGGGCCGAGGTGGCCGCCCGGCCGTGGGTCTCGACGATGCCGACGACCACGTCGCGCCCGTCGGCGAGCAGCCGGTGTCCCTCGGACAGCATCTCGTAGGTCTTGCCGACGCCCGGCGCCGCCCCGAGCAGCACGCGCAGTCTGCCCCGCTTCATGCGTTCACCCTAGTTCTCCCGCCGCCGCGCAGCCGCCCCGAACGACGTGCAAGCGATGTCGGCGGACGCGCCGCGTCGCACGTCACCGCAGCCATCGTCACCGCGTGGCGGCGTCGAGGGCGAGGTTCAGCTCGAGCACGTCGACGCGGGGCTCGCCCAGGAAGCCGAGGTCGCGCGAGCTGGTGTGCTGATCGACGAGCGCCGAGACCACCGCCGGATCGAGGCCGCGCGCCGCGGCGACGCGGGCCACCTGCAGCTTCGCGTACGCCGGCGAGATGTGCGGGTCGAGTCCCGACCCGGATGCCGTGACGGCATCGGCGGGGATCTCGCCCACCGCGACACCGTCCGCGGAGGCGATCGCGGCCTGGCGCTCGCCGATCGCGGTCACGAGGTCGCTGTTCTCCGGGCCGAGGTTCGACCCGCTGGACGCCGCGCCGTCGTATCCGCTGCCCGCGGCCGATGGCCGCGACTGGAAGTACTGGGGGAGGGCTGCCCCGTCGGCATCCGTGAAGGACTGGCCGATCAGCGCGCTGCCGACGACCTGACCGCCGGCGTCGCGCACGAGGGAACCGTTGGCCTGCGCGGGCAGGACCACCTGGCCGATGCCCGTGATGACGGCGGTGTAGGCGATGCCGAGGACGACCGTGGCGAGCAGCATCGCGCGGGCGGCGACGCCGAGATGGCGGAGGGAAGTGCGGGTGGACATGACGATGCCTTTCGAAGAGCCCGGTCAGAAGCCCGGGAGAAGGCTCACGACGAGGTCGATGAGCTTGATGCCGACGAAGGGGGCGATGACTCCGCCCAGTCCGTAGACGAGGAGGTTGCGCCCGAGGATCTGCGAGGCGCTCGCCGGCCGGTAGGCGACGCCCTTCAACGCCAGCGGGATCAGCACCACGATGATGATCGCGTTGAAGATGATGGCGCTCGTGACCGCCGACGCGGGCGAGTGCAGCTGCATGAGGTTCAGCGCGGCGAGTCCCGGGAAGACGCCCATGAACATCGCCGGGATGATCGCGAAGTACTTCGCGATGTCATTGGCGAGGGAGAACGTCGTCAGTGCTCCTCGGGTGATGAGCAGCTGCTTGCCGATGCGGACGATGTCGATGAGCTTGGTCGGGTCGCTGTCGAGGTCGACCATGTTGCCGGCCTCTTTCGCGGCCGACGTGCCCGTGTTCATTGCGACGCCGACGTCGGCCTGCGCGAGCGCGGGGGCGTCGTTGGTGCCGTCGCCGGTCATCGCAACGAGGGCACCACCGGCCTGTTCGCGCTGGATGAGCGCCAGCTTGTCCTCCGGGGTGGCCTCGGCGAGGAAGTCGTCGACGCCCGCCTCGGCGGCGATCGCCCGCGCCGTCAGGGGGTTGTCGCCCGTGATCATCACGGTGCGGATGCCCATCGCACGCAGCTGTGTGAACCGCTCGGCGAGGCCCTCCTTGACGACGTCCTTCAGGTGCACAACGCCGAGCACGCGCGCCTCGGTGGCATCCTGAACGGCCACCACCAGCGGCGTGCCGCCCGACTGCGACACGGACTCGATGTCCGAGGTCAGCTGCGTGCGCACGGAGGCCGACACCGGACCGGTCTGCTCCATCCAGGCGAGCACGGCGCTGCCGGCGCCCTTGCGGATGACGGTGCCGTCGGCGAGATCCAGACCGCTCATGCGGGTCTGGGCGGTGAACGGGACGGCGACGGCGTCGGCTGGAGCGGTCGCCTCGACGCCGCGCGCGGTGGCGAGCTCGACGATCGAGACCCCTTCCGGTGTGGGGTCGGAAAGCGACGACAGCGCGGCGGTGCGCGCGAGTTCGGTCTCCTCCACCCCGGTCAGCGGCAGGAAGGCGCTCGCGCGACGGTTGCCGTAGGTGATCGTGCCGGTCTTGTCGAGCAGCAGCGTCGTGACGTCGCCGGCGGCCTCGACCGCGCGGCCCGACATGGCCAGGACGTTGTGCTGCACGAGACGGTCCATGCCGGCGATGCCGATCGCCGACAGCAGCGCACCGATCGTCGTCGGGATGAGGCAGACGAGCAGTGCCACGAGCACGGGGATGCTGACCGGGCTCGCCGCGTACGAGGCGATCGGGTTGAGGGTCAGCACCACGACGACGAACACGATCGACAGGCTCGCCAGCAGGATGCCGAGGGCGATCTCGTTGGGGGTGCGCTGACGGTTCGCGCCCTCGACGAGAGCGATCATGCGGTCGACGAAGGTCTGACCGGGCGTGGACGTGATGCGGACGACGACGCGGTCGCTGAGCACCCGCGTGCCGCCGGTGACGGCGCTGCGGTCGCCGCCGGATTCGCGCACGACGGGGGCCGATTCGCCGGTGATGGCCGATTCGTCGACCGTCGCGATGCCCCAGATGACGTCGCCGTCGCCGGGGATGAGCTCGCCGGCCGACACGACCACGACGTCGTCCAGGGTCAGCTCCGACGAGGCCACGTCTTCGGTCGCGGCGGTGGTGGCCGCGGCATCCGCGGCGCCGTCGTAGTCGCGCACTCGGTGCGCGACCGTGGCGGTGCGGGTCGTGCGCAGGGCCTGCGCCTGCGCCTTGCCGCGGCCTTCGGCGACCGACTCGGCGAGGTTCGCGAACAGCACCGTCAGCCAGAGCCACACGGCGATGCCCCACGTGAAGCCGCCCGGCACCGGGGTGCCGCCCGAGCTCTGCGGACCGCCGAGGAAGGGCTCGGCGATCGCGATCGCGGTGGTGAGGGCCGCGCCCACCCACACGAGGAACATGACGGGGCTGCGCCAGAGCTCGGCGGGGTTGAGCTTGCGCAGCGCCCCCGGAAGGGCCTCGATCAGCTGGCTCCAGCCGAAGGCGCGGCGGGTCGGAGCGGGCGAGGACGCACGGTCGTCACCGGTGGGTTGCGGACGGTCGAGGACCGGAGCGGACGTGTTCATTTCAGGAAAGACCTTCTGCCAGGGGACCCAGCGCGAGAACGGGGAAATACGTCAGTGCGGTGATGACCACGGTCACGACCGCGAGGAGCCCGACGAACTGCGGGCGGTGCGTCGGCAGTGTGCCGGCGGTGGCGGGCACGCGCTCCTGCGCGGCGAGCGAGCCGGCCAGGGCGAGCACGAGCACGATCGGGACGAACCGTCCGAGCAGCATCACCACACCCAGCGCCGTGTTGAACCAGGGCGTGTTCGCGGTGAGTCCGGCGAACGCCGAGCCATTGTTGTTCGCGGCCGACGTGAACGCGTACAGCACCTCCGTCATCCCGTGGATGCCGGGATTGAGGATCGAGGTCGCCTCGACGTCGGCGCGCACGGCGGGGATGCCGAAGCTCAACGCCGTTCCCGCCAGCACCAGGGTCGGAGTCACCAGGATGTACAGGCTCGCGAGCTTGATCTGGGTGGGGCCGATCTTCTTGCCGAGGTATTCGGGGGTGCGACCGACCAGCAGACCTCCGACGAACACGGCGATGATCGCGAGCACGAGCATGCCGTACAGACCCGAGCCCACGCCGCCGGGGGCGACTTCGCCGAGCATCATGTTCAGCAGCGGAATCATGCCGCCCGCCGCGGTGTACGAGTCGTGCATCGAGTTCACGGCGCCGGTCGAGGTGAGCGTCGTGACGGCCGCGTACAGCGCCGAGCCGACGATGCCGAACCGCTGCTCCTTGCCCTCCATCGCGCCCCCGGCCAGCTGCGGGGCGGTGCCGTGTCCGGCGACCTCGAGCGCGCTCACCGCGGCGATCGACGCGATCGCGAGGGTCGACATGACCGCGAGGATCGCGTAGCCCTGGCGGTTGTCGCCGACCATGCGACCGAACGTGCGCGGCAGCGAGATCGGGACGACGAGGATCAGCAGCAGCTGGAACAGGTTCGTCCACGGCGTCGGGTTCTCGAAGGGGTGCGCGGAGTTCGCGTTGAAGAACCCGCCGCCGTTGGTGCCGAGCATCTTGATCGCCTCCTGCGAGGCGACCGGTCCGCCCGGGATCGACTGGGTGGCGCCCGCGAGGGTGTGCGCATCGACGAAGCCGTTGAGGTTCTGGATGACGCCGCCCGCCAGCAGCACGACCGCAGCGACGAGCGCGATCGGCAGCAGCAGTCGGCCGAGGCCACGCGTGAGATCGACCCAGAAGTTGCCGATCGTGCTCTGCCCGCGCCGCGCGAAGCCGCGCACGAGCGCGATCGCGACGGCGATGCCGACGGCGGCCGAGACGAAGTTCTGCACCGTGAGGCCGGCGAGCTGCACGAGGTAGCCCATCGTCGCCTCGGGGGAGTACGACTGCCAGTTGGTGTTGGTGACGAAGGACGCCGCGGTGTTGAACGCCAGGCCCTCGGGCACGGCCGGCAGCCCGAGCGAGGCCGGCAGGAACGCCTGCAGGCGCTGGAGCGCGTAGACGACGAGCACGCCCATGAGCGAGAAGGCGAGGACGCCCCGGGTATAGGCCTGCCAGGTCTGTTCGCTGCGCGGATCGACCCCGATGAGGCGGTAGACGACCCGCTCTGCGGCGGCATCCTTCTCGCCCGTGAAGATGCGGAACATGAGGTCGCCGACCGGGCGGTACAGCAGTGCGAGCAGCAGGACGAGGGTGGCGATCTGGAGCACACCGAACCAGATGTCGGCGGAATCGACGCCCATCAGAAGCGTTCCGGTTTCACGAGGGCGACGACGAGGTAGACGACGCTGGCGATGCCCAGCACGGCGCCGATGATCGAGAAGACGTCCATCAGAGTCGCTCCGCCCCCTTCGCGACGAGGGCGACGATCGCGAACACCGCGACCGTCACGACGACGTAGATCACATCGAGCACAGCAACTCCCGGACACTGACCGCGCTCCGACTTCGGCGCGGGCGCCCACCATGGGCACGGCATCCGATCCAACTCCTGCGCGGCGGCCGCTTCCGGCGTCCTTACGGTTTCCCTACGGCTCGGCGGGCGGTCCTCACGGCACGCTCACGTCGCCGGCGGGGGTGGGGCGTTTCGACTCGCTGCGCTCGCTCGACGACCGGGGACTGCGCTCGCTCAACGACCGGGAGCTTCCCCGCTGTGGTGCGGTCGAATGTGACGGTCGTGTAAAGCTTCGCCGAATATCTGAAAAAAAACTTCATAACGTGGTTCACTGGGCGACGTCACCTTCCGCACCGTCTCGTGAGGACACCATGAAGCGAAATCTTGCGATCGTCGGCGCCGCTGTGGTCGCTCTCGTCGTCATCGGCGGCGTCTCCGCCGCCGCGCAGGCGCCCGGCCCATCAGCGCGCACCGTCACCACCGCCGTCGCGAGGGCCGACACCGCTGCCGCCGAGGCCGGCGGCTGGACTGTCGCCTCCAGCGAGGGGAGCGCGGTGCCGCAGGGTGGTCGCGTCGTGGCCGCCGCGCCACACGACGTTGCGCCGATCCAGGTCTCGCTCGATCAGACCTCCATCGAGCAGTACTGGATGTGGGCGTCGGGTGTCGAGGTGACCGCTCACGGCATGACCCCCGGCGCGACGGCGACGATCTCCATCACGTTCGCCTCGGGCCTGCAGAAGCACTGGGCACCGATCACCGCGGATGCCGACGGCTCGATCGTGACCAGGGTGCGAACCCTCGACGTCGACCCCGAGAACACCCAGCCGGAGCCCGGCGTCGCCCGCATCACCGTCGACACGTCCACGGGAGAAGCAGGGTCCGCTCTCCTGGACATCACCGTGCCCGACGGCGAGCGCCTGAAGGTGTGGAGCGACCCCGCATCGATCACCCAGGACGAGTTCCTGGACAAAACCGTCGTCGTTCACGCGAGCGGCTTCGCCCCGATGACCCACGTCTTCTTCAACCTCGGCATGCCCGACACCACGATGGTGGCGATCGGCGAGAACGAGGGGCTGCACTCGGATGAGAACGGCGATTTCTCTTACGAGATGCAGATGGTCTCCGTCAACGCGCTCGTCGGTGAATGGCTCATCAGCCTGCAGTCCGCGGACGGCACTCAGCAGGGTTCCGGCACCTTCATGGTGACCCCGGGGGCACCGCGCACGCAGAACAAGACGCTCACGCCGTCCGCACCACAGATCTCGGCCGCCGCGTTCGCGACCGCGCCCGGAATGGCCTTCGACGTGACCGGCTTCATCCCCTTCGATACGTACGAGCTCACCCTGGTGACCTCGCGTGGCATTCGAATCCCGCTGGGCATCTCGCGGACGAATGGCGAGGGACGTCACCACAACAGCGTCAAGGCGCCCGACGGTGCGGCCGAGGGCGTCTATACGCTGGAGGCGCGCTCCACGATCACCGGTGACTACGCCCTCGGGACGTTCACCGTCACCGGAAATCCCGACAGCCCCGCCTCCTCGTTCGCGTTGACGCCGTCGACGGTCGCGGCCCGCGTGCTCAGCGATCCTGCGGGAGGGATCGTCGTGACCGGCGCAGCAATCCCGTCGGGAACGTCGCTGCGGGTGTCTCTCCGGGACGCGCAATGGAAGCGGATGCCGCTGACCGTCGGCGCCGATGCCTACGCCGATGCCGGGGAGGACGGCACCATCCGGATGCCGCTGGTCACCCTCGACCCGATCGCCGCGGGCTCCTACACCGTGTGGATCACCGCCGGCAGCGCGCCGTTCGGGTACAGCATCCAGCTGCCGCTGATGGTCACCGCAGAAAGCTCCGCCGCGCCCAGTGCGGACATCGTGCCCAGCTCCGGTGCCTCCAGCAGTGCGGTGGCTCCCGCTCCGAGCTCGCCGCTGGTGGCCATCACGCCGTCCACGACGACGCCGCGCGTCGACCGGCCCGCTCCGCCCGCGCCGAGTGCCGCGCCGAGCCCGTCGCCGTCGCCGGATGTCGATCCGCTCGAGGGCGACATCGCACCCCCGGCGCTTCCCGTTCCCACCTCGCCCGCTCGTTGAACCCAGGAAAGCACACGATGCCCCGCACACCCCTTCGCGCTCGGGCGGCCGCAGCCGCCCTGATCGCCAGCTGCCTCGTCGCCACCGGCGCCGCGCCTGCCTTCGCTGACACCGGCTCGCTGGACGAGATCCCCGTTGCCCCGGCATCCGCCGGCGGGCGCACGGCAGTACTGCCCGACAGCATCGCCTCCGCCGCCGGCCCCGTGGACGTCTTCATCCAGACGGACGGCGAAGGTGCGCTGGCCGCGAGCACTGACCAGCGGCGGCAGGGCGCATCCTCCGCCACGGCGAGTTCGGTGGCCGAGGACGTCGCGGCGAAGAACGAGGAGAAGACGAAGGACGTCGCGGCTGATGTCACCGCCGTCGACAGCGACGCGCGCATCCTCTACACCTCGACGTATTCCGTCCCGGGTGTCGCCGTGACCGCTGACGCTGCGACGCTGGCTCAGATCGCCGAGCGCCCCGACGTGGTCAAGATCTCGCGCATCGTGCCGCAGTCGATCGAGGTCCCCGCTGTCGATGGGGCCACGCCGAGCAACGGCGCCTCGGATGCGTTGACGCGAGCCGTCGACACGTGGCAGCAGACGGGGCACACGGGCACGGGCGTCACGGTGGCCGTCATCGACACCGGCGTCGACTACACGCACGCCGATTTCGGAGGCCCGGGCACGTCTGCCGCCTACGCCGCGGCGCTGGCGTCCACGGACGCCCCTCAGCCCGGTTCGTACGATCCGAGCGTGTATCTCGGCGGGTGGGACTTCGCCGGTCCCACCTACAACGGCGCCATCGGTCAGCCCGGCTACGATCCCATCCCGGTGCCCGACGCCAACCCCATCGACGGCCCGGGCGGAAACCACGGCACGCACGTTGCCGGAACGGTCCTGGGGCGCGGCGTCAGCAACGACCTCACCACCTTCCGCGGCGACTACCGCAGTCTGTCGTCGGAGAGCGTGCAGAAGGACTTCTCGATCAGCCCCGGGGCTGCGCCGCAGGCCGGCCTCATCGCGCTGAAGGTCTTCGGCGACGGCGGCGGCAGCACGTCGCTCACCGGAGCGGCACTGGAGTGGATCGCGCAGAAGGTCGCGTCCGGAACCGAGATCGATGTCGTCAACCTCTCCCTCGGCACGAACTACGGCGCCATCGACGACCCCGACAACGCGAAGCTCGATCAGATCGTCAAAGCAGGAGTGCTGCCCGTCGTCGCGGCGGGCAACTCCGGCGATGTGACGGACGTGGCCGGCAGCCCGGGCACTACCGAGAGCGCCTTGACCGTCGCGGCATCCGCGAGCGGTCACGGTCTCGCCGACGCGGCGCTGGCGACGATCGGCGATCCGGCTCAGAACGCCGCGGAGCAGATCCGGGTGCAGTACGGCCAGTCCTACGTGTGGGACTTCGACGTCACCGCCTCGGTCATCGGGCTCACCGACACGGGCAACCTGGACGGATGCCGGCCGTTCAGCGCGGCGGACGCGCAACGAGCGAGCGGCAAGATCGTGTGGCTGGAGTGGGACGACAGCAACGTGGCGTGCGGTTCGGCGACGCGTTTCGACAACGCCCGCGACGCGGGGGCCGTCGGCGTCGTCCTCACCAGCCAGTCCGACAGCTTCGAGAACGGCATCGCCGGCAACGCGGACATTCCCGGTGCGCAGCTCACCGGCGGAGAGTCGCAGAGTCTGCGCTCCGCGATGACGTCCGGCACACTCGTGATCGAACTGCGCAGCGACCTGCGGCACGTCATCGATCACACCGACCCGTCACGCATCGATACGATCGCCTCGTTCACCTCCCGTGGAACGCACGGCTCGATCGACAACGTGCTCAAGCCCGATGTGGCCGCCCCCGGCGTGACGATCACGTCGGCCGGGAACGGCAGCGGCGCAGGGCGCGAGGTCATGAGCGGTACTTCGATGGCCACCCCGCATGTTGCGGGCATCGCCGCGCTCGTGAAGGAAGCGCATCCGGATTGGGCGCCCGAGCGGGTGAGGCAGCAGATCATGAACACCGCGGCTCACGACGTGCTCACCGTCGGCAGCAACCCGATCGCATACGGCCCGGCGCGCGTCGGCACGGGACGGATCGACGCGCTCGCCGCTGTCCGCGGGACGATCAGCCTGCTGTCGGAAGAGAACGGGGATCTGCTGAGCGCGTCCTTCGGCGTCGTCAACGTCGGCACCCAGCCGGTCGTCCAGACCCGGACCATTCGGGTCGGCAACGATGGACCGACCGCCCAGACCGTCGCGTTGCGCTACGCGCCGCGCACGGAGACACCGGGCGTCAGCTACGACGTCTCGCCGGCCTCCGTGACCGTTCCGGCGAAGGGGTCCGTGGCGGTGACGCTGACCTTGCGCATCGACGATCCGACCGCACTTCGGCACACGATCGATCCGACCATGTCGAAGATCGTCGACACGGCGCCGCGGCAGTTCGTGACCGACGCTTCCGGTGTTCTCGAAGCGATCGGGCCGGTCGGCACCTTCCCGGTGCGCCTGTCCGTGTACGCTGCACCGCGTCCGTACTCCGAGACGCATGTCGACGGTGTCGCATTCCAGGGCGCCACCGGCTCGCTCGCCATGTCGGGCCGCGGGCTCGACCAGGGCGCCGGCAGCGAGCGCTACCGGTCGATGATGGTTCCGCTCATCCTCGGCGCGACCTCCCCTGCACTGTCGTTCCCGGCCGGATCGGCGCAGCACACGCTGAAGAGCGCCGACATCCTCGCCGTCGGAGCGTCGTCGACGGCGCCGCTGCTGAGCGACCCCACGCAGGGCGTGCTGACGTTCGGCGTGCAGATGGCCGGCGAATGGGCGCGGATGTCGCCGCTGACGTGGCCGATGGTGCAGTTGGATGTCAACGGCGACAGCCGCCCCGACTTCATCGTGCAGCTGCAGCCCGGGCAGGACGCCGACGGGGACATCCCGGTCGCGATGACGATCGACGCGGTGACCGGAGACGTCATCGAACAGCGTCCCGTGAATGGCCTCTTCGGCGACCAGGGCACCAACGTCTTCGACAACACGGTGGTGACCCTGTCGACCTCCCTGTCGGCGCTGGGCTACACCGCGAAGACCACCGCGACGACGGTGCGCTACATCGTGCAGACCCGTTCGTTCTACAACCCGGCCTTCGACGGCGGCATCCGCAGTGCGCTCGTCGATCAGACGGCGCCGGCGACCATCGACGCCTACCGGCCCGCACTGCAGTTCGGCACGACCGGAACGCCGATCTTCGCCGACCAGCCCGGTTCGCTGACGGTGACCCGTCGCGGCGATGCCCTGCCGCAGATGCTCGTGCTGCATCTGCATGGCGACGGTGCGGCGCGCGCGGAGATCGTGACGCCCACCGCGACGGATGCCGGTGGGTCGACCCCGACCCCCGAAACGCCCGCGCCGGGAGGCTCCACCCCGGGTGATCCGACGGGATCGGGCGGCTCGGTGAGCAGTGCGCCGCGGGGTGGGTCGCTGGCCACATCCGGACAGGATGGGACCGGCGTGCTCCTCCTGGCGGCGTTCGCCGGCATGCTCGTCGCGGGCGGCTCGGTGCTCGTGTGGCGTCGTCGCCGCCGGTCCTGACCGCCGTCGTCGCAGACGCCCCGCACCCTTCGGGATGCGGGGCGTCTGCGGGCGCGGCAGACTGGGCAGGGATGTCCTCGCATACCCTCCTGATCTCCGACCCCCGCGCGGTCCGAGCCATGGCGAACCCCTTGCGCCAGGTGGCTGTCGACGAGCTGTATCGCCGCCAAGGGCCGGCCACGGCCACCGAGCTGGCGGAGCTGGTCGGGTTGTCGCCGAGTGCGATGAGCTACCACCTGCGCGCGGTCGAGGCGACCGGGCTCATCCGCCGCGGAGAGTCCACCGACGGCCGGGAACGGCCGTGGCTTCCCGCCGCCCCGGACTACTCGCTCGTCGCGAGCGCCGACGCCGACGCCGTGCACCGCACCATCTTGATCGACTCGCGACTGACCCCGATGCGTCAGCGCATGGAGGAGGTCTTGGCGGCGCGGTCGGTACGACCTCCGGATGCCGATATCGCCTACATGGTGCTGGCCACGGGCCAGATGCTCCTCGCTCCCGATGAGGTGGCGCGTCTGCAGGAGCGTGTGCAGGAGATCTTCGACGAGTACGAGGCATTGAGCGCCGACCGTCGTGAAACCGGGGATCTGCGCCGCTCGCGCTACATGTGGTCGGTACTTCCGGAACGCGTCGAACCGGAAGACTAGACCGTTCCTGCTTCCGAGACGCCCCCGCGGAAGTGGGCGATCTTGTCGTCCATGACCGCGATCGCGCGAGACAGCACCCGCCGGCGCTCTTCGAGGGCGGCACGCCGCTCCCGGAGGAAGTCCACGGGGTTCACCGCCCCGCGCGAGCCGTGCAGCAGATCGGCGAACGTGCGCAGGTCGTCGATGCCGAGTCCGGCATCCTTCATGCACGTGACCACGCCGATCCAGGCGAGATCGCTGTCGCTGAACACCCGATGATTGCGGTGATCGCGCTCGAGCGGGCCGATGATCCCCTCGTCCTCGTAGTAGCGGAGGGTGTCGGCCGAAAGGCCGCTCGCCGCGACGGCCTCGCCCATCGTGAGCATCGTGGTCATTGGGCATCCCTTCCGTCGAGCGTGGCGCGCGCCTCGGCATCCAGCTGCAAGGCGAGCGCGTCCATCGCCTCATCCAACTGTGCGATGTCGGAGACCCCCACGATGGGTGTGACCGCCGGCGTGCCGCCGATGAGCCACGCGAGCACCACCTGGCTGCGCGTGGCGTCGAGGCGCTGCGCGACGCGGTCCAGCGCAGCCAGGCGCCGCTCGGTGTTGGGATGCCGGTACGCGTGCGGTAGCCGCTCCGGTCGTGCGTACGCGCCCGAGAGCAGCGTCGTGTAGGCCCACATGCCGAGCCCCTCGGCGGCGGCGTAGTCGAGGGATTCGGCGGTGGCGGCCATGTGGCCCGACGGCAGCGGCACGAAGGGGATCGGCTGGAGGTAGCTGTGTCGCAGTTGGAGGGCATCGTAGGAGGCCAGTCCGCGCGTGCGAGCGAGGGAGCGGGCACGCTCGACGCGCCAGGTCGCGTGGTTCGACGCACCCAGTCGGCGGACGCGCCCCTCGGCGACGAGCGATCCGAACGCCTCGACTTGCTCCTCGAGGGGAGCCGCGCGGTCTTCGATGTGCGCCCACAGCAGATCGATGACGTCCACACCGAGACGGGCCATCGACGATGCGACCGCCTCCTCGACGGCGCGCGGGCCCAGACCTTCCATCGGTGCGTCCCACGTGCCAGGCACCGTCGGGTTCGCGCCGACCTTGGTCGAGATCGAGATGTGCTCGCGGATGCCGGGGTTCCGGCGCAGCCATCGTCCGATCACGGTCTCGCTCGCGCCGCCGTGCCCCGTGGGTGACTCCCAGAAGGCGTAGTTGTCGGAGGTGTCGAGCCAGCGGCCGCCCCGCGCCACGTAGTGGTCGAGCAGCGCGAACGCGGTGTCCTCATCCTGTCGCGTTCCGAACCAGATCGTGCCGAGAGCCAGCTCGTTGCGGTGAGTGGTGTCCATGGCTCCACAGCACACCACCTGGAGCGCGCTCCATGTCAAACGCAGAACGGGAGCTCAGCCACGCAACCCCGCCGTGTACCTTAGGTAAGGCAATCCTTATCCAAGATCGGCCTCGGTCGTCGTCCCACAGGAGCTCCCGTGCGCCCTGCCCCGTTTGCGCGTTCCGCCGCGATCGCCCTGCTCGCGGTCGTTGCGGCCGTCTCTCCCGCCGTCCCCGCCGCCGCGACGGGAGAGGCCGATCCCGCCGACTGCACGGTGACGTCCGCATCGCTGACGTGGGGGTTCAAGGAGTCGTTCCGCTCCTACATCTCGGGCTCGATCGCCCGAGGTGGGTGGGAGACGGTCGATGGTGCGACATACACCACGCCCGCCTTCCACTGGTCCGCCGGCACCGGCGCCGTCGCCCCGGACGGCACCGTCGGCGCGGTCTCCTTCCCCGGCGGCATCCGGTTCACGGGGCACGACGGACTGCTCGACACGACCGTCGCCCACCCCACGCTCGAGCTGTCGGCGGATGGGGCTCGGCTGCTCCTCGACGTCGCGGGCGTCTCGATGGAGAACGCAATGGCCGGCGACGGCACCGTCGACACGGTCACTCAGACGCCGTTCGTCACGGTCGACGCGGCCGCGATCGAGTACATGCGTGCCGGTGACGTCGTCACGGTCTCCGCGACGGATGCCGCGACCGCCGTGACCGAGGAGGGCTTCGCCGCCTTCGGCAGCTATCCGGCCGGAACGGCGTTCGACCCGCTCACGCTCTCGGTCACGGCCCGGTGCCCGGCATCCACCCCGACCACCGAGGTCGAACCCGTCGCCCTCGCGGAATCCGGGACGGACGACGCCGCACTCGCCGCGAGCCGTGAGCCCTCGGCGCCGGTCGGGGCGATCGCCGGAGCGGCCGCCGCCGTCGTCGCGGCCGCGGCCGCCACGCTGCTCCTCGTCCGCCGACGCCGGAACCGCGGCGGCGCGGAAGGGGAGGGCTCGTGATCCTCCGCCGCGTCGCGGCGACGGCGCTGAGCCTCGTCGTCGTGCTCCTGGCCGGCTGCTCCGCCGCGGCGGCGCCCGCCGAGCCCACGGCGTCCGCTCCGCGCGTCGCGTTGTCGGACGTCAGCCCGCTCGCCGACCCCAAGGCGTACGTCGGCCCCTCGACCGCGACGCTCGACGACGCCGCGATCGAGCCCGTCCTCGCCTCGCCGTCGTCGCAGCTGCCGGTCACCGTGACCTCCCACGACCTGTCGGGCGATGTGGAGGTCACCGTCACCGACGCCTCCCGGGTCATCGCCATGGACCTCTCCGGTTCCCTCGCGGCGACCGTCGCGGGGCTCGGCTTCGCGGATCGACTGGTCGGCCGCGACATCTCGACCACCTTCGCGGGCGTGAGCGACCTGCCCGTGATCACCTCCAGCGGCCACTCCGTCAACGCCGAGGCGATCATCGGGCTCGCGCCGACGCTCGTCATCACGGACGGGAGCATCGGTCCGGCCGACGTCGTCCAGCAGCTGCGCGACGTCGGCATCACGGTGGTGTTCGTCGAGCGCTCGTCCTCGTTCGCGGGCGCCGTCGCGCAGGCGCGCGCCGTCGCCGCGATCTTCGGTGCCGCCGACGCCGGAGACCTGCTGGCAGGCCGCATCGAGGGCGAACTGCAGACCGTCACCGCGCAGATCTCCCGGATCGCGCCCGCCGCCGAGTCCGACCGACTGCGCATGGTCTTCCTCTATCTGCGCGGGACGTCGGGCATCTTCTACCTGTTCGGCAGCGAGTCCGGCGCCGACGACCTCATCGGCGCCCTCGGCGGCATCGACGTCGCCGGCCAGCTGGGCTGGCGCGGCATGCAGCCGCTGACCGACGAGGCGATGGTCGCCGCCGATCCCGACCTGATCCTCGTCATGACCTCCGGCATCGCCTCGGTCGGCGGCATCGACGGGCTGCTCGCCGAGAAGCCCGCGATCGCGCTCACCGCCGCGGGCCAGCACCGACGCTTCGTCGACATGGCGGACGGACAGATCCTCTCGTTCGGCCCGCGGTCGGCGGAGGTGCTGGACGCGCTCGCGCGGGCGGTCTATGCGCCCGACGATCCGTCGGATGCCGCGTCGCGGGCCGTGCCGGGGGAGCCGGGCCCGTGACCCGGGTCGCCCCCGCCATCTACGCGGTGACGGCGGCCCTGCTCGTTGTCGGGGTCATCCTCTCGGCGGGGATCGGTCAGTTGCCCATCGGCCCGGCGGAGGTCGTCGGCTCCCTGCTGCGCTCCCTCGGCATCCCGAACGCCTGGGCACCGTCGACGCCGTTGATCGAGCAGACGCTGTGGCAGATCCGGTTTCCCCGCGTGGTCATGTCGGTGCTGGTGGGAGCGTTGCTGGCGCTTGCCGGCGCCGTCATGCAGGCCATCTTCGCCAACCCCCTGGCCGAGCCCGGCGTCGTCGGGGTGTCGTCGGGCGCCGCCGTCGGGGCCGCCGCCGCGATCACTTTCGGCCTCACCCCCCTCGGCGGCTGGGCGACCGCCGCGTTCGCCTTCGTCGGAGGGCTGGCGGCGACCCTCGTCGTCTACGCGACGTCGCGGTCGCAGGGGCGTACCGAATCGGTCACGCTGATCCTCACCGGCATCGCGGTCAATGCCTTCACGGGAGCCGCGCTCGCCGTGCTGATGTTCGCGGGCGACACGGCTTCTCGCGAGCAGATCGTGTTCTGGCAGCTCGGCTCGATGAACGGCTCCCGGTGGACCGAGGTCGGGCTCGTCGCCCTGGTCGGGCTGGCCGCGGCATCCGCCACGGTCGGTCTCGCCCGCCGGCTCGACCTGCTGGCCCTCGGCGACCGGACGGCGGCGCACCTGGGGGTGCGGGTCGAACGGCTGCGCGTGGTCGCGATCGTGCTGGTCGCCCTGCTCACGGGGGTCGCCGTGGCCTTCGTGGGCATCATCGCCTTCGTGGGGCTGGTGGTGCCGCACGTGATGCGGATGCTGCTGGGTCCCTCCAACCGCGCGCTGCTTCCCGCCTCGCTGCTCGGCGGGGCGGTGGTGCTGGTCTACGCCGACCTTCTCGCCCGCACCGTGATCCCGTCCGCGGACCTCCCCATCGGCGTGCTGACGTCGCTCGTCGGCGGGCCGTTCTTCTACGTGCTCATCCGCCGCACCCGTCGCCGCGCCGGAGGCTGGGCATGAGCGGGCTCGCCTATGCGCTCCGCGACGTGTCCTATCGGGTCGGGGCGCCCGGGGGAGGCGTCGAGATCCTCGCGGGCGTCACCCTCGACATCGCGTACGGACGGGTGCTGGCGCTCGTCGGCCCCAACGGCGCCGGGAAATCTACTCTCCTGAGCGTGCTGACCGGGGATGCCCCGCCTTCCGCCGGCACGGTGGAGCTCGACGGGCGTCCGCTCGCCCAGTGGCGGGCGCGGGAGCTCGCACGCGCACGGTCGGTCCTTCTGCAGTCGCATCAGGTCGCATTCTCGTTCACGGCGGCCGACGTCGTGGAGATGGGCCGAGCGCCCTGGATCAACACGGCGCGGGCCGACGACGACGATCGCCTCATCGCCGAGGCGCTGAGGCGGGCGGACGTGTCGCACCTGCGTGAGCGGGAGTTCCCGTCGTTGTCGGGCGGCGAGAAGGCGCGGGTGTCGCTGGCCCGCGTGCTGGCGCAGGACACGCCCGTCGTGCTGCTCGACGAGCCCACGGCCGCCCTCGACCTCCGTCACCAGGAGGACGTGCTGCGGATCGCGCGAGAGCTTGCGGCGGAGGGGCGCGCGGTGGTCGTGGTGCTCCACGACCTGTCGCTCGCCGGCGCCTACGCAGACGAGATCGCGGTCATCGATCGCGGACGACTCGTCGCGCACGGCCAGCCCGCGGAGGTCTTGGCGGAGGAGCGGATCGCCGAGGTCTACGGCATCCCCGTGCGCGTGCTGGCCGACCCCGACACCGGCCGGCCGATCGTCCTCGTCCGGCGCGATCCATCGCGATGAATGGACTAAATAAGGTTAGGCTAAGCTAAGTTAAAGGCTGAGCGTTTGCCCTGCGGCATCCGCATCCTTTCGCCACACTCCTGGAGGTTCTCCCGTGCACAGAACAAGGAGGCCGTCGCTCAGACGCGCCCTCGCGAGCGGGCTGGCCGCCGTGCTCGTCACCGCCGGCGCGCTCGTCGGCGTCGCCGCGCCCGCGCAGGCCGCGTCCGATCCCGCGCTGACGGCCACCGTGACCGTCAACCCGGGGAGCGGCATCGAGATCGCGGTCGCGGGCACCGGGTTCCAGGACGTGCAGGCCCAGCCGGGTCAGACGGCACCGAGCGTCTACCTCGCGCTGGTGACGCGCGACGGCTACGACGTCGACCAGGCGAGCACTCCGAACACGGACGCGGTCGTGGGTGCCGACGGGAGCATCGCCGGAACCCTCACGCAGACCGCCGCGAAGCTGGACCGCGCGACGTCGTACGACGTGATCGCGTGGCCGTCGCGATCGTTCCCGTCGGCGTCGAACCTGCTTGCGCGCACCGCGGTCACCATCGACGAGGAGGCGCTGTACCCGCCCGCCGCGACCACGACGACCCTCGCCGTCTCGCCGAGCGCGACCGCCGCGTCGGGCACGAGCGTGGCACTGACCGCGACCGTCACGCCCGCGGCATCCGGCGCCGTGGAGTTCTTCGACGGCTCCGCGTCGCTGGGCTCCGTCGCCGTCGCCTCCGGCTCGGCGCGGGTGAGCACCTCGACATTGAGCGTCGGCGGCCACACGCTGACGGCCGTGTTTACCCCGGCCGACACCGCCTCCACCGGCTCGACGTCGGATGCCGTCGCCTACGACATCACCGCGGCCGTCGAGCCCGAGAAGCCGACACCCGCCGTCTCGGTGTTCCTCGCCGACGGCGTCACGGCGTACACGGGTCAGGCGCTGTACGACGGCGACACCGTCGTCGTGAAGGGCAGCGGCTTCGTGCCGAACGCACCGGCGACGGACGGGACGCGTCCGCCTCTCGCGGGTGCCTTCGGCGGCGCGTACGTGGGCTTCGGCTCGTACGCCGGCGACGTCTGGACCTCGGCGGGCCGCACCGCGGAGTACACCAAGTGGGCCGTCTCCGAGGGCGATGTCGCCAAGATCGGCGGTGCGGCGGCGGGTGCCGTGGCCATCGCCGCCGACGGCACCTTCTCCACGACGCTGAGCGTCGTGCGCAGCGCGACGGCACCCGACGGCTCCCGCTTCGGCGTGCGCACGTGGGCTGCCGGCGGTGCGGTCTACGCGCCGTTCTCGACGTTCACCGTCGTCGACGCGTCGGGGCCGGCACCGGAACCCACCCCGACCCCGAAGGTCACCGTGTCGAAGACCGCGGATCTCGACCCGAACGGCGAGACGGTGACGGTCACCGGCTCCGGCTTCCTCCCCCACGCGCCCGACACCGACGGCACCCGGCCGCCGCTGCAGGGCTCGTTCACCGGGGCCTACATCGTGTTCGGGTCGTTCGCCGCCGACTGGCGACCGAGCACCGGCGCGATCTCCTCCGCGCGTAAGGGCTTCGACACGAAGTGGGGCCTGCTCGCCGCGGACATGGCGAAGGTCGGGGGCGCCGCGGCCGGCGCGATCGAGCTCGCCGCCGACGGCAGCTTCTCGACCACGCTGCACGTCTCGAAGGCCGACGGCGCGCTCGCGAACGGCACGTGGGGGGTGTTCACCTACGCGGCCGGCGGTGCGACGTACGCGCCGTTCGAGACCGCCACGCCGCTCTCGTTCGCGGACGAGGTTCCCCCGACCGATGGTCCGAAGGTCACCGTGACCCCGGCATCCGAGGTGGACCCCGCCGTCGAGAACGTCCTGACCGTCTCGGGCACCGGCTTCACCGGACCCGGTGCGGCCAACGGCGTCTACGTGCTGTTCGGCGAGACCTCGCTGTGGTCGGGGCAGTCCGCCCTCCCCGCCGGCGGGTGGATCGCGCAGGGCTGGGTCCCGACGATCCTCGACGGCGCTTTCACCACGACGCTCACGATCCCGGCCGGCACCCTCGAGCCAGGTACGAGCTACCAGGTCGCGACGTCCGCGGCGCACGGACTGTCGCTGACCGACCGCAGCCTCGACACCTTCACGGCGGTGACGGTGGCGACGCCGACCACCACGACACCCACCGTGTTCCTCAGCGCGCCCAGCGTCGTCCAGGGCGGCTCGCTCACGGTGCGCGGCAGCGGCTTCCCCGCCGGGGTCGCCGTCACCGTCGAGGTGCACTCCGACGTGGTCACCCTCGGCACCACGACCGTCGGCGACGGCGGCCTCTTCTCGGTCACCGGCCTCATCCCGGCCACCCTGGCCGCGGGCGCGCACACGGTCGTCGTCCGTGCGGGCGACATCACCGTGGAGCAGCCGATCGCGGTCGAGGCCGCATCGGCATCCCCCGCACCCGAGGCGGTCGCCGCACCCGTCGCGGTCTGCACGGCGCGTGCGGTCGACGGGGCCGCCCTCACGTGGGGTGTGAAGCAGAGCTTCGTGTCTTACGTGAACGGCCCGATCGCGAAGGGCTCCGCGTCGATCGCGTGGCGCAGCGGGTCGGGGGCCTTCAACACCGAGGAGGGCATCGGCCGGGTGGCCTTCGGCGGAGCGGCGAGCTTCACCGGGCACGGAGGACTGCTCGACCTGACGATCTCGAACCCCGTGATCCAGGTCACCGGCGCGCGCACCGCGACGCTCAGCGCCTACGTGCAGTCGAAGGGGTACGGCGGCAGCCCGTCGGTCGACGGCCGCGTCGTGCTCGCGAACCTGACGCTCCCGGCGGCGACGACCCGCGGCGGCGCGCTCGCGTGGGCGGATGCCGCGGCGACCCTGACCGCGGCCGGAGCGGAGGCCTTCGGAGGCTTCTACTCGGTGGGCGAGAGCCTCGACCCCGTGTCGTTCACCTTCCCGCTGGGCGCGGAGGTGCCGTGCGACACGGCGACGTCGGGAGCACTCGCGGCCACGGGTGGAACGATGCCGGACGGAACCGTCTGGGTGGGGCTCGGAATGCTCCTGCTCGGTGCGGGCCTGGTCGCACTCCGCCGACGCGCCGTCGCAGGTCGCTCGGCCTGAGCCCTCGAACCCGCAGCGCCCCGCCTGGCTTCGGCGGGGCGCTGCGGCGTTCCGGCCCGCCGCGGCTCGACGCCACGCGGGTCGGTGAGGTCAGGCGAGGGGCGAATCAGTCGCCATCGACTCCGGCGCTCACGCCGGCGTCGGCATCCGCGGCCGCGCGCTGCTCGGGCGTCAGCCGCCGGCGCTGCGCCTTCGACGGTCGGATCGCCGGCACGTCGCCGACGATCGGCACCGGCGTCCGGTACAGGTGCACGCCGTAGCGCGCGACCAGACCGATGAGCACCATCAGCTTGTTGCGCGGACCGAGCAGGCTCGTGATGTGGACGAAGAGCCACGTCAGCCAGCCGAACGAGCCGGTGAGGGCGACCGTCTTGCGCAGGAGCGGAATCTTCGAGAGGAAGCGCAGACGGTGCAGTCCCGGGAGGTTGGCGATGCCGGGCAGCTCGCCGATGGCGGCGCGTCGGCCGATGATCGCCAGTTGCCCCTTGTCGTAGTACGAGAACGGCTCCGTGGGCTGTCCCGCGATGAGCCGCACGATCTGTCGGGCGACGTGCTCGCCGCCCTGGATCGCGGGCTGGGCGAGCTGGGGGAGGTCCTGCGGAGCGACGGCGACGTCGCCGGCGGCGAACACTCCGTGCAGTCCCTCCACCTGCAGGTCCGCGCCCACGCGGATGCGGTCGCCCGTGTCGAGCGGCAGGCTCCAGTCGCGCACCTCCTCGTGGGGCGCGACGCCGGTCGCCCAGACGGTGAGATCGGAGGGCAGCACGGTGCCGTCCGAGAGCACGACGGCATCCGGTCGCACCTCGTCGACGCCCGCGCCGAGGCGCAGCTCCACATCGCGGCGCCGCAGCTGCGCCGCCGCGTAGTCGCGCAGCTTCGGCAGGAACGGCTTCAGGATCTCGCTGCGCTGCACCAACGTGATGCGGAACGCGTCACCGTCGAGTTCGGGGTAGGCCGGCTCCAGGCCTTGGTCGCGCAGCTCGGCGAGAGCTCCCGCCATCTCGATGCCCGTGGGGCCTCCGCCGATCACCACGACCGACAGTCCCTTGGTGCGCCCGTCCCGCACGGCCGCTCGCTCGAGCCGGGTGAAGAGGGAGTCGCGGATGGCGATCGCCTGCGAGCGCGAGTACACCGCGAACGAGTTCTCCTTCGCGCCGGGCGTGCCGTGATAGGCCGTGGTGACGCCGTTGGCCACCAGCAGGTAGTCGTACGACATCTCCTGGCCGTCGAGCAGGCGCACCGTGCGGCCTTCGGGATCGATCTCCATGAGGTGCTCGTGCACGACATCGAGGTTGGGCTGGCGCACCCGCAGGCTCCGGAGGAAATGGGTCACGTCGCCGGGGTTCAACCCGCCCGTGGCGACCTGGTACAGCAGGGGCTGGAACGTGTTGTACACGCGGCGATCGATGAGCGTCACCCGTACGTCGGCGTGCCGCAGGGCTCGCGCGGCGCTGATCCCGGCGAAACCGCCACCGACGATGACCACGTGCGGCCGCGTGTCGTGCGTCGTGTTCGTCGAGCCGTCGGAAGCCTGGGATGCGGATGCCGTCATAGCCGCAGATTACCGCGACCGCGTGAACCGCCCCTGTCGCACCCCCATGCTTGACACGGTGGGACAATGGGTGCATGAGCTCCTCCGCCGCGCACCGCATCGAGACCGCGCAGGTGCGCCGCAGCCCGCGATACACGGTGTTCCTGCTGGCGGGCGCGGTCCTCGGCATCCTGGCCGCCCTCGTGCTCACGTTCGCCTTCGGAGGCGGCGAGAACGAGAGCGCGACCACCGGCGTCTCGTACTCGACGACGCAGGTCTTCGGGTTCATCTGCCTCTTCGCGATCCCGGTCGGCGTCGCCGTCGGCGGTGTGGTCGCGCTCGTTCTCGACCGCTCGCTGGCCCGTCGCGCCCGTGAGGTGCGCGTCGAGCGCGAGGTCATCACGATCGACGACGCGGAGTAGTCGCGCCGCGCCAGAGCGCCTGTGCTCGACCGGCCGGCGGAGGCCGCGACCGGCGGACGCCGTCAGGCGATGTCGGCGATGATCGGCGCGACCGCGGCGTCGAAGGCGGCGATGTCGCCGCGCAGGCCGTCGGTCACCGCGATCGTGAGCGCCCCGATCCACCAGACGCCGCGCTGCGTGAACGGCAGCACTTGGACGTTGAGTTCGAACGAGTGCGCGCGCCGTCCCACGACGCGTTCGTGTTCGGCGATCGCGCTGGCATAGGCGCGGTACGACGCACCCGTACCCAGACGCGACCGATAGCGCTGATGCTCGGCGCGGGCGTAGGCCACGGCATCCGTCCCGTGCGGGGCGATCGCATCGGCGAGCTCGTCGAAGCCCTCGACCGGGAGCGCCACCACCGTCTCGAACCCGTCGATGAGCTCGAGGGGCACGGGAGAGGGATTGGCCTGCGGCTCGACCGTCAGATCCCAGTACGCGCGCCACTGCCGCTCGATCGCCGAACGGTCGTCGTACTCGCTGATCGGTGCACTCAGGGGCGGGATTCCGCGCAGGTGCGGAAGCTCCTCCGGAAAGCGGATGCCGAGGACCTGGCGCAGATACAGTGCGACGAGCACCGGAAGCGTGGCGTCCTCGCGGACGATCCACTCCGGTGCTTCCGCGGCTGCCATGTCGCCATCCTAGGGACAGCGCTCGGCGCGGCGACAGGGTGCGATCGGCTCCTCTGCGCCGACGGTCCGCGCGTCCCGCCCCTGCCGGTAGGCTGTTCGCGTGGCAGAAGCCCCACAGAATCCCTATTCCGAAGCCGGCGTCGACACCGCGGCGGGAGATCTCGCCGTCGAACTGATGAAGTCGGCTGTTCGTCGCACCCACGGGCCCGAGGTGCTGGGCGGTGTCGGCGGGTTCGCCGGCCTGTTCGACGCCTCGGCGCTGCAGTCCTACGAGAAGCCCCTGCTGGCCACCTCGACCGACGGCGTGGGCACCAAGGTCGCGATCGCGCAGGCGATCGACAAGCACGACACGATCGGCCAGGACCTGGTCGGCATGGTGGTCGACGACATCGTGGTGGTGGGCGCGAAGCCCCTGTTCATGACGGACTACATCGCGTGCGGCAAGGTCTTCCCCGAGCGCATCGCCGACATCGTTCGCGGCATCGCCTCCGGCTGCGAGCAGACCGGCACGGCGCTCGTCGGCGGCGAGACCGCCGAGCACCCGGGCCTGCTCGGCGTCAACGACTACGACGTCGCCGGAGCGGCCACCGGCGTCGTGGATGCCGGCGACGTGCTCGGCGCCGACCGCGTGCGCGCCGGCGACGTCGTGCTGGCCCTGGCCTCCAGCGGAGCGCACTCGAACGGCTACTCGCTCATCCGCCACATCGTCGCGGGCAAGGGCATCAGCTACGGCGCCCCGGCCGCCGACTTCGGTCGCACGTGGGGTGAGGAGCTCCTCGAGCCCACGCGCCTGTACACGCTGCCGCTGCTGAACGTGCTCACCGCGCTGCCCGGCGCCGTGCACGCGCTCAGCCACGTGACCGGTGGCGGTATCGCCGCGAACCTCGCTCGCGTGCTGCCGCCGCAGGCGTGGGTCGAGGTCGACCGCTCGACGTGGTCGCCCAGCCCCGTGTTCCGCGTGCTCGCCGATCTCGGCGGGCTGCGTCTGGAAGACACCGAGGGCACGTGGAACCTCGGCATCGGTTTCGTCGCTGTCGTCGCGCCCGAGAAGGCGGATGCCGCGGCATCCCTCCTGTCGGACGCCGGTATCGCGACCTGGCAGGTGGGCGTCGTCCAGGAGGGCGCGCGTCCCGAGGGCCATTTCGAGCAGGGCGCCAAGGGCGTGGACGGCGGAGCCGTGCGCCTCGTCGGCGCGTATTCATCAGCCGTCTAGGTTCATCGGCCGCCGAGGTGCATCACCGCCCCGGCGCAGAAACGGATTGAGCAACACCACATGTGCGGAATCGTCGGCGTTGTCGGACAGGGCCCGGTCAATCAGGACATCTACGACTCGCTGCTGCTGCTGCAGCATCGCGGTCAGGACTCGACGGGTATCGCGACGGCCGAGACCAGCGGCGTCTTCCATCTGTTCAAGGCCAAGGGGCAGGTGCGCGAGGCGTTTCGCACCCGCGACATGCGCGCCCTCCTGGGCAACATCGGCCTCGGCCACGTCCGCTACGCCACGAAGGGGACCGCGTCGAGCGAGGAAGAGGCCCAGCCCTTCTACGTCAACGCGCCCTACGGCATCGTGCTGGTGCACAACGGCAACCTCACCAACACGCGTGAGCTGACCCAGGAGCTCTTCAGCAAAGACCGCCGTCACCTCAACACGAGCTCCGACACCGAGCTGCTCGTCAACGTGCTCGCCAACGAGCTGCAGTCCTCCATCTCCGGCCTCGAACTCGACCCGGCGCAGGTGTTCCAGGCGGTCACCCGGGTGCACGAGCGCGTCGAAGGCTCGTACGCGACCATCGCGCTCATCGCCGGTTACGGCCTGCTCGCATTCCGCGACCCCTTCGGCATCCGCCCCCTCATCCTCGGCACGCGTCCCGCGGTGGATGCCGAGGGCGCCCCGACGGGTCGCTACGAGTGGATCGTCGCCTCCGAATCGCTGGTGCTGGAAAACGGCGGCTTCGAGGTCGTCCGTGACGTCGAGCCGGGCGAGGCCGTCTTCATCGACGTGGACGGGCGCCTGCACACCCAGCAGTGCGCGACGAACCCGCAGCTGGTCCCGTGCTCGTTCGAATACGTCTACCTGGCGCGACCGGACTCGATCATGAACGGCATCTCGGTGTACGAGGCGCGCCTGCGGATGGGTGAGCGCCTGGCCGACACGATCGCCAAGTACACCCCCGCCGGCACGATCGACGTCGTCATGCCGATCCCCGACAGCTCGCGCCCGGCGGCCATGCAGGTGGCGCGCAAGCTCGGCATCGAGTACCGCGAGGGCTTCTACAAGAACCGTTACGTCGGCCGCACGTTCATCATGCCCGGCCAGGCGGTGCGCAAGAAGAGCGTGCGTCAGAAGCTGAACGCCATGTCGAGCGAGTTCAAGGGCAAGAACGTGCTGCTCATCGACGACTCGATCGTGCGCGGGACGACCTCCAAGGAGATCATCCAGATGGCTCGGGATGCCGGCGCCAAGACGGTGACGTTCGCCTCGGCCGCCCCGCCCGTGCGCTTCCCGCACGTGTACGGCATCAACATGCCCTCGCGTCACGAGCTCGTCGCGCACGGCCGCACGATCCCCGAGATCGCCGAAGAGCTCGGTGCGGACTACATGGTCTATCAGGAGATCGACGACCTCAAGGCCGCGATCCTCGAAGGTTCGCCCGACGTCGACGACCTCGACATGAGCTGCTTCGACGGGCGCTACATCACCGGCACCGTGTCGGAGGAGTACCTCGCCTGGGTCGAAGGCACGCAGGAGAGCTGACCCTTCCCCGCGCGCCCTAGGCTGGATCGGGTGACCCATCCCCGCCCGCGCTCCCTCTGGCGGGGACGCCTCCTCGCGCTGGTGGGCGTCGTGCTCGTTGCCTTCTCCCTGCGTTCGGCCGTCGCCGCGCTGTCGCCGATCATCTCGGAGGTGCAGGCCGACTTCGCGGTGCCGACGTGGGTGGTGGGTCTCATCGGCACCGCGCCGCCGGTCTGCTTCGCCGTCTTCGGCATCGTGACCCCGATCCTCGAACGCCGGTTCGGGCTGGAGCGGCTCGCGGCGGCATCCATGCTCATCGTCACGGCCGCCCTCCTCGCGCGCGCTCTCGCGACGGACGCGGCCACGCTGCTGCTGGCGACGACGGTCCTGTTCGCCGCGGTGGGCGTGGGCAACGTGGTGCTGCCGCCACTGATCAAGACATACTTCCCCGACCGCGTGGGCACGATGACCGCGCTGTACTCCGCGCTTCTCGCGATGGCCGCGTTCGTGCCACCGTTGGTGGCCGTGCCCGTCGCGGATGCCGCGGGGTGGCGGTTCTCGCTAGGCATGTGGGCGATCCTCGCGCTTCTGGCGGTCGCGCCCTGGGTGACGCTCGTGGTGCGCGCGAACGTCGCCCGCACGCAGGCTCCCGCCGCGGTGGATCTCGACGCCCCGGCGCCCGGCGTGTTGGGACGCCTGCCGCGGCTGTCGCTCGCGTGGGCGCTGGCCGGGACGTTCGGCATCTCTGCGGCGAGCGTCTATGCGTGCTTCGCCTGGCTGCCGGTCATCCTCGTCGACGTCGCCGGAGTCTCGCACGCCGAGGCCGGCGCGCTGCTGTCGCTGTTCGGCGCGATGGGACTGCCGTGGTCGATCATCGTGCCGATCCTGATCACACGGTGGCGCCGGGTCGGCGTCGTCTACGCCGCCGCGTTGATCGCGGGGCTGGCGGGTGTGGCCGGAATGCTGCTCGCGCCTGCGACGGCCACGATCCTCTGGGTCGTGCTGCTCGGCACCCCGCAGGCGTTGTTCCCGGCGGTGCTGGTGCTCATCCAGCTGCGCTCGCGCACCCACGAGGGCGCCGTCGCGCTCAGCGGCTTCGCGCAGAGCGTCGGGTACGGCATCGCCGCGCTGTTCCCGCTGATGTTCGCGGTCGTCCACGAGGCGACCGGACAGTGGCAGCCGGTGCTCGTGGTCTTCGGCCTGCTGTTCCTCGCGACGATTCCGACCGGCCTGGTCGTCACGCGGCCGCGCACGATCGAGGACGAGTGGGAACGTCGCCACGGCGCGTGGTGAGTGGACGTGCGTGAGGGCGACCTTTCCGCCACGATGGTCGCGTGGATGAGCATGACGCGTCACCGAAGGGACGTGCCCCCGCCGAGCGACGGGCGCTGAGGGCGCACCCGGCGCCCGTGCTGGCGACGGTCTGCGGCGCGCTCGCGCTGGTGTCCATCGACGTGACCATCCTCCACGTCGTCGCGCCGACCATCGCCCGCGACCTGGGCGCCACCGACACCGAGCTGCTGTGGATCATCGACATCTTCCCGTTCGTCATCTCGCCCCTGCTGCTGTCGGCGGGCGTCATGAGCGATCGGTACGGGCGGCGCGCGTTCCTGGTCGGCGGGCTCGTCGTCTTCGCGCTCGCGTCGGCGGCCGCGGCCTTCGCCTCCAGCCCGCAGCTGCTCATCGCGGCGAGGGCCGCGATGGCCGTCGGCGCCGCAGGGGTTCTCCCCTCGACGATGTCGCTGCTTCGCGTCGCCTACCCCGATCGGGACAAGCGCGTGCGCGCCGTCGCGATCTGGTCGATGTCGTCCGCCGCCGCGGCGGCGGCGGGACCCGTGATCGGCGGCTTCGTCGTCGAGCACAGCACGTGGGGTGTGGTGTTCCTCATCAACCTGCCGCTGTGCGCGCTCGTCATCATCGCGGCGGCGGCGTTCGTTCCGGAGTCGCGCTCCACGCGGCCGGGCAGCACCGACCTCGTCAGCCAGGGGCTCGCGATCGGAGCGGTGCTGGCGGCGGCCGTGGCGATCAACAGTCTGGCCGAACACCATGTCGAACTCGTCCTCGGCGGACTGGTCGTCGCGGCCGGGTTGGGCGCGCTCTTCGTCCGGCGACAGCGCGCGATGGTTCGTGAGCGACGGACGCCGATGCTCGATGTCGCACTCTTTCGCAATCGCGCGTTCTCCAGTGCGCTGATCGCGGTCGCGCTGGCGATGTTCGCCATCGTCGGCCTCGAACTGCAGTTCGCGAGATACCTACAGCTGGGGCGCGGCTTCGAACCCCTGGATGCCGCGATCGCGCTGATCCCGCTCGCGTTGGCCACCCTGGTGGGCGCCTTCCTCTCACCGTGGTTCCTGCGGCGCCTCGGTCATCGCGCGGTGATCTCGAGTGCCCTCATCGTCGCGGGGGCGGCGCTGGCGGCGGTCGCGTTCGCGCCCGACCCCGTGCACCTGGCCGTCTTCGCCGTCGCGACCGGACTGGCAGGACTGACGATCGAGATCGCCGCCGTCGGGGCGAACGATCTGATCGTGTCGTCGGCTGGCCTGCACGAAGTGGGAGGAGCGGCCGCGCTGGAGGAGATCTCCTACGACCTGGGCGGCGGCTTCGGCACCGCCGTGCTCGGCGCGACCGCCGTGTCGGCGGCGTCGGTGACGGAGGGCTTCCACGCCGCGGTCATCGCCTCGGCGGTGATCCTGGCGGTCGCCGGGGTCGCGATGATCCTCACCCTGCGTCCCGCGCGAGCAGCCGCAGCGGGGCCGCGGCACTGATCACGGCGCCGACGGATCACATCACCCACACGACGGCGCCGGCCGAGGCCGCCGGAAGAGCGTCAGGCTGTCTCCAGCTCGTCCTCGTCGTCGGCGTACTGGTCGGCCCACTTGTCGACGTACGGGTCTTCCTCGTGGTGTCCGAGCTCCTTTTCGAGCGCGGAGTAGTTCACGTTGTAGGTGTCGTACTTCAGCTCGCGAGCGATCTTGGTGTGCTTCGCTTTCTGACGGCCACGCCCCATGCGAGACCCCCTCATTTCTGAGTCACGGACGATGCGGGTTTCCCGCATTTCGTCCGGCGCATTCACGATGCGATTGACGATCCGGCTTCCTGCCGGGAAGAGTAGCATTCAGAATAACACGGTGCCCCCGGCGCCTCGCGGTGCGGGGGAGGACGGGGAAGGTCGCATGGCCGAAACAGACGAGAGTCCGGTCCCTCAGCGGGCGGTGATCGTCGGCGTCATTCCCGACCAGCCGGCTCGCGTTCTCAAAGAAGCAGCCCGGTACGCGAAGCTCTTCTCGGCGCCCTTGATCGTCGCCCACGTCGACGTCACGCGCTTCGTCACGTACGAGGATCCGGACGGCTATATGCACACCGCGCCGATCGACATCGACCTCGCCATCGGGGAGGCGCAGCTGAGTGCGGTCGAGGGCGTCGCGGCATCCGCGCTGGACGGCTCGGGTGTCGAGTGGAGCGTCACCCAGCTCGTCGGCGACCCGGCTCTGGCGATCAAGCACCTCGCCGAGAAGGCGCAGGCGCGCCTGATCGTCGTCGGTACCCGCCGCCGCGGGTTCGGAGAGTCGATCCGCGAGTTCTTCACGGGCTCGGTCGCCGCCCGTCTGGCGCACCGTCAGTCGCGCCCCATCCTCGTCGTCCCCCTGGAAGACCCCGTCGGCGACGACGAGGACCTCTGGCCCTCGTCGTAGCCCCTCCCCCCTCCCCGCGAGCCGCTACGAACTCGCCGAGCCGCCATCTTTTGACACGCCGGAGTGTGGCGGATCGGCGGAAAGATAGCGGCTCGGCGGAGAAGGCGAGAGCGGACGGGCCCGTGCGTCAGCGGAGTGCGCGGGTCAGGGCGGCCAGGGTGTCGTCCAGCGCGCGCGACAGGTCGTCGACGGCGTCGGCCGCGAGTTGGCCGCCGTGCGCCAGATGCGTGCGCAGATCCGCGCGCACGGTGGCGCGGAACTCGCCCACGATCGCCTCGGCCCGCCTCATCTGCTCTCGCGACGACTGGCGCGCCTCGTCCCCCCCCGACGCGGATGCCGAGGCGCGTGCGCCGGTGCGGTCACGGTCGGCGTTGTCTCGTTCCGACTGCGCCGAAGCGGCGAGATCGGCGCGGAGGCTCTTCATCGCCTCGCGGACGCTGCCGCGGACCTCGTCGGCGATCAGCCGCACGCTGTCGGCAAGCCCCGCCTCGATCCCCTCGAGCTCGTGGGCGCGAGCGGCCACCTCGGCGCGCCCCGCCTCGGTGATCGCGTACACGGTCTTGCGGCCGTCCACGGTCTTGGTGACCAGGCCCTCCTCCTCGAGCTTCGACAGCCGGGGATAGATGGTGCCGGCGCTGGGCGTATAGGTTCCGCCGGTGCGATCGGACAGCGCCTGCATCAAGTCGTAACCGTGGCGCGGCGACTCGTCGAGCAGGTTCAGCAGGTAGAGGCGCAGATCGCCGTGCGAGAAGACGGGAGGCATGCTCAGTTCTCCTCGGCGGTCGCGGATGCCGCGGCATCCGGAGCGGCCGGCGAGCGGCGCAGCACCGTGACGTCGCCCGAGACCGAATTGGCGCGCACGTCGGCGAAGCTGCCGCTGAGCTCCCCGACGGAGTCGACGTAGTTCGAGGGCCCAGAGCTCGAGCGCTTGACGCCGTCGACCATGAGCCGCCCGCTGACGCTGCGCAGCACGAAGTTGGCCGGGTGGCCCTCGTCGAGACGCACGGTCGCGTCGCCCGACACGGTGTTGAGGCTGACCAGGTCGACCCGATCGGTCGAGTCGACGAGCATGCCGCCCGAGACGGTGTCGATCGTCGCTTTGCGGATGCTGCCGGTGGCCGCCACATCGCCGGACACCGAGTTGGCGCTGAGTGCGCCGTCGAGGCCGCGGATCTGCACGTCGCCCGAGACGGCGTTGACCGAGAGGTCGCCGGTGAGGCCGTCGACGATGATGTCGCCGGAGACGGTGTTCAGGCGCGCGCCCGAGGCGAGGCCCGACACGAGCGCGCTCGCGGAGACGACGCCGAGGGTCAGCAGGATGCCGCGGGGGACCGCGACGCTGATCTCCGCCTTGGGGCCGCCGGAGCCGAAGTTGCGGAACACCTCGAGGAAATTGTCCCAGCGCAGCTGCGGATGGTCGATCTCCACCACGTCGCCGGAGGCCTCGATGCGGAGGTCCTTGATGGTGACGGCGTGCACTTCGATGCGCACGCCGGGCTCGTCGTGCGCGACGACGTCGATCTGGCCGCCGACGAGGCCCACCTTCAGCTTGCGGATGTCTTCGAGGTCGATCACCCGGGTCTCGCCCGGCTTGATGAGCCACTTCTCCAGAGTCATCTGTTTCTCCTGACGTGAGGCGATTCGAGATATATCGCGTTATCCGAGAGTAACACGATATATCTCGAATCGCCAGCGTGTTCGTCCGACTTCCCGGTTGGTCCGTCCCTTCTTGCCGGCGGCGAGCGGCGTCAGCAACGAGACGGACCGGACGAACGGAGCGGGACGAGGCCCCCACAACGCGGACGCGCCGGCCCACCGTGAGGTGAGCCGGCGCGTTGTCCGGTTGTGCGACGTCGCTACGCGCGACCGCCGCGAACGAGTCGCAGCAGGAACGCGATGATCGCGATCACGGCGACGATCAGGGCGACCCACAGCAGCCAGTTCAGGGCGGCGTTCATGCCGCCGACGATGGCGAGCACGATCGCGACGACGATGATGATGATCAGAGCGAGATTCATGTGATTGCTCCATTCTCGGGGGACTCCATGACCCCCTGAAACTAGTCCCGTTCCGCGGGGGAGGCACCCCCCTTGCCGCGGCCTTCGCACCTGCGGTAGGGCGGTTATATGCCACAGAACAGCACACCTCCTTCGCTGAAGGATCCCGAGCTCTACGAGGAGCTGCGCAAGGACGGCGCGTCGAAGCAGAAGGCGGCGCGCATCTCCAACGCCGCCGCGCGGGACGGCCGGAAGGCCGTCGGGCGACGAGGTGGCGAGTCCGGCTCGTACGAGGACTGGACGGTGGCCGAGTTGCGCGCTCGCGCGAAGGAACTCGGCATCCGCGGGTACTCCGGTGCGCGCAAGGCGGAGCTCATCGACATGCTTCGAGACTCCTGACGTGCCGCGCCTGCGCCGCGTCCGCCCCGGACGCGACCTCGGCTACCGGCGCCTGCGCTCCGGTTCGGGATTCCGCTACGTGGATGCCGACGGCGCCGCCCTCCCTGCCGCGGAGCGCGAACGCGTGGTCGCGCTCGTCATCCCCCCGGCGTGGAACGACGTGTGGATCTGCGCCGCCGCGAACGGCCACATCCAGGCCACCGGCGTCGACGAGGCCGGACGGATGCAGTACCTCTACCACCCGGAGTGGTCGACCACCCGCGACAAGGGCAAGTACGCGCGGGCGCTGCAGCTCGCCGAGAGCCTGCCGCGCGCCCGCGGGCGCATCACCGCGTCGCTGCGCCGCGACGACCTCGACCGCGAGCGGGTGCTCGCGACCGCGTTTCGCCTGCTCGACCAGGCGGCCCCGCGAGTGGGCAGCGAGCGGTACTTCACCGCGCACGGCAGTCGGGGGCTCACCACGCTGCAGCGGCGGGATGCCGCGGTCAGCGGTACCGTCACGAGCCTGCGCTTTCCGGGCAAGAGCGGCAAGCGGCAGAGCCTCGACGTGGACGACGAAGACCTCGCCGTCGTCGTCGAGATGCTCGCTGCGGGTCGGCCGGCTGCACCTCTTCTGGCGTACGCGCGCGGTCGCCGGCGCGTTGCCCTGACCCCCCGGGACGTCAATGTGTACGTCCGCACCATGACCGGCGGCAGCTTCACCGCGAAGGATTTCCGCACGCTGCGCGGCACCATCCTCGCGGCCGACGCGCTGGCGCGCATCGGGACCACCACCACGAAAGCCGATCGCAAACGCGCCGAGGTGCTCGCCGTCAAGGCGGCGGCCGCGGCCCTGGGCAACACGCCGACGGTGGCCAAGAGCTCGTACATCGATCCCCGCGTGTTCGCGCGGTATCGACGCGGTGAACTGCTGGACACGACGGTTTCGCCGGAATCGGCGATCCGTGCGCTGCTGGGTCCGTGAGGCGACGCTAGTCTGCGGACGTGACTCGTCCCCGCTGGTTCTCGCCGGTCGCCCTCGTGCTGGTGATCCTCGGCGGCATGATCGGCGTCGCGATCCGCGCGGCCGTGGTGGTGCCCCTGGGGGCGGTGAACCCGCATCCGCTGGTCGTGCCGGCCGTCACGCTCGTCATCAACCTGCTGGGTTCGCTGCTGCTGGGCGTCATCGTGGGCTGGTTCGCCGATCGGCATCCGCGCGCTCGACTCTTCCTCGGGACGGGAGTCATGGGCGGGTTCACGACGTACAGCGCGTTCGCCGTGCAGACCCTCTCGACCTCGAGCGCGTCGCCCTACATCGGCATCATCCTCGTCGTGGTCTCGCTGTTCGGCGGCGTCTTCGCCGCCGTGGTGGGACTGGCGGCCGGGCGGCGCATCGCCGACCGTCCCGGCGAGGTCGAGCGTCCGGAGGATGCCGAGTGAACCCCGTCGAGACGGCGGCACTCGTCGTCGGCGGGGGACTGGGCGCCGGTGCGCGTTACCTGATGGATGCCGCGATCATGCGCGGGCGATCGGGCGCGTTCCCGATCGGCATCCTTCTCGTGAACGTGCTCGGCTCCTTCCTGCTGGGGCTCGTCACCGGTCTCGGGCCGAACGTGGCGCCGGCATGGGCGAGCATTCTCGGCGTGGGCGTACTGGGGGGCTTCACGACGTTCAGCACGGTGTCCACGGAGACGGCGCTGCTGGCCGAGCGGGGTCGCCGTGACTGGGCCTGGATCAATCTGATCGGCACGCTCGTGCTCTCCCTGATCGCCGCCGCCGCCGGCCTCGTCATCGGCGAGCTCTTCCCGCGCTGAGCGTCGACGCCCGTGGGCGCCGAGCGTCCGGATTCTCGGGTTATCCCCCGGCTTCCGTCGCCGCCCGCCGTCTGTCCGCGTGCGAGAATGAGGCGGATACACGCGTGTATCGGATTTTCGTCCGCGCCTTCCGACAGCAAGGGTTTTCCGTGTCGCATCTCGCCGTCCTGAGCTTGAAGAACCGGGCGCTGATCGCCCTGATCACGATCGTCGCGGCGATCTTCGGCGGCCTCGCCCTCACGAGCCTCAAGCAGGAGCTCATCCCCTCGGTCGAGTTCCCCCAGCTGTCGATCCTGTCGACGTACCCCGGCGCGTCGCCCGATGTGGTCAACAACGACGTATCGACGCCCATCGAGACGGCGATCCAGGGCATTCCGGGACTCGAGTCCACGACGGCGACGAGCACCACGAACGCCTCGATCATCCAGGCGTCGTTCACCTACGGAACCGACTTGGCGACCGCGGAGCAGAAGATCCTGCAGGCGATCAACCGCATCAAGTCGACGCTGCCCACCGGTGTCGAACCCAACGTGGTCTCCTTCTCGATCGACGATCTGCCCGTCATCGCCCTCGCCGTCACCGGATACGGCGATGAGAAGACGATCCAGGCCCAACTGCAGGCCAGCACGATCCCCGACCTCGAAGACGTCAAGGGCGTCAGCGCCGCCACGATCGTGGGCGGCCAGGGCCAGCGGGTCACGATCACCCCTGATCAGGCGAAGCTCGCTGCCGCCGGCTTCACCCAGACGGCACTGACCGACGCCCTCAAGCAGAACGGCGTGCTCTTCCCGGGTGGCACGGTCACCGAGGGCGACCAGACGCTCACGGTGCAGACCGGCAGCAAGCTCACATCGGTCGACCAGATCTCGGCGCTGCCGCTCGTGCCCACCTCGGCGGCCCAGTTCGAGGGGGCGGCCAAGAACGGTCCCCTGAAGATCGGCGATGTGGCCACCGTGGCGCTCGCGCAAGACCCCGTGACCTCGATCTCGCGCGTGAACGGCGAGCCCGCGCTGACCATCTCCATCACCAAGCTGCCCTCCGCCAACACCGTCGACGTCAGCCGAGCGGTCACGGCCCTGCTGCCGAAGCTGCAGAGCGACATCGGCGGCGACGCGAGCTTCAGCGTCGTCTTCGACCAGGCGCCCTACATCGAGCAGTCGATTGAGTCGCTGGCACAGGAGGGTCTGCTGGGCCTCGTCTTCGCGGTGCTCGTGATCCTCGTCTTCCTGTTGTCGGTGCGCTCGACGCTGGTGACCGCGATCTCCATTCCGACGAGCGTCCTCATCACCTTCGTCGGCATCCAGGCCTTCGGCTACTCGCTGAACATCCTGACTCTGGGTGCTCTCACGATCGCGATCGGCCGCGTCGTCGACGACTCCATCGTCGTCATCGAGAACATCAAACGCCACTACGTCGAGGGTGCCGAAAAGCTCTCGTCGATCCTGCTGGCGGTTCGCGAGGTCGCCGCCGCGATCACGGCGTCGACCATCACCACCGTCGCAGTCTTCCTGCCGATCGCGTTCGTGGGCGACGTCACCGGCGAGCTGTTCCGGCCCTTCGCCATGACCGTGACGATCGCGATGGCGGCGTCGCTGTTCGTCGCGCTGACGATCGTTCCCGTGCTCGCCTACTGGTTCCTGCGCCCCGGAAAGCCCGTGCGCGATGCCGAGGGCGACCCGATCGACCCGGAAGACCCCGCCGCGCCCCCGTCCAGGCTGCAGCGTGCGTACCTGCCGATTCTCGGCTGGACCCTGAAGCACTCGTGGGTGACCTTGTTGGTCGCCGTGCTCGTGCTCGGCGGCACGATCGCCGCGGCCCCGTTCATGAAGACCAACTTCCTCGGCGACAGCGGACAGAACACCTTCACCATCACGCAGCAGGTCGGCCAGGCCCCCAGCCTCGACGCCGAGGATGCCGCCGCGAAGAAGGTCGAGACCGCGCTGAAGGGCGTCGCCGGCATCACCACGGTGCAGACCTCGATCGGATCGAGCGGATCCGCCGTGCGCGATGCGTTCCGCGGGGGCAGCACCGGCATCACCTACTCGGTGACCACCGACACGTCAGCCGATCAGGTGACCGTGCGCAACGACGTGGAGAAGGCGCTCGCCGACCTCACCGACGTCGGCACCGTCACCGTCTCGTCCGGCCAGGGCGGCTTCGGCTCCACGGACGTCGAGGTCGACGTGACCGCGCCGTCGGGCGACGCGCTGCAGAAGGCGACCGATGCCGTGGTGGCGGCGCTGCAGGGCAAGGCCGGCATCGGACAGATCACGTCCAACCTGTCGGCATCCCTGCCCTACATCGCGGTGACGGTCGATCGCGCGAAGGCCGCGCAGCTCGGGCTGTCGGAGGTCGCCGTCGGCGGCCTCGTCTCGAACACGATGCAGCCGAGCCAGATCGGCTCCGTCGAGATCGACGGCACCGCCCTCACCGTCTACCTGCAGGCGGCGTCCGTGCCGAAGACGATCGACGAACTCAAGGGGCTGCAGGTCGCCTCGGCGAGCGGGCTCGTGCGCCTCGATCAGGTCGCGACGGTCGAGCAGAGCCAGGGGCCGACCTCCATCACGACCCAGCGCGGTCAGCGGACGGCGACGGTCACCGTGTCGCCCTCGACCGACGACCTGAACACCGCCTCCGCAAGCGTCCGCACGGCGCTGACCGGCCTGGACCTTCCGACCGGTGCGGCCGCGAAGGTCGGCGGTGTGGTGACCCAGCAGTCCGATGCGTTCGGCCAGTTGGGCCTCGCGATGCTCGCGGCCATCCTCATCGTCTACATCGTGATGGTCGCGACGTTCAAGTCGCTGCGTCAGCCGCTGCTGCTGCTGGTGTCGGTGCCGTTCGCCGCCACCGGCGCGATCCTCCTGCAGATCGCGACCGGCGTGCCGCTCGGCGTCGCGTCGCTGATCGGCGTGCTGATGCTCATCGGCATCGTCGTCACGAATGCGATCGTGCTCGTCGACCTCGTCAATCAATACCGCGCCAAGGGTCTGAGTGCGCACGATGCGACCGTCGCCGGTGGATCGCGACGTCTTCGTCCGATCTTGATGACGGCGCTGGCGACGATCTTCGCGCTCACGCCGATGGCGCTCGGCATCACCGGCCACGGCGGCTTCATCTCGCAGCCGCTCGCGATCGTCGTCATCGGCGGTCTCATCTCCTCGACCGTGCTGACCCTGCTCGTCCTGCCCACGCTCTACAACCTGGTGGAGGGTGCGCGCGAGCGACGGGCGGCCCGGCGGGCCGGTGGCGGCGACGGGACGGACGTGGATGCCACGGCCTCCGCGGACGGGTCCGCCGCTCTGCACCCCCGGCGGTCGCGTCGTCGATAGGCTCGGCCGCATGCGACGAAACGTTCTGTCGGCAACGATCGCGGCGCTGGCTCTCGCGGGTGCACTCAGCGGTTGCGCCGCCGGCGTTGCGCCCGATGCCGTTGCCATGACCGCTTCGCCAGACTCAACCTCCAGCGCGAGCGCCGTGCCTCCATCGCCCTCGGGGTCGGGGTCCGGGTCGGGGCCGTCGTCGCCGCCGGCGAGCGCGGTGCTCGTCTTTCCGCGGTGCGAGGACTTCATCCCGATCTCTGTCCTGCAGAAGTACTTCTCGGCGGACGCCGTCGCGTACGCGGATCCTGGCTGGACTCTTGAACAGCGGCTTCCCGGCCCGCTGGCGCGCGCTGCCGTCACGAAGGCGGAGCGAGCCAGCCAGTGCGCCTGGGGCGTGCGAGGGGGTTCGGACGGTGGCGTCCAGGCGGGTCTGCTCGAGCTTCCGACCGACGTGCGTGACGAGCTGATCACCGCGTTGCGCAGCAGCGCGGACTACACCGAAGCGGCGATCGACGGTGCCACTGTCTTCACCGCTCACGTGGCGGGCGAGATCGCTGATGGCGCGGTCGGCTACGCCTTCGAGGGGAACACGTGGATCGCGGTCGTCGGCAACAGCAAGGAAGCGGCCATGCTTTCCGGGTACCTTCCCGCCGCCCTTGCGGCCCTTCACGCCGCGAACGCGCGATGAGGCAGAGACCGTCGAGGTAGGCGCTTCCTGACCGGCACTCTCACAGGTGGACCGGGTACAGTGGTGGGGTCGGCTCTGGACACCGCGCTGCGGCGCGGGTGGGTTTGTGAGTCCAAGGGGCCGATGGTGAGCGTCGATCGACGCGCATGACCATCACTGTTGAATGGCCCCCGGACCACCGGGTTGCCCGCCGCCCCGATCCGCCCGGCCTCCTGGTCGCTCCGGCTCTCGCTGCGCGGCGGCGCTGTTCTCGCGCGAGAAAACCCAGGAAGAACACCATGCCCAAGAGCAAGAAGCCGGCCGGCGGCCGCGCCCAGAACTTCGAGCCGCGTTACGGCGCGAAGACCAGCTACCAGGACGCCAAGCGTCGCCCCGGACAGTCCTCCGCGGGTAAGCCCGGCAGCAAGAGCCCGAACCACCGCGGCTACCGTCCGGCCGAGGCCGCGGAGTCGGGTACTGCGCCGAAGCAGCGCTGGAGCGCACAGGAGCGGGCCGGACGCGACGAGGCTCGCGGCATCCGCTCGCGCGCCAACGGCGAGCGCCCGCGTCGTGATGACCGCGACGGCTTCCGCCCCGCGCGCGACGATCGTCCGGCTCGTTCGTTCGAGGATCGCCCGCGTCGTGACGACCGTCCGGCTCGTTCGTTCGAGGATCGCCCGCGTCGTGACGATCGTCCGGCTCGTTCTTTCGACGACCGCCCGCGCCGTGACGAGCGCGGTGGCTATGGCCGCAACTCCGCAGATTCCACGCGCGGCGGTCGCGATGGCGCGCGTGCGCCGCGCGAAGGCCGCGACTTCCGAGACGCGGAACGTCCGCGTCGCGACGACCGTCCGGCTCGTTCGTTCGACGACCGCGGACGCCACTCCTCCACCTCGCGCTCGGATCGACGCGAGCGCCCTGATCTCGCTGCGCGAGATGCGGATCGGAGGAGTTACGACCGTCCGCGCCGCGACGACCGCCCGGTTCGCACCGGCGGCAACCGTTCCGACTGGAACTCGGACGCAAAGGATGCCGCGGCGCGCAAGGCCTATGAGGAGCACGCCGATGTCGTGCACGAGAAGCTGCAGGCGCAGGCCGTGCAGGCCGAAGAGGTCGCGGATGTGAGCTTCGCGAGCCTCGGTCTCGGTGACAACATCGTGCGGACCCTCGCCGAGCTCGGCGCCGCGGCCCCGTTCCCGATCCAGGCCGCCACGATCGCGCCGATTCTCGCGGGCAAGGACGTGCTCGCCCGCGGCCGCACCGGTTCGGGCAAGACCATCGCGTTCGGCGCGCCGCTCGTCGAGGCGGTGCTGCGCAGCCAGGCCGGCAAGCGTCGCGCGTTCGGCCGCAGCCCGAGGGCCCTGATCCTCGCCCCGACACGCGAGCTCGCGCTGCAGATCGACCGCACCATCCAGCCGATCGCCCGCAGCGTCGGCCTCTTCACCACGCAGATCTACGGCGGCGTGCCCGCCGGGCGCCAGGTCGGGGCGCTGAAGAAGGGCGTCGACATCATCATCGGCACTCCCGGACGCATCGAAGACCTGCAGAGCCAGGGCAAGCTCGACCTCTCCGAGGTCGGCATCGTCGTGCTCGACGAAGCCGATCACATGAGCGAGCTCGGCTTCCTCGAGCCGATGCAGCGGATCCTCCGGCTCGTCGACCCCGACGCGCAGAAGCTGCTCTTCTCGGCGACCCTCGACCGCGAGGTCGCGGCCCTCGTCGATGAGTTCCTCGTCGACCCCGCCGTCTACGAGGTCGCCGGCGAAGACCAGGACTCCGGCACGATCGACCACCGCGTGCTCGTCATCGACCACCGCGACAAGGCGGAGATCCTCACCTCGCTCGTCGACCGCGCCGGCAAGACCCTCGTGTTCGCCCGCACCCGGGCCTACGCCGAGATGCTCGCCGAGCAGTTCGACGACGCCGGCATCCACGCCGTCGCCCTCCACGGCGACCTGAACCAGGCCAAGCGCACGCGCAACCTCGAGCGCCTCACGTCCGGTCGGGTCAGCGTGCTCGTCGCCACCGATGTCGCCGCGCGCGGCATCCACGTCGACGACATCGACCTCGTCGTCCAGGCCGACGCCCCCGACGAGTACAAGACGTACCTGCACCGGTCGGGTCGAACGGGCCGTGCCGGTCGTGTCGGAACGGTCGTGACTCTCATCCCTCGCCAGCGCCGCCGTCGCATGACGGAGATGCTCGAGCGCGCCGAGATCGACGCCCCGTTCGAGGACGCCCGTCCGGGCGACGACGTGCTCGAGGAGATCTCAGGGCGTCAGGCAGCGCACATCGACCGCTGAGTTCGGACCTGGAGAAGGGCCGTGACGATACCGTTACGGCCCTTCTGCGTATGCCCGGCCAGGAGGGCATGGCGAAACCAACGCGCTCCCATATGGTGATGCCATGCCCCGTTTCACCACATCCATTGTTGTTCTGGCGGCGGTTCTGCTTTTCAGCGGCTGCTCGGCTCTGCCGTCGCTGTCACCGTCGGCTGATGCAGTCACTCCCGAGGCGCAGACGCCGAGCCCGGCCGTGTCTCCGGCGACGCCGGTCGCGCCGGCCGTCGTCGCTTCGATGCCCACTTCTTGTGAGCAGCTCGCGACCATTGAAGCGGTGTCGGGTGTGGATGGGCCGACGTGGCGCGTAACCGACACGGATCCGGGGACGAGTCTGTTGCCTGGCCCGGTGGCACGCGACACCGTTCATCGCGCGTCGGAACGGCTCGAGTGCTTGTGGTGGCCGCCGGCGGCGACCGAGGCGTATCTGGCGATGACGGTCTACCAGCTCGACGCGACTGATCGGAACCAACTGATTGCTGCGTTGCGGGCCACGGAGGAGTATGTGGCCCTGGACTCCGGAATCTCCGGATCCGTCGCGTTCTCCTACGTCGAAGAGGGTGCGGAGATCGTGAGGAATGTGGTCTACGTCTTCACTGGCGACCTGTGGTTCACGGGCGTCTCGGTCGGCCCTTCCATGGACCGGATCTCCTCACTCGTCGTCGACGCCGCTCGACGCAGCACCCTGAGCGGGCAGTCCTAGAACAGCATGGCCGGGGCCGCGGCTGCTGCCCGCGCGGTCGTCCGCACCGGACCCGGTCGCGCCGGCCGCGTCTCGACCTCGTCCTCCGGACCACCGGTGAGACGGTGCCGTCGCAGCAGCGGACGCACGCGGGCCGCCAGCCACTTCCGGTACCCGACCGGCGCGTAGACCGTCGCGCCGGGGTAGAGCCCTCGATAAGCGGGCACGAGCTCCGGATGCTCGCGTTCCAGCCACTGCCAGAACCACTCCCGGGCGCCGGGACGCAGGTGCAGTGCCCCGAAGACGACGCGCACGGCGCCGGATGCCGCGATGCGCGCAAGCGTGTCGTCGAGCACCGCCACGGAGTCGGTCAGGTGCGGCACGATCGGCATCAGGAACACCGTCACGGCGAATCCGGCTTCGGTCGCCGCACGCACGGTGTCCAGGCGTGCCTGGAACGTCGGTGCACCGGCCTCGAGTGTCTGCCGCAGCCGCTCGTCGGGCATGGCGATCGACATCGCGAGGTGGACGGGCACGCGACGCCGCGCCTGCGCGAGCACCGGCAGGTCGCGGCGCAACAGCGTGCCCTTGGTGAGCACCGAGAACGGCGTTCGGCTCGCCGCGAGGGCATCGATGATCTCGGGCATGAGCCGATAACGCCCCTCGGCGCGCTGATACGGGTCGGTGTTGGTGCCGAGCGCCACCGGCTGCCGCTGCCACGACGGCGCGGCCAGTTCGCGGCGTAGGACCTCGGCCACGTTGACCTTCACGACGATCTGCTCGTCGAAATCGCGCCCGGCGTCGAGATCGAGGTAGGTGTGGGTGCCCCGCGCGAAACAGTACGAGCAGGCGTGGCTGCAGCCACGGTACGGGTTCACCGTCCAGTCGAACGGCATCGCGGATGCCGAGGGCACATGATTCAACGCCGACTTGGCCGCCACCTCGTGGAAGGTCATCCCGGCGAACTCCGGGGTCGTGACGGTGCGGACCAGGCCGTCGAGGCGCTCCATGCCGGGCAAGGCAGCGGCATCCGCTGCATCGATACTCTGTCCACGCCACCGCATGTCGTACATTCGAACAGAGATACGACAAATGTGCAACGGGCAGGTGTCGCACGGGCTCGGCGTGCAGAATAGGCGGGTGCCGCACCCCGAGCAGCCGACCAGTCGCCGCGCCGCGCGCGCCGCTGCCCCGCGCCCGCGGGCGCGCCGAGAGTGGCTCGCGAAGGTGCCGCTGCGCGTGCGATGGACGGCGTTCGCGATCGTCTTCTGGGCCGTTGCGGCCGTCGTCGGCATCTCGGCCTTCTCGCTCAGCGGCGCGCGCGGCCCGAGTGGCGCCGCGACCACAGCGAGCGCGGTGGCCGCCGTCGCTCTGCCGAGCGGAGCCGACGCGACGGCGCCGCCGGCCACGGGTCTGCCGGTACCTGCGCAGACCGGCGCTGCGGCGCTGTGCGACGACCCCGCCGTGGTCGCAGCGCTCGCCGCGGGGCAGGACGAGGACGTCATCGCCGCCTTCGGTGGCGGTGCGGCCTTCCGCGACGCCGTCGTCGCCGGCTCCGCACCCTGCATCGATCTCGGCGACCCGCATCGGCTCTGGATCGTCGTCGACAAGAAGCGGCCCCTGAACCCGCTGGATGTCGAGCCCACGGAGCTGGTCGCGCCCGCCGACATGCAGCGCACGGTCGACGGCAGGCTGCAGCCCGCGGCGGCGCAGGCGCTGACGGCTCTCGTCGCCGCCGCCGCTCAGGAGGGCGTCGGGGCGATCGGCCTCAACAGCGCCTACCGATCGTTCGCGTCCCAGACGCGCACCTACAACGGGTACGTGAACTCGCTCGGTCGCGACGTCGCCGATCAGCAGAGCGCCCGCCCCGGCTTCAGCGAGCACCAGACGGGACTCGCCACCGATGTCGCAGCCTGCGACGGCGGCTGCGGTGCCATCGAAGCGTTCGGCGGTACGCGCCAAGGCGCCTGGGTCGCCGCGAACGCCTGGCGATTCGGTTTCGTCGTCCGTTACGAAGAGGGCTACACCTCCATCACCGGTTACGAGGCCGAGCCCTGGCACCTGCGCTACATCGGGCCCGCGCTGGCGAAGGCCTACCGCGACGGCGGTTTCCACACTCTCGAGGACTTCTTCGGCCTGCCGGCGGCGCCGGACTACTGATTGTCGAGCGCCACGCTCGGGGTGAAACCCAGTACCATGGATGCTGGGATGCGATGCCACCGGCATCCGGGATTCCTCCCGCGGCATCCGGCAGATTCCACACTCGACGACGAGAGGACGGGCGCACCATGGAGCGCGAGATCTACGACGAGGACCACGAGGCGTTCCGCGACGTCGTGAAGGAGTTCCTCAAGCGCTTCGCCACCGAAGAGAAGCGCAAGCAGTGGGAGGCGGACGGTGAGATCGACCGTGCGACCATGCTCGCTGCCGGCGAAGCCGGCATCATCGGTTTGAGCGTGCCCGAGGAGTTCGGTGGCGCCGGCATGCTGCAGGACTATCGATTCCGCTCGATCGTCCTGGAGGAGACCATCGGAGCCGGGCAGGGCTCGCTCGCCGGTGCCTTCGGCATCCAGGACGACCTCGCCGTGCCGTACATCGTGCACATGGGAACGCAGGAGCAGAAGGAGAAGTGGCTGCCCGGCATGGCGACGGGCGAGATCCTCGGCGCGCTCGCGATGACGGAGCCCGGCGCCGGAAGCGACCTGCGCGGCATCAAGACGACCGCGAAGAAGGTCGACGGCGGCTATCTCGTCAACGGCGCGAAGACGTTCATCTCCTCGGGAAAGACCGCCGACATGGTGGTCACGTTCGTGAAGACCGGCGAGGGCAACCGGCCGGATGCCTTCAGCCTGCTCATCGTCGAAGACGGCATGGAGGGTTTCGACCACAGCAAGAAGCTCGAGAAGATGGGCTTCCACGGGTGGGACACCGCGGAGCTCAGCTTCACCGACGTGTTCGTCCCGGAAGCGAACCTCATCGGCGGCAAGGAGGGCATGGGGTTCATCCAGCTCATGATGAACCTGCCGCTCGAGCGTCTGTCGATCGGTGTCGCGGCTGCGGCTGCGGGCGAGGCCGCATTCGTGTGGACCCGCGACTACGTGCTCAGCCGGGAGGCGTTCGGAGAGCGGATCGCCGACTTCCAGAACACGCGGTTCCTGCTCGCCGACATGGCGACCACGGTCGACGTCATGTGGACCTACAACGATCGCGCGATGATGCTCTACAAGGACAAGAAGCTCACGGCCGAAGAGGCGGCGAAGGTCAAGTTCTGGTCGACCGATCGTGAAGCGGAGCTGCTCGACATCGGCGTGCAGCTGCACGGAGGCTACGGCTACATCACCGAGTACCCGATCGCGCGCGCCTATCTCGACGCCCGCGTGCACCGCATCTACGGCGGCACGAACGAGATCATGCGCGACATCGTGTCGCGACAGATCGTCGGCAAGCGCTGATCCGCCCCCGCGCGCTGATCTGCCCGCGCGCTCCTGCGGCATCCCTCCTCGTCCGCGAGACACCGGTTCTGCACCGAGACACCTGGCCACAACCGGTGTTTCGGTGCGCAGACGGTGTCTCGCGGTCGGAGGGCGGTCGGGTCGCGGTCGGAGGGCGGTCGGGTCGCGGTCGGGGTCGGCAGCCGCGGGTGTCGGCGGGGCGCGCTAGCGTGCGGGGGTGTCGCGGCGGGAGGAGTGCGTGCTGTGCGGGTTCGCACGGCCAGAGGCGGATGCCGACGGCATCCTTACCTGTCCGGTGTGCGGGTGGCGGCTCGGCGACAGCCCCGATCCCGATCTGCCGCGCCCGCGCGTCGAGGTCGTCTACTACCTGCGGTGGGAAGAGCGCATCAAGATCGGCACCAGTCGCGAGCCACGCCAGCGCCTGGCCGCGATCTGGCATCAGGAGCTGTTGGCGTTCGAGCTCGGCGGCCGCGCGGTCGAGCGCGCGCGTCATGAGCAGTTCGCGCCCCTGCGCGAGGGCGGCGAGTGGTTCCGTGCCGCGCCCGAACTGCGCGCGCATGCGGCAGCGCTCGCCGACGGCATCCCGCCCTGGCACAGCTATGCCCGCTGGGTCGCCGACGCCCTTCGTCGTTCGGTCAGCTGACGCGCGTTCAGACCACCGCGCGGTGGCGGGCCAGGCGTGCGACTCCCGCGGCGCGCAGCCGGTCGGCGATCAGAATGGCCAGAGCCGTCCCGCCGACGCAGGATGCCGCGCACAGCGCGATGAATCCCACGAGCACGGGCGTGGCCATCGACCAGAGGTCGAACGACTGCGCCGCGAGGATCGGATACGCCACGCCGATGAGAGCGGCTCCGGCGTAGTGCAGCCACGTCGCCCACCGTCGGTACAGCGTCACCATGAACGGGAGTTCGGGGAAGAAGGCCCAGAACAGCGTCGTCGCGACGGCCGAGATCGTATAGAACGGGGCGAGAACGAGCCCCGAGATGAGCCCCACCAGCAGGCCGGCGAACGGACGCTGCAGCAGGCGCAGTGCCACGACCGGCGGAATCACCCACAGGCCGGCGATCGCCACCGTTGCGAACGGCACTGTCGCGAACAGGGCGAGCGAGAGCCACCACCCCGCCGCGAGCACGACGCCTCCCGCCACGCCGATCGCGGCGCACGTCAGCAGGTACGCGGTCGATGCCCTGCCCATCAGTGCACCTCCGAGGCGGCGTGCGCTGTCGCGGTGGCCGCTCCCCGCCGCCAGTACCCGACGAAGCTGATGCGATCCTTCGAATGCCCGAGGCCGACGAGGTGACGCCGTGCCGCCACCGGGAGGGACTGCTCGCCGGCGACGAACACGTGGGTATCGGCCGTGGGGGCGCCCAGCGCGCGCAGGGCCTCGAGCGCCGGGGTGCCGGGGGATGCCGCGGCATCCCGCACCAGCCACGTCACGTCGACCCCCACGGGCGCCTCGAACGTCAGAACGTCATCCGCGGACGGCGCTTCCACGACGACCGTCCCCGTCGCCGCGGCGGGAAGCGATGCGCAGATGCCGGCGAGGGCCGGGGCGGCCGTCTCGTCGCCGACCAGCAGCACCCGGTCGACACCGCGCTCGGGCGCGAAGCCGATGCCTTCATCGATGATCACGACCGATTCGCCCACCGCCGCCGTCTCCGCCCAGCGCGAGGCGGGACCCGCCGTCGGGCCCGACCCGTGGAGGACGAAGTCGACGTCCAGTTCCGCACCGCCGCTCGGACCCGAGGCGCGATGGGCCCGCACCGAGTAGTTGCGCATGACCGGACGGAGGCCCTCCGGGATGCGCAGGTAGCTCAGATAGCCGAGGATGCTGTTCGCCTTCGCCGGGATCCGCTCGAGCCCCGTGCCCGCGCTGTCGCTGCGGTGGGGAAGGAACAGGCGGAACCACTGGTCGTAGCCCATCGGCGAGAAGCGGGCGATGTCGCCGCCGCCGAGGGTGATGCGCATCCAGTGCGGCGCGAGGCGTTCGGTGCGGAGGACCTCGAGGCGCAGGAGCGGCTGTGCCGACGGCTTCGTGAGGCGGGACGAGCGGGCCAAGGGAGCCCCTTTCGTGTGTGTGGACAGGGATGCGCAGTGCGGCGTCAGAGGGTCCAGGGGAAGAGGGCGATCAGGATGGCGCCGCTCACCAGCCAGAAGACGACCACGAAGACGGTGTCGCGCCGGCGCCACGGGACGAGGTGACGCTCGGTGCGGTCGGGGTGGGCGCCGAAGGCGCGGGCATCCATCGACAGCGCGACGCGCTCGGCGTGGCGGATCGCGCCCGCGAGAAGCGGCACGAGATAGCCCCACCAGCGCGCGATCGCGGCCAACGGCCCGCGGCCGCCGTGCGACCCGCGCACCCGGTGGGCCTGGCGGATCACGTCGAGCTCGTGCCCGAACCGCGGCACGAAGCGGAAGGCGGCCAGTGCGGTGTAGCCGACCCGGTACGGCACGCGCAGCTGTTGCACGCTCGCCCGGACGAGGTCGGGGCCCGTGGTCGTCAGCCCCGCGATCAGCGCGAGCGCGACGATCGCGGCCAGGCGCAGTCCTGTCGCGAACCCGACCGCCAGGGCTCCACTGGTCAACGTCCACGAGCCGACGTGCGCGAGAACGGCGCCGCCGACGCGGGCGGGATCGGTCCACAGGCTCATCGATGCTCCGATGACGAGGGCCGCGGCGGGCAGCGCGACGAACAGCAGCAGGGCCACCCGGGCGGTCAGCCGCGCGCCGAGGAGCACGACGACATAGGCGACGGCGATGAACGCGAGCGGGGTGGCGAGGTCGCGCACGAACACCAGCAGGATCATCGCGGGCAGGGGCGCCGCGAGCTTCGCCAGGGGGTTGATGCCCTCCAGCGTGCGAACGCTCTCGCTGTCGGTGCGCGCCCACGGATCGGTGACGGCGGCGCTCACGGGGCCGTCACCCCCACCGGCAGATCGGTGAGGCGGGTGACGTCGGCAAGAGAAGGATGCCGCGTCATCCCCGCGAACGCGCGTCGCAGCGGCGGCTGACGGAGACCCGCCGCGCGCACCAGATCGTCGTCTGCGAAGATCGCGGCGGTCGCGGCATCCGCGATCACGCGCCCCTCGGAGACGACGACCGTGCGATGCGCGTGCTCGGTGACCAGCTGCATGTCGTGGGTGACGACGAGGATCGTGGTGCCGTCGGCGCTCAGGCCCTCCAGCAGATCCATGAGCTCGTCGGCCCGCGCCCGATCCTGACCGAACGTGGGTTCGTCGAGGGCGAGCACGGGCGCACCGGCGACGAGAGCGGTGCCCACCGACAGGCGCCGCTTCTGCCCGCCGGAGAGCAGGAAGGGGTGCACGTCGGCCTTGCCGTCGAGGTCGAACCGGCGCAGCACATCGAAGGCCCGCTCGCGCACCTCGTTCTCGGCGAGCCGCTGCCGCCGCAGGCCGTGCGCCAGTTCGTCGAACACCGTGTGCGCGATGAACTGGTGCTCCGGATTCTGGAACACGAAGCCGATTCGCCGCGACAGCTCGCGCGGATCGCTGCGCGCGACGTCGATGCCGTCGAGCACCACCTGCCCCCGCGGCACCGGGACGACTCCCGCGAGCGACTGCAGCAGCGTGGTCTTTCCCGCGCCGTTCGCGCCGACGAGGGCGACGAACTCGCCCGCCGCCACATCCAGGTCGATGCCGTGCAGGATCTCGCGACGACCCCGCACAGTGCGCAGCCCGCGGACGCGTATCAACGGCTCTGCGGAGGCGACCGGCGCCGCATCGGCTGCGGAAGGGACGGATGCCGCGGGCGAGCCGGCCGGTGCGTCCGCCGCGTCGAGGGCGGTGCGCAGCTCGGTCGGGTCGAGCGGCAGAGGATCGAGCGTCCATCCCGCGGCGCGCAGACGCAGTGCGGCGAGGGTAGAGACGGGCAGCCAGACCCCCATCTCATGCAGCTCGGCGGCGCGGGCGCGCAGCACCTCGTCAACCGTGCCGTCGGCCACGGTGCGCCCGGTGCGGTCGAGCACGACGACCCGGTCGACGATGCCGACGACGGCGTCGAGGTTGTGTTCCACGAGCACGATCGCGCGATCGCCGGCGGCGACGAGCGCGCCGAGCGTCGCGTAGACCTCTTCGACGCCCTGCGGGTCGAGGTTCGCCGTCGGCTCGTCGAGCACCAGAAGCGGTGAGCCCATCGCGAGCGCGCACGCGATCGCGAGGCGCTGGCGGCCGCCTCCGCTCAGACGGTCGGGGTTCTCGTGCCGCCGGTCCCAAAGGCCGACCCGGCGCAGGCCTTCCTCCGCGCGCTCCAGCACGTCCGCCACGGGAAGACGCAGGTTCTCGGGGCCGAAGGCCACTTCGTCGAGGAGGGTTCCCGTCACCAGCTGCGCGTCGGGATCCTGGAACACCATGCCCACTCGCGTGCTCAGCACCGACACCGGGGTCTCGGCGGTGTCGAGACCGTCGACCTCCACCCGTCCGCGCACCGTGGCCGGCACCGCGTGGGGGATGAGCCCGTTGAGCGCGAGTGCCAGCGTCGACTTCCCGGCCCCGCTCGGACCGAGAAGCAGCACCACTTCGCCGCGGTTGACGACGAACGAGGCGCCGGCGGGAGCCTCGGCATCCGCGCCGTCGTGACGGATGCCGAGGTCACGCACGCTCAGCAGAGCACCGGACGCGCGGGTATCGGGCACCGCGGCATCCGCTCCAGGCTCAGCAGTGGTCACGGTTCGTCCCAGGGTCGGTCGGGCGTCTCCCCTCAGGTTAGCCGAACCTAACTTCTCCCACCTAGCTCCTGTCCGGAACCCCGTATCAGCGCCGAACGATCTGCCGCGCGACGCCCGCCCGCCGCAGCGACGCGCCGACGCCGAGTCCGATCGCCGTCCAGGCCACCGGTCCGCACACCGACAGGGCGAGATAGGCGATCTGGGCCCAGAGCGGGTAGGCGCTCAGGTGCGCGGCGAAGAAGACCACGACCGCCACGAGCACACCGATCACGACCGCGGAGATGAAGAACCGCCACGCACCCCACGCGCGGTAGCGGGTGAGCGCGGCCACGCCCTCCTGAATCGCACCGAACAGCAGTGCCGTGCCGAGGAAACGCGCGCTCCAGATCGGCGCGAACGCGCTGGCGACCAGCGCTGCCAGAACATGCGTCAGCACGGCCACCAGCGGCAGGCGCAGCACCTCCTGCGCGATGATGCCGGGAAGCACGTGCGCGCCCAGCACGAGGCCGTAGACGATGGCCAGACCGGGTACGGAGAGGACGATCGGCGTCACGAGCCCGGCGATACCGCCCAGGATGCCGGTGGCCACGCCGATTGCCGCGCACACCAGCAGGACGCGCGTCGACAGGACGGTGTTTCGGGCCACGCCTCCAGCGTAGCTGCGCGCTCGCGGAGCCCGGGCCGGGAAAAACCCTCAGACCGTGCGGCGTCGAGGAGTCAGTCGCACCGCCGGAAGGGGAGGCGCCGGCACCCGCTCACGGTCGTGTCCGATGACGTGCCCGAACCGCGCGTCGGCACGCTCGGTGCCGTCGGCCTCGCTCTCCCAGGCCTCGCGCGCGGCGACGATCTCATCGTGCGAGCGCCCCACGAAGTTCCACCACATGACGATGTCCGACTCGAACGGCTCGCCGCCGATCAGGAACAGCGTCGTGTCCTCTTGCGCCGTCACCTCGACCCCGTCGCGATGGATGCCGAGGTACAGCAGCCCCTGGTCGGCGAGCGTGATCGCGGCATCCTCCGCGGTGTGCACCTCGGGCACCCCGGCGACACCGACGAGGGCGTACTCCCAGGCCGGATCGAGCGGAAGGCGCACCCGCGCCCCCGCCGGCAGGCGGATCTCGGCGCCGACGATCGGCGTGTGCATCGTCGCGGGCGACGGCACGCCGGCGAAGACCCCGACCACGACCGTCGCCGTGGCCCCGGCGCCGTGCTCCCCGTCGTCGAGGGTGACGATCGGCAGGTTCTCGTGCCGCTCGAACCCGGCCGCGCCGTGTCGGCGGGACTCCGGGAGGGCGACCCACAGCTGCAGTGCATCCAGTGGCACGGCGTCTTCGCCCAGGGAGTACTCGGAGTGTGCGATGCCGGCGCCGCTGGTCATGAGGTTGAGGACGCCGCGCCTGACCACCACGTCGTTGCCGAGCGTGTCGCGGTGGCGCACCTCGCCCACGAGCGGCCAGGTCACGGTCTGCAGGCCGATGTGGGGGTGCGGCTCCACCCGCATGCGCGCGGTCTGCGGCCCGAACCTGTCGAGGAAGCACCAGGCGCCGACCATCGGCAGTGCGCGCTGGGGCAGACTGCGGTGCACCTCCATCGCCCGCACGCCGCCCAGCGGAACCTCGCGGGCCTCCAGCAGCAGCGAGCGGGGACCGTCGCAGGCGGCCGGTCCGGCCAGGTCGGGGGCCGCGTCGTCGAGCCTGGTCATCCTCGGGACGACCCCACCCCTTCGTCGCCCGGCGTCGGCTCGGCGGTCGACGCGGCGCTCGCCGCTTCGACGTCGCCCTCGCGCCACGCCACGGCGAGACCGGGCACCTCGTTCTTCTGCAGGTAGCTCACGACGAACGGGCACACCGGCACCACGGCAACCCCGCGCGCGGACTCGCCCTCCATCGCCGCCGCGACGAGCTTCGTGCCGAGTCCGCGTCCGCCGTAGGCGGGGTCGATCTCCGTGTGCGGGAAGACGTGCCGGCCCTCGGCATCCGCTTCGTACTCGGTGAAGCCGGCGACCCGTCCGTCGACGAGGATCTCGTAGCGGTCGGCGTCGTCGTTGCGGGCGATGCGGATGTCGTCGCTCATGACGTCCCTTTCGTGTGCAGGTGTTCTCCCACCGTAGGCCGGTTCTCGGTCAGGGCACCAGGCCTGTCGCGGCGGCGGGCGAACCGGGAGGATGGCGGGGTGACGTCTTCTTCCGGCCTCCGTTCGCGACGGCTCTCGCGCGCGCTGCGTTCCGCCGCGGCCGCCGCGGTGATCGCCCTCGGCCTGGCGGGTTGCGGTGCCTACGGTCCGTCCCCGTCCCCGTCGACCTCCGCTCCGTCACCCGCCCCGACGACGACTCCCACCCCGACGCCCACCGTCGACCCGCTCGCCGGTCTGGACCTGCGCCAGCGCGTCGGACAGCTCTTCATCGTGGGCACGCAGATCGATGCGGCGACGCCGGCCACGATGGCGGCGGTCACCGACCGGCACGCGGGCGGGATCTTCCTGCACGGGCGTTCGCAGGCGGGGGCGGCGGCGGTCGCGGCGCTCGTGGGCTCGTTCACGAGCGCGGATGCCGACGGCATCCCCCTCTGGGTCTCCACCGACCAGGAGGGAGGCGAGGTCCAGGTGCTCACGGGTCCGGGTTTCGATGACATCCCGTACGCGATCCGGCAGGCGGACCTGCCCGACGACCAGCTGCGCGCCTCCGCGACGACGTGGGGGCAGCAGCTCGCCGCCGCCGGCGTCACCCTCAACCTCGCGCCCGTCGCCGACATCGTTACGAGCGAAGCGACGCGCTTCGACAATCCGCCGATCGGTGCGCTCGGCCGTCAGTACGGCTACGACGAGGCGACGGTGGTCGCCAAGGCCGGCGCGTTCGCCGACGGGATGCGGGCCTCGCGTGTCATGCCGGTGTTCAAGCACTTCCCGGGGCTCGGTCACGTCACCGCCAACACCGACACCGCCGCCGACGTCGTCGACACGACCGTCACCGCGGACGGCCCCGACGTCGCCGTCTACCGCCGTCTGCTGCAGGGCGGCCCCGCCGCCGTGATGGTCTCGAGCGCGATCTACCAGGACATCGACCCCTCTGCACCGGCGGTGTTCTCACCGACGGTGGTGGGCCTCGCCCGGTCGCTCGTCGGGCCCGACGCGATGATCGTCACCGACGACCTCTCCGCGGCACAGGCGGTGCAGGCGTGGAGCCCGGCTGATCGCGCGGTGCTCGCCGTGAGCGCCGGGGTCGACGTCGTGCTCGCATCGACGGACCCCAGCGTCTTCGCGGCCATGTACGACGCGGTGCTCGCCAAGGCGCAGACCGATCCCGCGTTCGCACAGCGTGTGGACGACGCCGCACGACACGTGCTCGCCGCCAAGGCCGCGCGCCCCTGAGCCCACCGCGGCGGCACCGTGCGACGATGGCACCGCGGCGCCTGGCAGACTCGGGTAATGACCTCGCCCGCGGCACTGACCGATCTCGTGCCCGTCGGCGCGTCGGCGGATGCCGCCTATCAGGGCTTCGTCGATTGGGCCGCCGGGCGCGGGCTGGCGCTCTATCCCGCACAGGACGAAGCCGTCATCGAGCTGGTGTCGGGCGCCAACGTGATCCTGTCGACGCCGACCGGCACCGGCAAGTCGCTCGTCGCGATCGCCGCGCACGCGGCCTGCCTGGCCGCGGGCGGCCGCTCGTATTACACGGCCCCGATCAAGGCGCTGGTCAGCGAGAAGTTCTTCGCGCTGGTCGAGGTGTTCGGCGCCGAGAACGTCGGCATGGTCACCGGCGACTCGTCGGTGAATCCGGATGCCGCGATCGTCTGCTGCACCGCGGAGATCCTCGCCAACATCGCCCTCCGCCACGGCGCGGATGCGGAGATCGCCCAGGTCGTCATGGACGAGTTCCACTACTACGGCGATCCCGATCGGGGATGGGCGTGGCAGGTGCCGCTCCTGCTGCTGCCGCAGGCGCAGTTCCTGCTGATGTCCGCCACTCTCGGCGACGTCACACCGATCGCCGACGATCTGGAGCGCCGCACGTCCCGTCCGGTGGCGCTCGTCACCGGCGTCGAGCGCCCGGTCCCGCTGCACTTCTCCTACGAGCGCCGGCCGGTGCACGAGGTGCTGACGATGCTCGTCGACGAGCGCGAGGTGCCGGTCTACATCGTGCACTTCGCACAGGCAGCGGCCCTCGAGCGTGCGCAGGCCCTGGCATCCGTCACCCTCACTACCCGCGCCCAGCGCGACGAGATCGCCGACGCCATCGGCGGCTTCCGCTTCACGACCGGCTTCGGCAAGACGCTGTCGCGCCTCGTCAGGGCGGGCATCGGCGTGCACCACGCGGGTATGCTGCCGCGCTACCGACGCCTCGTCGAGACGCTCGCCCAGCGCGGGCTGCTGCGGGTGATCTGCGGCACCGACACCCTCGGGGTCGGCATCAATGTGCCCATCCGCACCGTCATGATCACCGCGCTCAGCAAGTACGACGGCACGAAGATGCGCCAGCTCACCGCGCGCGAGTTCCACCAGGTCGCCGGGCGCGCGGGACGTGCCGGCTACGACACCCACGGCAACGTCGTGGTCATGGCGCCCGAGTGGGAGATCGAGAACGCGGTCGCGCTCGCCAAGGCCGGCGACGATCCGGCAAAACGCAAGAAGATCGTCCGCAAGAAGGCCCCCACCGGTGTCGTCAACTGGGGCGAGGGATCATACGAGCGGCTCATCGCCGCCGCTCCCGAGCCGCTCGTGCCGCAGCTGAAGCTCACCGCCGCGATGCTGATCAACGTCATCGGTCGCGGGGGAGACGTGTTCGGCCACGTTCGCGCGCTCGTGTTCGACAACCACGAGCCGATCGCGCGTCGGTTCGCCCTCGCCCGGCGCGCAATCGCGATCTTCCGCACGCTCGTGGATGCCGGGATCGTCGAGATCGACCGTTCCCCGGCATCCGGCCCGCGCATCGCGCTCACCGTCGACCTGCAGCCGAACTTCGCGCTCAACCAGCCGTTGTCGCCCTTCGCGCTCGCCGCCATCGAGCTGCTGTCGCCGGAGGACGACGTGCCGCCGGGCGGAGCCCCCGCGCAGGGTGGTGTCGGCACCGGCCACTACGCCCTCGACGTGCTGAGCGTCATCGAGTCGACCCTCGATGACCCGCGCGCCATCCTCGCCCAGCAGGAGTACCGCGCCCGGGGCGAGGCGGTCGCCGCCATGAAGCGCGACGGCATCGAGTACGACGAGCGCATGGCGCTGCTCGAGGAGATCACCTACCCGAAACCGCTCGCCGACCTGCTGACGCAGTCCTTCGAGGTGTTCGCCTCGTCGCAGCCCTGGGTGCGCGACTTCGAACTGAGCCCCAAATCGGTGGTCCGCGACATGTTCGAGCGCGCCATGTCGTTTGCGGAATACGTCTCCTTCTATCAGCTGTCCCGCAGTGAAGGGCTGGTGCTGCGCTACCTGTCTGACGCCGACCGTGCGATTCGCCAGACCGTTCCGGCCGATGCGAGAACCGACGAGCTGCGCGACATCATCGAGTGGCTCGGCGAACTCGTGCGCCAGGTCGACTCGAGTCTCGTCGACGAGTGGTCGGCGCTCATCGACCCGGCGGCGGTGCTGCCCGAGGACGGCGCTCCGGTCGTGCCGCCGGCGCCGCCCTCCATCCTCACGAACGAGCGCGCGTTCACGGTGCTCGTGCGCAACGAGCTGTTCCGGCGGGTGCAGCTCGCGGCTCTGCAGGACGACGACGCGCTGGTCGCCCTCGATCCCGACGTCGACTGGCCGCAAGCCCTCGACCGCTATTACGACGAGCACGACGAGATCCTCACCGGCGGCCCCGCGCGCTCACCGCGGCTGTGTGCGATCGACACGGCGGATGCCGCGGCATCCGGTCTCTGGCGCGTCGAGCAGACGATCGACGATCCGGCCGGAGACCACGACTGGCGTATCCGGGCCCAGGTCGATCTCGCCGCCTCCGTCGAGGAGGGAGCCGCCGTCGTCCGCGTCACCGAGGTCGTGCGGCTCTAACCCGCCGCGCCCGCCCGCGAGCACCCCGGGGACCCGGCGATCGCCGAACCGCCATATTCTGAGCGAGCCGCCATGATCTGTCGTGGCGGCTCGGCGGGATCGTAGCGGCTCGGCGGGGTGTGGGTGGGGTGTGTGGGCGGTGCGGGTGTGGGTGTCGGATGCCGCGGCTAGCCTGGACGGGTGAGTGCAGCCACCGATCGGTACGACGACCCCTACGCGGACGTGCCGTGGGATGTGGATGAGCTGACTCCGCCCGACGACGCCGACGCCCCGCCGCCGCCGGAGTACGACGGGTATGCCGGTGCGCTCGCTCGCGCGACACGGGACGCGGCACCGGCCGCCAACCCGGCCGCCACCGCACCCGCCCGCCCGGCCGCGCGGCGAGCCGCGTCTGCGTCCGACCCGAAGGCCGTCCTGAAGGAGGTCTTCGGGTACGACGAGTTCCGCGGCGATCAGGGCGACATCGTGGCGCATGTCGTCGCCGGCGGCGACGCCGTGGTGCTCATGCCCACCGGCGGCGGCAAATCGATCACGTATCAGGTTCCCGCGCTCGTCCGTCCCGGCACGGGGCTGGTCATCAGTCCGCTCATCGCACTGATGCACGACCAGGTCGACGCCCTGCGCGCCAACGGTGTGCGGGCGGCGTACCTGAACTCCACCCAGAGCCCGTCCGAACGCGCCGGTGTCGAGCGCGACTTCCTCGCCGGCGAGCTCGACCTGCTCTACGTCGCGCCCGAACGCCTCAGCGCTCCCGCGACGAGTGCCCTGCTGCAGCGGGGCACACTCAGTGTGATCGCCATCGACGAGGCGCACTGCGTCAGTCAGTGGGGTCACGACTTCCGTCCCGACTACCTCGCGCTCGGAGATCTGAGCGCGCGCTTCCCCGGGGTGCCGCGCATGGCGCTCACGGCGACGGCCACGCGCGCGACCCATCAGGAGATCACCGAGCGGCTGCGCCTGCCCGACGCACGGCATTTCGTCGCGAGCTTCGATCGTCCCAACATCCAGTACCGCATCGAGCCGAAGGTCGATCCGCGCCGTCAGCTGCTGCAGTTCGTGCGCGCCCAGCCGGTCGGCGCCGCCGGAATCGTCTACGCCCTCAGCCGTAAGTCGGTGGAGCAGACGGCCGAGTATCTGCGCACGCAAGGGGTCGATGCCCTGCCGTATCACGCGGGATTGGATGCCGCGGTGCGTGCTCACCACCAGCAGCGCTTCCTCCGCGAAGACGGCGTGGTGATGGTCGCCACGATCGCTTTCGGAATGGGCATCGACAAGCCGGACGTACGCTTCGTCGCCCACATCGACCTGCCGAAATCGGTGGAGGGCTACTACCAGGAAACGGGCCGGGCCGGCCGCGACGGCGAGCCTGCCATCGCCTGGATGGCCTACGGCCTCGGCGACGTGGTGCAGCAGCGGCGCCTCATCGATCAGTCGCCGGGCGAGCGGTCGTACAAGATGCGGCTCGGTCAACACCTCGACGCGATGCTCGCCCTCTGCGAGACGGTCTCGTGCCGCCGGCAGAACCTTCTCGCGTACTTCGGGCAGAGTTCCGAGCCGTGCGGCAATTGCGACACCTGTCTCGACGGGGCCGACACCTGGGACGGGTTGGTCCCCGCCCAGAAGCTGCTGTCGACGATCGTGCGGCTGCAGCGCGAGCGCAATCAGGCCTTCGGCGCGGGGCATCTGGTCGACATCCTCCGCGGAGCGTCGACCGAACGCATCCGTCAGCAGGGCCACGACACGCTCGCCACGTACGGGCTGGGAGCGGACCTCAGCGATCAGGACTGGCGCAGCGTCATCCGACAACTGCTCGCTCGCGGCGTCATCGTCGCCCGCGGCGAGTACGGCGTGCTCGCGGTCGGCGACGAAGGCGCGGCGGTGCTGCGCGGTGAGACGCCGGTGCCGCTGCGCCGCGACGTCCTCGGGCGCGGCGGGGGTGCGGCGCGCGTCCGCAAGGCCGCGGCGTCCGACGCCGTGGCCGACGGTGACCGCGACCTCTTCGAAGCCCTTCGCGCCTGGCGTGCCGGGGTCGCGAAGGAACAGGGTGTGCCCGCGTACATCGTCTTCGGCGATGCGACGCTGCGGGCGCTGGCCGAGCAGCGCCCGGCATCCATCGCGGCGCTCGACGGCATCACGGGCATCGGCGCGAAGAAGCGCGAGGCCTACGGCGAGGGCGTCCTCGCGGTCATCGCCGCGCACTGACGCGCGTGCGCGAGTTGCGGGCTCAGCGGGGGTGCCCGTCCATGCAGCGACGGCCGGATCCGATGCGAGCCGTAGGCCGCAGGCCACCCGCCGCCGACGGCGGCCGATCAGCGCCGGGGGAGGATGTCGTCGATGTGGGCGGCGAGCTCTGCGGCCACGTCCACGCTCTCGCGGTCGTACAGCCACTGGTACTGCAAGCCGTCCCACAGTGCGACGAGCCGGATCGCCTCACGGGCGGGATCGCGGTGGGGCGGCAGGTCGCCGTCCTGCTGCGCCGCGCGGAGGACGGCGGTGAAATGGTCGATCGTGGCGGCGAAGCGCTGCGTGAAGTAGTCGTGCGCCGGATGGTCGGGCGGCAGTGCCTCGCACGAGAGCACCGCGTACACCTCGATGAGTCCGGGCGCGGACGCCGCATTGATCGCAGCGTTGCGCGGCAGATCCCGCAGCGCATCGGCAGCGCGCTGGGCGTGCGCCGGCGGTGACACCGAAATGGCACGATCGCGCTCGGCCAGCACGGCGCGCAGCAGCGCATCCTTCGACGGGTAGTGGTGCAGCAGGGCCGACTTCGACACCCCCACGCGCTCGGCGATCTCTCGCAGGCTGGTGTCGGCGTACCCATCCCGGGCGAACAGCGCCGTCGCGTCGCGCACGATCCGAGATCGCCGCTCGCGCCCGACGCGGTAGCCCTCCGTCGTCTCGGGCTCTTCGTCGACGAGATCGAGCGTCGGCCAGGGCGCGGGACGGGCGGATGCCGCGGCATCCTCACCCCCGTCGCGTTGCGCCGGACCGGGCGCGCCGGGGGCTGCGACCAGCATCTCCTGCATGTCGGTGAGCAGCGACACGAGATCCACGCGCCGGGGCAGATAGAGCTGAAGCAGCTGCAGGCCGTCCCAGACCGCCGCGATGCGGACGGCCTCGCCGCCCACGTCGCGGCCGGGATGCACCGCGCCGACGGTGCGGGCCGCGGACAGCTGCGCGACGAACACCGCGCGCAGTCGACGGTAGCGCTCGCGCATCGCCGCGTGCGCGGGGTGTCCGCGGGTGGAGCCCTCGCCGACGAGCGCCGCATACAGCGCGAGATAGCCCTCAATCGTCGCGTTCCTCGCCGCGACCGACGAGAAGAGCAGCGCGCCGGCCTCGCGCGCGCCGTCGTGGTCGGCGAGAGCCGTCTCGGTCGATCGGTCGAACCCGGCGACGACGGCGGCGAGGAGCATGTCCTTCGTCGCGAAGTGCTTCAGAAGCCCCGGGTGGCTGATGCCCGCCGCGGTCGCGACATCGCGCAGCGACGCCGCACGATACCCGCGAGAGATGAAGACCTCACGCGCGGCCTCGACGATGCGCGCGCGCGTCGCCGCAGCATTGCGTGTTCGCGCCACTGCCGTCGCCATCCTGCCTCCCCGCTCACCCTAACCCCGGCCTGCGGCGCCCGCCGGAAAGAGTTACCAATCGGTCGGGTTTCGTGTACGGTCGGCACAGAGGCGCACCGGATCCGTGCGTCGCCGTGAAAGGACCCCTCCATGACAGAGCTGTCATCCGCCCCGGCCCTCCCCGACGTCGGCGCCCGCCCCTGGCTCGACGCGACGCTCTCCGTCGACGAGCGTGTGGACCTGCTGCTGGCCGAGATGACGGTGGAGGAGAAGGCGGGCCTGTTCTTCCAGACGATGATCACGATCGGCCCCGACGGAGAGCTCTCCGGCGGCGACCCCGCGTTCGGGCTCCCGTCCACCGAGGAGTACGTGCGCGAGCGCCACATGACGCATTTCAACCTCCTGGGCGCCGCGCCCTCGGCGGGCGACATCGCACGCTGGCACAACCGGCTGCAGGAGCTCGCAGCCTCGACCCGGCTCGGCATCCCGGTGTCGCTGTCCACCGACCCCCGCCACTCGTTCACCGACAACCCCGGTGCGGCGATGCACGCCGGTCCGTTCTCGCAGTGGCCTGACGCGCTGGGGCTCGCCGCGACCCGCGACGAGGATCTCGTGCGCAGCTTCGGCGACATCGCCCGGCAGGAGTACACCGCCGTCGGCATCCGTGTCGCCCTGCACCCGCAGGTCGATCTGGCGACCGAGCCGCGTTGGGCGCGCCAGCTGCAGACGTTCGGAGAGGACGCCGAGCTGTCGGCGCGCCTCGGCGCCGCCTACATCCGCGGATTCCAGGGCGAGACGTTCGGGCCCGGCTCGGTGTCGACCATGGTCAAGCACTTCCCCGGCGGCGGGCCGCAGAAGGACGGCGAGGACCCCCACTTCGCGTACGGCCGTGAGCAGGTCTACCCCGGTGATGCATTCGAGCTGCACCTGACGCCCTTCGCGGCCGCCTTCGACGCCGGCGTGCGCCAGGTCATGCCGTACTACGGCATGCCGATCGGCACCCCCTACGAAGAGGTCGGCTTCGGTTTCAACAAGAGCGTGCTCACGGGCCTGCTCCGCCAGCGCTTCGGTTTCGACGGCGTCGTCTGCACCGATTGGGGCCTCATCACCGACAGCGACATCATGGGCACGCCCTTCCCGGCCCGCGCGTGGGGGGTGGAGCACCTCACGCCCGCCGAGCGCATGGCGAAGATCCTGGATGCCGGGGCCGACCAGTTCGGCGGTGAGCGCTGCACCGAGATCCTGGTGCAGCTCGTGGCCGACGGTGTCGTGTCCGACGCGCGCCTCGATGTGTCGGCGCGACGCCTGCTGCGCGAGAAGTTCGTCCTGGGGCTCTTCGACGACCCGTTCGTGGATGCCGAGGCGGCCGACGCGATCGTCGGCTCCGCCGCATTCCGTGCCGCGGGCGAGGCTGCGCAGCGCGCCTCGATCGCGGTGCTGTCCGCGACGGCATCCGTGCCCTTCGCCGGCGGCGTCAAGCTCTACGTCGAGGGGGTGGATGCAGCCGTCGCGGCCGCCTATGGCGAGCTCGTCGCAACCCCCGCGGAGGCCGACGTCGCGGTGCTGCGGCTTCAGGCGCCCTACGAACAGCGAGGATCGGCGTTCGAGAACTTCTTCCACGCCGGTTCGCTCGACTTCCCTGCCGAGGTGGTTGCGCACGTCGCCGAGGTCGCGGCAGTGGTGCCCACCGTGGTCGACGTCTTCCTCGATCGTCCCGCGATCCTCACACCCTTCGCCGAGCTCGACGTGAGCCTCACCGCGAACTGGGGCGCCGGTGCCGCCGCCCTGTTCGACGTGCTCTCGGGTCGCGCGTCGGCGCGCGGAAAGCTCCCGTTCGATCTCCCTCGTTCGATGGCCGCGGTCGAGGCCTCACGTCCCGATGTCCCGTTCGACACCGCCGACCCCCTCTTCCGCTTCGGTCACGGCCTCGAGCTCTGACCCCGGATCCCACCCGGGCTCTGACCCCGGATCCTGACCCCGTTCCCGCATCGGATTCGGGCCTGCGCAACAGAATCGGATGCCGCCGCGCGCGGCATCCGATTCTGTGCGCGTGATCCGCATCCGCTGCGGCGCCGCGGCCCTCCGCGCGCCCGCCAGGCGGCTGCCACGCTCACGCGCGTTACCCCTGCGATCGCCCCGCGTCAAGCGGAGGCGCCGACGGTGCGCGCAGGAGTAGAACTGTGCCCGGCGTACGCGAGGTCGCGCGCCGGAGAGGAACTGCGATGGCGTCGTCGAAGATGCAGGTCAAAGAGGTGCGTTCGCTCGTGCCCGCGCGGATGGATCGGCTGCCCTGGGCCCGTTTCCACTGGATGATCGTCGTCGGCCTCGGCTTCTCGTGGGTGCTCGACGGCCTCGAGGTGCAGATCGTCGCGGCCAACGGGTACGCCCAGACCCTCGGGATGGACTCGTTCCAGGTCGGCCTTGCGGGCACGTTCTACCTGCTCGGACAGGTCACCGGCGCCCTCGTCTTCGGTCGGCTGACTGACCGGCTCGGGCGCAAGAAGCTGTTCATCCTCTCGCTCGCGATCTACCTCGTCGGCAGCGCCATGGCCGGGCTCGCCTTCGCGCCGTGGTTCTTCTACGTCTTCCGCTTCATCGCGGGAGCCGGCATCGGCGGGGAGTACGCGGCGATCAACTCGGCGATCGACGAGATCATCCCGTCGAAGTACCGCGGCCGGGTCGACATCGCGATCAACGGCACCTACTGGGGTGGGGCGGCCCTCGGCGCCGTGGCGAACGTGTTCTTCCTCAACGCCGACATCCTTCCGCAGGACATCGGCTGGCGGCTCAGCTTCTTCCTCGGACCGCTCCTGGGTCTCTTGATCATCTGGCTGCGTCGCCACATCCCCGAGAGCCCGCGCTGGCAGATGACGCACGGGCAGGAGGATGCCGCGGAGCGCACGGTCGACGGCATCGAGGAGCGCATCCGCCGCGAGGGTAAGGATCTGCCTCCCGTCGACGAGTCCAAGGCGATCGTCGTCAAGGAGTACGGCCGGGTGCCGTTCCTCACGATCGCGAAGGTGCTCTTCCAGAAGTACCCGCGTCGCACGCTGGTGGGCGTGACGATGATGGTCACGCAGTCGTTCCTCTACAACGCGATCTTCTTCACCTACGCGCTCGTGCTCGAGAACTTCTACGACACGCCTCCCGCCGCGGCATCCACGTACTTCATCGTCTTCGCCGTCGGCAACCTGTCGGGCGCGCTGCTGCTCGGCCACTTCTTCGACACGTGGGGGCGGCGCCGGATGCTGTTCGGCACGTACGTGCTCGCCGGGCTCATCCTGCTGGTGAGCGCCTTCCTCTTCAACGCGGGCGTGCTCAACGCGGCCACGCACACCGCGTTCTGGTGCGCCTCGTTCTTCTTCGCGTCGGCGGGTGCTTCCGCGGCCTACCTCACGGTGAGCGAGATCTTCCCGCTGGAGCTTCGCAGCCAGGTGATCTCGTACGTCTTCTCGATCGGGCAGCTCGTCGGCGCGGTCGCCCCCGGGCTCTACGGCGCGATGGTCGGCGACGGCACCGATCGCGGACCGCTGTTCTGGGGGTACGTGCTGGGCGCCGCGGTGATGATGTTCGGCGGTGTGATCGCGGGTGTGTTCGGCATCAGCGCGGCCGGCAAGTCGCTCGAGGACATCGCCGACCCCCTGTCGCTCGTCGAGGGTCCCGACGGTGCGGTCCGTGCGGGCGACGGAGGGCCGACGCGGTGAAACCCGGTGGAACTCAGTCTCACCAAACGTGGGTGTGGGTCTCATACAGGTGAGAATGCCGCTGAGGCGCGCCGCTTTGTGGGCAGCGCGCAAGCGTTTTGCGAGGTGCCCGGCGCGCTCCTAGCGTCGAGCGTGAGTCTTCCTGTCCGCTGTCGAAAGGTACGCCGATGACCGACGCCGCCGTCCGTCCGAAGAAGCCCGCCACGAACACGCGAACGCCCGCCGGCGGAGCCCCGACCGCTGCGCACACCGCCGCAGAGGCCCACGAGCCGCGCATCCACGTCGACACGGTCACCGATCTGCTGCTGGGAACGTGGGCGCAGACCCGACGCGAGGCCCGCGAGATGATCAAGGACCCGGCGCTCTGGAAGATCGAGGGGCTCTCGGTCGCCGACCACCGCGAACGCGTGTTCGGCCAGCTGCAGACCCTCGTCGACAACAACGGGTCGCGGCGCGCGTTCCCGAAGAAGTACGGCGGCCTCGAGGACAACGGCGCGAACCTCGCCGGATTCATGGAGCTCGTTCTGGCCGACCCGTCGCTGCAGATCAAGTCGGGTGTGCAGTGGGGCCTGTTCGGCTCCGCGATCTACCAGCTCGGAACCGAGAAGCACCACGATGCGTGGCTGCGCGATGTCATCGAACTGACGCTGCCGGGGGCGTTCGCGATGACCGAGATCGGACACGGCTCCGACGTCGCCGCCATCGGCACGACCGCCACCTACGACCCGGAGACCGAGGAGTTCGTCATCAACACGCCGTTCCGCGGCGCGTGGAAGGACTACCTCGGCAACGCCGCCGTGCACGGTCGGGCCGCGACCGTGTTCGCCCAGCTCATCACCGGGGGCGTCAACTACGGCGTGCACTGCTTCTTCGTCCCCATCCGCGACGACGAGGGCAACATGCTGCCGGGCGTGCAGAGCGAGGACGACGGCGTCAAGGGCGGGCTCAACGGCATCGACAACGGACGGCTGGCGTTCGACCACGTTCGCGTCCCGAGATTCAACCTCCTGAACCGCTACGGCGACGTCGCCGCCGACGGCACCTACAGCTCCGACATCCCGAGCCCCGGGCGCCGCTTCTTCACCATGCTCGGCGCGCTCGTGCAGGGCCGGGTCTCGCTCGACGGCGCGGCGACGACCGCGACCGCGCTCGCGCTGCACATCGCGATCACCTACGCCGGTCAGCGTCGCCAGTTCGACTCAGGGTCGGGCAGCGACGAGGTGGTGCTGCTGGATTACGGCAAGCACCAGCGGCGCCTGCTGCCCCGACTGGCGCAGGTGTACGCGCAGTTCTTCGCGAACGACGAGCTGCTGCGCACCTTCGACGGCGTCTTCAGCGGACGCACCGACACCCCCGACGAGCGCGAGAACCTCGAGACCCTCGCCGCCGCGCTGAAGCCGCTGTCCACGTGGAACGCTCTCGACACCATCCAGGAATGCCGCGAGGCCTGCGGAGGCTCGGGCTTCATGGCCGACAACCGTCTCGTCGGGCTGCACCACGACCTCGACGTCTACGTCACCTTCGAGGGCGACAACAACGTCCTGCTCCAGCTGGTCGGCAAGCGCCTGCTCAACGACTTCGCGAAGCAGTTCAAGGGCGCGGATGCCGCGAAGCTCGCGTCCTTCGCCGCGAAGCAGACCGCCGGCAAGGTGTTCCACGGGGCGGGGCTGCGCCAGCTCGGTCAGGCCGTCACCGACTTCGGCTCCACCGCCCGCTCGGTCGAGCTCGGGCTGCGGGCCGAGCAGCAGCACGAGCTGCTCGCGGAGCGCGTGCGGCAGATGATCGAAGACATCGCCGGGCGGCTGCGCCCGGCATCCAAGGCATCGCCCGCCGAGGCAGCGGCGATCTTCAATGCCAATCAGGCCGAGCTGATCGAGGCGGCGCGGGCACACGGCGAGCTGCTGCAGTGGGAGGCATTCAGCGACGGCATCGCCGGCATCTCCGATCCCGGCACGGCGCAGGTGCTGGGGTGGCTGCGCGACCTGTTCGGTCTGCACCTCATCGAGAAGCACCTCGCCTGGTACCTCATCAACGGCCGACTGTCGGCACAGCGCGCGGCATCCGTCTCGAAGTACATCGACCGCCTGCTGCTGCGGCTGCGTCCGCACGCGCAGGATCTCGTCGACGCGTTCGCCTTCGAGCCTGAGCACGTCCGCGCGCCCATCGCCTCCGGTGCCGAGCAGGAGCGCCAGCGCGAGGCGCGGGCCTACTACGCCGATCTCGCCGCCGCCGGCGAGGCGCCCGTCTCGGAGAAGTCGCTCAAGAAGAAGTAGGTGGCGCCGCGGAGGGTGCGCTCCTCACCGGAGTTCGTAGGTGAAGCTGCCGCGGTAGCGGAACGCCGTGCCGATTCCGCGCAGGCGCACGACGGCATCCACTCGCTGCAGGCCGTCGGTGATCCGTTCATCGACGACGACCTGGGCGAACGGCGGCAGGGGGATGCGCCGGCCGGCGATCCGCCAGGCGAGCCGATCCGAGCGCAGCCGAAGGCCGCCATCGATCACGGCGGCAGCGAGGCGCACCTCCAACCCTCCCCGTCGCCCGAGCCGGTCGACGATCGCGCCCTCGACGGCCTGCATGCTGTCGAGCATGACGCGCTCGCGTCTGCGAAACCGGAAGGTGCGGACGGCGCGCAGGGTCCCGTCGGGCCCGCGCTCGTTGCGTACCGAGAACGGCACCTCCTGCTCGTTCTCGGGAAACAGCACGCGTCGCCATGCCAGGACGACGAAGACGGGGCGCAGGAGCGCGATCCTCGCTCCGGCGACCTCGAAGGTGCCCTCGCCGGCGCCGACCGCGCCCGGGGGGATCGGTCCGAAGTAGACGCGTAGGCGTGGGTCGAGGTCGGCGAAGCGCAGACCGAGCACCTTCTGATAGACCGACGTGTCACTGGACGCGCTCATGCCTCCGAGGGTATCTTGTTTTGAACACGTTCAGAAAGGGGATGCCGGTGCACGAGCAGACACGGCGGCGCGTCGTCGTCGCCGGGGCGTCGGGCTTCATCGGGAGGGCCGTCGTCGCGTCGTTGCGCGCTCGTGGCGACGAGGTCACGGTCGTCGGTCGCACCACCGGCGTGGCCTGGAACGACGCCGCCGCACTCGTCAGAGCCGTCGAGGGAGCCGAGGTCGTCGTGAACTTGGCGGGGAAGTCGGTCAACTGCCGCTACACCGACCGCAACCGCGACGAGATCCTGCGCTCACGCATCGAGACGACGCGCGCCCTGCGGACGGCGATCGCGGCGGCGTCGTCGCCTCCGGCCGTGTGGCTGAACGCGTCCACCGCCACGATCTACCGGCACCGCACCGATGCCCCGCACACCGAGCGTGCCGGTGAGCTCGGCACGGGATTCTCCGTCGACGTGGCGCGGGCGTGGGAGCACGAGCTTTTCGCGGGAGAGCTTCCGCAGACGCGCCGTGTCGCGATGCGGATGGCGATCGTGCTGGGCGACGGCCCCGCCACCCGGATGCTGACGACGCTCGCCCGTCTCGGCCTCGGCGGATCTCAGCGCGACGGCTGGTGGCTGCAGCACCGCCGCTACCGCGGCATCGGGCCGCATCCGAGCGGCGATGGTCGCGCGCCGCACCACCGCACCCGCGGACGCCAGCGCTTCAGCTGGGTGCACATCGACGACGTCGTGGCCGCGATGCACTTTCTGATCGAGCGTGACGAGCTGGCCGGCGTCGTCAACGTCGTCGCGCCGCAGGCCTCCGACAACCGCACGCTCATGCGCACACTGCGGCGCATCGTCGGCGCTCCCTTCGGGGTGCCCGCCTTCCGCTGGATGCTGGAGCCGGCGATGTGGCTGCTGCGCACCGAGCCGGAGCTCGTGCTGAAGAGCCGCTGGGTCGTCCCCGAGCGGCTGACCGCGGCCGGGTTCGTCTTCGCGCACCGTGACTTGGAGGAGGCGCTGCGAGCGAGTCTCGCATCAGCCGCCCCGCGCGGCGCCCGCGCCGGCGTCGCCGGGGATGTCGGCGCCCGCGGTTAGCCTGACCGGGTGGATGATCTGCGCGAAGGCCCGGACGGCCTGCTCCGGTGTGGCTGGGTGGGCGACGACCCGGAGTACCGGCGCTATCACGACGAGGAATGGGGTCGTCCCCTGCACGGCGACCGCGCCCTCTTCGAGAAGATGAGCCTCGAGGGCTTCCAGGCGGGGCTGTCGTGGATCACGATCCTGCGGAAGCGCCCCCGCTTCCGCGAGGTGTTCGCAAACTTCCAGCCCGCCGTGGTCGCGGAGTTCGACGAGGACGATGTCGAGCGGCTGATGGCGGATGCCGGGATCGTGCGCAACCGCGCGAAGATCCTCGCGACCATCGGCAACGCCCGACTGGTGCGGGAGATGGAGACGGGTGCGCTCGACGATCTCATGTGGTCGTTCGCGCCGCCGGTGCGGGCCGAGGGCGAGCGTCCGGTCGCGTTCGCCGACGTGCCGGCCGTGACGGCGGCATCCGATGCGCTCTCGAAGGCGCTGCGTGCCGCCGGCTTCCGCTTCGTGGGATCGACGACGATGTACGCACTCATGCAGTCGGCCGGGATGGTCGACGATCACCTCGCGGGGTGTCATCGCGCGGTGTGAACGCGCGAGCGGGTCGACGCGGGACTGTGCGACGTCGCACCCTCGCGGCAGACTGTCGCCATGACACCGGCATCCGAACACGTCGCCGACTCCCACGGCCTCATTCGCGTCGTGGGCGCACGCGAGAACAACCTGCAGGGCGTCGACGTGGAGATCCCGAAGCGTCGGCTCACGGTCTTCACCGGCGTCAGCGGCTCGGGCAAGTCGAGTCTCGTCTTCGGGACCATCGCGGCCGAGTCGCAGCGGCTGATCAACGAGACCTATCCGACGTTCGTGCAGCAGTTCATGGGCCAGGTGAACCGTCCCGAGGTCGACGCGCTCGAGAACATCAGTCCGGCGATCGTCGTCGACCAGGAGCGCATGGGCGCGAACGCACGCTCGACCGTCGGGACGGCGACCGATGTCCACGCGATGCTGCGGGTGCTGTACAGCCGCATCGGCCATCCGCACATCGGTTCGCCGCAGGCGTTCTCCTTCAACGTGCCATCCGCGTCCGGATCGGGATCCCTCACGGTCGCGGCGGCCGCGTCCACGACGCAGCACCGCCGATTCGAGATCACGGGCGGGATGTGCCCGGCGTGCGAGGGCCTGGGGCAGGCGAGCGAGATCGACATCGACGAGGTGCTCGACCGCTCGCTGTCTCTGCGCGACGGAGCCATTCGCGTGCCCGGCTACACGCCCGACGGTTGGATGGTGAAGGGGTACAGCGAGTCCGGTTTCTTCCCGCCCGACGAGCCCGTCGCGCAGTTCACCGCGACGCAGCTGAACGACCTGCTCTACAAGGAGCAGACGAAGGTCAAGGTCGCCGGCATCAACATGACCTACGAAGGACTCATCCTCAAGATCACGAAGTCGATCCTGCAGAAGGATCGCGACAGTCTCCAGCCGCACGTGCGCAGTTTCGTCGATCGTGCGGTGAAGTTCATGCCGTGCACCGCCTGCGGCGGCACGCGCCTCAATGACGGAGCCCGGTCGTCGACCATCGCCGGGGTCAGCATCGCGGACGCGGCGGCCATGCAGATCACCGAGCTCGCGGAGTGGGTCGCCTCCATCACCGATGCCTCGGTGGCCCCGCTCGTCGCGGGCCTGCGTCAGACGCTCGACTCCTTCGTCGCGATCGGCCTCGGCTACCTGTCGCTCGATCGCGCCAGCGGCACACTGTCGGGAGGCGAGGCCCAGCGGACCAAGATGATCCGCCACCTCGGCTCGAGTCTCACCGATGTCACGTACGTCTTCGACGAACCCACCACGGGCCTGCACCCGCACGACATCCAGCGGATGAACGACCTGCTCCTGCTCCTGCGTGACAAGGGCAACACGGTTCTCGTCGTCGAGCACAAGCCCGAGGTCGTCGCCATCGCCGACCACGTCGTCGACCTCGGACCCGGTGCGGGCCGCGCCGGTGGACGCATCGTGTACGAGGGCGACGTCGCGGGGCTTCGTGCCTCGGGAACGCTCACCGGCACCCACCTCGATCACCGTGCGCGACTCAAGCCCGCGACGCGCACGGCGCGCGGCGCACTCCAGATCCGCGGCGCAAGTCTGCACAACCTGCGTTCCGTGGACGTCGACGTGCCTCTCGGCATCCTCACCGTCGTCACGGGAGTCGCGGGATCGGGCAAGTCGTCGCTCATCCACGGCAGCCTGCCGGCGTTCGACGACGTCGTCGTCGTCGACCAGACGGCCATCAAAGGCTCGCGCCGTTCGAGTCCGGCGACCTACACCGGTGTGCTGGATGCGATCCGCACCGCGTTCGCGAAGGCGAACGGCGTCAAGCCCGGATTGTTCAGCGCCAACTCCGAAGGCGCCTGCCCCGCGTGTCGAGGCCTCGGTGTCATCATCACCAATCTCGGGTTCACACAGAGTGTCGAGACCCGCTGCGAGCTGTGCGGCGGCAGCGGGTTCAGCGACACCGTGCTCGAGTACCGGTGGCAGGGCAAGACGATCGCGGAGGTGCTGGCGATGTCGGCCGACGAGGCTGCCCCCTTCGTCGGCACGGGGCCGGCCCACGCGGTCCTGCGACGGATGATCGACGTCGGGCTGGGCTACACGACGCTGGGCCAGTCGCTCTCCTCGCTGTCAGGCGGCGAGCGGCAGCGTCTGAAGCTCGCGATCGCGATGGCCAAGCCCGGCGCCGTGTACGTTCTCGACGAGCCGACGACCGGCCTGCACCTCGCCGACGTCGACAACCTGCTCGCGTTGCTGGATCGTCTCGTGGATGCCGGCAACTCGGTGATCGCGATCGAGCACCACCAGGCGGTCATGGCGCACGCCGATTGGATCATCGACGTCGGTCCGGGCGCCGGTCGCGAGGGTGGTCGAGTCGTGTTCGCGGGAACACCTGAGGACCTGGTCGCCACGGGTGAGACGCTCACGGCTCGTCATCTGGCTACCTACGTCGGAGCATGACGATCCAATAGTGGGTAGTTCTCCCCATGTGCAAGGGCACGCAGCCGTTGATTTCGTGACGTAGGCTATCCGGGTCTGCACGACGTGTGCGCCTGCTTCAGCAACAGGTCCCGACGCCACGCAAATGAATACGAGCCCGGAGGGGAGCCGAGCCCACAATGAAGTCCTTTGCGTGGCTTCGCGCGCGTCCGCGTACGCTGATTTCGACCGCCGCGGTCACCGCGGCCGCTCTCGTGGTCGGCTTTTTCGCGGTGTCGTACGAGGGCAAGCCGACCACCGAGGTCGACCTCAATGACGGCGGTGTGTGGGTCACGAAGCAGTCCAGCCTGCTGATCGGCCACTTCAACCACTCCTCGCGCGTGCTCGACGGGGGCCTGCGTGCCGGTACGTCCGACTACGACATCCTGCAGAGCGGCACCCGTGTGCTCGTCGTCGACTCGACGGCGTCGTCGATCACTGCCGTCGATCCCGCCCGCGTCATCATGTCGGACTCCGCCGAGCTCAAGCCCGGGGCCGCCGTCGCGATGGGCGCGGACACCGTCGCGGTCATCGAGCCCACGGGAGCACTCTGGACCAGCCCGTTCACGGCCATCAGCGGTATCGGCGCCCAGGGCACCGAACCCGTCGCCGACGAGGGCAAGAATGCGAAGGTCGCCGTCGGCGTCGACGGCACGGTGTACGCGGCCTCAGCGTCGGAGGCCGCCGTCCGTTCGTACGGACAGGGAGACGACGGCACGACGGTGCAGAAGTCGTCGCGCGATCTTCCCGGTGTGACGGCCGACCACAAGCTCTCCTTGACCGTCGTCGGCACCACGCCGTATGTGCTCGACCACGACACCAACACGCTCTACGGCGGCGACGGGCTGCGCGTGCAGGTGCCGGGCGACGCCGTGCTCCAGCAACCGTCGGGCACGGCCGACGCCGTGACCCTCGCAACGCCGACGTCGCTGGTGCGCATCCCCACGGGGGGCGGCGATCCCCAGACGATCGAGGCCGGCGGCTCGAAGGGCACGCCCGCCGAGCCGGTCTCTGTGGCCGGCTGCGCGTACGGCGCCTGGTCGGGCAGCGGACGGTTCGTCCGCGACTGTCCCGGCGACGCCGACGACGCCGCGCGGGATGTTCCCGGCGTCGAGGCGACGAGCGTGCTGCGCTTCCGGGTCAACCGCGACGTCGTCGTGCTCAACGACGTTTTCGGCGGTGCCGCGTGGATGGCCTCGGACTCGATGCAGCGCGTCGACAACTGGCAGGACATCACGCCGCCTGAGGGCGACGGCGATGACGAGGAGAAGACGACCGAGGAGACCGTGCAGACCACGCTCCCCGAGCGCACCGACCAGAACACCCCGCCGATCGCTCAGGACGATCAGTACGGGGTGCGCCCCGGCCGCACGACGGTGCTTCCGGTCCTGGACAACGACACCGATGCCGACGGCGACGTCCTCGTCGCCGCACCCGCCTCGACCCCCGCATTCGGCAGCGTCGAGCCGATCAACAACGGCGCGGCGCTGCAGTTCACCGCTCCCGAGGGCGCGACCGGTTCCACGAGTTTCCGCTACACCGTGGAAGACGGTCGTGGCGGCGAAGCCACCGCGACGGTCACGGTGACGGTGCACCCGTTCGATGTGAACGCGGCGCCGGTGCAGAAGCGCACCACGCCGATCACCGTCGAGTCGGGTGGCACGGCCTCGTACAACGTGCTGTCGGACTGGATCGACCCCGACGGCGATGACATCTTCCTCAAGGACGTCGCCGCCGACGGCGGCGACGAGGCGGACTTCACGCCGGATGGGCAGATCACGTACCGCGCGATCGGCGGCGTCCAGGGGCGCAAGGACGTGCCGATCGTCGTGTCGGACGGCACGGCGGACGGCGCCGGCATCGCGCGCTACGACATCCGCCCGCTCGGCACGACCGTCCCGGTGACCAACTCCGACCACGTCGTCACACAGGTCGGACGCACGGTGACGGTCTCTCCGCTCACGAACGACACGAGCTCCGGCAGTGAGCCCTTGCGCCTCACCCGCGTCGACGAGGTGCCCGGCGCGACGATCGTCCCCGACTTCGCGAACAAGACCTTCACGTTCACGGCCTCCAGCCCCGGCACGTACTATCCGCAGTACCTCGTATCGGCCGGCCCCAACTCCGTTCCGGGTCTCGTCCGCATCGATGTGCTCCCGGCATCCAACGAGGACCTGCCACCCGTCGCGGTGCGCGACGTGGCTCTGCTGCCCGTCGGCGGCGACGTGCTCGTCAACGTGCTGTCCAACGACACCGATCCCGCCGGGGGCATCCTCGTGGTGCAGTCGGTCAGCTCCGTCCCCGGCTCCGGCGTCGCCGCTGCGGTGCTGGGCCATGAGACCGTGCGCATCAGCGACATCGGCTCACTCAGCAAGCAGGTGCGCGTCGGGTACACGATCTCCAACGGCTCGCGCACGGCCGAGGGCGAGATCGTCGTGATCCCGGTGCCGCCGCCCGCGAAGCTGCGCCCGCCGGTCGCCAACGACGACCAGGCCGTCGTGCGCGTCGGCGACACCGTCACCATCCCCGTGCTGGCGAACGACTACCACCCCAACGGCGACACGATGCACGTCGCTCCCGATCTCGTGCCACCGCTGGTCGACCCCGCCGACGGCGAGGCCTTCGTCTCCGAGGACAAGGTCCGCTTCCGTGCCGGCAACACCCCGAAGACCGTCTACGTCACGTATGAAGCCGTCGACTCGACCGGTCAGCGCGACGCGGGGTACGTCACGATCCAGATCCTGCCGCGCAATGACGAAGCCAACTCCGCGCCGAAGCCGCGCGATCTCACCGCGCGCACGCTGAGCGGTTCGACCGTCACGATCCCCGTGCCGCTGGACGGCATCGACCAGGACGGTGACTCGGTCGAGCTGGTCGGCATCGCCGACGCGCCGAAGAAGGGGCGCATCGTCGAGACCGGGGCGAACTCGTTCACCTACGAGGCGTTCGGCGACTCCGCGGGCGTCGACCGGTTCTCCTACCGGGTGCGCGACAGCCTCGGCAAGGACGCCACGGCCACCGTGCAGGTCGGAATCGCACCCGCGGCATCCGTGAACCAGGCGCCCTACGCGGTGCGCGACACGGTGACGATCCGCCCGGGACGCGAGGTCGCGGTGCCGGTCCTCGCCAACGACTCCGACCCCGACGGCGACGAGTTCGGTTTCGCCCAGGACGACCCGGTGACGCTGCCGCCGAACGTCCCCGGCCTGAAGGCGCGCGTCAGCGGGAAGTATCTGCTCATCACGGCTCCGAACGAGCAGATGAACACGTCGCTGCAGTACGCGATCACCGACTCGCGCGGCGCGCGGGCCTCGACCAGCGTGCAGATCACCGTCGACCCGAACGTTCCGCTCGAGCGTCCCATCGCCCGCGACGACCGCGTGCGCGCCGAGGACGTCAAGGACGGCACCACGGCCGATGTGGCGGTGCTCGAGAACGACGACGATCCCGACGGCACGAAGAGCGATCTCACGGTGACCCTCGGTGCGGGCGGGGACAACGCCCGCGTGGGCGCGGACGGCACCGTGCGGGTGCAGGTCACCGACCAGCGCCAGCTCATCACGTACACGGTCACCGACCCTGACGGTCTCACCGACTCTGCGTTCATCCGGGTGCCGGCGCTGTCGGAGCTGCCGCCGAGTCTCATCTCCACCAAACCCGTCGAGGTCAAGAGCGGCGAGACCATCGATCTTCCGCTGTCGCAGTACGTGCGCGCGGCCGGTGGCAAGAGCGTCGTGATCACCGAGGCCGCCAAGGTGTCGGCGGTGCACGCCAACGGCGCGAACCTCATCAAGGACCAGCAGACGCTCGTCTACACCTCGGCCGACCGCTACTTCGGTGCCGACGCGCTGACGTTCGAGGTCACCGACGGCGACGGTCCCGACGACCCGACCGGGCGCAAGGCCACGCTCACGATCCCGATCACGGTTCTGCCGCCCGACAACCAGTCGCCGACGATGCTCGGCGCCTCCATGAACGTCGCGCCCGGTGAGGATGCCACCGTGCTCGACCTCGCGGCGCTCGCGACGGATCCCGACCCCGGCGATCAGGGCAAGCTGAATTTCGCGATCAAGGGCTCCACGCCCGACGGACTCACCGCCTCGGTCGACGGCACACAGCTGAAGGTGTCGGCCGCGGCATCCACGAAGAAGGGCACGCGCGCCGACCTGACGGTCACCGCCGACGACGGCACCACGACGCCGGCGGAAGCGACGATCTCGATCACCGTCACCGCGTCGACGCGGCCGCTGGCCAGCGCCAACGACGACGTCATCGCCGAGTCGGCCCAGGGTTCGACCGAATCGGTGCCCGTGCTCGCCAACGACGTCAACCCGTTCCCCGACACCCCACTCAAGATCGAGAACGCGGTGCTGGAGACCGGGCAGGCCCAGGTCGCCGTCAAGGGCGACCGGGTGGAGGTCACCAGCGACAAATCGTTCGTCGGCACCGTCATCGCGCGCTACCGCGTGATGGACGCGACCGGAGACCCCGACCGCGCGGTCGAGGGACGCATCCGCATCACGGTGCAGGGAAAGCCGGATGCCCCGGGTCGCCCCGTCGTCTCCAGCATCCAGAGCCGCACGGTCGTGCTCTCGTGGACCCCGCCGACCGACAACGGGTCGCCGATCACCGGGTACACCGTCACGTCGACGGCGAACAACTACATGAAGCAGTGCGCGTCGACCACGTGCACCCTGGACGGGCTCACCAACAACGTCGAGTACAACTTCGTGGTCACGGCCAGCAACAAGGTCGGCACGTCCGACCCGTCGCTGCCGTCGGAGACCGCACGCCCCGACGTGCGCCCCGACACCCCCGCGCCGCCGACGCTGCAGTTCGGCGACCGCAGCCTCACCGTGTCGTGGGTTCCGCCGCGCTCGGAGGGCTCGCCGGTCACGTCGTACACGCTGGAGATCTCGCCGGCGCCGCCGTCGGGCATCGTGCAGAAGACGGGCGTCACCGGAACCTCGATCGTCTGGGACGGCCTCGAGAACGGGGCGTCGTACCAGGTGCGCGTGCGCGCCCACAACAAGGCGCCGGATCCGAGCGAGTTCAGCCCCTGGTCGGCGTCGATGGTGCCGGCCGGAAAGCCGGACGCGCCCGCCGCGCCCACGACGACGCTCCTCTCGCCGGTGGGCTCGCAGGCTCAGATCCAGGTCGACTGGAAGGCGCCCGCCAACAACGGCGACGCGATCTCCGGGTACGAGCTGCGGGTCCTGCGCGGCGGCTCCGTGGTGAACACCATCCCGGTCTCGGGCAGCCAGACGAGCCAGGCCGTCAAGGTCGACACGTCCACGACGGACTACACGTTCGACGTCCGGGCACAGAACAAGGCCGGCTGGGGCGACCGCAGCCCGCAGTCCGCCCCGCGTCGCGGCGTCACCGCTCCGGCGGCGCCGACGGGTGTCGCAGCCCGAGAGGGCAACAACACGGTCGATGTCTCGTGGCAGGCCGGTTCCGGCAACGGCGCGAACGCGAACGAGATCCAGTACCAGTACTCCGTGAACGGCGGCGGCTGGCGCGGCGACTGGGTCGGCGGCGGCACCAACGGCGCCGGCACGATCGGCAACGGCCAGGTCAACAACAACGGCACGTACACGATCCGCGTGCGCGCCGTCTCGACCGTCGACGGCAGCACCTACGCCAGTGGGGCCTCCAACGACTCGAACGCCGTGTCGCCCTACGGGCCGATCGGCAACCCGTCAGCGAACGCCTCGGCATCCGGGACGAACATCACGTACTCGTGGTCGTCGCCGTCCCGCAACGGGCGCGACATCGGCACCGAGGTGTACATCGACGGCGGCCTCGTCAGCCGTGACGCGAGCGGCTCGATCACGCGCGGCTACGGCTACAGCGAGACGCACAGCATCGAGGTCCGCACGAGCGCGGCCGGCCAGACCACCACGGCGTCCGACTCGGCACGCACGGTCGATGCCCCGCCGCCCCCGCAGCCTCGGGTGTGGGTCACGCGCGGCAACTTCGAACCCGCGGGCTGCAACAACGGCTGCTACCACTTCGTCGTCAACTGGCAGAACCTCGACATCGGGACGAAGGACGTGCGGTGCTACCGCGACGGCGGCCGCGTGGGCTCGTATGACAACCCCGTCAACTTCAACGGCAGCGGCAGCCAGGAACTCACCTGCTACCTCGGTGCGGACGGCTACAACGTCTACGTCGACATCCTCGGTTGGGGTGGCTCCGTCGATACGGAGAAGTCCTGGTGGCCACGAGGATGAACGCCTCCCTCTTCAGAATCCGACAGCAAGGAACGAACGAATGAGCATGACCCCCGAACAGGCCGCGTGGTTCCGCGACACCTTCACGCGTCTCGTCGACAATGTCGATCAGGCGCTGCTGGGAAAGCGGGAGGTGGTGGGCCTGGTGCTCTCCGCGATGCTCGCCGAGGGACACGTGCTCCTCGAGGACGCCCCGGGCACCGGCAAGACGAGCCTCGCGAAGGCCATCGCCGCCTCCGTCCAGGGCACGAGCACGCGCATCCAGTTCACGCCCGACCTGCTGCCCTCCGACGTCACGGGCGTCACGATCTACGACCAGCAGAACCACCGGTTCGAGTTCCACCGCGGTCCGGTCTTCTCCTCGATCGTGCTGGCCGACGAGATCAACCGTGCCTCGCCCAAGACGCAGTCGGCGCTGCTGGAGGTCATGGAGGAGTCGCGCGTCACGGTGGACGGCGTGGCCCACGAGGTGGGTCGACCGTTCCTCGTGATCGCGACGCAGAACCCCATCGAGCAGTCGGGAACGTACAAACTGCCCGAAGCGCAGCTCGACCGCTTCATGCTGAAGACCTCGATCGGCTACCCGACGCTCGCCGTCACCGAGCGGATCCTCGCGGGGGCGGTCGACCGCAACCCGTCGGCATCCCTCGGTGCCATCATCACCACGAGCGCGGTTGCCGACATGGCGGACCTTGCCGCCACCGTGCACGTCGACCCCGTGGTCGCGCGGTATGCCGCGCAGCTCGTCGAGCACACGCGCGCGTCCGACGCGACCCGCCTCGGCGTCTCGGTGCGCGGAGCGATCTCGATGATGCGCGTCGCCAAGGTCTACGCGGCCGCGCAGGGTCGCCACTTCGTGGTGCCCGACGACGTGAAGACCCTCGCCGTGCCGGTGTGGGCGCACCGCCTCGTGCTCGACCCCGAGGCGGAGTTCTCCGGAACGACCGCCGAGAGCATCGTCCAGCGGGCGGTCTCCGCCGTGGAGGCCCCCCTGGCGCGGGCCGCCAGCTGATGTCGCCGGCACCGGACACTCTCACCCCGTCGCGCCGCGCGCGGCGACGGGGTGATGATTCCGGCGTGCCCGCGGACGCCGCCGCGCCCGTCGCCCCGACGCCGCCGACGTCGGATGCCGACGGCGAAGCCGACGCGCCCCTCGTCGCTCCCCGGGAGGCCACCGCGGCCGAGCGCCGGCGGGAGCGCATCGACGCGGTGCGCCGCCGCGTCGTCCGCGTGCTGCGGGCGATCGGCGACGTCGTGCAGCCACTGGGGTGGGTGCTGATCGCCACCGCCGTGCTCGTCTGGTGGCTGGCCTTCGCCTACGGCTGGCGCGAGTTCCTCGTCATCGCCGCCGTCATCACGGTGACCCTGATCATCAGCCTCGGCTTCCTCTTCGGCCGCACGACGTACGAGATCGGGCTCGACCTCACGCGCACTCGCGTCGTCGTGGGCGAGCGCGCCGTCGGCGGGCTCATGCTCGCCAACCGCACGCCGCGAACGCTGCTGCCCTCCGAAGTCATCCTTCCCGTCGGCGCCGGGCGCGGCGTCTTCCAGGTGCCGCGCCTCGCGCCCGACGAGGAGCACGAAGAGGTCTTCGCGATTCCGACGACGACACGCGGTGTGCTCTCGGTCGGACCGGTGAGCGTTCGCCGCGGCGACCCGCTGGGGCTGTTCGAACGGGCGCACGACCGCCGCCAGGCCGTCGATCTGTACGTGCACCCGCAGACGACGGCGCTGGAGGGCCTGTCGCTCGGCCACCTCCGCGACCTGGAGGGTCTGCCGGTGCAGCACCTCGCGCGCGACGACGTGTCCTTCCACGCGCTGCGGGAGTACCAGCCCGGCGACGACCTGCGCCACGTGCACTGGAAGTCGACCGCGCGGGTCGGCGAGGTGATGGTGCGCCAGTACGAAGAGACGCGCCGCTCGCACTTCGTCGTGGGCCTGTCCACGCTTCCCGACGAGTATCGCGAGGCGGCGGAGTTCGAACTCGCCATCTCGGTCGCCGGGTCGATCGGCCTGCGCGCCCTGCGGGATTCCCGCGTCCTCGATGCGCGCACTCAGCAGGGGCCGCTGCGCTCGCTCAGCTCCCGCCGCTTCCTCGACGAGCTCTCGATGCTCGGGAACTCGCGCGCCCGGCTCGGCGGGATCGTCGCGCTCGCCGGCGGCATCGCGGCCCATGCGCCGGATGCCGCGGTCGTCGTGCTCGTCACGGGCTCGCGCACCGACGCGGCCGAACTCCGCCTCGCCTGCTCACGACTGCCGCTCGGCGTGCGCGCACTCGCGGTCGTCGCCGACACCCGGGTGGACGCACCGGCACTGCAGCGCATCGGCGAGGCCGACGTCGTCACCGTCGGTGCGCTCGACCAGCTGCCGCGGGCCGTCCGGAAGGTGCTCTCGTGAGCGCGCGCCCGCGGCTGCCGCGTCGCGCCCCGCGCCCCGCTGCACAGGCGGCGACGATCGAGCCGCGCGTTCTCGCTCTCGACCTGACCGCCGCCGCCCTGCTGCTCGCGGTGTCGATCGTCGGGTTCGCCCCCACCTTCGATTCGCCGCAGTACCTCGTCGCCGGCGTCGGCGGGCTCGCTCTCGGGCTGGCGCTGGCCTGGGCGGGAGCCCGGTGGCGCCTCGGGGTGCTGAGCCTGGCCGGCGCGACGATCGGCGCCTACATCGTCTTCGGCGGTGCGCTCGCGTTGCCGCACACGGCGCTGCTCGGCGTCGTCCCGACGCTGGAGACCCTGCAGCAGCTCGCCCTCGGGACGATCACGTCATGGAAGCAGCTGCTGACCACGGTGCCGCCGGTCGCGGCATCCGACGGCCATCTCGTGGTCCCCTTCATCCTCACTCTCGTCGGCGCCGTCCTCACCGGATCGCTGGCGCTCCGGGCCCGCCACGGCGCCTGGGCTCTGCTGCCCGCGCTCGCGGTGCTGGTCGCGACGATCCTGCTGGGTGTCGCGCAGCCCGCGGCCCCGCTCGTCCAGGGCATCGTCTTCGCCGTCGTCGCGACGGTCTGGCTCGCGCTGCGCCGCGCGTGGGACCACGACCGCGCCGCGGTGCGGATCGAGTCGGCGGGCGCCTCGGATGCCGGGGCGGTGCGCAGTTCGCGCACGCGCCGACTCGTCGCCGGTGGGATCGTGCTCGCCGTCGCCTCGGCCGCGGGAATCGCCACCGCCGCGGTCGCCACCCCGCCGCGGTACATCCTGCGCGACTTCATCGTGCCGCCGTTCGACATCACCGACTATCCGAGTCCGCTGCAGTCCTTCCGCGGCTCCGTGCGCGACGACGCCGACAAGACCCTGTTCACCGTGACGGGACTGCCCAAGGACGGCCGCGTGCGGCTGGCGACGATGGACGCGTACGACGGCATCGTCTACAACGTGTCCGACGACGGGGCCGGCTCCTCCAGCGCGTTCACCCCGATCCGCTCCAACATGTCTCCCGCGGCGACCGGCACCGCGGCCACGCTGCGGGTGGAGATCGGCGACCTGAGCGGAGTGTGGGTGCCCGATGTGGGCGCCGTCCGCGACTTCACCTTCGACGGCCCGCGGGCATCGGAGCTTGCCCGCACGACGCACTTCAACGACGCCACCGGCACCGCCGTCGCCCCTGCGGGGCTTGCGTCCGGCGACGCGTACACGATCGACACCGTCATCCCCGACCTCCCGAGCGACACGGCGCTGGCCGACGTGCCGTTCGCGGCTCTCAAGATGCCGAAGCAGACGGGCATTCCGGAGAAGATCGCCGACATCGCCTCCAAGGCCACCGCCAGCGCCGACACCCCGATCGAGCGCGCGCGGGCACTGGAGAGCTACCTGCACACGCAGGGCTTCTTCAGCCACGGCCTGGGCGACGACGTCGTCTCGCTGTCGGGACACGGGGCCAACCGCATCACGTCGCTCTTCGGAGGCGACCAGATGGTCGGCGACGACGAGCAGTACGCCGTCGCGATGGCTCTGATGGCGACGCAGCTGGGCATGCCTGCACGCGTCGTGATGGGCTGGCACGCCGACGAGAAGCACCCGCAGGACGGTCCGACGCTCACGGCCACCGGCGGCAACCTGCACGCGTGGGTGGAGATCGCCTTCCAGGGCTACGGCTGGGTTCCGTTCGATCCCACCCCCGACGAGGACAACAAGCCCAACGACCAGTCGACCAAGCCGAAGGCCAACCCGAAGCCCCAGGTGCTCCAGCCGCCGCCGCCCGCCCAGCAGCCCGCCGACCTGCCCCCGGCGATCGCGGAGAACCGCGACCAGGACGAGGAGCAGGCCGCAGACCTCAGCTGGCTCGGACCCGTGCTGCTGTACGGCGGCCTCACCCTCGGCATCCTGCTGCTGCTGGCGGCGCCGTTCATCGTGATGGGCGTGATCAAGGGCGTGCGCCGTGCGCGCCGACGCAACGCCGAGCGCACCGCGGACCGCATCTCGGGAGGCTGGGACGAACTGGTCGATTCGGCCGTCGATCTGCGGGCTCCGGTGGCGATCGGGGCGACCCGTGCCGAGAGCGCGCTCGTCGTCGGCTCGACTTTCGACGACCCGCGCGTCACGCAGCTCGCCACCCGCGCCGATGTGGATGTCTTCGGTCCGGGCGACCCCGCACCCGAGGATGTCGACGCCTTCTGGCGCGAAGTCGATGACATCGTCGGCCAGATGCGCGGATCGACGACCGTCTGGCAGCGCCTTCGCGCACGGTTGAGCGTGCGGTCGCTGCGCCGCAGCGGCTGGTCGTGGCACGCCCTCGGCCAGGCGATCGCCGGCACCGGTGGCGCCGTCGTCGCGCGCGTGCGCCGCGGCATCCGCCCTCGTGGAACGGAGTCCTCCGATGACTGATCTGGATCTCGTGCGGCGCCCGGCACAGGTGGGCCGGCGGGTGGGCGCCTACCTGATCGACGCGGCGATCGGGATGGTCGTCCTGCTGATCGCGGTGGGCGTGTTCGCCGGTATCTCCTTCGGCACCGGAGGGGCACTGCCCCTGCCGCTGGCCGTGGCCCTGGCGTACGTGATCGGTCTCGGTTGGTTCGTCGTCTACACCCTGATGCAGGCCGGCGCCGGCTCGCTCGGCATGCGCGCGCTCGGGCTGCGACTCGTGCGGGAGGGTGGGGCGGTCGATGCGTCGGCCCCGGCATCGCGCCTCGGCTTCGGCCGCGCGCTCGGCCGCAACCTCGTCTGGGCGTTGGGCGGCGCGATCGTCGTCGGGTACTTCTCCCCGCTTTTCGACTCGTCGCCGTGGCACCGGGGATGGCACGACCGCGCCGTGGGGGCCGTCATGACCGATGTCGCCGGCCGCTCGCCGGTGCCGGCAGCAGATTCCCGCGCGGAGGCGGCGCCCCCGTCGCCCCCGTCGAGTCTGGCGCCGACGGTGCTGCCAGCTGCCCCGATTCTGCCGGAGGCGCCGGCGCCCGAACTCGGCGGCTGGTCGCCTGCCGAGCCTCCCGCGCCGGTGCGGAGCACTCCGCTCGCGAGCGGCGTCATCTCCTTCGTCCCCGGGGTGAGTGACGCCGACCGACTCGATCAGCCCGCGCCCGCGCCCGCACCCGGCCTGCCGACGGTGGAGGTGTCCGACGCGACGCCGCCGGTCTCCGGCGCGCCGGCCGCCGATCGCGGGCCCGTATCCGGTGCCGGCGTGGTCATCGAGAGCATCGACGAGACCCGGATCTCCACCGGAGAGCGTCCTTTCGCGCGCCTCGTGTGGGACGACGGAACGCGGCAGGCGCTCTACGGTCGCACGCTCTTCGGCCGTAATCCCGCACCCGAGACGGGCGCGATGGTCTCACCCGTGCGCGATGAGACGCTGTCGCTGTCGAAGACGCATTTCGAGATGATCCCCGACGACGATCGCGCGGTGTGGGTGGTCGATCGGCACTCCACCAACGGGGTCGCGGTGCGCCGCGGTGACGACCTCCTCCCGCTGGAGCCGGGCGAGCGCACTCGCGTCCGGGCCGGAGACGTGCTCGTCTTCGGCGACCGGCAGGTGACCGTCGAGGTGACCTCGTGACCGACGCCACGCCGGCGGAGCCCCCGATCGCCGTCCGCGTCGGTGCGGCGTCGCACACGGGTCTTCGCCGCCGCGTGAACGAAGACGCCTACCTCGCGCAGGCGCCCCTCTTCCTCGTCGCCGACGGGATGGGCGGACACGACGCGGGCGACCGCGCCAGTGCTGCGGTCGTGGCCGAGTTCGCCCACCTGGTCGGCGGTGCGAGTCTCGCCATCGACCAGGTGCGCGCGGCGCTGCGGCGCGCCCGGTCGCGTGTGGAGGCGATCGCCAGCGACGGACGCGCGGCGGGCACGACGTTGTCGGGCGTCGTCGTCGCCGACGTCGGTGGGGTCGGATACTGGCTGACCGTGAACGTCGGCGACTCCCGCACGTACCGCTTCGCGCAGGGCGTGCTCGAGCAGATCAGCGTCGATCACTCGGTCGTGCAGGAACTGCTCGACGCCGGCGTGCTGTCCGGCGCCGACGCCGCGACCGACAGCCGCCGCAATGAGATCACGAGGGCGATCGGCGCCGGAAGCGAAGGGCAGGCCGACTACTGGATGGTGCCGGCCGAGCCGGGCGATCGCATCCTGGTCTGCTCCGACGGCCTGTCCGGCGAGGTGCCGGCCGATCGTCTGCGCGACATCCTCGCCGAGGAGAGCGATCCCGAAGCCGCGGCGACGCGACTGATCCATGAGGCGTTGCTGCACGGCGGACGCGACAACGTCACCGCGGTGGTCGTGGACGCCGTGCACGTCGCCGGCTTCGACGACGTGTACGACACGGCACCCGCAGGGGCGCGCCGAGCCGAAGCGGACGGCGACACCCGACCGCGCGCGGGCACGAGAGGTGATGTGTGATGACGGATGCGATGACGAAGACGCGGATCGACTACCGGCCGGCGACGACGACCGACGCCTGGTGGCTCGCGGCCGACGGCGACGCCGTCGTGCTGCTGTCTCCGGCCGTGTCGGCCGCGACGGCCGCCGGCGTGTGGCGCGGGCTGGGTGCGGGGGGCATCGGTGCCGTTCTCGAGGCGCTCACGGGTGCGTTCGGTACGTCCCTCACGGCGATCCCGCCGTTCGCACTCGCGATCGCGGAGGCGGGCGGTGCGCGCGTGGCCGTGCGCGGTGACGTCGAGGTCGTCGTGGAGGGCGACCACACCGAGGCCGTGTCGGGACGGGGAGTGGCGACCTGGACAGAACGCTTCGTCCCGGGCGCCGTGCGTGTGAGTGTCGCCCCGCACCCGGGCACGCACGCACCCGCGGCCGACGTGCCGCTGCAGTCCGGAGTGGTGCGCGCCGATCTCGTCGAGGTCGTCCTCGCCGCCGCATCGGTTGCTTCCGCTCCCTCTGTTTCTCCCGTTCCGCCGGCAGCCTCCGCGCCGGCCGTGGCTCCGGCCCCGGCGGAGGCTGCGGCCGAGGCCCCGGCCGACGCGCCGTCTGACGCCGAGGAATCGTCGGATGCCGAGGAAGAACCGGCCGTCCACGTCACCTCGGCATCCGCCGTCTCCTCGGAATCGGTCATCGATTCGGTGCCGCCAGGGCTGTTCGGCGGCGCCCCCGTATCGCAGCCCGCGCCGGACGCCGAGCCGCAGCCCGCGGCGCCGGCTGCCGACACCTCGGCCGACACGCTGATCCCCGAGGCGACCGACGTTCAGGATGCCGCCGCGCCCCCGGTCGACGAATACGACCTCCTCTGGGGCGAGACGGTCGCACGCCCGGTCTCGGCCGCCGCCATCGTCGTCGCGGACCCCGAGGACGCGCACCCCGACGACGTCGAGACCGCGTCCGGCGAGCCCGCGTCGCCGGAGCGCGAGCCCGCGCCACGCGACGCCCTCGGCGACCACGGCGACCTCGGCGACCACGACGGTGCGACGATCGCCGTCGCCGAGATGCGGGCGCTGCGCGCCGAGCGACCCGCGTTCGATTCGACCGACAACGTTCCCGCCCGCCGGCCGGCTCGCGGGCGCATCCGGTTGTCGACCGGTCGGGTCGTCGAGCTCGAACGCCCGGTGATCATCGGCCGTCGCCCGAAATCGACGCGCACCACGGGAGCCGACCTGCCGACGTTGGTCGCGGTCGACAGCCCCGATCAGGACATCTCGCGCAGCCACGTCGAGATCCGTGCCGAAGGCGAGCACGTGCTCGTCACCGACCTCGACACGACGAACGGCACCGTGCTGCTGCGCGGCGGCAGCGAACCGGTGCGGCTGCACCCGAACGAGCCGACGATGGTCGTCACCGGTGACGTCCTCGATCTCGGCGACGACGTGACCGTGACCTTCGAGGACCTCCCGTGAGCGCCGCCAAGCGTCCGCCGGCACCGCCGCCCGCCCTGCCCGGATTCACCTACGTCGACGTGCTCGGCTCGGGTGGGTTCGCGGACGTCTATCTCTATGAGCAGCAGCTTCCCCGCCGCCGCGTCGCGGTGAAGGTCATGCTGCCCGACCGCTTGGCGTCGGGCTCGGCCGAGCAGTTCACCGCCGAGGCGAACGTCATGGCTCTGCTGTCGACACACCCGGCGATCGTGACGATCTACCAGGCCGGCGTGTCCGACGACGGCCGGCCTTACCTGGTCATGGAGTACTGCTCGCGACCCAACCTGCAGGTGCGCTCCCGTACGGCGGCGTTCTCCGTCGCCGAGGCGCTGCGGGTGGGTGTGCAGGTCGCGGCCGCCGTCGAGACCGCGCATCGCGCCGGCATCCTGCATCGCGACATCAAGCCGGCCAACATCCTCGTCACCGAGTACAACCGCCCCGCGCTCACCGATTTCGGCATCGCGACGACGGCGGAGTCGGAGGAGTCGTCGGGGGGCATGTCGATTCCGTGGTCGCCGCCGGAGGCGTTCAGCGACGCCCCGGGATCCGGGGTCGCCACCGACGTCTATGCGCTGGGCGCGACCGTCTACACGCTGCTGGCCGGGCGCTCGCCGTTCGAGCAGCCCGGCGGCCGCAACGGCGGCGCCGATCTCATCCAGCGCATCGAGTCCCAGCCGGTGCCGCCGCTGACGCGGGCCGACGCCCCTGCCTCGCTGCAACTGGTGCTCGAGCGCGCGATGGCCAAACGTCCGGGCGATCGGTACGAATCCGCCCTCGCCTTCGCCCGTGCCCTGCAGCGCGTGCAGATCGAACTCGCCCACTCGGTCACCCCGATCGACATCCTCGACGATGCCCCGCACGAGGATGCCGACGACGACGCCGACGGCGAGCTCACCCGGGTCCGCGGCATCGTCAGCATCGAACCGAACACGAACCCCGCCGCCGGCCCCACCCGCCGCCGTGACAGGGACAACCCGTGGGCGCCCGAGACGACGGGCACCCTGCCCGCGGCATCCACCTCCGCCGCCCCGGCCGACACGGCCGAGCCGACGCTGTTGCGCGGTCCGGTCTCGATCGCTCCGCAGGTTGACATCGATACGTCCTCGACGATCCGCCGCCCCGCCGCCGGGGCGCCGGTGACGGCGCACACGCTCGATCCCGCGGCCGCACGCACGGCGACCGCACCGGAGGCCGACGCCGTCGCGGGCGCGGACGAGCCGGTGGTGCCGCGGTCCCGCCGCGGTCTGTGGATCGGTCTCGGCATCGCCGCGGCCGTCGTCGCCGTCGTGGGGGCCGTCGCCGTCGGTGCGAGCCTGTTGGCGCCCGCCGTCGAGCCCCAGGCGTCTCCGACGCCGTCGACGACCGCCGTCGCGCAGGACCCGTTCGAAGACGTCGTTCCCGCGGTGACGCAGCTCGCCGGCCGGATCGAGGGCGGCAACGTCGTCTTCACCTGGACCAACCCCGACCCGAAGGACGGCGACGGCTACCTCTGGTACGCGTACACGCTGGCCGGCAACGGCGACGTCCGCAAGGTCACCGAGCCCACGGTGTCCGTTCCCGTGGATGCCGCGGGCACCACCTGCGTCGCGGTCACTCTTGTCCGCAAGAGCGGCGTGGCGAGCACCGAGATGCGGAAGTGCGTCCCATGACCGACATTCACGACACGGTTCCGCCCCTCGACGAGGCCGCAGCGGATGCCGCGAGCAGCGACATCACGGTGGAGTTCGCGGGCGAGTACATCACGGTGCCGTCGGGCACACGGTTCACGATCGGCCGGGAGGGCGATCTCGCGATAGACGACAACCGGTTCCTGCACCGCCACTTCCTCTCGATCGAGCAGTCCGCCGGGCTGTGGTGGCTGGTCAACATCGGTTCGCGCCTGTCGGCCACCGTCACCGACACGGAGGGGCGGGTGCAGGCCCAACTCGCCCCGGGCGCCCGCCTGCCGATCGTGTTCGGAGTGACCACGGTCGTCTTCAGCGCCGGTCCCACCACCTACGAACTGTCCGTGCACACGGCGCAGCCGGCTTTCCGCGAGACGGCGCCCGAGAGCGTCCTCGACGGGGAGTCGACGATCGGCGCCGTTCCCCTCACACCGAGCCAGAAGCTGTTGATCCTCGCTCTGGCCGAGCCGGTGCTGCGGCGCGAGGGCACCGGGATGAGCGAACTGCCCAGCTCGGCCGCTGCGGCGCAGCGCCTGGGCTGGAGCATCACCCGCTTCAATCGCAAGCTCGACAACGTCTGCGACAAGCTCGACCGTCAGGGCGTGCCGGGCCTGCGCGGCGGCGTGACCAGTTCGGCCACGAACCGCCGCGTGCGCCTGGTGGAGCACGCCGTCGCCTCGCGACTGGTGGTGCGAGAGGACCTCGCCATGCTGGACGACCCGGCGGCGTACGATCGCGACGCCGCCGATGACGCACCGCGCAGGAAGGAACAGGGATGAAGCTGCGCACCACGCTGGTCCGCCCCGGAGGCGAGCCGGAAGATCTCGTCATCAACGCCGATGCCGATGCGACCGTGGGCGACCTCGCACGCACCATCGCCGAGCTCGATCCGCGCGGCGGCGGGGCGGCGGCGGGCGACGAGGTGACGCTCGAGGCGTTCGGCACGATCGCTCCGGGCCCGGGAGAGGTGCTGGATGCCGCGGCATCCGTCTCGCACGTCCAGCTGGGTGCGGGCTCGGCCGTGCGCATCGTGCCGACCGGCTATCAGCCGCCGCAGAAGCTCGGCGACGTCGAGATCGCCTCGGGTGCCGGTGCCGGCACCACGATCCCGCTGCAGCGCGGGGTGGTCATCATCGGACGAGACCCCCAGTGCGACATCGTGCTCGACGACCCGCTCGTCTCCAAGCGGCACGCGCGGCTGGAGGTCGGGCAGGGCCGGGCCGAACTCGTCGACCTGAACTCCGCCAACGGCATCCTCGTCGACGGCGCGCCGGTCACCTACCTGACGGCCGCCGACGGCCAGATCGACGCCGTGCTGGGCGACACGCGCCTTCGCATCACGGCGGCCCCCGCCGACGCCACGGCGGCGCCCTCCACATGGCGGCAGGTGCCGTTCGTGCGCTCGCCGCGGGTGGAGGCGCGCTACCTCGGCGAGGAGCTGCCCGGCACCGACCTGCCGGCACCGCCCGCTCCGCAGATGTTCCCGTGGCTGGCGATGATCGCCCCGGTGATCATGGGCGTCGTGCTCTTCTTCGTCATGAAGAATCCGATGGCGCTCGTGTTCGTCGCGGCATCCCCGCTTCTCATGCTCGGCACCTGGCTGACGACGCGCCTGCAGGGCCGCGCGCAGCTGCAGCGCGACAAGGACCGCTTCGAGCAGCAGCTCACCCGCCTGTCCACCCGCCTCGAGCAGGAGCGCGAGACCGAGCGCCGCGTCCGCCGCGGCGAGGTGCCCGAGCTCGATCCCATCTGCGCCGACGCGCTCGCCGCCGGGCCTCTGGTGTGGACGCGCCGGCCCGAGCACTGGTCGTTCCTGCACGTCCGTCTCGGCGACGGCACCGCCCCGAGTCGCAACTCCGTCGCCGAGTCGACGAAGCGCGACGCGGCGATCCCGTCGTACGTCGACCGCCTCGACGAGGTCGTCGACGCGTTCCGCGAGGTCGACGACGTGCCGATCCTCGAGTCGCTGGCCGAGGCCGGCGCGATCGGCATCGCCGGCTCGACGGCGCGCGTCGGCGACACGGCGCGGGCGCTGCTGGCCCAGACGGCGGGGCTGCACGCGCCGTCCGACGTCCACATCGTCGCCTTCGTCGGCCCGGCCACCCGTGCGGCGCTTGCCGACCTCAAGTGGCTGCCCCACACGTGGGCCGCCGAGGACGCCCTCGGCACGGCCCCCATCGCCGACAACGCGGCGACCGCGTCGCGCCTGCTGGCCGAGCTGGAGGAGTTGGTCGACACCCGCACGAAGCAGCTGCGGCGTCTGCGGGCGCTCAAGGCGACGGATGCCGCGACCGCCGCCGGCGCCGAGGTCGGCGAGTCGCGGGGGCGCGAGGAAGAGATGCCGCTTCCGGCATACGTCGTGATCATCACGCCCGACGCGCCCGTCGACCGGGGGCGACTCATCCAGCTGAGTGAGCGTGCCGCCGGCAGCGGTGTCATCCCGGTGTGGGCGACGTCGCGCGTGTCCGACCTGCCCGCCGCCTGCCGCACGTGGGTCGAGCTTCCCGCCGACGGGGAGGCGAGCGCCAACTTCGTGCGCCTCGGCACCGTCATCGCGCCGCTGCGCGTGGAGGCGTTGGATGCCGCGCGCTTCGGCGTCGTGGCCCGGGCGCTCGCCCGCATCACCGACATCGGCGATGTCGCGGAGGACGCCGGGGACGTGCCGCGCACCATCCCCCTGCTGCAGCTGCTGGGGTCGGACATGGCGACGAGCGCCGACGCCGTCATCGACCGGTGGACGCAGAATGCGTCGATCCGTGCGACGCGCTCCGGCGCGGGCTACCAGCCCAAGCTTCGTGCCCTCGTCGGACAGGGCGCGCAGGGCGCTCTGCACCTCGATCTGCGCCAGCAGGGTCCGCACGCCCTCGTCGGCGGCACGACCGGCTCGGGCAAGAGCGAGTTCCTGCAGGCGTGGGTGCTCGGCATGGCCGCCGAGTACAGCCCCGAGCGCGTGACGTTCCTGTTCGTCGACTACAAGGGCGGCTCGGCCTTCGCCGACTGCGTCAGCCTGCCCCACTGCGTGGGCCTCGTGACCGACCTCAGCCCCCATCTGGTCCGCCGGGCGCTGACGAGCCTCCGCGCCGAACTGCATCACCGCGAGCACCTGTTCAACCGTAAGAAGGCGAAAGACCTCCTCGAGCTCGAGAAGGCCGCCGACCCCGACGCTCCCCCCGCACTCGTCCTCGTCATCGACGAGTTCGCCGCACTCGCCAAGGAGGTGCCCGAGTTCGTCGACGGCGTCGTCGACATCGCCCAACGTGGGCGCTCGCTCGGCATCCACCTCATCATGGCGACGCAGCGCCCCGCCGGTGTCATCAAGGACAACCTGCGCGCCAACACCAACCTCCGCGTCGCGCTGCGCATGGCCGACGAGACCGACTCCGACGACGTCATCGGCTCGAAGGAGGCGGCACTGTTCGATCCCGGCATCCCGGGACGCGGCATCGCAAAGACCGGTCCGGGCCGCATGAACCTCTTCCAGTCGGCCTACTCGGGCGGGTGGAGCCTCCGGGCCGAAGCCGAACCCGCCGTCGAGGTGCGTCCGTTCCTGCTCGGCGACGCGCCGGTGTGGGAGAAGGCCGCCGTCGAGGCGCCCGCCGAGACCGAGGATCTCGGCCCCAACGATCAGCAGCTGCTCGTGGCGCGCTTCGGCGACGCCGCGCAGCTCGCCCGCATCGCGCCGCCGCGTCGGCCGTGGCTCGACGAGCTGGCCACCACTTTCGACCAGACCAAGCTGCACCAGCGCACCGACGCCCGGCTGGTGCTCGGCGTCGTGGATGTGCCCGAGCGCCAGGACCAGGTGCCCTTCTTCTTCGAGCCCGACACCGAGGGCCACCTTGCGATCTTCGGCACCGGCGGCTCGGGAAAGTCCGTGACCCTGCGCACGCTCGCCGTGTCGGCGGGGATCACTCCGCGCGGCGGCCCCGTCCACGTCTACGGATTGGATGCCGCGACCGGGGGCCTGCGCATGCTCGAGTCGCTGCCGCACGTGGGCGCCGTCATCTCCGGCGACGACACGGAACGCATCGATCGCCTGTTCGCCACGCTCCGCAGCGAGCTCGACCGTCGCGGCGACGCGTATGCGGCGGCGGGCGCCTCCACGCTCACCGAGTACCGCGCTCTCGCCGGCCGCCCCGACGAGCCGCGCATCCTCCTGCTCGTCGACGGCTTCCCCGCGTTCCGTTCCGCGTTCGAGGGTGTGCCCGGTCGGGCCGAGGCCTACCGCGCGTTCCAGCAGGTGCTCACCGACGGTCGCGGGCTCGGCATCCACGTGGCCCTCACCGCCGACCGCGGCCAGAGCGTGCCCACCTCTCTGCAGGCGATGATCCAACGCCGCATCGTGCTGCGGATGGCCGACGAAGACGGCTATGCGCTCCTCGGGATGCCGCGTGACATCCTCGGCCCCGACGCGGCGCCCGGTCGGGCCATCGTCGACGACCACGAGGCGCAGATCGCCGTGATCGGCGGCACGTCGAGCACGAAGGACCAGTCGCTCGCGATCGATCGGATGGCCGAAGCGATGACGCGACGCGGCACGACGCCCGCTCCCGGCATTCGCGCACTGCCCGTCGAGTACGGTGCGGACGACCTGCCGGCGACGACCGCGGCGGGCGTCGCCATCGGTCTGTCCGATCTCGACCTCGGCCCGTACGGGATCGAGGCGAGCGGGACGTTCATCGTCGCCGGCTCGCCCGGCGCGGGCCGCTCCACCGCCGCCGCCGCGATCGCGCGGCAGACGCTGCGCGCGCGGCCCGACACGCCCGCGTTCTACATCGGCGACCGTCGATCGCCCGTGCAGGACGTTGTCGCGTGGACCGCGACCGCCGAGTCTCCCTCGGCGGCCATGGCGGTGCTCGGCGCCGTCGATGAGGCGGCCGACCGCGCCCAGGCGGGCGGACCCGTGCCGCTGGTCGTGCTGGAGGGCATCGGAGAGTTCGCCACGTCGATCATCGAGATGAATCTCTCCACGCTCGTCAAACGCGCCGGTCGCGGTGAGGTGTTCTTCGTCGTGGTCGGGGAGATGAGCGAGTGGACGACGAATTTCGGGCTGCTCGGCGAGATCAAGGCCGCGCGGCGCGGCGTCGTGCTGCAGCCGGAGACGATCGACGGCGAGGTCGTTCTCAAGACGCCGTTCCCCCGGTTGGTGCGGGGCGAGCTCCCGGTGGGACGCGGAATCCTGGCTCATCGTGGCAAGACCGTGCGCATCCAGTTCCCGCTGGTGGCCGGGGACGTCCCGGTCGGCGTCGAGTCGGGCGCCCTCGCCTCCTCGGCGGCGCAGACATGACCGCGGTGGGCCGGGCGCGCGGGCGCTCATGGGGAGTTCTCCCCATGGTCACGGGCCGCGACGCCGCCTATCTTCGAAACAACAAGACCTCCCGGCACACCGGCCGGGCCAGATGAAAGGGGCCCTCATGGCCAATCTGAATGTCACCTACGACCAGATGAACTCGGCCGCCTCGCGCCTGCGTGACGGACAGAACGAGCTCGAGGCGAACCTGCAGCGCCTGCGTCAGCTGGTCGCCCAGCTCGTCCAGGACGGCTTCACCACGAGCCGCGCCTCGGGCGCTTTCGACGCCTCGTACACCGAGTTCACCACCGGTGCGACCAAGACGGTCCAGGGCATCGAGGGCATGGCCTCCTTCCTCGAGAAGGCCGCCCAGGCCCTGCAGTCCACCGACGAGCAGCTCGCCAGCCAGCTCGGTCAGTGATGTCGACCTGCGGGGCGCTCGCGCGCCCCGCAGGTTCACGAGGCCTTCCACCCGCTTCCGTCACCCGGACACCGCGGGTGGCGGGCCTCGCGAACCTCGGGAGAAGAAGATGACTGACCTTCAGCTCGACTTCGATGCGTTGCGCACGGCGCGCACCCGCGTCGACGACGCGCTGTCGACCTTCGAGTCGGCCGGCACCGTCGGCGGCGACCTCGCCGGACTCACCGGTGAGGACCGGTTGGCCGGAAAGGTCCGTGACTTCGCGGACAACTGGGACTACAACCGGGGAAAGCTCACCGAGAAGCTCCAGTTCCTGCGCGACGGCATCGATGCGATCGTCGACAGCATGACCGAGGTCGATGCCGAACTGGCACGTCAGGCCCAGGAGGCCGCGCCCGAGACCCAGAACGACGGAGAGGGGGAGGGCTGATGAGCGCCATCTCCGTCGAATTCGAAGACATCCTCCTCGGCAAGCCCGATCAGCTCGACCCGCGCGCCGCCGACCTCGTGACGGCCGCCGCCGCGATCGAGAAGGCCACCGCGTCCCTGCGCGGACTCATCGAGGGGCAGGCCTCGCGATCCACCGAGGCCCTCGCCGAGACGGCATCCGAGGTCGCCCGCTCCCTCAGCCGGGCGCGAACCCGCTATCGCAACACGGGTCAGGCGTTGCAGACGTACGCGGCCGACCTGCGCCCCATCCAGCAGGATGCGACAGCCGCGATCGCCACCGCGGAGTACTACGAGCAGAAGTCCGCGACGATCCCGAACGACATCTCCCGCCGCGAAGGCGACCTGCTGCGTGCCGAGGCGGTCGAGGCCCCGCAACCCCAGATCGACGAGATCGAAGCCGACCTGCGCCGGATGCGGCAGGCGCAGTCGAACGCGGCCTCGCAGGTACAGGACGCCCGCCAGCAGCTGTACCGGGCGCGCGAGCGCCTGCGCGCCATCGCCGACGTCGCCATCAGCCACATCGAGACCGCCATCGAGGGCGACAGCGATTCGGCGTTCGACAACTGGAACCAGTTCTGGGACGGTGCCGCCGGATGGATCGGCGAGTGGGCGGCGAACGTCCTCAAGGGCATCCTCGAAGTCCTCGGGGAGTTGCTCGCGATCCTCGTCGCCATCGTCGTCATCATCGTCGTCATCATCATCGTGATCGCGGTGCTCTCGGCGATCGCCGCCATCATCGGGTGGGTGGCCCTCGGCATCCTCGCCGCCCTCCTCGTCGGCGCCATGCTGCTCACCTTCCTCATCCGCGATGGCCTCGGCACGCCGATTCGCCGCAGCCCCGCGCCCGGCGAGGAGCTAAAGCCGAAGAAGAAGTACCCCTCCGATGCGGACGACGCCACCACGACCGACCAGTACACGTCCCAGGACTACGGCGACCTCTTCGAGGAGGTCGGCCGTCAGGATGTCGCCGGTGGTGAGCAGCGCACGGTCATCCGTGTCGTCGCCATCACGGATGCCGCGGGCAACGTCATCGGCTACCGCGTGCAGCTGCCGAGTACCCAGAACTGGTCGCCGATGAACGGCGACGGGGCTCTCAACGACCTCTCCGCAGACGCCATGCTCGCCCTGTTCCCCGGCCTGGAGACGCAGTACAAGAAGGCCGTGTGGGACGCACTCGAGTCGTCGGGTGCGCTCGACAGCGATGCGCCGATCATGCTCACCGGGTGGAGCCTGGGCGGCATGATGGCGGGCGACCTGGCCACCGATCCGCGCCTGTCCGGCCGCGTGCAGTCGGTCGTGACGGCCGGCTCTGCCATCGACAAGCACGCCGGTGAGATCGACCCGTCGGTGCGGGTGACGCAGGTCAACAACCGTTGGGACCCCGTGCATACGCTGGAGTTCGTCGGCTACGGACCCAACGACGTACCGGGGCCGAACTGGCAGACCTACCACCCCGTCGACATCCGCATCCACGATGCGAACATGTACGGTGAGCTGGCCGACGACCTGGTTCCCGAGGTGCGGCCGGGCGACGAGATCTTCTTCGCCGACGATCTGAAGAACACGCACGAAGAGGTGTATGAGATGGTCTACAGCCGTGGCTGAGCTGCGCCGCGCCGGAGTCGGTGCGACCATCGCCCTGGCCATGATCTTGACACTGACGGGATGTAGCGGGATGAATGAGAACGCGGTTTCCGAGCGGCTGACGCAGGCGTCGGGCATCAACGGCGCGATGGTCGAGGTGCAGCATCCCGGTGCCCCCTGGGTCAACAAGATCGTCATCCGACTGTTCGTTCGCGACGCCTCGGCCGCCGCGGTCGCCGACGACGTGCGCGCCGTCGCCGCGTTCGCCGTCGATGATCGCGACCTGGGCGGTCAGCCCCTCACGCTCCTCGCCGTGCAGGGTTCGCCGGGCGACTTCTCCGATCCCCTGACGGCGACCATCACCGACAGTGCCTACGTCATGGGCAGCGTCTCCGAGATCCTCGGGGCGGGCAAAGGCGTCGAGAATATCCTCGACCTCAGCGCCGCGGACGTCAGCCGCATCGCACAGCGGTGAGCGTCGACACGACGCCGCAGCTGCGCTTCCGGCTGCCCGGCGAGTGGATCGCGGTCGACCCGCGCGACGAACAGGCGGCACGCGAGCACAGTGCGGTGATCGCGCGCGAGCTGGTGGGAGCCGCCGACGACGCGGTGCTCACCCGCCGCCGCGTGCAGCGAGGTTTCGACGAGGCGGCCGCTGCCGCGCGGGAGGCCTCGGCCCATCTGTTGCTGATGTGCCGCGAGATCGCGCCGGGCATCCCCACGCCCGTCACGATCACCGTGCACACGCCGATCACGATCACGCCGTCGGTGGGCACCGCGGCCGAGGCCGTGATGCGCGCGTTCGAGCTGAGCCTTCCGCACACCGGCGAGCCCGATCTGCAGACGGCGACTCGAGTGGATGCCGCAGGCTCGGCCGTGCTGCGTCTGCACGCCGTGAGCACCCAGCTCATCGAGGAAGACGGCGCCTCCGCCGAGCAGAAGCGCCTCGTCGCCCGATACTGGTACACCGTGCCCGGCCACAGACAGGTCGCCCTCGTGCAGATGTCGACGCCGCTGGGTGACATCCCGCACGCCATGCTGGGCCTCTTCGACGCGATCGTCGCCGGCTCGTCGTGGAGTGCGGTCGACGCGGCCTGACGCTCAGCCGCGGGCGTGGCCCAGCACCTTCACGATGATGCCGCGGCGGCGCAGCTCGGCGATGGCGTGCGTCTCTTCGTCGACCGTGCGCCCCAGTGCATGCTTGTCGGCCACGACCACGACGTCGCCCGACACCAGCCGGCCGAACAGGCGGGTCAGTCGCTCCGACCAGCTCTCGCCCGTCTCGGGGGCGGGGTGGCGGAAGCCTTCGATCGGCACCCCGAAGTCGGCCAGCGCATCGCGCTGTGCGATCACCGACGGCAGATCGTCGCGCGCGACGACGAGTCCCACGAGGCGTGAGCCGGCGGGACGGGCCGCCCACCAGTCCGTGCCGGACACCACGACCGGCACGGCCGACGTCACGGCGGGCAGGGCGACCGACTCGGCGTAGTCGGCGGGGGCGCGCTGGTCGTCCGGCTGATCGGTGCTCACGGCATCCATTGTGTCCTACCGCGCCGACACGCGAGCCGATCCGCGACGCGATCCGGTTCAGTCGTCGGGGTCGCGTCGCAGCTGGATGCTGAGCTGGTCGGCGTCCAGCTGCGCGAGAGCGTGTCGGAGCGTCGCCGAGGAGTACGACCCCTCGCTGGATACGTCGACGAGACGCTCGCGCATGGCCTCGATCAGAGAGATCCGCAGGTCGATGACACTCGCGGTGCTGATCTCGGGCGCCTCGATCGGCGGGCTGCTCATGCGCTCGGCGAGCTTGGAGAGCACCTCGGGCGGAAACGGCTGGCCCGAGGAATCGGCGAGCCCGGGCGTGCGCAGGTGGGCCAGCGCCGCCTCACGCAGTTCGTCGGCGAGGCGGTCGGCCTCTTCGCTGCTGCTGCCGTCGCCGGTGGCCGACGGAATACGCAGCACGCGGATCACCCACGGCAGGCTCAGCCCCTGCACCATCAGGCTCACCAGCGCGACGACGAACGCGATGAGGATCAGCAGTTCGCGGGCGGGCGTGGTGTCCGGATCGAGCGTCTGCGCCGCGGCGAGGGTGACGACACCCCGCATCCCGGCCCAAACGATGACGACGCCCTCCTTCCAGCCGAGCGGGGAGGCCTGGTAGTAGTCCATGTCGTTGAGGACGCGCCCGACGCGGGCGCGCACGCCCTCGACCCGACGCTGGGCGGAGGCGGCATCCGGCGTGCGCCGCGCCCACCGCCGCGCGACGCGCCGCGCCGCGCGCCCGGTCGTGCGCCGGACCAGTCCGCCGCGCCGCGGAGCGGGATTCGGGTTCTCGCCGGGCTGCGGACGCAGATCGCGCAGGTCGCCCTTCTCGACGTCGAAGGCGTCCAGCCGATCGCTGAAGGCCTGCAATCGGTCACGCTGCATCCGGCGGGCGCGACGACCGATGAGTGTCACCAGACCCGACACGTAGAGCGCCCGCACCGCGAGCACGATCGCCAGGGCGGCGAGGGCGAGACCGATGCCGACGCCCGCGCCGCTGTGCTTCTCGATGTTGGCGCTGACGATGTCGCGCAGCTCCAACCCCATGATGAGGAAGACCGCGCCCTCCAGCAGCAGCTCGAGCGTGTGCCAGTTCAGCTCGTCCGACACGCGCTGCTCGGGAGTCGACCAGCGGGCCGCACCCTGGCCGGCGGTGATGCCCGCCGCGACCGCGGCGACGAGCCCGGACCCGCCGAGGTGCTCGGTCGGAAGGTAGGCGACGAAGGGCACGATGAAGCCGACGGCGGTGTTCGCTACCGGCTCGCCGATCCACCGCCGCACCCGCAGGGTCAGCAGGCCCACCGCGACGCCGATCACGACGGCGACGAGCACGCCCCAGGCGAAGGCGCCGATCGTGCTGCCCAGCGAGAACCCCGCCGCGGATGCCGCGACGGCGCTGCGCAGCAGCACGAGCGCCGTCGCGTCGTTGAGCAGACTCTCGCCCTCCAGCATCGTGATGACGCGCGGGGAGATGCCCAGCTTCTTCGCGATCGAGGTGGCCACGGCATCCGTCGGGCTGACGATCGCCCCGAGGGCCACGGCGAGGGCGAAGTCGAGTCCCGGAATGGCGACGTAGAAGAGCGTCCCCAGAGCGAGCGCGCTGATGACGACGAGCACGACGGCCAGGCCCGCGATCGGCACGGCGTCGCGGCGGAACTCGATCGCCGGCAGGCGCACCGCCGACGCGTACAGCAAGGGCGGGAGGATGCCGACGAGGATCAGCTCCGGGGGCACCGAGAACTTCGGCATCAGGAGCGAGGCGACGAGCCCGATCGCGACGAGGATGAGCGGGCCGGCGACGCCCAGTCGTCGGGCGAGGACCGTCGAGACGCCGATCACCGCGATGCCGGCGATCAGCCACGTGAGATCGGTCACCGCCGACTCAGATCACGCCGAGGGCCTGCACCGCGTCGCGCTCGGCGACCAGCTCGGCGACGGAGGCGTCCAGGCGCGCGCGTCCACGGGGATCGAGATCGAGCCCGTCCACCACGCGGTAAGCGGTGCCGTCGCTGGTGACCGGCGCCGAGGAATACAGTCCTTCCGGCACGCCGTATTCGCCGTGCGACAGCACCGCCGCCGAGGTCCAGCCGTTCGCCGTGCCGTGGACCAGGTCGTGCACGTGCGAGATCGCGGCGTTGGCGGCGGAGGCCGCCGAGGACGAGCCGCGCACCGAGATGATCTCCGCGCCGCGTTTCGCGACGCGGGGCACGAAGACGTCGTCGAGCCAGGATGCCGCGGCATCCGCCCCGCCGAGCTTGTCGGCCAGCGCATCGAGCACCGGGCGACCGTTCACGCTCGCGTGCGCCACGTCCGGGAACTGTGTCGCGGAATGGTTGCCCCAGATCGCGACGCCCTGCAGCGACGCCACGGGCACCTCCAGCGCGGCGGCGAGCTGGGCGAGGGCCCGATCGTGATCCAGCCGGGTCAGCGCCGCGAAGCGCTCTCCGGGGATGTCGGGCGCGGACGCCGCGGCGATCAGCGCATTCGTGTTGGCCGGGTTTCCGACCACGACGACGCGGATGTCGGCGGCGGCGACCTCGTTGAGCGCCGCGCCCTGCGGTCCGAAGATGCCCGCGTTGGCCGCGAGCAGGTCGGCACGCTCCATGCCGGCGCCGCGCGGGCGCGCCCCGACGAGCATTGCGAGGTTCGCGCCGTCGAAGGCGGCGCGCGGGTCGTCGGTGATCTCGACGTCCGCGAGCAGCGGGAAGGCGCAGTCCTGCAGTTCGAGCGCCGCGCCCTCCGCGCTCTTCAGGCCCTGCGGGATCTCCAGCAGGCGCAGGCGCACCGGGCGATCGGGCCCCAGCATGTCGCCGGCGGCGATGCGGAACAGCAGCGCGTAGCCGATCTGTCCGCCGGCTCCGGTCACGGTGACTGTCGTCGCATCCATGCCTCGAGCCTACGGCGACGCGTCGCGGGACGATACGGTGGGGCATGACCTTCAACAGCAATGCAGAGCTGGGAGGCACGACCGCACGGCGACGAGGCCGCGGGGGAGGCGCCGCAGCCGTCGCCGGCGGAGGGCTCGCCGGGCTCGGCGGCATCGCCGTGCTGCTGCTCATCCTCTTCACCGGCGGCGACGTCACGAGCCTGCTGGGCGGCGCCGGCGGCAGCGCCCAGGACTCGGCGATCCAGGGCTGCGACACCGGAGCGGACGCCAACGCGAACGACGACTGCCGCCTCGTGTTCGGCCAGAAGGCGCTCGACGGGTACTGGTCCACGCACGTGCAGGGCTATCGTGCGCCGCAGCTGATCATCGTCGACGGTGCCGCCTCGACCCGCTGCGGTACCGCCTCCAACGCGACCGGTCCGTTCTACTGCCCGCCGGAGGAGACCATCTACGTCGACCCGACGTTCTTCGGCGTGCTGCGCAGCCAGTTCGGCGCGCAGGCCGGCAGCCTCGCTCAGCTGTACGTGCTCGCCCACGAGTACGGTCACCACATCCAGCAGCTGACCGGCATCATGGACCGCTACCCGAATGACGGGACCGGCCCCGACAGCAACGGGGTGCGCACCGAGCTGCAGGCCGACTGCTACGCCGGCGCGTGGATCGCCGAACTGCCCAACACGAAGGACGCCAACGGCGTCGCCTACCTCCAGCGGCCCACCGACGCCGAGCTGCGCGATGCGCTGGATGCCGCGGCCACCGTCGGCGACGACAACATCCAGGCCCAGTCGGGCCGCGTCAACCCGGAGACCTGGACCCACGGCTCGAGCGCCCAGCGGCAGCGCTGGTTCACGGCGGGCTATCAGAACGGGCTCGGCGCCTGTGACACCTTCTCGGTGTCGGGAGGAGAACTGTGAACGGCCCCGCCCACCTGGACGACATCCTCTACCCCGACATCGAGCCGTACGAGACCGGGTACCTGCTGGCCGGCGACGGGCAGCGCGTCTACTGGGAGCAGTCCGGCAACCCCGATGGCAAACCGGTCGTGTTCCTGCACGGGGGCCCCGGTTCGGGCACCTCCCCGTGGCACCGGCGGTTCTTCGACCCCGCGAAGTACCGGATCGTGCTGTTCGACCAGCGCGGCTGCGGAAAGTCCACGCCCCACATGAGCGCGCCCGACGCCGACCCGCGCTTCAACACCACCTGGCACCTGGTCGCCGATATCGAGCTGCTGCGGCGCAACCTCGGCATCGAGAAGTGGCAGGTCTTCGGCGGATCGTGGGGGTCGGCGCTCGCGCTGGCGTATGCCCAGTGCCACCCGGATGCCGTGAGCGAGATCGTCCTGCGCGGCGTCTTCACCCTGCGACGCCATGAGTTGGAATGGTTCTACGAAGGCGGCGCCGCGGCGATCTTCCCCGACCGGTGGGAGAGCTACCTGGCGCCGATCCCCGTGCTGGAGCGCTCGCGTCTGATCGAGGCGTACCATCGCCGTCTCACCGACCCGGATCCCGCCGTCCACGAGCCGGCCGCGATCGCGTGGACCACGTGGGAGATGTCGACGCTCACGCTGCACCCCGACCCCGACCTCGTCGCGTCGATGACCGATGCGGCCACCGCGGTCGCGTTCGCCCGCATCGAGAACCACTACTTCATGCACGGCGGATGGCTGCGCGAAGGGCAGCTCATCGACGACGTCGGCGCGATCCGCGGCATCCCTGCGGTCATCGTGCAGGGCCGCTACGACATCTGCACGCCGATCATGACGGCGTGGGACCTGCACCGGGCCTGGCCGGAAGCCGAGTTCGTCGTCGTCGACGACGCGGGACACGCGGCATCCGAGCCCGGCATCGCCCGCGCCCTCCGCGCAGCCACCGACCGTTTCGCCACCTGACACCCCCACCCCCCGCACGCCGCGTCCCACTGTCGGCGCAGGGTGTCCCACTTTCTGTCGCCCGAGCGGGGTGCGGGCGACAGAAAGTGGGACACCGGCGGGGTGGATGCCGTGGCCTCCGCCGCCGGAGAACCGGCGGCGCTGGTAGGCTGGAACCACTTGCGGCACCACTCGGGTGCCTCTCGCGTCGTAGAACGCTTCCCTCGCCGCCCGGTTCTGACCGGATGATCGGCTGACATTCTTCGTACGGCGACCCTGTGCGCATCCGCGCAGAGGCCACCGATCCGGGCCCCCGTGCCCAGAAACACCACCATGTCTGACATCACCTTCGGCGCGCTCGGCGTGCCCGCCCCCCTCCTCGACGTCCTCGCGAAGGACGGCAAGACCACCGCGTTCCCCATCCAGGTCGACACCCTGCCCGACACACTCGCCGGTCGTGACGTGCTCGGCCGCGGCAAGACCGGTTCGGGCAAGACGCTCGCCTTCTCCATCCCGCTCGCCGCGCGCCTCGGCGGTCCCCTCGCCGGCGGCACCCGCCGCTCCGGCCGCGTGCTCGGTCTGGTGCTCGCGCCGACCCGTGAGCTCGCGACGCAGATCAACGCGACCCTCGAGCCGCTGGCCGCCGCGTACGGCATGACGACGACGACCATCTTCGGTGGCGTCAACCAGAACCGCCAGGTCGCCGCGCTCAAGGCCGGCGTCGACATCATCGTCGCGTGCCCCGGCCGTCTCGAAGACCTCATCTCGCAGGGCTTCGTCAAGCTGGATGCCGTGGAGATCACCGTCATCGACGAGGCCGACCACATGGCCGACCTCGGGTTCCTGCCGTCGGTGACCCGCATTCTCGACAAGACCCCGCGAGACGGTCAGCGACTGCTGTTCAGCGCGACGCTGGACAACGGCGTCGACAAGCTGGTCACGCGCTTCCTGCAGAACGAGGTGCTCCACTCCGTCGACGAGGCCCACTCGCCGGTCGCCGCGATGACCCACCACGTGTTCCACGTCGGCGGCGTCGACGAGAAGAAGGAGCTCGTGCGCACCCTCGCGTCGGGGATGGGTCGTCGCATCCTCTTCATGCGCACGAAGCATCACGCCAAGAAGCTCGCCCAGCAGCTGACCGCGCAGGGCATTCCGGCGGTCGACCTGCACGGCAACCTGTCGCAGCCGGCGCGCGACCGCAACCTCGCCGCCTTCAGCTCCGGCGCTGCCAAGGTGCTCGTCGCGACCGACGTGGCGGCGCGCGGCGTGCACGTGGACGATGTCGAACTCGTCATCCACGTCGACCCGCCGATGGAGCACAAGGCCTACCTGCACCGTTCGGGCCGTACCGCCCGTGCCGGCGCCGAAGGGTCGGTCGTCACCCTCGTGCTTCCCGGTCAGGAGAAGGACGTCAAGGATCTGCTGCGCAAGGCCGCGATCTCCGCGACGCCCGTGCCCGTGACCGCGGCATCGCCGCAGGTGACCGCGCTGGTCGGCGAGGTCGCCCCCTACGTCGCACCCGCACCGAAGTCTGAGCAGCCCGGTCGTGGACAGGGCGGCGGCGGTCGCAGCCAGGGAGCGAACGCGCAGCGCAAGCGCGCGGCGCGCGAAGGCGCCCAGGGCCAGGGCGGCGCCCGTGGTCAGGGCGGCCGTGGTGGCCGCGGTGCCGGTCAGGGAGCGCAGGCGGGTCAGCCCCGCACCGACCGTTCCGGTCGTCCGGCCGCCGAGCGCTCCGCCGCCGGGCGCGAGCAGCGTCCTGCTCGTGACCACCGCCCTGCCGAGCGGTCGGCGCAGCCCGCGGCATCCGGAAACGCCCGCACCACCGGCCGTCGTGCCTCGCACGGCGGTGGCACCGGCGGCGGAAAGCTCATGGTCGGCTCCGTCGTCCGCCAGAACGGCGGACCGCGACGCGCCGGGCGCTGATCTCGATCGCCCGCTGATCCGATCCGTGCGCTCAGATGCCGCGGATCAGATCGGCGGCGCGCTCGCCGATGACGATGGCGGGGGCGTTGGTGTGCCCGCGGATGACCGTCGGCATGACCGACGCATCCGCGACCCGCAGGCCGTCGACACCGCGCACTCGCAGCTCGGCGTCCACGACGGATGCCGCGTCGAGCCCCATCCGCGCCGTCCCGACCGGATGGTAGAGCGTGTGCGAGTAGCGCCGCAGTGACAGCTCGATCCGCTCCGCCGCGCTCATGCGCTCGCCCCCGATCGGCTGCACCCAGCCTCCGGTCGTCACGGCACGCAGAGCCGGAGCCGCGATCAGGCGCTCGCACTCCGCGAGGCCGGCGCGCAGGGTCTCGGCGTCGATGCCCTCCGGGTCGGTCAGATACGCGGGGTCGATGATCGCGGCATCCGTCGGATCGCCGGAGGCGAGGCGGATGCTACCGCGACTGCGCGGCTGCAGCAGGATCGCGCCCACCGTGATGCCCTCCGCGGGCGGCGGCACCAGGCCTTCACCGACGTACGGTGCCGTCGCGAAGATGATCTCGATGTCGGGTAGGTCGGCGGGCGCGCCCGTGCGATCGGCCACGGCGGTGCGGACGAAGCCGTAGGCTTCGGCGACGTTGGAGCTCAGCATGCCGCGCCGCGCGCTCACATAGCGCGCGAGCTGAGCGGGCCGCCGCGCTCCGTAGAGCGTTCCGCCGCGCGCCGCGGGCGCGAGACCGGCGACGAGATGATCCTGGAGATTCTGGCCGACCTGCGGTGCGTCCACGCGCACGGGGATGCCGTGGGAGGCGAGGTGATCCTCGGGCCCGATGCCGCTCAGCATCAACAGCTGCGGGGTGTTGATCGCGCCCCCGCAGAGGATGACCTCGCGCCGAGCGCGGGCGTGGCGGGTGATGCCGCCGAGATCGACGTAGACGCCCGTGGCCCGCGGCGCCGCACCGGCATCGCGCTCGGCGAAGGTGACCCGCCGCACCAGCGCGTCGGTGAGCACGCGGAGGTTCCGGCGTCGACGCGCCGGACGCAGGTAGGCGTCGGCGGTCGAGGCCCGTGCGCCGCGATGCTGCGTGACCATCGTCTGCGAGAAGCCCTGCCTCGTCGGGAGGTTCGCCGGCGTCACGGGATGCCGCAGCTCGCGCGCCGCCTGGAGGAAGGCGGCCGTGTGCGGACGGGGGTCGCGCTGGTGTTCGACGGACTGCGGGCCTCGGGTGCCCTGCGTGGCATCGGCGGCATCCTGAGTGGCCTCCGCGCGCACGAAGGAGGGTGCGAGCGCATCCCACGACCACGTCTCGCCCGCGGCCTCGGCCCAGGCGTCGTAGTCGGCCGCGAACCCGCGGATCCACATCATGGCGTTCAGCGATGACGACCCGCCCAGGGTCTTGCCGCGCGGCCAGTAGATGGTGCGCCCTTCCAGCTCGCGCTGGGGGACCGTGTCGTAGTTCCAGTCGTAGCGACCGCGGAACAGCGTCGAGAACGCCGCCGGAACGTGCAGTTCGAGGGCCGCATCCGTGGGGCCGGCTTCGAGCAGCAGCACGCTGACGGCGGGATCTTCAGTGAGCCGGGCAGCCAGCGCAGCGCCGGCCGAACCGGCCCCGACGATCACATAGTCGGCTTCGAGGGTGCCGCCCGTCGCCGCCGGCCGCGGGCTCATGCGCCGAAAGCCTTGACGAGGGTGAGCGCCATCTTCGCCGGGTTGCCGTCGATGCGGAAGCGGGTGAAGCCCTCGCACACCGCCGCTCCGGTTCGCGAGGTGACGAACCACGGGGGCTTCGGCAGCACCGAAAGCCCGTAGCCTCGGACGGCCGACGACGCCGAGCGCGGGAAAGGCCGGAACGGCCCCCGCACGACCGTGCGTTCGACGTGGTCGAGCAGCAGGGCGTTGTGCACGACGCCCATGCCGCTCGGGGCGTCGTCGAGGGTGCCGCCGGGGAAGGCGCCCCAGGTGGCGGTCGGGGTGAGGAAGCCGAAGGCCGTCCACGCATTGACCGCGACCGTTCCGTAGCGGAGGTCGGCGAGAGTCCTCTCGAACCCGTCGCCCAGAGCCCGCTGCGTCTCGGGATCGATCAGCACGTTGGCACCGAGAGTGCCCACGAGTCGTTCGTTGGCATGGGCGACGGCGTTGTCGAGGAACTCCTGGCCCGTCCCGCGCAGGGCCACCACCCCGAGAACCGGCGAGAAGTACTCCGTCGTCTCGAGGGCCTGCGCGTCGGACGGGGTCGTCTCGATGAGGGCGCGTGTGCCGCCGCCGCACCACGCGGCATCCGGGTACGACGTGCGGGCAGCGTCGAGCTTGCCCTGACTCTGCGGATACCAGACGGGGCGGGACGGCGCGCGGTCGTACGCCGTGCGCAACGCGTCGAGGAACGCGTCGCGCTGCGGCCAGTCGTCCGAGAGCAGCACGACCTGGCCGGCGATGCAGTTGTGGCCGCTGTTGTGCAGGCGCATGGTGACGACGTGCTCGGCCTGGAAGCGCAGGTCGGCGTCCGACCACCGGCCCGGCACGACGATGATCGGCGAGACTCCGCCCAGTTCCGCCGTGATCGGCTTCTTCAGCAGCGGCCTGCCTTCGCGGCGGCGGCGTGTGGCGGCACCCGCCGCGGCGGGGGAGTGCGAGGGGCCCCACACGATGGAGCGGAACGTCGCCTCCGATCCGGTGATGTGGACGTGGTCGATCTCCGGATGCTGGGTGAGGTAGGCGCCCACATCGCCGCCGCCGCGGACGATCCGCAGGAACCCGGGCTCGATGAGCGGTGCCAGCGCGCGCTCGAAGACGGACACCAGCGCGTCCTGCGTCGGATTGACCTTGAGCAGAGCGACCCGGTTCGACGCCAGCAGCTCGTACAGCACGTCGAGGTAGGGGATGGAGGTGATGTTGCCGGCGCCCAGCACGAGCCCGACGCCGCCCGCGCTCGCCGGATCCAGCTGTGCGAGCCCCGCCGCTCGTCGCGCCGTCGCGGCATCCACTCCCGGCTGCAGCCAGACCTCGGTGGCATAGCCCGACAGCAGCAGGGCGTCGGTGGCCGACAGCGGCGAGGTGTGCACCACGGTGCGGTCGCCGGGCGCCGCGCCGAGGCGGAGACCGTCCACCGGCGAGCGTCCGATGGAGAGGGCGCGGAGGGTGTCGGCGTACGCGTCGAGCGCGACGATCGCCGCGTACGGGCCGGACAGCCATTCCTCACCGCGAAGCGGGTGCCCGGGCGGCAGGCCCTTCGACACGGATGCCGCGTCGGCCCATTCGGCCGCGACCGCGGACGTCGCGACGCGGACGCGCTGCAGCAGCGTGCGACGTTGCGCGAGAGTGAGAGCGCTCCAGGCGCGCTGCCCGGCGCGAAGGGCCGTGATCGCGGCATCCAGCTGGTCGCGCACGTCCTCGGCCAGGGCGGGCGCGGCGGGGGATCGTTTCGCTGTGCTCGGAGCTTCTGCGGTCACGGCGTTCTCCTTCGAAGCGGTGGTCGCGCTCACGCGCGGGCCTCCAGCTTACGACCGGATGAGACGCGGTTCCCGGAAACGTGCGACGCGATACCGCGCCCTGTCGCCGTCGAGCGTCAGATCAGGGAGAGCTCGCGCAGCTTCGACTCGACGTCGGCGTTCGACGGCTCGACGTGGTGAGACGCGTCCGGGTACACGACGACGGGGATGTTCGTGCGGCCGGAGATCTCGCGGGCCACGTCCGCGGCGGCGGGGTCGGCCACCAGGTCGACGTACGTGTATTCGACACCCAGCTCGTCGAGCTGCTTCTTCGTGCGGATGCAGTCGCGGCACCAGTCGGCGCCGAACATCGTGATCGGAGTCTTCTCGGAGGTCATGATTCCAGGGTACGCTCGCCGGCGCGGGCCACGGCCGGGGTGACGATACGCGCGGTCGCCTTGCGCTTGGGCGCGTAGACCCAGAGCGCGTGATAGACGAAGCGCACGACGAACGCCGCCGCAAGGGTGATGGCCGCGGCCAGCACGCTCGGGATGTGGGCGCCCTGCACGAGCAGGGGGATGACCGGGATGCGCACGACCGCTTCGACGTTGTTGAACGCGAACGACTTGAGGAATCGCATCCACATCGCTCCGGACTCGGAGCGCATGTCGGCGAAGACGAGGTACTCCAGCAGCAGGAAGTTGCCGATGATCGTCACCTCGCTGGCGATGATCGCCGCGGAGACGTAGTTCATCCCCAGGTGGACGAGACCCCACATGATGATGAGGTTCGCGATCGCACCGACGCCGCCGACGAGCGCGAACGCCGACATGCGGCCGAAGCGGAGCATGGCCAGCTGCGTGAGGAAGCGCATGCCCTGACTGAAGGTGGCCTTGGATTCGCCGGCGAAGCGCGTCGCGAACGCGAACGGGATCTCACCGATGCGCATCTGGCGGCGCGCGAGGATCTCGAGCAGGATCTTGAAGCCGCGGGGCCGCAGGTCGTCGAGGTCGACGGTGTCGCGGTCGACCAGGAAGAAGCCGGTCATCGGGTCGGTGCAGCCGTGGAGCTTCCGCGGGAACATCGCCTTCGTGAGCAGCGTCGAGGTGCGCGAGACCGCGGTGCGCGTCGCTCCGGCGAGGCCGCCGGCCGTGCCGCCCGCGACGTAGCGCGAGGCGACGACGATGTCGACGTCGCCGAGGGCGGCGCGGTCGAGCATGCGCGGGATGTCCTCAGGCGGATGCTGCAGGTCGCCGTCCATGACCAGGCACCAGCGGGCCTGGGCGTTGCGGAAGCCCTCGAGGACCGCACCGCTCAATCCGCCCTCGGGCTCATCGCGATGGATCAGTCGCACCGGGAACTCCGTCGCTGCGGCGACGGCCTGGATGGTCGCGGGCGTGTCGTCGGTGGAGTCGTCGACGAAGACGACCTCGAAGTCGACGTCGTGGAGAGCCGCACCGATGCGGCGGACCAGCTCTGCGACGTTCCCGCCTTCGTTGAAGGTGGGAACGATGACGGAAAGATCCATGGGGATGCGCTCGCGATCGGTCAGGGACAGAACCGTCTCAGCCTACCGAGGCGGAGTTGGGCAACTCCTGTGCGTGCTCTGTCAGTTCTTTCTGGTCTCTGCGGCTCTCGCGCCGGCGTCAGCCGATCTGCTTCTTGAGAGCGGCGACACCCATGCCGTAGTTGATGCGCACGCAGGGGAGGGTGAGCTTGTCGCTGCCCACCGAGACGTAGCCCTGCTCGATCGTGCGGGCCATCTCGAAGCCCGCCTGGCGCAGGCCCTCGTGCGAGGTCTCGTTGTTGTGCCCGTACGGGTACGCCATCACTTCCTTGACGCCGCCCAGCGCGGCCGCCGAGGCGGTCATGTCCGCGGCGATCTCGGGAGCGGTCAGGTTCACCATCTGGCCCTTGCCGTTGGCTCCCGCATGATGCATGTCGTGGGTGTGGGACCGCTGCAGGATGAAGCGGTTCTGCGTGGGGACGCCCGATCCCGTGATCACGAAGGAGGTCGCCATGAGCTGCAGCTGCTCGTTGATCGGCGAGGCCATCGTGAGCCAGCTCGGGTCGGCGTCGTCGTCGGTGATGATCACCGCGTGGTCGGGCAGGTAGAGCGCGCCGTCGATGAACGCGCTCAGCTCGTCCCAGGTGGGCAGATAGAAGGACTGATCCTTGATGTACTGCATCTGGGCGCGGTAGTCCTCGATGTACGCGTAGTTGCCGCGCAGCCAGCCGGACTCGCCCTCGGGCTTCGCGGTGAACTGGTGGTACATGAGGATCGGCACGCGCGCCTTGGCGGCGGCCACGGCATCCGTCGTCGTCCACGCGCCGTAGAGCGTCTGCTGGTGGGCGGTGCAGGCGACCGGCCTCGAGCCGTTGATCCGCGTCGCGGGACTGCCGGCATGTGCAGCGGGATCGGCGGATGCCGCGGCCGCCGTCGCCGCGTCGGCGTACCAGCCTGCGAACACGCGGCCGGCCGCCCGCGGGATCGGCAGGTGGTCGTAGAGGCGCTCCTGCACTTGCAGCTGCGGCTCGAGCGTCGTGCCGTCGATGCTGAAGCTGACCGCGCACGCTCCCGGGACATCGGCATGCGCCGCCAGGAGCGCTTGAGCCGGGGTGAGCGGCGTGGGGGTCGGGGAAGGCGTGTGCGTGGTCGGTCGCGGTGACGACGTCGCGGCATCCGTGTTCTCCGTGGCGCAGCCGGCGAAGCTCGCCGCCGCCGTCAGGACCACGCCGATGGTGAGCGCGCGGATGAGGCCGCGGTGGCGGTGCACGAAACCCATGAAAACAACCCCCAAGGTCGACGGCGCGCCCCCGCGCCGCGCTCATCCTAGGAGGACAAGGTGTCGTGAACCGGAAATCACCAGGTGCGCGGATGTTTTCTTAGACTTTCGTCGCAGATTCCCCCCCCGCTCGGGGGTGCTTACCCGACGTCCGAGCGGATGCCGCGACGTTCGTCCTTCGCCACGATGGCCGCGTCCAGCGCGCGTCGCAGCTGCGAGCTCGACGTGTGCGCAGTGTAGGGAAAGTAGACGACCTGCACGCCGACGGCCGCGAACTCGCGCTCCAGGCGCAGACCCTTCTCCGTGCCGCGCCAGTCGTCACCTTTGAAGAAGTGCGTGAAGCCGACCTCGCGCCACACCTCGAGCTTGTCCGGCACCGTCTCGATGTGGACATGGTCGACGTAGCGGATGTCGCGCACGATCTGCGCGCGCTCCACGGTCGGGACGAACGGTTCCACGCCCTTGACCTGGCGCAGCATCTCGTCGCTGACGACACCCGCGATCAGCAGGTCGCACTGCTCCTTGGCATGGCGAAGGATGTTCAGATGCCCGATGTGAAAAAGATCGAACGCCCCGGCGGCGTAGCCGATCGACACAGCCATAGCGAGCTCCCCCAGCTCTCGATGTGATCCGAGCTCGACGACGAGCGTCGTCCCGGTTCGAGCCCCCCGGCTCGATGCGGGCCCCCCGGCCCACGTCTGCACACTACCGCAGGTGCGCACGAGACGACAGTGCCGTGCACCTCGACGACGGGGTGAAGCGGGGCGAGGCTGCCGCCCGGGCGCGCCGTCAGGCAAGATGGGCGCGGGGGAAGGGGCTCGCGTGAAGCGGAAGGCGCTGGGAGCGATCGCCGCGCAAGCGGCTCAGGCTGCGGTGAGCCTGGCGCTGCAGATTCTCGTTGCGCGGCTGCTCGGCATCGCCGATTACGGACGCTTCGCGATCCTCTACGGCGTGATCGTGCTGGCGTCCGGCATCGTCACGGGACTCGTCGGAGACGCGCTCGTCGTGCTCGATCGTGCGGACCGACGCATTCGCGCCGGACTCGAGGTCTGGCTCGCGATCGCGGCGGCGACCAGCGCTGTGATCGCCGCCGTCGTGGCCGCGGTCACCGGCTTCGCGAGCCCTGCCGAAGCGGGACTGTTCGCCCTCGCGATGGTCGCCTTCGTCGTCGAGGAGATCGTCCGACGCCTCCTCATGGCCGGGTACGCCTTCTCGCGGGTGATCGCCGCCGATCTGACCGGCTTCGTCATCAGCCTCGCCCTGCTGGCCGCGGCAGCGGCCCTGCCGGCGCTGTCGCTCGGAGCCTTCCTCGGTGTCATCGCCGCAGGCCAGACCGTCGGCGCGATCGTCGGGTGGCGTCTGGTTCCCCGATCGGAGCGCGTCCTCGTCGGCTTGCGACGCGCGGACCTGCGCACCGTCTGGAGCTATGGGGCGTGGCGAGGGCTGCAGCAGACGTTGCGGCCGGCGATGCTGACGGCGGTACGGGTGGTCGTGCTGGCGGCTGCCGGGGCCGCCGCGGTCGGCATGCTCGAAGCGGCGCGCACCTACACCTCACCGCTCCTGCTCGTCGTCGGCGGGCTGTCGTCGTTCCTCTTCGTCCGCTTCGCCGACCACCGGCGCGAGGGCCGCTCCGGTTCGCTGCGAGAGGCCGACCGTGTCGTGCTCGTCCTCGTCGGCGCGACGGTGCTGATGAGCGCGGTGGCGCTCGGCGCCGGGCCCTGGCTGGGGCCGTTGGCGTTCGGTGTCGCCTTCGATCCGACGATGCTCGTGGCGTGGCTCGTGTACGGGCTCTCCGTCGCGGTGGTCACGCCCTACGGTGCGCTCAGCGCCGTCGCCGGGCGTCAGCGGGTGGTGTTCTTGGTTCGCCTCAGCGACACCCTTCTCGGCCTGGTGCTGACGGTCGTGATCGTGCTCGTCGGCGGCAGCCCGGCCCTCATTCCGTTCGCGCTCGCCGCGGCATCCGCGCTCGGCGGCGTCGCGCTGCGCTGGATCGCCGCGCACACGCCGGCGGAGCCCTGATCCTCTCAACCGGCTGAGAAGGGTCGGCAGGCAACGTCGACTGGTGGTAGGTTCAGCCCAGCACGAAGGCGTCGGACGAGGGAAACAGGGGTACGTCCGGCGCTCGGGCTCATCTTGGGGGGTGGGGAGCATGGAGGACGTCCCGTACGCGCGGATACTCCGCGAAGGGTGGTTGCTGGTCCTGATCGTCGCGCTGCTGGGAGCAGGCGGCGCCTATGGCATCGCGAAGCTGTTGCCGGAGACATACGCGTCGACGTCGACGCTGATGCTGCAGGTCGATTCGAAGGAAGCGTCGCTGTTCGAGCGCAACCAGTTCAGCCTCGCGCGCATCCGTTCGTATCCGGAGCTCGTCGACAGTCCGGAGGTCATCGCCGGCATCCGCAGCGATCTGCACCTCTCCGCTGCCGACTACAGCGATCGCGACCTGCGGAAGATGGTGTCGGCGGACAACACGACCGACACCGTGCTGCTCGTCGTGCGCGCCGAGGCTCCCACTGCGCAGCTCAGCGCGGCGATCGCGAATGCGGCCGCAGCGCACCTGTCGAAACTCATCCAGTCGACGGAGAACTCCGACGCCGATGAGCGCTACCAGGTGAACCTCACCGTGGTGCTGCCGGCGGTCGAACCGCTCGCGCCGGTGTCTCCGCAGACGCTCGCGATCGTCGGGCTCGGACTGATCGTCGGGCTGGCGGTCGGCGGGATCGTCGCCGTCTATCGCACGGTGACCAACCGCAACGTCATCACCATCTCCGACGTGCGCCGCCTCGTGGGCATCCGCGTCGTCGGGCGCATCCCCCGCCGTCGCCGCTGGAGGCGTTCGGACGACGAGGACGAGTCCGTCGCCTTCGACGAGACCGTCGCCAATCTCGGGGTGCTGGGCGGCAGCGACCTCTCGTCCGTGCTCGTTCTGACCGCTTCGGACGATGCCATCGGGCAGGCGGAGCGCGGTGGTCTGGCGGCTGCCTTCGCCGCTGCGGGTCGTACCGTCACGATCCTGGAGACGCGCGCCACATCCGACGCCGCGGCCGAGACGCGCTCGCTCGCCGAGGTGCTCGACGGGGAGGACGCCGATGCCACGGTGGGTGAGGCCGCGGGCCGGCAGTTCGCCGATCCGCTGCCGGTCGCGGCGGCAGCGCTGCAGGACGCACTGCCCGCTCTCCGTTCGACCCTGCGGGCGCATGTCGACGTCGTCGTGGTGGTGGTGGATGCCGCATCCGTCGCCGTGGTGCGAGAACTCGTCGACGACGCCACAGGAGTCGTGGTCGCGGTGCGGAGCGGATCGACGGCGGCATCGGCGCTGTCGGCACTGATCACCAAGCTCTCCTTCGTGGACGTGCATCCGTTGGGCGTCGTCCTCACCGGGGCCGCCCGGCATGCGTCCGGCGTCGTGACCGAGACGTGGCGCGATGCGGTGCCCGTGGGGGCCGCCGGAACGGGTGCGGCCGCACGGCCATGACGGCCGCAGGGCTCGCGATGCGCGGGCAAGGGGTGCACGGGGGCGTCCACGCGGATGCCTCGCGGCCGACGCGTCGGCGCTTCGCGGCTCTCGTCGCGCTGTTCCTCCTGGTGATCGTCAGCGTCATCCCGTGGCGGCCGCAGTCGTTCTACGCGGGCGGACTCGACCCGGTGGTCGTGGCCAAGGCGGCGATCGCCCTGGTCGCGCTGGGCGGCGCCGTCGGTCTGACCCTCTTCACGCGCCGACGGATGCCGGTGGGGCTCGGGCCCGCGGCGGTGATCGCCGTCACCCTCATGATCAGCCTGCTCGGCGGTGTCGTCGCGGGCAACGGATCGGCGACCACCGTGCTGGTCATGAGGGTCTTCATCGTCATGGCCACCCTGCTGCTTCTGCTGACGAACGCCCCGTGGGATCGGGCCGTCGCCGCCCTGTTGACGGCGATGGGGATTCTCGCCGTGGTCGCCGCCACGACGGGCGCGCGCACGCTGGTCAAGGGCCGGCTGGGCGGCGGCATCCCGGAGATCCATCCGAACGAGCTCGCCGGACTCGCCGCCCTTCCGCTGATCGCCCTCGTCGTTCTGATCCTGCGCCGCGGTGTGCGCGTGTCGGCCGTGATCGCGAGCGTCGTCCTGTTCGGGATCGTGGTCGCCACAGGATCGCGCATCGCCCTCGTCGGCATCCTCTTCGGCGCGATCGTGGCGCTGGTGACCAACGGCGTGCGTCGGCGCGGCGTCCTCTACGCCCTTCTCGTCTTCGTCCCCGTCATCTACGGTGTCATCGTCTTCACCGGCGTCGTCGACGGCCTCGCCAGCCGCGGCGGCACGTCGGCGGAGAGCACGGCGTTGGATTCCCGTCTCACGGGCTGGCAGGTGGTCCTCGGCTGGGATTGGGCCTCGTGGCAGCGTTGGCTGGGCGTCGGTCTGTCGGTCAAAGAGGTCGCGGTCCAGGAGAAGTGGCGATCGTCGCAGGTGCTCGACAGCAGCTGGGTCTCACTTCTGGCGCAGGCGGGACTGCTCGGAGTGCTGCTGATCGGTCTGCTGGTGGCGTGGTGCGTGATCACCGCCGTCACAGCGGCGTCGCGTCGCGGACTGCTGTTGCCGCTGCTCACGATGTTCGTCATCCGCACGTTCACCGAGAGCGGCATGGTCGACAGCGCGATGCCGTTCGTCCTGTTCGTGACGCTGTCGGCGTTGCTGACCAGAAGGTCGCGACAGGCGTCCGGGCCGCCGGGTCACGAGAACCAAACTCGTGCTCGCTCTGTGACGATGCCGGGCGTACGCTGAGGGAGCGCACGCGGGGAACTGGGGCCCGCCGCGGCGCGGGGCACATGGGGGAGGTGCTTTTCGCATGGCACAAGACATGCCGACAGCCGGACGCGGACGCGCTCCGTGGATCGTTTTCGTGGTCGTGGCGGCGCTGCTGGTCGGCGGCGTGGTGTGGGCGGTGGTCGGCCAGGGCCAGCCGGACGCATCCGCGGCCGCGTCTCCGAGCCCGTCGTGGGCGACGCCGACGCCGCAGCCGACGGCGTTCGAGACACCCGCGGCGGGTTCGACGACCGAGATCACCAAGCCGCCGACGGATGCCGAGTTGCCTCTCGACCAGCCTGCACCACCGGTGGCCGGCGCGACGGTGCAGCTCGTCGCGGTGACGAAGGGCACGTTCACGGGCGATGTGCCCGGCGAGCCGAGCGGCGACGCCATCACCGTGTCGGTGCGCGTCGTCAACAACGGCTCGGCACCCATCGACACCGGTGCGGCGGGCGTCAACCTGACCTACGGGGGAGACGATCGCACGCCGGGCATTGCCGTGACCGACAAGAAGGCGCGCGTGTTCCCGGCATCGGTTGCGCCGGGCGCCGAGGCCACCGCGGATTTCACCTTCGTCGCACCCCTTGCGGCGGAGGGGGATATCCGTGTTACCGTCGACCTGCTGGCGTCTGAGCCAGACATCGTCTTCGTCGGCCCGCGGCCGTAGGAGACCTGGGGGATTATCGCCTTCGCGGCATCAACGGATGGGGATCCGGCTGCGAGGGATGACTGGGGGAGTCATGGTGCGCATTCGTACCGGCGTCAGCGGACAGCAGACGCGGATCATCGCGACGGTTCTTGCGGCAGCCGCCGCCGTCATCGTCAGCAGTCTCGTCGTCGTCGCGCCCGCGCGTGCGGATGTCAGTCCGCCGGAGGGCACGCCGTCGACCGTCACGGCCGATGCGCTGCCGACCGTCCAGATCAACGGCATCGTCTGGGACCAGGCCGTCGTCGGCAATGTGGTCTACGCGGCGGGCAAGTTCACCTCGGCCCGCCCGGCGGGGGCGGCGGCCGGAACGAACGAGACGCCGCGCAGCAACCTCCTGGCGTACGACATCACGACGGGCAACCTCATCACGTCGTTCGCGCCGTCGATCAACGCGCAGGTGCGCCAGGTCGAGGCGTCGCCCGACGGCACCCGCCTCTACATCGTCGGCGACTTCACGACCGTCAACGGTCAGACGCGCAACCGCGTCGCCGCCTTCGATCTGCCCAGCGGGACCCTTTCGACCTTCAACCCGAACTCCAACGGAGTGACCTCCGGCGTCGCGGCGACGAACGACACGGTGTATCTCACCGGCACCTTCGGCCGCATGTCGGGAAACGACCGCGCCGGCGCCGCCGCGGTCACACGCGCCGGGGCGCTCCTGCCATGGGCCCCCGTGCTCGAGGGACGCCAGGGTCGCGTCGTGGTCGTCTCGCCCGACGGCGCCAAGGTGGTCCTCGGCGGCAACTTCCAGACGCTCAACGGCAGCAGCAACCCCGGGTACGGCCTCGCGATGGTGAGTGCCGCGGATGCCTCGTTGCTGCCGTTCCAGACCAACAATGTGATCCGCAACGCCGGGCTCGACGCGTCGATCATGTCGCTCAAATCCGACGGTGCCGGATCGTTCTACGGCACCGGCTACGTGTTCGGCGACGGCGGCAATCTGGAGGGCAGCTTCCGATCCTCCTGGGCCACCGGCGACCTCATCTGGGTCAACGACTGCCACGGCGATGAGTACGACGTGCAGCCCATGGGCGACGCCGTGTACGCCGCCGGTCATCCGCACTACTGCGGCAGCCTGGAGGACGGTTTCCCCCAGAGCGACCCCTGGACCTTCTACCGCGGCATCGCGGTGACGAACGAGCCCGCCCGGATCACGCCGTCTGGGCTCAACAACGGCTACTTCGACTTCGGCGGCAACCCGGCACCTCGGCTGCTGCACTGGTTCCCCAGCTTCAACGCCGGCTCGGTCAGCGGCGCCTCGCAGGGACCCTGGACGGTCAACGGCAACTCCCAGTACCTCGTCTACGGCGGCGAGTTCACCCGCGTCAACAACACGGGGCAACAGGGTCTCGTGCGCTTCGCGGTCCCGTCGAAGTCGACCAATGCGCAGGGGCCCCTGCTGTGGAACACGGCCTGGCCGGCGACGGCGATCGCGCTGACCGGGGGATCCGTCCGCGTCAGCTGGCCGCTCAACTACGACCGTGACAGCGAGTTCCTGACGTACGAGGTGCTGCGCAACAACGTCGTCGTGAAGACCTTTGAGAACGTCCGATCGAAGTCGCCCGACTGGGGTCTGCCGGCGATGGCCTACATCGACAACTCGGTGTCCAACGGGACGACGTACACCTATCGGGTGCGGGCGACCGATGCGCAGGGTCATTCCATCCTGGGTGGGACGGCGACGGTGACCGCTACGGGGACCTCGACCGCGAGTGCGTATCGCGACGCCGTGCTGGCCGACACCCCCCTCGACTACTGGCCGCTCGACGACGACTCCTCCACACTGTCCTACGACTGGGCGGGCGCCGCCGACCTCACGGTCAACAGCGGAGTCACCAGAGGGAGCGCCGGCGCGATGCTCAATGACACGCGCCCGTCGTCCACCTTCGACGGATCGAGCGCCGGATTCGCATCCACGACGCAGCAGATCGCAGGCCCCGACACCTTCGGCATCGAGGCCTGGATCAAGACGACCACGACGGCAGGCGGCAAGATCGTCGGGTTCGGAAACAGCTCGACCGGAACCTCGGGCAGTTACGACCGGCATGTGTACATGGAGCCGGACGGCCGCATCACCTTCGGTGTCTACCCCGGTTCGGTCCAGACGATCACGTCCTCGGCGTCGTACAACGACGGTCAGTGGCATCAGATCTCGGCCGGCCTGAGCTCGGGCGGCATGGTCCTGTACGTGGACGGCGTGCGCGTCGCGATGCGCACCGACGTCACCTCCGCTCAGCCCTACAGCGGATACTGGCGAGTCGGCGGCGACAGCCCGTGGTCCGGTGCCGCGTTCTTCGCCGGGGCGATCGACGACGTCGCGATCTACGGCGCGCCCCTGACCCGCCAGCAGGTGGCCGCCCACTACGTCGCCTCGGGGCGCACGCTCGCCGCCGCCACGGCGCCCGCCGATGCCTACGGCGCCGCCGTCTACGCGCTCGAGCCGTCGCTGTACTGGCGGCTCGGAGAGAGCTCCGGAAACATCGCCGCTGACGCCTCCGGCTTCGGCCAACCCGGCACCTACGTCGGCGCGGTCGCACAAGGTGCGGCGGGTGCGCTGAGTGGAGTGAGCGACACGGCGGCGACGTTCTCCGGTGGGCAGGTGATCAGCAAGAACACGTTCTCCAACCCGCGTTCGTATTCGCTCGAGGCCTGGTTCAAGACATCGACGACGACCGGCGGAAAGATCATCGGGTTCGGCAACAGCCCCGACGGAAACTCCAACAACTACGATCGGCACGTCTATATGACGCCGGACGGCAGCCTGATCTACGGCGTATGGGTCGGCTTCAGCGAGACGCTCCAGACGGCGCCGGGCTACAACGACGGTGCGTGGCACCACGTCGTCGCCACGCAGGGCGCCGAGGGCATGAGGCTCTATGTCGACGGCGCGTTGAAGGGGTCGAACGGTCAGGCCAACGCGCAGGACTACACCGGCTACTGGCACGTCGGCGGCGACGTCACCTGGGGCCCGGGTGACTGGGAGTTCGACGGACAGATCGACGAGGTCGCGGTGTATCCGATGCCGCTCGCGGCGAGCGACATCGTGCAGCACTACGCGCTCGGCGCGACGGGGACGCCGGCGAACGTTCCGCCGACCGCGTCGTTCACCTCGGCGGTCACCAAACTCGCCGTGGCGGTCGACGGTACGGGCTCGAGCGACAGCGACGGGGCGGTCGCCGGGTACAGCTGGTCGTGGGGCGACGGGTCGCCGGACGGCACCGGTGCAACGGCAACGCACACCTACGCGGCGGCCGGCACGTACACCGTGACGCTCACGGTGACCGACGACAAGGGGGCGACGGGTGTGTCCTCGACGCCCGTCACCGCGGTCGCCAACCAGGCGCCCGCCGCGTCCTTCGCCTCGACGGCGGCGGACCTGACCATTTCCGTGGACGGCGGTGGATCGACCGACAGTGACGGTCAGGTCACCTCCTACGCGTGGGCTTGGGGCGACGGGACCCCCGCGGGCGCCGGAGCGACGGCATCCCACACCTACGCCGCTGCCGGCTCGTACACGGTCACGCTCACCGTGACGGACAACGACGGCGCCACGGCGACGCAGGCGATCCCCGTGACCGTCACGGCGCCGGTGGCGGGGTCGACCTACGCCAACGACTCGTTCAACCGCACGGTGGCATCCGGACTCGGCACGGCCGACAACGGCGGTGCATGGACACTGTCGAACACGGCGTCCAACTACCGGGTCGATGGGACGAAGGCCGTCTTCATCCAGCCCTCCGCCACGGCGCAGCGCTACGCGTACCTGACGGGTGTGTCTTCGACCGACACTGCGGTGAACGTCGACATCAGCTTCGCTCAGCGGCCGGTGGGCGCCAGCGCGTATGCGACGGTGCACGCACGGCGCGTCGGCGCCGTCGACTACCGTGCGCGCGTGATCGTCGCCCCGTCGGGCGGGGTGACCGTGCAGCTCTTGCAGACGACGACCACGCTCACCAATGTGGGCACGACGCTGAACGTCGCTGCGGGCGATGCGCTGCACGTCCGTGTCGAGGCGGTCGGCACGGCACCGACGGCGCTGCGCGTCAAGGTCTGGAAGGTGGGCACCGCCGAACCGGCGGCATGGACCGCGACGGCGAGCGACGCCACCGCCGCACTGCAGGCGGCCGGCTCGGTCGGGCTTGGCGTCTACCTCGGCGGGGGAGCGACGAACGTTCCGTTCGAGACCGGGTTCGACAACTTCTGGACGGGATCGTCCGCGGGGACAGCCCCCGCGAACCAGCCGCCCGTCGCCGCGGTGACGGCGACCCCCTCGGGACTGTCGGTCGCCGTCGACGGGTCCGCGTCCTCCGATGCCGACGGGACCGTGTCGGCATATGCCTGGGACTTCGGCGACGGGGGATCGGGCACGGGAGCGACCGCCTCGCACACCTACGCCACCGCGGGCACCTATACGGTGAAACTCACCGTCACGGACGACAAGGGTGCGACGGGGAGCGCGTCGACATCGGTGACGGTCACCGCGCCGGCCGGACCGCCGAACCAGGCACCGACCGCGGCCTTCACGGCGACGCCTTCGGGACTGTCGATCGCCGTCGACGGGTCCGCGTCGACGGATGCCGACGGCACCGTATCCGCTTACGCGTGGGACTTCGGCGACGGGACGAGCGGCACAGGGGTCACGGCCACGCACGCCTACGCGGCATCGGGAACGTACACGGTGAAGCTCACCGTTACCGACGACAAGGGGGCGACAGGCACGACGACGAGCGCCGTCGTCGCCGCCGCCCCCGCGGCTGCGCCGTTCGGGGCCGACGACTTCGGTCGAGCCTCCGGCACTGCGCTGGGCGCGGCGGTCGTGGGCGGAACGTGGACCCAGACCTCGGGCACCGCCAACGTCGCGATCGACGCGGGAAGAGCGAAGCTCACCTCGCAGGCCGCGGGACAGACGCGCTCGGCGACGCTGAACGCGACGACCTCGGCGAGCACCGATCTCACCTTCGGGTTCGCACTGCCGGCGTTGCCGACCGGAGCGCGCATGTACGTTTCCGCCCTCGGCCGCGTCGTGGGGTCGGACGACTACCGCGCGCGGTGGGTCATCGCGCCGGGTGGTGGGGTGCAGGCGCAGCTCGCGCGCGGCGGTACGGTGCTGTCCTCGCTCGATCTTCCCGGATTCACCCTCGCGGCCAACACCGTGTACACCGTGCGCGTGCAGGTGGATGGTACGGGGACGACCGCTCTGCGCAGCAAGATCTGGCCCGCGGGCACCGCGGAGCCCTCGGCATGGCAGCTGAGCACCACCGACACCACGGCGGCGCTGCAGTCGGCGGGCTTCACCGGCTTCACCACCTACGCGGGCACGGGCTTCACAGGCCTGCCGTTCGTCGTGCTCGTGGATGACTTCCAGGCGAAGGTCGTGGTGCCGTGACCGTCGCAGCGGCCTACGCGCAGCTCGGCGCCGCGCAGAAGGGCCGGGGACGCGGAGCTCCGGCGTACTCGCTCTACGTCAACCGTCCGGTCGGCCGGGTCATCGCGGCCGGCGCGTACGCGGTCGGGCTGACACCCAATCAGGTGACCGCCGTCAGTGCCGGGCTGACCTTCACGGGGATCGTCCTTCTCGCGACGGTACCTCCGTCGTTCCTCCTCGGCGTCGTCGTCTGGCTGCTGCTCGCCGCCGGCTACGCCTGGGACAGCGCAGACGGGCAGGTCGCCCGGCTGCGCGGCGGAGGGTCTCTGGCCGGCGAGTGGCTCGATCACGTGGTCGATGCGGCCAAGCTGGTCAGTCTGCACGTGGCGGTCGCCGTCGGGGCGTTCCGCTTCTTCGATGCGCCGGTGGCGTGGATCCTGGTACCGCTGGGCTTCGCGATCGTTGCGACGGTCGCGTTCTTCGGGATGATCCTGAACGATCTGCTGCGCGCCCGCGCCGGCGTGGCCCAGGCGGCGGAGGCGGGAGGATCGTCGCCGCTGCGATCGATCCTCGGGCTCCCTGTCGATTACGGGGTCTGGTGTCTCTCGTTCGTGCTGTGGGGAGCGCCGCCGGTGTTCGTCGTGGTGTACTCCATGCTCGCGTTGACGGCTCTCGCGCACCTCGTTGCGGCGCTGCCGGTGTGGTTTCGCCGCATGAAGCACCTCGGATGAGCGCGCGGTGCGCCGCGCTCGCGGTGAGAAGAGTCTCATAGTCGGCAAGGGCGCTCTCCGCACTTGCTACGCTCGACACACCCCGCGTGCGATCGTTGCCGCGTGGTGGACTCTTGGGGAGAAAGAGACTCCTCATGCGTTCCACGGCGTCTGCCGTCCTTCTCGTCAGCGCACTCCTCGTCGGCAGCGTTCCCACCGCCGCCCTCGCCGTCGAGCGTGACATCGCCTCCTCGCCGACGGTTGTGACCGCTGCGGCACCCGCCGTGGTCTTCGCGGATGACATGCAGCGCAGCGTCGCGACGGGACTCGGCGGGGCCTCGGGCGCGGCCACGTACCGAATGTCCGACCCGCGCGCCTTCTCCGTCTCGGGCGGAGCGGCGCGTGCGGTCATCCGCGTTCCCGGAACGTCGGTGGCCGCATCGCCGTCCGGGCTCACAGCGCTGGACACGACGCAATCGGTCGCATTCACGGTGCCGAGCCTTCCCGCGTTCGGACGCGGGGTGTATCTGAATCTGCAGGCGCGCAAGACCGCCTCCGGGTTCTACCACGTGCAGGTGGTCGTCGATCCGAAGGGCTCCGCGGTGCTCGAGGCGCTCCGAGTCACCGGATCTCGCCAAGTCGTGCTCGCTCGCACCACCCTCTCGACCCGGCTCCGCGCCCACACCTCCATCGTCCTCGAAGCGAGTGTGAGGGGCACCACTTCCGTGGCGGTCGACGCCGTCGTGACGGTCGGTGATGTCACCACCCGGATCGCCGCCACGGACGCGAGCTCGGCCCGCCTCGCCGCCGCCGGCGCGGTCAGCGTGGGCGGCTACCTCTCGAGCAGCTCGTCTGCTCAGCAGTTCGCCTTCGACGACTACCGTGTCGCCGTCGCGCCGACGGGGGCCGGTCCCGGCAGCAACAGCCCTCAGCCGACGCCGTCGCAGCCGCCGACGCCGCGCCCCTCTCCGACGCCGTCCCCGACACTCGCGCCGTCCCCGACACCCGCGCCGACTCCGTCTCCGTCCGTGCAGCCCGACCCGTCGTCGAGCTCCACGCTCACCTGGGACGAGTCCGGCACACGGCGCCACCGTGGTGCCCCGTCGCCGGGCGTGTCCAGCGCGGCGATTCCGGTCGGCGCCGTCATCGTCGACGGCTCCGCACGCGCCGGCGGTACCGGATCCAGCTCCGCGCCGTTCTCCACGATCCAGGGTGCCGTCGACCGTGCCGTCACCGGTGCCGTCATCGTCGTTCGAGGCGGAAGCTACAACGAAAACGTCACCGTTCCGGCCGGCAAGCGCCTGACGATCCAGGCCGCCCCCGGCGCCGAGGTCTGGCTCGACGGTTCCCGCGCCGTCGCCGGGTGGCGCAGCTCCGGGACGGCGTGGTTCGTCGACGGCTGGACGGCGGAGTTCGATTCGAGCCCCACGTTCACCCGCGGCGCTCCCGACGGCACGACCAGCGGATGGCAGTGGATCAACCCGGAGCATCCGATGGCCGCGCATCCGGACCAGCTGTGGATCGACGGTGCGCCGCTCACGCAGGTCGGCAGCCGCGATCAGGTGCGTCCCGGCACCTTCTTCGTGGATACCGCCGCCGATCGCCTGTACATCGGTTCCTCGCCGGAGGGCCATCAGGTGCGCGCGTCATCGGAGACCAAGGCGCTCTCGATCCGAGGCGCCGGCACGGTCATCCGTGACATCGGCATCCGGGGATATGCGACATCGGTCTGGATGATGGGCACCGTGACGATCGAGGCGCCGGATGTCACCCTTCAGGGGGTGACCGTCGCCGACAACGCGACGACGGGAGTGTTCGTGGGGGCCGCGCGCGCGACTCTGCGCGACGTGACCCTCGCTCGCAACGGTCTGCTGGGCATCGGGGCGAACCTGGCGGACGATCTGCGTCTCGAGAACGTCCTGGCCCTCGAGAACAACGCGGAGCACTTCAACCAGGCTCCGGTGTCGGGGGGCGTGAAGATCGCCAAGTCGCGCGGTGTTCGCGTCGTCGATTCCGCCTTCCTCCGCAACGACGGCCCGGGGATCTGGACGGACCAGTCCGTCTTCGATCTCACGATCGCCAGGAGCGACCTGATCGGCAATCTCGGGCACGGCGCCTTCATCGAGCTGACTCAGAAGGTCGACATCGTCGACGATCTCATCGTCGGGAACGGCGGCAATGCGCTGAAGATCAACAACACCGGCGACGTGCAGATCTGGAACAACACGATCGTCGGCGGAAACCGGACGATCAACATTGTCCAAGACTCTCGCAGCCAGGCGGACGCGTCCGTCCCTGGCCACGATCCACGGCGTCCGTTCCCCGACCCCGACATGCCGTGGACGATCCGAGACATCGCCCTCGGCAACAATGTGGTGGGAGGCAGCAGCGGCGCGTGCACCCTGTGTGTCGAGGACTACTCGCACCGCTTCGCCGCGAGTGAGCTGAACATCCGATCGGACGGCAACATCTTCCAGCGCACGGGAGCATCGCAGCCCGCGTGGCTCGTCGTATGGTCCCGGGGCGCCGCGAACGTGAATCCCTTCGTCTTCACGACGCTCGACAGCTACCGTGCGATCACGGGCCAGGACCTGCACTCGATCTCCATCGACGGTCGCCCGGTGACCACCCCCACCGGTTCTCTGCTGGGCGATGTGTCGCACCCAGGTGTCGCGCAACCCCGCCCTCCGCGCGCAGCGGCGTGGTGGACGGGATCGGTCGACGGGGTCGGGGCGCGGATGCCGTGATCGGCGCCCGACCCCGTCGGAACTACTTCGCGGGTCCGGCCCAGAAGCCGTCGTAGGAGTACTGCACGGGAACGGCGGTGGCGCTGGCGGACAGGTAGCTGTTGATGCCGACGACGCCGGGCACTTGGAGGGCCGGAGTGGCGTCGGACGATGTCAGGGTCCACGATGCGGGCTCCGCCGTCGCGGTGCGCCACACCTTGGCCTTGAGGCTCGTCGCGTTGGCCCCGCTCACCTGGAAGCGGATGCTGAGTGCATCGCCGGCGGTCACCGTCGTGTTCGGGATGGTCAGGCTCGTCAGCACGGTCTCGGTGCCCGCCACCGTGCGGGTGAGCCACACGGCCACGGCTCCCGTCGAGGCCACACGCACCTTCGCGCGATAGTCGTTCGCGGCATCGACCTGTCGACCGATCGCGGAGAAGTAGTACCCGCCCCCGGTCGACGGCTGGCTGAACGTCACGGTGAACCGCTCCTCGGCGTCGGTCGACGCGGTCGCCGCGGGCAGCGACGCCGTGTACGAGTTGCCCGCCGACAGCGTGACCTTCCCTGTTCCGCCGGAGACGGAGAACTTGCCGACCGCCGTCGCCGTGTTCGGCGTGATCGCCCAGGCTCCGCCCACATCGGAAGCGCCCCAACCGCTGGCGACGGTGCGCTCGAAGTCGTCGCGCGCCCACACCCGCGGGGCCGTGACCGTCACGGGAGCGGTCTGTGCGGATGTCGCACCGTGATCGTCGGCCACGGTCAGCGAGATCGTGTAGGACCCGGCCGCCGCGTAGTCATGCACGGCGGTGGCGCCTGTCGCGCTCGTCCCGTCTCCGAAATCCCAGGTATACGAGGCGATGCTGCCGTCCGGGTCCGTCGAGCCGGTGGCATCGACGGCAACACGAAGGTCGGTCACCCCTGTGACGAACGCGGCTACCGGCGGCTGATCGGCCACCACCGTGATCGCGTGGGACGCGGTGGTGGTGGCCCCCTTGTCGTCTGTCGTCACCAGCGAGACGGTGTAGGTGCCGGCCGATGTGTAGACGTGCGAGGCCGTCGCTCCCGCGCCCGTGGATCCGTCGCCGAAGTCCCACGCGAACGAAGCGATGGAGCCATCGGGGTCGGTGGAGGCGCTGGCGTCCACGCTCACGGAGAGGAAGTCCGTCGTCTCCGTGAAGGCCGCTGTCGGCGGTTGGTTCGGAACGGCGCTCGCCGTCACCACGCGCGTCACCGTGCCCGTCATCCCGTCGTTGTCGGTCACCGTGAGCCGCACCGTGTAGTCGCCCGGAGCGGCGTAGGTGTGCGCGGCGTTCGTCCCGGAGGCTGAGGTTCCGTCGCCGAAGTCCCACGCAAAGGCGGCGATGGAGCCGTCGCTGTCGTGCGATGCGCTGCCGTCCACGCTGAGGGCGAGATGGTCGATGGTGGGGGAGAAGGCCGCGGTGGGCGCTTGGTTCGGCGCCACGGTCACGGTCTTCGACAGTGCGCCGGTGAGAAGCGTCGCGTCCGTGGCGGTGAGCGTGATCGTGTACGTGCCGGCGGCGGCGTAGGTGTGCGTCGCCGTCGGTCCTGACGCGCTCGTGCCGTCGCCGAAGTTCCATGCGTAGGTGGCGAGGTTGCCGTCGGCATCCGTCGTTGCGGAGCCGTCGACGGTCGTCGTGAGATAGGTCGAAGCGACCGTGAACGACGGCACCGGTGCGCGTTCGCTCGGTACGCGGCCCGCCGCGGCGAAGTGCGCGCGCACACGACTCTCGCTGAGGACGCTCGGATACACGGCGACCTCATCGAGGGTGCCGGCGATGTAGTTGCTCGACGTGTTGCCCCAGGTCTTGTCGCCACCGATGCGCCAGAAGCCGCGGTAGACCTGTGCGGTGGTCACCGGCGAACTCGCCACGAGCTGCGTGTCGATCCACAGTTTCATCCCGTCGGCTCCCTGCGAGGCGACGATGTGGTGCCACTGGCCGTCGTTGTAGGCGTTCGTGCTCGTGATGGTGTTCTGCGTGCCGTTGTACGTGCCGAAGTTCACGCGTCCATTGCTCTGCATCACGACGTGCCGGTCGTAGCTGCTGCTCAGCCCGGAGGACGTGTTGCCGAACCCGATGAGCTTGCCACCCTTCGTGCTCGTGGTCTTGACCCACAGTTCGGCGCTGAACGCCTGCGGAGCGTCCCACGCTTCCTGAGCGACTCCGAGCGCTGTGCTCCCGTTGAAGGTGGTGGCGCTACTGCCGGGGGTGATCCCGCCGACGGCGCGTGTGACGGTACCGGACAGTGCTCCGACCGGACCGCCGCCGGCGGCGTCGGTGAGTGCGGTGCCCGTGGCTTCGTCGAGACGCCAGTACAGATCGGGTCGATCGGCCGACACCGTTGTGCCGTACGCGTCCGACCCGGCGGTGCCCCATGCGCCCGTGCGACCGCTCACGGTGTAATGCGACTGCACATCCGTCTGCGAGAGCGCCTTCGGGTAGACCGCGACGTCGTCGATGCTGCCGGCGAGCCCGGCGTCGGTGGGACGATTCGTGAAGCCCGACGTCTGGTCGGCCCCGATGCGCCAGTAGCCCGTGTAGGACTTCGGCGTGGTCGCCGCCTGGGAGCGCCCGACGCGTATGCCGTCGACGAAGAGCTGCATCCCCGTGCCGTCGACCGTGCCGACGAGGTGGTGCCATTGACCGTCGTTCACACTGCCGCGGCTGTACACCGTGCGATAGGCCCCGTCGTTGATCGCGAAGTTCACGCGCCCCGTGGTGTCGAGATACAGCACACGGTCGGTGCCGCCGGAGGACGAGGTTCCGGTGGCGGAGTCCCCGAAGCCGACGATGCGGCCTCCCCGTGTGCTCGTCGTGTTCACCCATGCCTCGACCGATACCGCCGTGTCGCTCGGCAGGGGATCCACCGTGGTCATCCGTGGCGTGCTCCCGCCGGCGGAGGTGATCGCGGCATCCGTGTCGCCCTGCACGGCGCCGGGCGCTCCGAGCGCGAGTCCGGTCGGGATGCCGGGGGCATCGCCCACGTCGTCGAACAGTCGCGTGGTCCCGCTCGGCTCTCCGAGTCGCCAGTAGTGCGAGGCCCCGCCGGCGCGGACGGCGGCGCGGTACGCGGAGGTGGCCGCGTCGGAGGCGGTGATCCAGGGTGACCACGCGCTCCACTGGATGTTGCCGTCGGCATCCTTTGCTCTCACCTGGTAGCGCACTTGGCTGCCGGGAGTCTGTCCGCTGTCGACGATGCTGAGACTCGGCAGCGACCAGAAGCGACCGTCGGTGCGGCTGAACGTGGCGATCTTGGTCGCGGGGCTGCGGAAGACGTCATAGGTGACGGCCGCCCCGTCGCGGTCCCACGCGCTGCTGAACGGCACACGCACCAGCCCGCGCTCGTTCGAGTACGGTGTGGGTGTCATCGCGGCGGTGTAGATCGGACCGCTCAGATGCGGTGACACGGTGCGCTTGCCGAACCGGGCCAGACCTTGCTGGGCGATGCCGTTCACCTTGGGGAACTCGCCGCCGAGGACGACGTAGTTGCTGTTGCCCGTGACGCTCCACGCGGCCTGGCGGGCGGACGTGTACGAGCCGAAGTCGAGGTCGGGGTACCAGTTCAGCAGGCCCGCGTACGGCAGGCCGGTGAAGTCCCACCCGTAGGCGTCCTTGCGCGTGATCGTGCCCACGGGGGTCGTCGGCTCCGCCGTCGCCTTCATCCACCGCGAGCGCGGGTTCGTGTCGGGGAACCCGCCGACGACGCTGCAGTCGTGGTGGTGGCTCGCCACGTACAGCACGCCGTTCTGCGGGAAGGTCGAGTACGTGTCGCCGAGGCAGTCGTTGACCCAGTTCAGGGCGCCGGTGTACGGATCGGCGGCGAACGTGCCCTCGAACGAGGCGCCCGCGCCGAACGCGTAGCCCGAGCCGTAGACCTGCGTGCCGTCGGTACTCAGGCTGGAGATGGCGCCGTTGAGGCCGGCGCTGCGGATGCGGTCGACGGCGGCCCACGGCATGCTTGCACCGGTCGCGGCATCCAGAGCTCCCATTCCGTACGCGGTCGCGCCGTTGAGCACGGTGAAGGATCCGGCCACGATCAGCCGCGACGCGTCGGGACTGGTGACCATGTCCCACACGAACCCGTCGCCCGACGCGGTGGGCGCCCACGACGTCAGCGCGCCGGTCGTCGCGCTCCACGCCGCCAGTTCGGTGCGCGGCTGGCCGTTGCTGGAGCGGAAGTTCCCGCCCGCGTATACGGTGTCGCCGATGAACGAGAAGGCGCGCACCTGTCCATCGGTGCGCGGTGCCCACGGCGTCAGCGCACCCGTCGCGACGTCGAAGGCGGCCACATGTGCACGCGCCTGGCCGTCGACGGTGGTGAAGTCGCCGCCGAAGTAGACGGTCTTCCCGTCGGGAGCGGCGCGGACGACGAGTCCCTGGGCGTCGAAGGCGTGCGCGAACCCCGCGACGGGGTTGCCGGTGGTGATGTCGAAGGCGAACACGTTGTTCGCGTCGATCTCACCGGCTCCGCCCGCCGCGACCCCCGGCGGCCGCGCTTTCGTGAAGCTGCCGGTCACGTAGACGGTGGTGCCGACGACGGCCTGGCTCCAGACGACGCCGTTGATCTGCCAGGTCGGCAGGAGATCCACGGTCACCGTCTCCGGCGCCACCGGAGCGGGATCTGCCGCCGCGGCGGGTGCGGCGGCGACGAGACCGCCGGCGATGATCGTCACCGCTGCCAGGGCGGGCGCGAGCAGGCGGGTGAGGCGCGACGAGTGCGCGGCGGGTCGGGTCATGATGCTCCTCGGGCGGAGTGGGCAACGGATGCCGGGCGGAACACGGCGGGTCAGGTCAGCGCTCCGCGGAACACCGCGGACGTATGGAGCGCGTCGAAGTCGACGACGATCGTGAGCGGGGCGGAGTGGTCGGTCGGCGCGGCGACCGCGTAGACCGCGGTCGTCATCTGCCGCGGGTCGACGGTGCCGCTGAAGTCACGCGCCCCGGACTCCGGGGTGTAGACCGGGGTGAGTCGGTTGCCCTCGGCATCCAGCACCGTCACGACCGACGTCGAGACGTCGATCGGCGCGGTCGACCCGTTGGTGAGTTCGACGGTGAGTCGGGCGAACTCGCGTCCGGTCGCGGCGCCGGGGCCCTGGGACGTCTCGGTGGCGTACGAGACATCCGTGATCTGCAGCGTGACACCGTCCGCGTACACCACCGGTGCATCGGGAGCTGATGCCGCCGCGCTCACGGTGGCGGTGCCGCCGCCTCGTCCGACTTTCGCGACGGGAGCGTCGGCAGCGGGTGACGCTGTGGGGGCTTCGCTGACAGCCTCTCCCGTGGCCGGTGGTGCGCTGGAGGCCGGAGCCGCCGGTGTCGCTGCCGGGGCGGATGCCCCCTCCGGAAGCGGGGCGGAGCAGGCCGTGGTGGTCAGAACGAGGGTCAGGCTGAGCGCTGCCGCTGCCGCTGCCGCTGCCGCACCGATCGTGGCGGCTCGGGGGCGGGGATGTGCGGACGTCGCGACCGTGCGCCTCATCGCCCTCTCCCCTCGAGCACGAGGGGTTCCGACTCGCTCATCGTCGACGCCGCCGTCCGACCGGGCGTTCGCGCGCCGAGATCTCCGATGCGCTCGGCGAGTGCGTCGGACAGAGCGCGATGGTAGGCGTCCGGCGAGTGGCGCCGTCGCACCGTCTCGGCGTCTCGCCACGCCCGGTCGCGCATTGCGGCCCAGTCGTCTCGCACTCCGGTGAGACCTCTCGCGAGGCCATCGGCGCTGTCGGTCGGAACGAGGACGGCCGCTTCGAGCCCCCCGGAGGCCTCGCGCAGCCCCGAATGATCGGCGGCGACCACCGGGCGTGCGCACATCAGGGCCTCGATCAGGACGTTGCCGAACGATTCGTCCCCGCGGGAGGGAACGACCGCCACGTCGGCAGCGGACACGATGTCCCACACCATCCGTTGGAAGCCGACGATGCGAACACGGTCCTCGAGTGCAAGGCGCGAGATCTGTTCTCGGAGCTGTCGCTCGTACCACTCGTAACCGCGGAAGACGTCGCCCACGATGTCGAGTTCCGCGTCGATCCCCGCGGACCGGAGGCGATCGATCGCATCGATGGCGAGATCCACTCCCTTTCTCGGCGACAGACGTCCGACGTACACGACCCGCAGGGGTCCATCGAGGTGGATACGGGCCGGCGACGGTCGGTCGGGGCCGGCGATACCGTTCAGGACGACCCGGGCGCGATCGCGCCGCTCGAGCCATGCAGACCCCGACACGCGACGACTGGTCTGGGAGTTGAAGACGACGCCGCTCGCCCACCGCAAGGGTCGGGTCAGAAGTGCGCGCGCGGGCGCCGACAGCGTGGATTCGGCTTCGTGCACGTGCACGACGCTGGCGGCTCCCGCCCGCCGTGCGGCGCGCAGCCAGAACGGGATGGTCACCGTGTTCACCATCACCACGTCGGCTTCGAGTTCGGCGACCAAGCGACGCATGCGCGGCGTCTGCGTGGCGATCTCGCGGATGAGTCGCACGAGTCCCCCGGGCCGCAGGGCGCTCTTGCGGATCACCGGCGCGTCCAGGAACACGACGTCGGCGCCGGCGGCTCGCAGCAGCGGAATGAGGGGTCCGTCATCCGAACTGGTCACGACCACATGCCACCCCAGTTCGACGAGGCCGCGAACGCCTTCGAGCATCATCCGGTCCGATCCGTAGAGGTCGGCGGAGGGGTTCGCGATCAGGACGGTGCGACCGTGGGCGGTGGAGGCCATGTCAGTGCTCGGGCCAGTACTCGTCGACGAGACTCACCGTCGAAGCGATGTTGGCTCGGCTCGACGCGCCGAACACGATCGATTCGAGGTTCGGCAGCGCGGTGACCCATTCGATCGCTTCGCGCGGCGAGATCGCGCCGCTGGCGAACACCGACATCGCGACAGCGCGGAACGGTCGCTTCTGCATCGCGTCGAGGTAGCTGTCCACGCCGCCGGACATGCGGAAGCCCAGCTTGTTGATGTTGGAGCACACGATCGGGTTCTCCACGCCGGCGCGGTCGAGATCGTCGAGCAGTCGCGGCAGGTTCATGGTGATGAAGCCCGGCTCGGCGTTGTAGCGCTTTCGGACATGGTCCGCGAAGATGCGGAAGGCATCGGTGAAGCCCAGGCCCGACAGCAGATCGACGATCACGTTCTGCAGCCAGATCACGGGCGTCGACAGGCCCGAGAACATCTTGAGCTCGGCATCGATCAGCAGCGTGGCGACGCCCTCGATGTCCTTGCGCGCGAACGACGACGCGCCCCGCGCGATGGAATCGAGCAGACCCTCTTCCGGGAGAAAGCGGCGCACCGCGCCGAGGAACCCGTCGTCGGTGACCGCATTGGCGTACTTGTGTGCGTACGGCATGCAGGGGAAGAACGTCATCTGGTCGTACCGGTCAGGATCTGCGCGCACCCGGTCGGCGATCTCACCGATGCGGTCGTGCGTCGTGCACATGAACGTGTGGACGCCCTCGTCGTAGGCGGCGTCCAGCACCGACATGATCGCGTCGGTGTCCTGGAAGCGCATCTGCTGGGCACGCGCCTTCTCCTCGGACATGTGGTTGACGCCGAAGAACTGGTTGTCGCCGAACAGCAGGCGGTCCATCGTCCGGGTGGACGGGGTGGTGAGAGTCATCGTGCTCCTCCTCGCAGGGCGCGCAGTGCCGTGCCGAATCGGCTCGCGCGGCGCGGCGCGAGCGGGGTGATGGTCGCGGTGTGGCCGGATGCCGCGAGTCGCGCGTCGACGCGGGTGGCGTCTTCGCTGATCATCGCGATGACGCGGTCGGTCACCGCGGCGGAACCGAAGTCGTTCTGGCCGTGGACGGCACGAGAGCGCACACGCCAGACGAAGGCGTCGAGTTGCGCACTGTACTCCTCGCCGCGCAGGTAGAACCACGGCGCTTCGGTGAGGTCGGTGGTGTAGCGGACGTTCCAGCCCGCGCGATAGCCCTCCGGGATCTCCGCGGTGTCGCGCAGGTACACCTGGATCTCCTGCCGGTCCGCGTGGATGCGCCCGTGCTCACCCCACAGGGTGATCTTGGTCGTCATCTTGCGCTGCGACTCGTCCGACCAGTTCGCGATGATCTGCGCGGTGCCCTGCGGGTAGTACAGCGTCGCCGCGACGGCATCGTCGATCTGCGCCGAGAAGATGCTCGTCAGCTGGCTGCCGCTGACCGACTCCGGCTCGCCCAGGTACCAGGTGAGCAGGTTGAGCGGGTGCGCTGCATAGTCGTAGAGGCAGCCCCCTCCGGTGGCACGCTGGCTGCGCCAGGTGCGTCCGGCCGGCTTCAGCACCACCGGCCCGTACGCTTCGGCGAGCGCGGTCTCGACCGTGCCGATCGCGCCGAGTTCGAGCAGCCGCTGCACTTCGCGGAACGCGCCGACGAAGCGGTTGTGGTAGCCGACCTGCGTGACGATGCCCTTCTCCTCGGCGAGGGCGGCGAGCTCGACGCTCTCGGCGGGATCGATGACCAACGGCTTCTCGCAGAACACGTGGATGCCGCGGCGGAACGCCTCCCGGATCATTCCCGCATGCAGGTGGGTGGGCGTCGCCACGATGATCGCTTCGGGCCGGGCCTCGTCGAGCATCTTGCCGAGGTCTTTGTAGGTCGCTACTCCGGTGTACTTCGACAGGATGTCGAGAAGATAGCCGGTCGCGTCGCACACGCCGACGAGATTGACCTCCGGGTGCGCCTTGATCATGGACAGGTGAGAGAGCCCCATTTTGCCGAGGCCTACGACGGCGACATCGATCACACCAGCACCTCCGTTCGTTGTGAAACATGGCCGTGGCGCGCGAGCGCCGTGAGCAGTGCGTGCTCGTACTGGGAGCCGATGTGCTCCCAGGTGAACTCTTCGCGGTACCGGGTTCGACTGGCTTCGCCCATCCGATGCAGCCGCCCGGCGTTCGGCAGGAGCTCGTCGAGCAGGACTGCGAGATCGTCGGCGTCGCGGAAGTACGCGTTGTCGGGTCCGGCGACCCAGCTGTTGTAGCGGTTGTCGTGGGCGATGACCGCGTTGCCCGCGCCCATCGCCTCCACCAGTGACGGGTTCGTCCCGCCGACGGTGTGTCCGTGCACGTACACGGCCGCGTGCAGGCGCAACGCGGCGAGCCGATCCGCGTCGAAGATCGCACCGGGGAAGCGCACCTCGTCCGAGGCGGCGGAGCGGACGGCGAGGTGGTACGGGTCGGTGTCGGTGTACGGCCCGACCACGACGAGCGGCATCCCGCGGTGGCGTGCCGACCAGGCGGTCACGATCTCGAGCACGGAGTTCTCCGGAATCGGCCGGCAGACGACGATGCCGTACGCGTCGGGGGCGAGAGCGAGGTTGGAGACCGGTGCGACGGGTGCGCTGATGACCTCCGGTGCGCCGTAGGTGATGGTCTGCACGCGCCGTGTGCCGAAGTGACGCCGCAGATACGCGGAGATGACGGGGTGATCGCCGATGAGCACGTCACCGACGAGACCGGCGAGACGCTCGTTGCCCAGGAGGATGGCCTGTTTGGCGAGCCCCCAGCGCCGGCGGGTCCACTCCATCCCGTCCATGTTGATCACGTTCGGGATGCCGCGAAGGCGCGGCATGACGTCGAGGACGCCGGTGTTGTATCCGAAGGTCAACCACACATCACCCTCGCGGTGGTGTGCGGTGGCGTGGCGGATCGAGACGAGGTCGAAGTGGGACGTGCCCTTCCAGCCTTCGCGCGGTTCCGGAACGAGCACCCGTTCGATCCCGTTCCAGCGATCCGAGGTGATGTCGCCGTCGCCGTCGAGCTGGCAGTACACCACGACGTTCCAGCCCCGATCGCGCAGGTACATCGCGACATGCTGTGCGGCAGTCTCGAACCCGCCATAGGCGGCGGGGACGCCGTGCGTGCCAAGAATGCGGACCGTGCGTGTCATCAGTACGCTCCGTCCGGTCGCAGCATGACGCGCACCGTGCGCCACATGAGGACGATGTCCGTCATCACCGTCCAGTTCTCCACGTACCGCAGGTCCAGCCGCACGCTCTCCTCCCAGCTGAGGTCGCTGCGTCCTCCGACCTGCCAGGGGCCGGTGATGCCCGGCTTGATGTACAGGCGACGGAAGACGTCGTCGTCGTAGGTGGCGACTTCGCTCGGAAGGGGAGGGCGCGGGCCAACGACACTCATGTCGCCGACCAGCACGTTCCAGAACTGGGGAACCTCGTCGAGCGAGTACTTCCGCAGGATCCGGCCCACGCGGGTGACCCGAGGGTCGTCGTGCATCTTGAACAGCGGGCCCGCGCCCTCATTGGCCGCGAGCAGCGCGGCGCGCCGCTCCTCGGCATCCACGGCCATCGAGCGGAGTTTGATCATCCGGAACTCGTGGCCGTCACGCCCGACCCGTGCTTGGGGAAAGAACAGCGGACCGGGCGAGTCGAGCTTGATCGCGATGGCGATGACCGCCGCGATCGGCGCGAAGAAGAGGAGTGCGATCGAAGCGACCGCGATGTCGAGTGCGCGCTTGGCGAGGTAGGCGCGGCCGGTGAACGAGGCGATCTCGACGTGGATGAGTGGCAGCCCCTCGACGGGCCGCAGCGACATGCGCGGCCCGGCGACATCGGAGACGCGGCTGGAGATCACCAGTTCTGCGGCCGTGTTCTCCAGCTGCCAGGCGAGGTGCTTGATCTCGTCGGCGCCTTCGTCTCCGCGGCTGGCGATGATGATCGTGTCGGCGTCGAGCGCTGCGGCGGCTTCGGCGACGCTGTGCGTGCGCATCGCCGGGTAGATGGCGTCGCCGACGCGCAGGCTGTCGAGGTCGTCCCCGCGCAGCGAGGCGCCGACCACCTGGTAGCCCAGGCCGGGGTCGGCGATCGAGCGGATCACGTACTCGACGTCTGCGCGCTCGCCGACCACGATCACGCGCGTCGTGTACGCGCCCGCGAGTCGACGGCGGATGAGCCAACGGCGCCAGAGCCAGCGCTCGAACAGCAGGACGCCGATGCCGAGCGGCAGCGCGACGAAGAGCTGCGCGCGGATGCCGTCGACGTCGATGGCCACATCGATCATCGCGAGAAGACCGAACGCGAACCCGGTCGAGTGGATCATGCGGGTGTACTCGGCGGCGCCCGAGCCGATGAGCTTGACGTCTCGCGTTGCGAAGGCGGAGAGCATCAGGAGCCAGATCACGGCCGTCGCGGCGGCGATCTGGAAGACGAGGCCAGGATCGGCGACGGCGAGCGGACCGCTCACCGCGCCGATCGAGACCACCGAGGCCACTGCACACGTGAAGGCGACCGCGGCGGCGTCGCTCGTGCGCAGGATCCAGCGGTAGCGGCGTTCCCACGACTGCCGGCGCTCAAGAGCGCGCGACGGTGGTGCGGCCGCGGACGCCCGAGACGCGATCGTCGGGAACGGGGAAACCAACCCGGTCGTCGCGATGCCCGTGGCGTCGTGAAGCGCGCTCATCGTGTGATCCCCAGCACGGACGAACGCAGCAATGCAGTCGGCATTTTGCCCCCCAGCAAACCGACGGACGAATCGAAATCCGTCCACCCCCAGTAAGACGACGCGAAGACCCCCGTCTCCTGCGGACCAACCCCCCGGCTGTCACGCGTGCGTCGTGAGCGACTCTACCCCGCGAATCGCGTCGAGCGCCACCGCGAGTATTCAGCCTGTGGACAGACGCCGTTCTTCCGGTGTTCTCCGGCCGCCGCGCGGGCATCCCGCAGAGGGAGTCTTAACGATGATTGTCTAAGCGACAATGATCGTCTACTGTGGGCTGCGACCCGTCGTCAGCTTCGAAGGAGAAGCAATGCCCGCACGTCCGCTTCGTGAGCGCCCCTGGTGGGTCGCCGTCGTCTCCGGCATGGCGTCGTACATCGACTCCGCCGCCATCACCGGCTTCAGCACCTCGCTCGTGATTCTCCAGAAAGACCTCACCCTCGCGCAGTGGGAAGTCGGAGTCGCCGCCGGCGCTCTGACGCTGTCGATCGCGATCGGAGCACTGATCGGCGGCCGTCTCGGTGATCGATTCGGGCGCCGCCCCGTGTTCACTGCGACGATGGTGTTGGTGATCGTCGCGGTCGCGTCTCTGATCGCGGCGCCGTCGTTCACGATCGTGACCGTCGGCGCCGTGCTCCTCGGGCTCGGCACGGGTGCCGACCTGCCCGTCTCCCTCGCGACGATCGCCGAGGCGGCGACTGACCGCAATCGGGGGCGGCTGTTGGGGCTGTCCAACCTCCTGTGGATCGTCGGCATCGTCGTCAACACCGTCCTTGCGAGCATCGTCGGCGACCTGGGGCGCCCGGGTGCGCAGGTTATCTTCGCGCACATCGGCATCGTGGCCGCTCTCGTGCTCGTGGGGCGTCTGACCATTCCCGAGTCGGTGGCGTGGAGGGTGGCGCGCGACGAGCGGCGCGCCGGAGTCGCCACGGTGCGCGCCGACCGGGCGCGTGTACGCGACCTGCTGCGCCCGCCGTACGCCGTGCCGTTCCTCGCGTTGATGGCCTTCTACGCCCTGACGAATCTCGTCGCGAACACGAGCGGCCAGTTCGGCACCTACATCGTCGTGACCTACGGCGGTGCGACGGTCGGTCAAGCCGCGCTCATCGCGCTGCCGATGGTGCCGGTCGCGGTGCTCGGCTACCTGTGGTTCATGAAGATCGCAGATGGCCCGCGGCGGTTCCTCTACTTTCAGATCGGGGCCGTGCTCATGATCGTCTCCAAGCTGGTGATCGTGGTGGCCGGTCTCTCTCTCGTCACCTACGCCGTCAGTGCTCTGCTGGCGGCAGTGGGCGGGGCGTTCGCGTTCGAGGGGATCATGAAGGTCTGGACGCAGGAATCGTTCCCCACCCTGCTGCGCTCGACGGCGCAAGGCGCGATCATTTCGGTCGGGCGCTTCGCCGCCGCCGGACTCGCCGTGGTCACCCCCCTCATCCTGGATGCCGGGGTGACAACGCTGTACGTGCTCCTCACGATCTTCAACGTGCTCGGGCTCGCGTGCGCGTGGGCGGTGTTCCGGCGGCGGGCGGTACCGCACGTCTTCGACGAGGAGGCCGCGCCCGATCCCGAGGCCGCTTCGACGGCGGGTGCGGCATGACCGACCGGTCGGCCGTGCGTGTGGTGCGTGTCGACATCGACGCCCCGGCGCCCGGTCTCCCGGTCCCATCGCCCTGTCCGCGGATGGGCTGGCGCGTCGAGGCCCGCGAGCCGGCGTGGCGGCAGGAGCACGCCGAGGTGCGCTGGGTCGTCGCCGGTCGGACGCGGTCCGCGCGAATTGCGGGGGAGGGGCGGTTCCGCATTGCCTGGCCGTTCGCCGCGCTGGAGCCGCGCGAGACGGGCGCGCTGTCGGTGCGGGTCGTGGGTGTCGACGGGAGCGTCAGCGCGTGGAGCGACCCGGTGCGTGTCGTCGCCGGATTCCTCGCCGACGACGAATGGCATGCGGAGTGGATCGGCCACCCCGCGACGCAGGCTCACGCCCAGCCGGCGCTGTTGCGGTGCGAGTTCGACCTTCCGGATCGCGGCAGCGATGCCCCCGCGGTGGTGCGTGCGTTGCTCTACGCGAGCGCGGTGGGCGGATATCGGGCCGCCGTCAACGGGCGCGACGTCGACGATCACGTGCTCGCGCCGGGGTGGACGCCTTACTCGTCGCGCACGGTGCACGACACCGTCGAGGTCACCCCGCTCGTCCGCGCCGGGCGCAACTGCCTGAGCCTGCGCGTGGCCGGGCTGTGGGCGACCGAGCACTTCGGCTTCCGTCAGAACGCCCGCCCCCGTTACGGAGACCAGCCGCGGGTCGCCGCGCAGTTGCTTCTCGAGTTCGCCGATGGATCTCGTCGGTGGGTGCGCACGGGTCCGTCGTGGACGGCATCCACCGGCGCCCTCCTTGCCAGCGGGCTCTACGCCGGCGAGACCTACGACGCCCGCGCGCAGCCCGTCGACGCGGCCGGCAGGGAATGGGACGAACCGGGCTTCGACGACGGCTCGTGGGCACCGGCGCGCGTGTATCCACGAGAGACGATTCCCGGTCCGCGGGTCTCGCCTCCCGTGCGGCGGATCGAGCAGCGGCATCCGGTCGCGCGGATCGCGACCGACGACGGCGCGACGATCCTCGACTTCGGTCAGAATCTGGTGGGCCGGCTGCGCCTGCGCGTCGTGGGCCCCCGGGGTACGCGGATCACGCTCCGTCACGCCGAAGTGCTCGAGCACGGTCGCCTCGGCACGCGTCCGCTTCGCCGCGCCGCGGCGACCGACCGCTACACGCTCGCGGGGACCGGCGCCGAGGTGTGGGAACCGGAGTTCACGTTCCACGGCTTCCGGTACGCGGAGGTCTCCGGCTGGCCGGGCGAGATTCCGGAAGGGGCCGTCACCGCGGTCGTCGTGCACAGCGATCTCGAACGCACCGGTTCGTTCCGCACATCGCATCCGCTGCTGCAGCGCCTGCACGACAACGTCGTGTGGAGTCTTCGCGGCAACGTCGTCTCGATCCCGACGGACTGCCCGCAGCGCGACGAGCGTCTGGGCTGGACCGGCGACATCCAGGTCTTCGCGCCGACGGCGGCCTTTCTGTACGACGTCCGAGGGTTCCTCGACTCGTGGCTGCGTGATCTCGCGCTCGAGCAGGCCGCCGACGGGACGGTGCCGTTCGTGGTGCCCGACGTCATCGGCATCGCCCGGCCGGCGGCAGCGTGGGGCGACGCCGCCGTGATCGTCCCCGACGTTCTCGAGCGTCTCCTCGGCGACGCCGACACCGTGCGCCGGCAGTACCCGAGCGCGAAGGCGTGGGTCGATCGCTGCCTGGAGCTGGCCGGACCGACACGCGTCTGGGAGGGGGGCTTCCAGTTCGGCGACTGGCTCGACCCCACCGCGCCGCCGGATCGGCCGGCGCAGGCGATGACCTCCACGGGGCTCGTGGCCACCGCTCAACTCGCGCGGTCGGCCCGCGTGCTCGCACGCGCGGCCGCGCTGTGCGGCGAGTCCGCGGATGCCGTGGCCTATGCGGCCGTGGCGGAGGAGGTGACCGCGGCGTTCGTCCGCGAGTTCGTGACCCCCGCCGGGCGGCTGATGTCGGATACCCCGACCGCGTACGCGCTCGCTCTCGTCTTCGAGCTGCTGCCGGAGGAGCTTCGAAAGGCCGCCGGTGATCGCCTCGCCGATCTCGTCCGCGAGAACGGCTACCGCATCGCCACCGGCTTCGTCGGCACTCCGCTCGTCCTCGATGCGCTCACCATGACCGGTCACGACGCTCAGGCTGCGCGGCTGCTGCTGCAGACGCGGTGCCCATCGTGGCTGTACCCCGTCACCATGGGCGCGACGACGATCTGGGAGCGCTGGGACTCGATGCTCCCGGACGGGTCGATCAACCCCGGCGACATGACGAGCTTCAACCATTACGCGCTCGGAGCGGTCGCCGACTGGATGCATCGCGTCCTCGCCGGGATGACGGCGCTCGAGCCCGGATACCGCCGCATCCGGATCGCGCCGCACCCGCTGGTCGGCATCGACGATGCGGCGGTGACGTACGCGTCGCCGTTCGGGCAGATCGAGGTCGGTTGGCGCCGTGACGGCGCGCGTGTCGTCGTGGAGGCGGTGCTGCCGACCGGCGTCGAGGCGTTGGTTCGTCTGCCGGGGGCGAGCGCGGACGTCGTGGTCGGTACCGGAACGTATCGCTGGGAGGTCGTCGTGGCGGAGCCTCCGGTTCCGGCTTCGGTGAGCCTGGACAGCGCGCTGGCGGAGATCATCGATGATGCGGACGCCCTGGCGGTGGTTGTCGACGCGCTCGATGCGCATCGACCGGGAGCGGCCGACGCCATGTTCGCGGCGACGCGGTGGACGCGGCAGCAGACGCTCGCCGAGGTGGTGTTCCAGTATGCGTCGCCCGCCGTGCAGGCCCAGATCGGCGGGCGTCTGGCCTCGCTGTCGGCGAGTCGGCAGAGCGCCGCCCCGCCGAGTGGCGATTAGCTCAGAGCGTCGACCACCGCGGCGCGGCGAAGGGGCGCGATGCGCGGGGCATCGTCCCAGATCTGCGTGAGTCGTCTCGCGTCGAAGGCCGGCCAACCGGGGTCGCCCGTGGCGATGAACGACACCCAGGCGGCGTGCATCGCGCGAGCGAGCTCGGCGGGTGCACCGGGACCCGCCATGCGGATCGCCTCCTCCTCGTCGAGCCGGTCGAACGTGAACCCCAGCTCCAGCGCGTGGGCGGCGCGGAGGTCCCGCACCGGGCTCTCCCAGGCGAACTCGTACACATAGGTCGGTGCCGAGCGCGCCGTCGCCGCCCGCACCAGCGGGGCGCGCAGCATGCGATCGGTCAGCAACTGTCCCAGTACCTCGCCGGGGGAAGCGTCCGGCAGGGCGCCCCGCACCGCGCGGGCGGCGCGTTCGGGCGTGCGAGTCGCGCGGCGCGCGAGCCAGGACTTCACCGGGCCGATGCTCGCGAGCGCATCCGGGGTCAGCCAGAGCCGATACTCGTCGGTGTTGGTTCCGATCAGCAGCGGGAGCTCGGCATCCGCAAGCACGTCGAGCGGTGAGGCCGGAAGGGTCTCCGCGTCGATCGTGGGCTGGAAGCCGGGGGCGCCGCGCACCGGTGAAGATCCAGCGGAGATCTCCGAGCGGGCCTGCACCAGCTCGGCGGTGGTGCGGGCGGTGAACCCGTCGCGAGTCGCGGGGATTCCGAGGTGGCGCGCGATCGCGTCGGAGGCACGGCGGGCTTGTACCTCGCGCTGCGCTTCGAGCGGTCCGGACTGAATGATCGCGCCGGCCACGAGGCTGCGGGAAGCCGGCCGGGCGATCAGTGCGGCCACGAGCGCGCCCCCGGCGGACTCGCCCATCAGCGTGATCCGAGCGGGATCACCCCCGAAGGCGGCGATCTCGGTGTGCACCCATTCCAGGGCCAGGGCCACGTCCAGGATGCCGATGTTGCGCGGCGCGCCCTCGAGCACGCTGAACCCTTCGGCGCCCAGTCGGTAGTTCGCCGACACGAAGACGATCCCGTCGCGGGCGAAGGCGGTGCCGTCGTAGACGGGTTGAGCCGAGGCGCCCCGCTCGAGCGCGCCGCCGTGCAGCCACAGGACGACGGGCCGGGGGTCGACAGCGCGGGTCGCGGGTGTCCAGACGTTGACGGTCAGGATGTTCTCGCCCGCGATCACGGGGCAGCTGAGCAGTTTGCCGATCTCGCCGGGGTAGGGCGACTGCGGCGCCGTGGCGCCGAAGCTGTCGGCGGGGCGCTCTGCCGCCCAGGGTCGGGCGGGGACGGGGGCCGCGAAGCGGTGCGCGCCCGCCGGAGGCTCGGCGTACGGGATGCCGAGGTAGCGGTCGATCCCGTTCTCCCGAAGCCCGCGGAGTGCGCCGGTCGACACGTCGATTCGCACGGTCTCCGTCATGGCATCTCCGCTCTCGACGTGGTCAGCACGTCGTCAATGATTGTCGCTTGGACAATGATATCGGATTCACGGCCCATCGCCGGGGCGCCACGGTGTCGCGGCATCCTCCCAGGTGCCGCCGGCGATGCGGTGTACGTCGCCATCGACCTGGCGGTCCAGGTCGCGCACGAGCCGCACCAGCAGCGCTTCGAAGCGCACGCGATCGTCCTCGCTCCAGTCCGCCAGAGCGCCGGCGAGGTCCATATCGCTGGCCGCCACGATGCGGCGAGCCACCTCACGTCCCTCGGACGTCATCCCGATCATGGTCTCGCGGCCATCGGCGGGGTTGGCCATGCGGCCCACGAGACCGGCCGCTTCGAGGCGCCGCACCACCTTGCTGAGGTTCGAGCGCCCCGTGTGGGCGGCGTCCGCGAGCTCGGTCGGCCTCGCCACACCGCGGTAGGCCAGTTGATTCATGACGAGGAACGCGAGCATGTCGCCGGAAAGAGGGAACTCACTGCGGTCAAGGAGGTCTTCGCGCCTCGTCGCCGACGAGGCCCACGTCACTACGGCCTGCATCGCCGCGCGGGCGTTCAGACCCCCATCGCCGACGACCGCGCGCATCGTCGCGGGCGTCGCATCGAGCTGGACGGGCGTGACGGCGGGGCGGGGCACGCTCTCATTGTCGTCATTGTCACGTGATGGTGCCAGCCGGGCGGGGCGAGCGGTTGCCGCGCTGGAGCCGTTCCAGCTCGGCGATCTGCGCGTCGATCTCCGCGGACAGCAGCGGATGGTGGATGTGTGTGGTGGGATCACGGGTGTCGAGTCCGAGGTCGTCGGTCATCACCACGTCGATGACGTCGATCCGGCACTGCGCGCACGCCACGGCGAACGCGGTGTCACCGTTCTCGCTCAACACGAGCGCGTCTTCGAGGCACTCCAGCAGCTTCAGCGCGCCGGTACCGGAGCTGGTGACCGCGTCGATCTGGTCGACATCGATCGTCTGCAGGCGCAGCAGGACGGCGTCGATGGATGCCGCTTCGTCCGTGTCCGCGGCGGCGCGACCGTCGACGAACGTCAGCGCCTCCGCGGCCGCGGTCCGTGCCGCGGCATCCGGCAGATCATCCGCGTGCGCGGCGAACAGCCGTCGCGCGCACCAGGCGCCGAACGCGAGGCGCGCCGAGGGCGGGAGACGCTCGATCGCCCTCTCGAGCGTTGCGAGGTACGCGGGGAACGAGTCGATCGTCATGACCGGTGGATGCGGCGGTCGGCGCTGGTCAGCGGCTCTTGCGCCTGGAGGTCGGCGATGACGGCGGCTTGCGCGGCGAGCTCCTCGGCGAAGAAGGCGTCGTCGAGCGGGTCGGTCTCGGGGCGCAGCGCCCCGCCGTGCTTGATCGTGTTCAGCACATCCACCGGCGCCCAGAGCGCGGTGAGCGCGTCGACGGGATCGGGGTCCGGTGTCACGGCGATGCTGAGTGCTGCCTCGGTCGCTTCCATCAGCTTGAGAACGCCGCTGTCGGAAGATCTCGTGAAGTCGAGGTCGTCGATGTCGATGTCGCGCACGGCGGCGAGGTGCGCGGACAGCTCGTCGCGGAAGCGGGCGGCCAGTGTGTCGCTGCGGAGGGCGTCGGCGTCGACCGCCGTCCACGCGGCGTCGAGCGCGTCGCGCAGCACGCGGCGTGCGTCGCCGTGCTCGATCTCGTCGAGATAGGCGCCGTAGGTGTCGTCGAGGTGGGTGGCGCTCCAGGCCGCGAGGAAGAGGAAGTCGGCGGCGCCGAGCGGTTTCAGCTTCGCGCGCGTGCGTCTGCTGAAGGAGGCGTAGGTCACGGCCATCGGCTCTCGCCTTTCGTCGCGTCAGTGCTGTCCGACGTTCAGGCTACCCCGTCGTCATGCCGTCGCTGTGGGCGCGACGTGAGCGGCGTGAGCGCGGCGGAGATCGGTCACGAGCTGCTCGTGCAGCGGGTGCACGAAGATCGCGGGTCGCCCGCTGCTCATGCTGAACAAGTAGCTGTCGCCGGTCACGGCAGCGGTGAAGCGCACCTCGGCGTCGGGGTGTTCGTGCAGCAGGCGTTTCACCCGCTCAGCTACGCGCTCGGTCATGTCTGCCTTCTGAGTGAGGCTGAAAACGTAACAGGCGCAAGCAGCTTCGCCGGTGGGCTGGCGCGCGGCATCCCTTCGGTGCTAGGCGGCTGCGGCTGGCGTCGAAGGGATGAACTCGCAGTTCTCTCCGCCGATCAGCGGCGAGGGGCGGCGAATCGGGCATCTCGATAGGCCCCACACCTCGGGCGCCCGCCGACCTGGGCCGGCCGGTCTGTCGGTCATTCGGCCGACAGACAGCGGCCGGCGCGGTGTCTAGCCTGGCGAGATGACGTCGCCTCCCGTTCGCGCGCAGAGGCGCTCGCCGAGGGGGGAGGCTCTCGGTGTCGTCGCGTGGTCGGGTCTCGCGCTGTCCCTCGCCGCGATCGCGTTTCTGCTCTTCATGCTGTTCGGGTACTCGGTGGGCGCCGCCCTCGGAGGCTCGTTCCCCGAGAGCCAGCGCGCCGCCTTCGCCGCGGGCTTCGGCATCGTCGCCGCGGTGCTCCTGGGCATCGTGGTCGTCGCGGCCGTGGGGAGTCGATGGGCGGCGTTCACGCTGGCCCTCGTCGCCCTGCTCTTCAGCGCCTACCTCGGCGTGGGGCTGGCCAGTGGCCTCCACTCCGCCCGGCCCCCGGCCGAGAGAGTCGACCCGAGTCCGCTACCGTGCCAGTGCTACAGCGGCAGCGTGTGCGAGTGCCCCGGAGGGTAAGCGTCGAGTCGCGGATGCCGCCGCCTACGCTGAGACGATGAGCGTCGAGACGACCGAGCCGGAGGCATGGGCCTGGCCGGGGCCGAGTCCGCTGACGGTGGGCGGGCTGTCGCGACAGGATCTGGCCGCGCGGTTGCAGGAGCATGGGGTCGGCCTCAACGCCCACGCCGAGACTCTTCTGGCTCACTCGGCATTCGACACCCGCCCCGCCGAGCGCGTCGAAATCGTCGCGCGCGCCGTGCGCGAGTTGGGCCTGGCGGACGGCGGGACCTTGCCGGAAGTGTTTGCTGCGGCGGCATCCCTTGGCTGGGCCCTCTGCCCGCGCGACGCCGCGCCGTATCTCCGGTTGGCGTGGCTCACGCAGTCGAACTCGACGGATTCGGTGCTGTCGGCCGGACGTTCTCCGCAGGGCGCGTTGAAGGTCGCGAGTGAGCCGATCAGCGACGACGTCGAGGTGCCGAAGGGTTTCTACCTTCGCGTGGTGGACGGGGTTCCGTGGCTGCGCGGCTACCGCTGCGACGACGAGTACCGCTTCGCCCCGGAAGACGTGTTCGCGTTCCGGGCCGCCGGCTGAGCGCCGGATCCTCGGTCGGCGGCGGTCAGGAGTCCGTGGATGCCGGGTCGAGCGCGATGACCAGCTTCTGCGCCGAGACGCCGCGGCGAAGCGTGTCGATCGCCCCCTGAATCGCTGCGAGCCCCGACCCGGCGAGGCGCGCCTGCGGGTACGGTACGTGTGCGCCCGAGGCGAGGGCCCGGGGCAGGTAGTCGCCCCAGATCGCCGGCCCGACGGGCGAGGTCGCGATGGCGCTTCCCCAGATGAACGAGGCGCGGATGCCGCGGGTGCGGCTGCGGACTTGCATGAGGGCGGTGCGTGTTCCGAGGCGCAGGAACAGGCGGATCCGGCGGAGCGAGAGTCCGCGGCGGCGTGGTTGGTCGTAGAAGGAGACCGGTGGGCTGGCCATCGCGATCCTGGCGGCGCCGGTGGCCCGCGCGATCTTCCGGCAGGGCTCCGCGGACCCGACCGCGATGGCGAGGATGCCGGCGACGGGGGAGGCGCCGATCGCGTCGATGATCCGCTTGACGGCATTCGGGTCGCGGTAGTCGAAGACCGCCTCTGCGCCGAGCCGCGTCATCTGCTCGTGGTTGCGGGGGGATGCCGTCGTGATGACGCGATAGCCGGCCGCGCGGGCGAGCTGGATCGCGTTGCCGCCGACGGCCGTCGCCCCGCCCCACACCACGACGACGTCCGCGCGCGGCGCCGCCGCCCCCAAGGCGGAGCAGTCCAGCGCGAGCTGGTCGGCCTCGAAGAGACCCGCTGCTGCCGTCGACACCGCCAATGGCAACACCGCGGCATCCTCGAAGAGCAGGTCGTCGGGCAGCCGGGCGGCAAGGTGCGCGTCGACGGCGACGTAGGCCTGAAATCCGCTCTCGCCGACGGCATCGCGGCCCTTCTCCAACCCGATCGCGTAGGCGACGACCCGGTCGCCGACGGCGAAGGTGTCGATGCCGGGGCCGATACCGACGACGACACCCGCGACGTCCTCGCCGAGGATCACCGGGTAGCGCAGCCACCCGTACATGACCGCGCCGTTCGATTGGATGATCGCGTCGAGCGGGTTCACCGCCAGCGCGCGCACCTCGACCAGCAGCTGACTCGGGGCGGGCGTCGGCATCGGTGCCTCGCGAACCGTGAGCTCGGCGTACGGGGCGTCGATCCACGCCGCGGTGTTCTGTCTCATGTCTGCGTCCATCCGTCGGTGATGACACGTGATGTCATCACGGCATATGTTACGGCACGTCGTGTCATCATGGGAGCATGCCCCGATGGTCTCCGGATGCCGCGCTCCGGCTCGAAAACGCCGCGATGCGCTTGTTCGAGCGGCAGGGCTTCGCCGGGACGACGGTGCCGCAGATCGCCGAGGCGGCAGGTCTGACGACGCGTACCTTCTTTCGTCACTTTCCCGACAAGCGCGATGTGCTGTTCCTGCGCGACCGCGAGTTTCCCCAGGCCGTTGCGGATTTCATGGCGGCGGTTTCGCCTGAGAGCTCGGGTTCCGCGGTTGTGCGCGAGGGGCTGCTCGCCGCATGCCGTGGTCTGCAGGGGTGGCGCGCGCCGATCGCGCGTCGACGCCGCATCGTCCGCAGCGAGCCTGCGCTGCACGAGCGCGATCTTCTCCGCAGCCACCATCTCGGGCGCGCGATCGAGGAGGCGCTGACTCACCGCGGCATCGACGCGCGGCACGCGCGCACGCTGGCCGCGATCGCCGTGACGTGCTTCGAGCTCGCGATGGACCGGTGGCTGGAAGGCTCGGCAGAGCTGTCTTTCGAGGAGTCGCTCGCCTCGGTGTGGGAGGACATGCGCGACGGCCTCGGCGGCTGACGCGGAGATCCGCGTTCTCGGCATCCGTCGACTGTGTCGTCAGCCCGGTTGGCCGTTGTCGACGTTGCGCGGGCTCCGGCGTTCACAGAGGATGGCGCCGACCGGGCGGCGGCCGCGCTCGGAGCGCCGGTGGGTTTCGATGACGTCGAAGCCGGCCTGATCGAGCCGTGACTGCAGCTGCGATGCCGGCCAGCGGTAGGCGCGCGTGACCGCGTGGTCGAAGGGCTCGATCTGCTCGCCCTCGAAGTAGCCGATCAGCAGCGTGCCCGCGGGCCGAAGAACGCGGGCGAATTCGCTCAGGGGCACGGCGATGTGTTCGGGCTCGTGGTGGATCGTCGAGAACCACGACAGGATGCCGCCGACAGCGCCGTCGTTCTCGTCGATCGCATCGATGCTGCCGAGGTCGAACCTGACACCCGGATAGGTCGTGCGAGCGCCGTCGATGAACGCGGGCACGAGATCGAAGCCGCGAATGTCCACGCCTCGCTGGTGGAGGTGGTGGGTCCAGTGCCCCGGTCCGCAGCCCGCATCCAGAACGGGCCCGGATGCCGCGGCCGCCCAGGTCTCGACGAGGTGTCTGTCGCTGGGGTGCACGGCGGTCATCGATCCGACGACCTCGACGTACTCGGCCGCTCGTGCAGCGTAGGCGGCAGCGACATCGGTCACACCACGAGGGTAGAACGGATGCCGGGGGTGGGGCCGTTCTCCTAGAGTGAGCCCGTGAGGCGGACCGTGCGTTTCGTGGGGATCGCGGCTCTTCTTGCCGTGGGGGTCACGCTGGCCGGGTGCTCTTACGTGAACCGTGTCGCAGCGAGGATCAACGCGGAGGGCTCGCTCGATTTCGCGACGTGCGATGCCCGCAACGCGGACTTCTTCGAGGTGACGTGGTCGGATGACGAGTCAGCGGAGCAATCCGCGATGTCGGTGACCCGGATCATCGGAGACGTCCAGACGGGTGACGTGTTCGACCTGGATGCCGTGGCGCCCGCCAGCGGGTGGACGAGCGTGACGGTGGCGAGCCTCGGCGGACAGGGCCCCGGCATCTTCGCCTCCTTCCGCGCGGCTGATCTCGAGTCGGGCTCGTGGGCGTGGAATCAGACCGGTGTCTTCATCGGGACGGTCGATGTCGAGCATTGCGAGCTCGACGAGGCGAACATCCGCTGACCGGCGACGTCGCTCTATGCTCGGCTCATGATTCGCGCCGGTCGAGCGTCGCTGGTCGTGACGTCCCTCGAGAGGGATCCCGATCTGGTGACGCAGCATCTCGGGCTTTCGCCGACGACCGTCACTCGTAAAGGGGAGGCGAGCCGTTCGGGTCGCGTTCGTCAGCACCACACCTGGGCGGTGGATGCCGGGACCTTCTCGAACGACGACGACGACCAGACCGGAACCGCGGCATTGACCGCTCTTCTGGAGCAGTGCCGCGTCGCGTTCGGACGTGGGGGGACTCTGCCGGCGGACTGTCGCGCCCGGATCGTGTGGTCCGCAGACTCGGACTCGGCACAGGGTGGGTTCGTCCTGACCGCCGCGCTCGCCGCGCAGATCGCCGCGCTGGGTGTCGACGTCTACGGGGCTGTGCTTTCTGGATGACGGTGCGGCGCGAGACCGGTAATCGGCCTCATCGTCGAGGCCCGTGGTCAGGGCAAAGCAAAACCCCCGCCATCTAGAAGCTAGGCGAGGGTTTCTGGAACCGTTGTAACGACGGCCCGTGTGGCTCCGACGGGCGTCGATCCCGTGACCTCACGATTTTCAGTGAGTTCGGGCGCGTTTTCACACTGTGTCTATGGTGGACGCTCGCTTCTGACCAGGTATTTTCCTGGTCAGTCGCAGTTGCTAGCAGTTGGTTCAGCGGGCGGAAATGGCCCGGATATGGCCCAGGATCGGTCGGAGAGTCGCCCGACCTTGTGTTCGATTTTTCCGTTTTGTCCGGAAGCCATGAGCACCTCGACCGACACGCCACGCGGTGCCCGCAAGGCACAGACCTACCTCCCTGAGGCCGACGCTCGCGAGGAGATCCTCGACTTCGCCGAGTTGATGCGCGAGCTCGAGGTCTTCCTTGCGCAGAGTTCGTCCAAGGCTGCGCTCGTCGACCCCCAGGGCAACGAGCGCCCCATCCCGGATGAGATCTTCCGCATCCTCGATCAAGTGACGAACGCGCTCGCCGCGGGCGAAGGCATCACGATCGTGCCGCAGGGCATGACCATGACAACGCAGCAGGCCGCGGACTTCCTCGGCATCAGCCGCCGAGGTGCTGGTGACCTTCAACACGAAACACTTCCCGGCGGAGGCCGTCGAGCCGTTCGACCTCGAAGTCGTCCATCCCGACGACTTCCTCCTGGATCAGCTCGACCTCTACCACGCGCCGACGCTGCGCGCCCTGGTCGAACTCGTTGAGGGTACGGCTCCCCGGCGACGACTTCCTGCTCGCACTCACCTGTGCCGGGGTGCCAAGGTTCGTGGATGCGGCCCGGTCGAAGCTTTACTGAGTATTCGCTGGAGCGCTCCGTGCGGCGGTCATAGCCCAAGCCCATGACTGGGCGGCGTCGGCCCGCGGTCTGGAGGGCGGCGGGTGAAGTCGTGGAGGTGCGCGGCGCGTGCCTTCCTTTCGGCCAGGGCACGCTCGGCAGCCTCGCGCCGGGCCTGCTCCTGGGCGGCACGGTCGCGGATGAGTTGCGCTGCCTCGCCCACGGGTAGGGCCTCGATGGTGGCGAGGTCGCGGCGGACCGTCTCTACCTGCGCCCGCCATTGGATGGCGAGCTTCCGTGGGCTGCTCGGGGTTCGATCCCCGAACGCCTGGGCGATGAGGGTGCGGTTCTCCTGCGTGTGCCGGGCTGCGAGTTCCTGCTGCTTCTGCTTGGCATCTGCGACGTGCTCGCGCTGCCCGACGACGCGAGGGTGCGCGTCGGCCTCACGACCTGCGACGGTCGCGGCCCACGCTTCAACGCTCGATGCCGTGGCAGGGATGCTGCCCCAACGCTGGCGAACGGCTGTCTCGACGGTCTCGCGCTCGCCTGTCGCGGCACTCAGCGCACGGGCCGCGCTGCGCTTGCGGAACCTTCGCGCCGCACTCCGCGCCCGCGATGCCTCCCACATTCGAGACTGTGCAGTGATGACCGCCGTGCCGTCCCCGGTTGCTTGGGCGACGAGCGGACCGACCTCCTGCTCTCGCACTCGCTGGGCCTCCGCTTCTGCCGCAGCGACGATCATCTGCTGCTCACCCGCCTCGCCCTCGTGCCGATTCGACAGCTTGGCGAACGCGGAGGCGTCCCGTTCCCACTTCCCCGCCGCGCGCTCGGCTTGTTCGATCAGCTTCGCGAGACGGGCCACGCTCGGTGTTTACGACCGCCACGGGACCGTCGGCGACGATCCCGGCGACCGAGGCCTGTGCCCGCTGCGTCGTCTCAACCAGTCCGCGGTCGGCGCGATCGCGCTCGAGTGTGGCGGCGAACTGCTCGCGGGCGTCTCCGAGTGCGGCGGCGACGATGTGCAGGCGGTTCGCCTCTCGCAGCCAACCGGCTTCGGAGCCGAGTCGTGAGGGCCTCTTGTTCGGCCGCTTGTGTTCCCACGCCTTCGCCTGCAACCGGGCGCGCACCACAGGCCCCGGCTCCGCGCCGGGATGTGCTGTCTCCCACTCGGCGGTGAACTTCTCCAGGTTGCGCGCCACCCGCACTCCACGCTTCGACATGAGCGCGTTCCACGGCTCCAGCTCCGCGACCTCCCCGGTCACCGGGTCGAGGGTGAGCCCGTGCGCGTCGAGCACCGCGGCGAGCTGGGGGTGCGCCGCGATGACCGCGGTGCCGAGCGTGCGGATCGCGCCCTGCTGCCGGAACAACGCCGTCGTGTCCAGACCCCGCCAGGCACCATCAGCCCAAACCCGCGTGCCGATCTGGAAGTGGACGTGCCGGTGCGGATCACCCGCCCGGCTCGTCTTGTGGGAGACGGCGACCGACTCCAACTGCTCGACTGGCACTACCTCCTGTGCGCCTCGCGGCCCGACCCGCGTGACGGAATGCTGGCCGAGCCAGGCACGAATCTCGGCCACGGCGTCGCGCTGCGCCGCTTCCAGAGCCTCCGACACCTGGGGGTGCAGGGCGGCCGCGACCGAGAGGGACTTGGGGACGTTCACGACCATCTCTGCGAACCGGGGAGACCCCCGCCGCCCATCGCCCGGCAGTCGGGGCTTGCCCATCGACTCCCCGGTGAGCGGGTTCACCCAATCAACCCACTGGCGGTACTCGTCCGCCGTCAGCGCGACCTCGCCGATCACCCGGCCCTCGGCATCGACGGCCGTGAACTCGGCCAGAGCGGTGCCCGCCTCCAGGTAATACTCATCGACCCTGGAGCGGTCGGCCTCCAGATAGCGCAACGCATCCGTCCCGGTGCCCCGGAACAGGATCACGCCGCCCTTCATGCCGCCTCCTGATTAATCAGATACTGGCAACTATCGAAGGTAGCATACGTCCATTCATCCAGGGAGGGGAAGGAGAGAGTTGGGTAGCGGGGGTTGGGTGGGGGGAGGGGGAGATTACGGGAGGAGGGGAGAGAGCAGAAGGGTGGTGGAGGAGCTGGGACGCGGAGTGGATGGAACGCCGATCCCGGCTCGCCGCCCCTGGCCTGCAGTACGTTCCGGCCGCCCGGTTCCTAACCTCCGCCGGACTGGTCCGGGCGGGTTCACACCGTCTCGCTGTTCCGTGATCCGCTGCCTCGCTTGCGCTGGACGACGCGGTCAGGCCCGCTCGCGCGGCGGGCGGTGCCCGCTTAGCCGGCATTCGCGTTCAAGGTTGTGCGACACGCTGACGCCGCTCGGATCTGGTTCCCTGTTGGCGGTACGCTGGTGCGTAAAGGCCCAGTCGGGCGCCTGCGTAGCCGAAGGAGTGCCCGATGGTCTTGCCTCGTATCGTGAGCCTCTTCTCGGGTGCCGGCGGACTTGATCTTGGTTTCCATCAAGAGGGCTACGAGATCGCCTTCGCGGCCGATCGGATGGCGGCTGCGATCCAGACACACAAGCGCAACTTCCCGACGACGACGTCGGTCGCGGCGGACATCACGGCCCGGAGTGAGCCGTCCGGGAGGCTCGTCATCCTGGATGAGATCGCGAAAGTCTTGAAGGTTGGCGAGGCAATCGGCATCATCGGCGGTCCGCCCTGCCAAGGATTCTCCCGCGCGAACCCGAACTCTCGCGCCGACGACCCTCGCAACCAGATGCCGACCTATTACCTCGAAATCGTCGAGGCGTTGCAAGCGCGCTACGACGTGCAGTTCGTCCTCTTCGAGAACGTCATGGGCATCCGCGATGCGAAGCATTCGGTGACCTTCCGCGGTATCCTCGCGCGGTTCAAGGAGTTGAAACTCACGGCAGGCGTCGCCGACCACTCGGCTCTCGACTACGGCGTGCCCCAGACGCGGAACCGAGTGATCATCTCGGGGTTCAAGAGCGAGGCCGCGGCCAGAGCCTTCAAGCCAAAGACCATCCCTCGCGAGGAAGTCGACTTGACCGTGCGTGGCACGATCGGTTTCCTCCCTCAGCCAGCGTTCTTCTCGCGGAGTCTCTCAGTCGACGAGATCCGACCTCATCCGAACCACTGGACGATGACTCCCCGGTCCAAGCGATTCAAGGGCGAGACCGACGGCCCCGCGCCCACCAGGAGCTTCCGACGACTCTCGTGGGACAAGCCAAGCCCGACGGTGGCCTATGGGCACCGTGAGATTCACGTGCACCCAGACGGAACTCGCAGACTGAGCATTTACGAGGCGATGCTCCTTCAGGGCTTCCCTGAGACCTTCGTCCTCGAAGGCACTTTTTCGCAGCAGGTAGAGCAGGTCTCGAACGCGGTCCCGCCGCCAGTGGCGAGTTCTCTTGCTGCGGCCACCCGCGTTGCGCTGACTGCGGCGTCGAGCATCGGCCAGGAGACGGCTGCGTAGTCGGCGTGGTTGTCACCGCCGAATGTCGGTCGTCATCACTACAGTCGAATGGCGACGAGCGGGGGAAGGCGATGAGCGAGGCGGGGAATCGGCCTGGGCCGAACGTGCTCCTTAGCCTTGCTGAAAGTCCTGAGTCCACGCCGGTGAGGTCAGCGTGGATCGGTCCGATCCTCGCGCTTGGGACACGACTTGCGCGTAAGGCGGACACCTTCGCCGACCGTCAGCTGATCGTCGCGGTTTCGGTTCCAAGCCGCGAGTACGCCGCGGTGCTAATTGGGGTCGGGTGGACTCTTGGAAGGCCGCCCGCTCAGGTAGAGAATGATCCGTTGTCAGTGCTTCGAGGAGCTCTGCCGCGAGGCAACTACCGCGCGTTGAACGCGACACACGTGATCTCGGGGCCTTTTCAGGGACTCGATGAAAGCCGCACGCCGGCGCGGGTTGTTTTGGCGGGTCACTGGGCCGTTGATCGACTTGAGGCCGTTGCACCCGTGGCAGAGAGCGACCCGGCAGAGAAAATGCCTCGCCCGCAAGTCGGGAGCATCGGTCGCATGAGCGGGGTCGATCGAGACTGGGTGCGGCGTCTCGTTGCACCCGCGGCCGACCTTGCAATTGTGGGAACGAAGAGCTGGATCGGTGACGACCTCGAAGCCGTTCTAGCTCGCGGCGATGATGGCGATGGGGACTCCTTGGCATCGTTGCTTCTCCCAAGGACTGAGAAGTCGGCGACTTGGTTCTCACGCATCTACTCGTCTTCGGGCTTTGCCGACCAGCTTCCGCTGCCCGACGACGTATTACTCACGATTCTGGACGGCCAGGGCGCAATCAAGTATCTCAATGATGTTCTCAGCCCCGTCGTCGTGTGTGTCTTCGATCGATCGATTGCAGACGAGAGCGCAGCGGAACAGGTCGTACAACTCAGAAACTCGCGCGGGGAGCCGCTCGCGCTGTCGTCTCAGCTGGGCTGGACTCCGCCTGCGGGAATCGAGGCACTCGGATTCACGGTGGCGCTATGACGCCCCGGATGATCGGACTTGATCAGCGATACGCGGCCTCGGCTTCGCTGGTGCGGCATGGCGTTGAGATCATCACCGTTCGGGACGAGCGCGGCGCGAGGTTCGATTCGGCCACCCGCAGCCTGTCCCGGCTGATCCAGAGGGATGGGCCTGGGGTCTGGGATCACCTCGCCGGTGCCGCGAAAGCACTGCGCTGGCACCTAATCACCGATCCCATGCCGATCGAACGCAATGCCCAGCTCACGGCCGCCGCGGGCGAGGTGGGTCGTCAGGCCCGGCAGCTGATCGGCGCCGTCGACGAAGACGCGCTGCTGCGAGAGATTGCTGACGCCGCGGCTGCTCTCTGCACCCGTGACCCACTCATGGGCGCCGTACTGCGTGAGTCGCTGACTGAGGTAGGCCCGGAATCGGCAGTTGTCGTGGCTGCGAGCAGTCGATCGCGAGAAGCCCTGGGCGAATGGCTTGGCTCATTTGGCACACGAGTTCTCACGCTAGGCGAGCTTGAGCGCGTCGATGTTTCCGAAGACATCGCCTACTTCGTGGGTCCGCCGCGATTCTTCAAGTCGGCGGCGGTCACAGCCCCCCGCACACTGGAGGTCACGTTCATCCTCCCGGCGTGGTTCGGCGATCGAACTGTCCCGAGGTCGGCGATCGCACAGTATGCCGAGGGCGGCATCCAGGTCGCGGCGCGCATCGTCGAGGCTGGCGATCCACTGCCCGCGTTGCCGGAGCCTGCGACGTCGGAGACCGAGCCGATCCCAGAGGAGGACCTCCTTCCGCAGCCGGTCTGGGGGAGTCGGGTGAGTGAGGACCGCGCGCCGAACGCGGACGAGGTGGAGGCGCGCAAAGTCCTTCTTTCGGGGAATCGCGCGATCTGGCTTGATGACGATGGTGAGCGCATCCGTGCGCTTGATCCGACACAGCCGCCCGGCGAGCGCGTTGGCTATTCCGATGTGTCCGCGGTCGCTCCGGGCACGTACCTGCTTCTGCGTGAAGGTGAGGCTGAGCGCGAGTCCCTCCACGCGCGAGCATTTGGGCGAATCGGCCCTCGCGCGTCAGTAATCCAGGAGTCGCAGGCGTCCTGGAAGTCCGCATTGATTGAGCGGCTCAGGGGGAGAAGCGCCCGCGACGCCGAAAGCGCCTTGCGTGCACTCGGGGTTCGCGCGGCCGGCCAGGTCCGCGCTTGGACATCGCCGCACGTCATCCGTCCGCAGAGCGATGGTGACTTCGAGCGGCTCCTCGGCTGGCTGGGGCTACCGGTGCAGCCGTACTTTGGGAACGCCTCGTTGCTGAGACACGAAGTGCACCGAGCCACTCGGGAGCTGCGTGACCGGCTGGAAGCGGCAGCGGATGTCGCGGATCTTCACGAGCTCGAGCGCGTTGGTCACATGACGCTCGATATTGTCGAGTCGGGCTTTCGGGGCATGTTCGTTACCCGCGTCCTCGCGATCGCGCCATTTACGGAGCTGATCGCCCGCCACGACGCTCGCGTGCCCTTTGCTGACGAGGGTGCTCAATGGCTCGAATGATCCCGGCCTATTGCGCCGAGTCCGCGCCTCCAGGGGAGAAGGCCGTCTTCGCGGCGCTGCGAGATGTAGCTGGGGCTGAGCATTGGACGGTGCTGCACTCACTTGGGATCGCGCAGCATGAGCGACAAGTCGAAGGTGAGGCGGACTTCGTCATTGTCGCGCCCGATGCCGGGCTGGTGGTGATCGAGGTGAAGTCGCACCTGTCGGTCGCGCGTAGCTCCGATGGCGCCTGGCGCCTCGGTCAGGACCCTCCGACAGTGCGAGGACCCTTTCAGCAGGCACAGGAGGCGATGCATAGCATCCGGGACTATCTCCTGAGTAAACGAGTCGAGCTGCGGGATGTCCCGATCTTGCACGCCGTGTGGTTCACAGGAGTGCGTGCGCGAGCGACGCTGCCCGACTCACCGGAGTGGCACTCGTGGCAGGTGCTCGATTCGAGCGATCTGCCGAGCGCAGTTCAAGCGGTTGAACGAGTCATGAGAGAGGGAGCGCAGCACCTCGCCTCCGCGATCAAGTACTTCGGCTTTGGCGGATTCGGCCCGGACCAGGCCAACGCTGAACGGATCGTTGCCACGCTTCGCCCGCGGTTCGAGGTCGTGATGACTGCTGGGGACCGCCGACAAGCGCGAGAGGGTCAGCTCGCACAGTTCGTCGAAGAGCAGTACCGCGCACTGGACTCAGCCGCCGACAACAGAGGCGTCTTGTTTACCGGCCCTGCCGGAACGGGCAAGACCTTCCTTGCCGCCGAGTCGGCTCAGCGGGAGGTCGCTCAAGGGCGAACGGGGCGGCTTCTATGCTTCAACCGCCTGCTTGGGCACAGCCTCGGCGAGAAGCTCTCGGATATCGTCGGGCTACGCGTGGGCACCTTGCACAAGGAGATGCTCCGGCTCGCCGACATGAGCGGCCCGCCGGCAAACGCTGATAGCGACTTCTGGAATCGAGCGCTGCCCGAGCTGGCGCTTGAGGGCCTTGCTGAGCAGAGCGCGGAGGAGGTCGGGGACTTCCTCATCGTCGATGAGATTCAGGACATCGCGACCGACACGTACCTCGACTTCCTCGATCTGCTCGTCAAGGGCGGGCTGCGCAACGGTCGGGTGCTCATGTTCGGTGACTTTGAACGTCAGGCGATCTATGGCAGCGAGCGCGCACGGGAGGTGCTTCGCTCCCGAGCGCCGCATCTGGCGTCGTTCCGACTGTCTGAGAACTGCCGGAACCTTCCCCGCATCGGGTATCAGGTCAATCTTCTAGGACATCTCGCTCCCGGGTTCAGGGAGTTTCGACGATCGGACGACGGCATCGATCCGACGATCATCAAGTACGTCCGCGGCGAGGACCAGGCCGCCATACTGCGGAAGATCGTAGGCGATCTTCGCGACGAAGGCTTCGATCTGACAGAGATCGTCGTGCTCAGCCCGCTTGCCGATAGTTCTGTCGCTGCGAGCACATCCGACCCCTGGCTTCGTCAAGTGCTGAGTCCCGCAGACGGGTCGAAGCCGATCAAGGGACGGCTCCGCTACGCCACCATCCACTCGTTCAAGGGACTGGACGCGCCGGCTGTCGTCGTCACTGACCTTGACGACTCGGGTGGGTCGAACTTTGATGCGCTCGTCTACGTCGGGCTGACACGTGCGACGGATCGCCTCACCGCCCTGGTAGAAACGAAGACGCTGCGGCGACTGATTGGAGGTGAGGCATGAGCGGAATCGAAGCCCGTGAGACCGTTGAGGCGGCCCTACGGCGCGAGCTCTTCGGCCCCCTCGACGGTGATCCCATGCGGGGGCAGCCGCTGACGATTAACGCCGGAGTCGTGCATTTCGAGAAGAAGGAGGCTTCCCGAGGCCAGTTCCATGATGCGGACAGCGGCCAGGAGATTCTCACGAGCGGCACCCCGCTCAAGCGCTACGGCGTCGGAGTCTTGTTCGCGGGCGCTACCGTCGGCGGCTCGCCGGTGGAAAGCGCCGTCGAGGAGGGTTCCGACGCCCTCGACGGAGTCACCGGTATAGCGCTCTCTGAGGACGACCTGATTGGGCCGCCTGTCGAGATTCAGGGCCACGTCCGTCACGATATCGCTGACTCGGATGACTTCGATCTTACGGATGCCAACACGTTCAAGCCGTCGGCGATGGCCGTCTCGTTTGAGACTCGCATGGCTGACGCGGGAGCCCTCACCGTTGAGGTGGTCGGAGCGAGATACGAGAAGCTGACGGTCCACATCGCAGGTGTCGCTAGACCAGTCGATTGGTGGGTCAGGCGCCCCTTCGAGGCGGTCGGCACGATCTCGGGTCGTACGGTTCTGCGGGAGACGAATCGGCTCAAAGTCGTTGACGTCATGCTCCTGAGGGGCGAAGGTGTTGTCCCTCTTGCGGTGCGAGTGTTCAGTCGTCCGATCCCTGGGGCGGACGACCCGGCTCTCAGGATCGTAACCGTCGCAGTCGTCAATGATTCCCCTGGTTCCGGCCCGTCTGCGGCGGTCTTTCAGGTTGGCTTTAAGGTGTCGACTGTCGGCGACGCTGACATCGTCCCCTATCCAGAGGTTGAGCTGCCCGATCGGGACGAGGAGGAGCGATCGCTTGACCTCCTCTACCGGAACCAACGCACCTATGCGATCGGGCATGGCTGTGCAGCCGAGTGGGGGGCAGTCAACGCCGATGGAGTTGTGCCGTTCGTGCGGGCCGCGGCTCTGCCTGCGTATGAGGTCGTCAGCCTCTCACCGAACGTGTACCTGTCTGACGATGACGGGAACCCTGCCTTCGATGTCGATGGCAAGCTGCAGCCGGTGGCTGTCAGTATGGCTGCCCTGGCAAGTGGTAACGAGGACGGCGCCGCCCAAGTGGAGCTTGTCCTCAGTCAGTATGAGAAGTGGATCGATCGGCGAGAGGCCGAGATCCCCGAGTTGCTTCCGCGCTATCAGGACGCCGCGAGTGAGCACATGCGTCGAGCACGAGCTGCGCTGACGCGGATGCGAACAGGCTGGAAACTCGTGCAGTGAATGATCGAGCTGCGCGAGCGTTTCGCTGGGCAAACGAGGCGATGCTGCTCCAGCAGGTCCGATCCGGATTCGAGCTGCGCGAGGCCAAGCAGAGCGGTGATGGTCGCTGGAGAGTCGAGGGAGCGCACCCCGCGCTCACAGTGCCGACTGGCCGGGGATACTGGCGTCCATTCCAGATTGCGTTCTTACTTGCGGTGCTGCCCGAACTCGTTGAGCCAGAACGCCAGACTCGCAGCGACGTCGATCTGATCTTCTTCCCCACTGGTGGTGGCAAGACAGAGGCGTACCTTGGCGCGGCCGCCGTCAGTTTGCTTTCCCGGCGGCTCCGCAACCCCGGAGACGCAGGAACAGACACCCTCATGCGATACACCCTGCGTCTCCTCACGGCGCAGCAGTTCCTCCGTGCTGCATCGCTGGTCTGCGTGCTCGAAGACATTCGGGAGCAGAACTCTGACGCTCTCGGTGCTGCTCCCTTTGGGATCGGGATTTGGCTGGGTGGCAGCTCAACGCCAAATACCTGGAAGCAGGCACTTGACAATTTGCGGTCTCTGCGTCGAAGGCCTCACGAACAGAACCTTTTCCTTCTGCTGAGGTGCCCCTGGTGCGGTGCACAGATGGGCCCGCAGCCTAAGAAGGGCGGCGGACAGGAACCGATCGGGTACGAGGAAGCGGCGGGCAAGGTCGTGCTTCGCTGCATTGACGGTGAGTGCAAGTATTCACGCCGTGCTGGTCTGCCTGTCCATGTGGTCGACGACGATATCTACGAAGTTCGACCGTCGATCGTTATCGGGACCGTCGACAAGTTCGCGATGATGGCGTGGCGACCGCGAGCACGGAATGTCTTTGGTCTGGGTGCAAGCGGTGCTCGGGAGGTGTCTCCACCCAGCCTGATCATTCAGGACGAGCTGCACCTCATCTCCGGCCCTCTTGGTTCGATGGTCGGTCTCTACGAGCCGGTGATCGACGAACTCTGCACTGATCGTCGCGGCGCAAGCCCTGTGTTGCCTAAGATAATCGCTTCCACCGCGACGGTCAGGCGCTATGAGGACCAGATCAAGGGACTGTTCGGCAGGGAGACCGTCGCGCTGTTCCCGCCGCACGGTCTCGAGGAAGGCCGCTCCTTCTTTGCTGAACCAGCGACGTCCGCCGACGGCACCCCGGAGCCAGGGCGACGCTATATCGGCGTCATGAGCGCATCGCTGGGCTCCACTCAGACTGTCCAGGTCCGAGTCGCAGCCGCAACCCTTCAGGCCGCGGTCGACATCCCGGAGGAGGACCGGGACGGCTACTGGACGAACCTCAACTTCCTCAACTCGCTTCGAGAGCTCGGAAACACGGTCTCGCTCGTCCAGTCCGACATTCCGGACTACCTCACTGGACTCCGGCGACGCGACGGCATCGACCCTCGCTGGCCGCATCGCACGATGGAGCTCACGTCGCGGCGTCGTTCAGACGAGATTCCAAAAGCGATCGAGCAACTTCAGGTGAAGTACGCCGTCGGCAAGGAGCGCCAGGAAGCGTTCGACATCTGCCTGGCGTCGAACATCATCGAGGTAGGTGTGGACATCGATCGACTCGCCCTGATGACGATCGTCGGCCAGCCGAAAACTACAGCCCAGTACATCCAGGTGAGCGGTCGAGTCGGCCGGAAACCGGAGGTCAGCCCTGGGCTGGTCATCACCATCTACGGGGCCGCAAAACCACGCGATCGCAGTCACTACGAGCGCTTCCGCACCTACCATCAGCAGCTTTACGCGCAAGTGGAGCCGACTTCCGTCACCCCATTCGCCATGCCTGTCCTTCGCAGAGCACTCCACGCGGCCGCCGTCGCCTATGTTCGGCAGACCTCGCCCGAGACGCTTGGGCCTGACCCGTTCCCTTTGTCTGCTTACGATGAGGCCGTTCGGCTGCTGCGGGAGCGAGCGGAGATCGCGGAGCCGGACGAGGTCCCCGTCTTGGATCGGTTTGCGCGTGATCGCGCCCGGCAGTGGGGAGGGTGGGAGCGCACCGAGTGGGATGCAAACCCTGCTCCATTCGGTGACCCACTGCAAGGACTTATGCGGTTCGCAGGAACGCTGCCTGATCTTGACCGCCGCGCGACGATCTGGGACGTGCCGACAAGTATGCGGAACGTCGATGCCGAATGCCGTCTTGAGATCAGTCAGGCGTACCTGTTCGCGGACACGGCAGCGGAGGAACCTGCATGAGCACTGGAGCGATGCGCCGAGCGCAACTGGTGACACCGTTCGGTGTCGGTGCCATGAGTGTGCTCGTAAACGGGACCTCCGTCATCACCGCGGGCCTTGATCACTGGTATGAAGTCGTCGATCAGAGCGCTCTCGCGATGGAGGAATACCAGGAACACGACTGGCGGCTTGAGTCCCGGCTCAAGGTGTCTGAGTTCCGGCTACCCCCGGACTACAGGCCGTCGGCTCAGGGTAGCGACCTCCGGAATGTTCGACTCACTGTTCCTGTGCTTCGCTTCCCGCGATGGTCGTTCTGTATCTACTGCAAGCGTCTGGAACTCAGCAAGCTCACGATGAAGACGCTCATGGAGTGTCATGACAAGGAACATGCCGATAAGAAGTACAAGCCGAAGATGTCGCAGGTTCCGTTCGTGGCAATCTGCACCCGTGGGCACCTGGATGACTTCCCATTCGACAAGTGGGTACACCGTTCCGCTAACCCGTCGTGTACGGGCACGCTCCGCCTCGTGTCGCGCGGAGGCGGTGGGCTCGAAGGACAGGTCGTGACGTGTGACGCCTGCAAGCAGGAGCGCTCACTTCGTGGGGTCACCGAGGCGCGGTTCGACAAGAATGGCGAAGAGCACACGAACTTGAGCGATCAGCTTGTGTCGCCGGACCAGCCCTATCTCTGCGGTGGAGCTCGGCCATGGCTCGCACAGCTTGATGGCGTCTGTGATCAGCCGATTCGTGGCGCCTTGCGCGCGGCGGGAAATGTCTACTTCCCGAAGGTGGAGTCCTCCATTTATCTTCCTCGGCGCGAAGGCGCCGTGAGCGAGGAGGTCCATCAGTTGCTTCGACATCCTGCTGTGAGCACGACTTTCAACAACGTGTTCCAGTTGGGGCTGGATGAGGTGTCCGGCGGGCAACTGCGGAAACTGCTGGAGCGGAACGTCCCACCCGAGCTCTTTGCTCCCATCTCTGACGAAGAGCTACTGGCGGCGTATCAGGATCAGTTCGGTATTGGCGAGAACAGCGGGGAGGAGTCGGCCGAGACTCCGGTTGACGCGGAGAGTCTTACGAGCGACGACATCTGGCGTCACCCCGAATATGTGAAGATCCGCGAGACGCCAAAGGACGATTTCCTCGCAGCTTCCGACCCGGGGCTTCACGCTGATCTGACAAGCCACCTTTCCCGCGTGAGGTCGGTAGACGTCCTTCGCGAGACGCGCGCGCTGCGAGGGTTCACACGAGTGCGTGACGGAGAGCTGAAACTCACCGAGGGGAAGGCGATGCTCAGGCGAACCAGCCTGACGCCTGCGCAGGACTGGCTCCCGGCCTACGTGGTGAAGGGCGAAGGAATCTACTTCGAGCTCGACGGCGCGAGGCTCGCGGCCTGGGAGGGGCGTGCGGAGGTCCAAGCCCGCGCCCAGCTGCTCACCGATCACTACGGATCGGTCGCGAGTCAGCGCGGGCTGCTCGGGCGGACGATCAGCCCACGGTTTGTGCTGTTGCACACGGTGTCTCATCTACTCATCAACGAGCTCATCTTTGCCTGCGGTTACAGCTCCGCGTCGCTCCGAGAGCGCCTCTACGTTTCCGAGTCGACCGAACGGAACATGGCCGGGGCACTGATCTACACTGCGGCAGGTGACTCCGAAGGAACGATGGGCGGCCTCGTTCGCATGGCCCGCCCGGACAACCTGCGCCAAGTCTTTGCGTCTGCCCTGGCTGACGCCCACTGGTGCTCGACGGACCCTGTGTGCATGGACGCGGGCAAGAACGGCCAGGGGCCGGACTCGTGCAATCTCGCCGCGTGTCACGCCTGCGGCTTGCTCCCCGAGACGAGCTGCGAGGAGTTCAATCGGTTCCTCGACAGAGGGCTTGTGGTCGGCACTCTCGATGACCCGAACCTCGGCTACTTCTCCGACACGTTCACCGGCTGATACCGCCTCCGAAGCGCGCAACCGCGGCACCAGAACGGCAACAAACATGGACGGCGTGACCCTCCGCGAGGCCCGGAAACACGGGCCAGAGCACAGGTTCAGGGCCCTGTGGGCGGGAGGAGCTGATCGAGTTTGACTCCCTCCCCTTTGACTACCCTGCCCGCCCTCGCCGCCCTGGCGGCAACAGCCCACGATCCCGTGCCTTGGTCACCCACCCCTGCGCGGTCGAGAGCGCGACGTCGTTGATCTGCGCCATCGTCGCACTCGGGTTGCGGTCGCCCTCGCGCGTCAGGCGGCCGTGCTGGAGGGCGACCAGCTCGTAGAAGTCGGGTGTCTTCTTCGGGTCGCCGAGCGGCTTGAGCAGGTCGCGCTCGCTGACCTTGCGGCCGGAGGGGAGGACGATCTTGCCGCCGGTGATCGTCTCCGCGCGCTTCATGGCGAATAGGCGCTTGTTGATCGCGGCCTCGATGCGGGCGGTCGGCAGCTCGCGCAGGAGTCGGCTCGTGATGGGGTCGCCGGGGCGCCACGGCAGATAGATGACCCCGGTGATCCGCACCTCCTCGGGGACCGCGAACATCTGCCGCTGGAGCCGGATCATGACGCGGGTGTGGGTCTCAGTGTGCTCGATGTAGCGCCAGCGGCCGTCGACGGTCTCGTTCTCGTCGGACGCCGCCTGCGACTGGCGCTGCTCGTCGGTGACGAGCGAGTCGTCGTAGCCGAGGAGGGCGTCGATCTCGTTACTCGCGTCGTCCTCGCGCTCGCCGGGGAACCGGTCGGGCAGGTACCAGTCTTCAGGCAGGTCGTCCGCGGTGATGAGCCCGTCGTAGGCCTGGTAGCCGCGTCGCGGAGGAGTGATGGGCACCCGCCGAGTGTATCGGCTTTCCCGTTCTAACTCAGATACTTGCCGAAATCCTTCCCGGCGGTCGAGGGTCAGCGGAGGAAGAGGATCGAGCCTGACACGCTCACCGACGGAACCGTGTAGGCCTCGGGGAACGACGCGGTGGGTGCGGCCGCGGAAGAAGGCTGACCGATGGTGCGCCCTAGGACTCCGATCGGAAGCTACGGCAAGATCCACACGGTGCAGGTGGGTGGCAAATGGCGTGCGCGGGCGCGCTACCGGTTCTCGGATGGCAAGTCGCGCCAGGTGGAGCGGTTCGACGTGTCGGAAGCGAAGGCCAAAGCGAAGCTGCGCGAGGCGCTGAAGACCGTCGAGAACGGGCGGGGGAGCGAGCTGAAACCGACCACTCCACTCCGGCTGTTGGCTGCTCGGTTTCTGGAGGAGAAGGAAGGCGCGGGTCGATCGACGGGCACGCTCATCACCTACAGGTCGGCGGTGAAGATTCATATCATCCCGAAGATCGGCGATCTGTCGGCGGCGGAGGCGACGCCGGCGCAGCTGCAGTCTTTCCTCAGCGCGGTGCACAAGCAGCACGGCCACGGGGCGGCGAAGAACTGCCGGTCCGTGCTGTCGGGGATGCTCGGCATGGCGGTTCGGAACGGTGCGATCCCGCGGAACCCGGTGAAGGAGCTCGACCTCATCACGAGGGCGGGCAAGAAGGGCTCCGAGGCGATCCCGCTCGACGAGCTGCCGGCGTTCCTCGCGAAGGTGCGCGCCGACGAGGTCTTGATCGAGCGTGACATGGTCGACATGATCACGTTCATGCTGTCCGTCGGGTGGCGGATCGCAGAGGTATGCGCGCTCGAATGGGAGTCGGTCGACCTCGAGAAGGGGACCGCGCGGATGGAAGCGATCGCCGTGCGCGTTCCGAAGCAGGGTGTCGTGCGCCAGCCCTACGGAAAGACGAGCACCGCCTCACGGACGACGCCGCTGCCGGCGGACACACTGACGATGCTGAAGGCTCAGAAAGAACGGCTCGGCGCGGCGACATCGCTCGTCTTCCCGACCGTCCTGCTCCGCCGGCGAGACCCCTCAAACGCGCAGCGCGAGCTTCGCGAGCGGCGGGAGGCGCTCGGCTATCCGGAGCTCACAACACACAGCTTCCGGAAGACCGTGGCGACCGCGCTCGACGCCGCTGGGCTCAGCCCGCGGGACATCGCCGAGTACCTCGGGCACCAGAACCCGAGCCTGACGATGGACGTCTACATGTCGAAGCAGAGCGGCAGCAGGCGGGCGGCGGATCTCATGCAGGAGCACCTTGAGCGTCTTCGCTGAATGTGCGGGGCTTTCGCGGGGTGGCTGACTACGAGACATGAAGAAACCCCCGTGCGTAGAAGCCACACGAGGGTCCCAGTGGCTCCGACGGGCGTCGATCCCGTGACCTCACGATTTTCAGTCGTGCGCTCTACCAACTGAGCTACAGAGCCGCGCGGCATCCGCTTGAAGAATCTGCCGCGTCCTACACGAAGGGCCCTCGATCTCGAAAGAAAAGGGCCCGTCGCTCGGAGCGACCCTGACGGGACTTGAACCCGCGACCTCCGCCGTGACAGGGCGGCACGCTAACCAACTGCGCTACAGGGCCATACGTATTCAGTTGTCTGTCGGAGAGTGACCCCAACGGGATTCGAACCCGTGCTACCGCCGTGAAAGGGCGGCGTCCTAGGCCGCTAAACGATGGGGCCGAGCGAACCCGGAGGCTCATTCTTACCGACGCTCAAGCATAAGAGATCATCCAGCAAATCGGAAATCGAGGGCGTGGGATGCCGTGCCGCGCGCTCTCCGCGGGGCAGGATGGCCGCGGGCGCGGTACATGCGAGCCTCCGAATTGCCCCGGTCTCCCAGCGGTTTCATCACCAGAAACCCCTGGGCGAATGTGACGAATGTTGTTAGTGTGACGTGTGTTGCCATCGCGGGATGGCGGGGGTCGACGCGCGTGAAAGACGGAGGTTCGAGGTGAAGACCGAGAAGGCCGCTTCGGCGGAAGACTGCGGCTGCGCGCCGACCGCCACAGAGATTGCGGGCCTGCGCGGCCCGATGAGCCGCCGATCCGCTCTGGGACTGGCCGGCCTGGGCGTGCTGAGCCTCGGCGCCGTCAGCGCCTTCGGCTTGCGGTTCAGCCCGTCCGCGTTCGCTGCCGACTACCCCTCGTGGGACGACGTGCAGAACGCCAAGAACAACGAAGCGGCCAAGGCCAACGAAGTCACCCGCATCCAGGGCCTCATCGCCGCCCTGCAGGCCGACGTCGCCGCGAAGCAGGCCGACGCCGAGCGCCTCGCCAACGAATACGTGCAGGCGCAGATCGACTTCGAGACCGCGTCCGACAATGCGGACGCTTTGCAGAAGCAGGCAGACGACGAGTCGGCCCGCGCGACTGAGTCGGCCAAGAAGCTCGGCCGCCTCGCCGCTCAGCAGTACCGTGCCGGCGGCAGCGACCCGTCGATGGAGCTCTTCTTCTCCGGCTCCGCCGCGAGCGCCGACGACCTGCTCGCCAAGCTCGGCACGATGGACCGGCTGGTCGCGGCCAACCGCGGCGTCTACGCCGACGCCGTCAGCGCCCGTAACAACGCCCAGAGCCTGAGCGACAAGGCCAAGCTCGCCCGCGACGAGCGCGACCGCCTGCAGAAGGAAGCCCAGCAGAAGATGCAGGCCGCGCAGGATGCCGCCGCCGCTGCCCAGGCCGCGCTCGCCGAGCAGGACAAGAACCTCGGCACCCTCCAGGCGCAGCTCGCCGCACTCCAGGACCAGACCGCCAAGACGGTCGCCGACTACCAGGCCGGCGTCGAGGCCGCGCGCAAGGCCGAAGAAGCCCGGCAGGCCGCGGCCGCCGAGGCCGCCCGTAAGGCCGCCGAAGAGGCCGCCGCCAATGCCGGAAACGGTGGCGGTGGCGGCGGCGGCGGAGGAGGCGGCGGTGGCGGAACGCCCGGCACCGATGGTTGGGTGCGCCCGGCATCCGGCTACATCAGCTCGTGGTTCGGCAACCGCGGCTCGGTCTGCGGCAACGGCGTGTGCACCAGCGGCGGTCACCGCGGCATCGACTTCGCCACCTCCTGCTGGTCGCCCATCTACGCCGCAGCCTCGGGCCGCGTCGTGTGGGCCCAGTACACCGGCGACTGGGGCAACTACGTCAAGGTCGACCACGGCGGCGGCGTCGTCACCGGCTACGCCCACATCGTCAACGGCGGCTACAACGTCGACGTCGGTCAGTGGGTCAACGCGGGCGACCTCATCGCCCACGTCGGCAACACCGGCGCCTCCACCGGCTGCCACCTGCACTTCGAGGTGTACTGGCAGGGCGTGCGCATCGACCCGGCACCCGTGCTCTACGACCACGGCATCAACGTCTACTGACGAGTGCTGCAACGCAGAAGAGCGGATGCCGACCGGCATCCGCTCTTCGCGTGTGAGACCAGGTCTCAGATGGTCTTGGGGGCGTGGCCCTCACCCTGGGTGGCGGTCTGCGCACCCTCGTCCTGGAAGCGCTGGAACGCCTCGGCGACCAGGCGCTCGGCCTCTTCGGCGCCGGCCCACTGGTCGACCTTGACCCACTTGCCGGGCTCGAGGTCCTTGTAGTGCTCGAAGAAGTGGCCGATCTCGCCCTTGGTCCACTCGTCGAGGTCGTCGACGTCCTGGATGTGCGACCAGCGCGGGTCCTTCGCGAGCACCGCCACGACCTTGTCGTCGCCGCCGGCCTCGTCGAGCATCTTCAGCACGGCGACCGGGCGCACCTTGGCCATGACACCCGGGTACAGGTCGCGATCGAGCAGCAGCAGCACGTCGAGCGGGTCGCCGTCCTCGCCGAGGGTGTCCTCGAAGAAGCCGTAGTTCGCGGGGTAGCCCATCGGCGTGAACAGCACGCGGTCCAGGAACACGCGGCCGGTGCCGTGGTCGACCTCGTACTTCACGCGGCTGCCGCGCGGAATCTCGATGACGGCGTCGTATGCGCCCATGCTGGTTCTCCTTCGGAGGGTCTGGTGGATGCCGGCATCCAGCCTAGTCGGCAGGCCCGGTGGCCGTTCCGCCGTCATCACGTGCGCAACTCCGCCTCAGAGGCCTGGATCCGCCCTCGGGGGCGCCGCTACCCCCATTGAGGCGGAGTTGTGAACGCGGCCAGTCGCTAGCGTGGATGCCGTGGACCACCGCCCCAGCCTCGACCCCGCCGTCGCCGAGATCCGCCGGGCGGTGCGCGCGGCCCTCGCCACGGTCACCGGCCCCCTGCTGGTGGGTCTGTCCGGCGGCGCGGACTCGCTCGCGCTCGCCGACGCGGTCGCGTTCGAAGCGCCGAAAGCCGGGGTCGCGGCATCCGCGGCGATCATCGACCACGGACTGCAGCCCGGATCCGACCGCGTCGCCGCCCGCGCGGCCGCCGTCGCCGAAGAGCGGGGGCTGGCTGCCCGGGTGATCCGCGTCGAGGTCGGCGCCGAGGGCGGGCCCGAAGCCGCTGCCCGCGATGCCCGCCGCGCCGCCCTGCTCGCCGCCGCGAAGGATGCCGGGGCCGAAGCCATCCTGCTCGCCCACACCCTCGACGACCAGGCCGAGACCGTCCTCATCGGCCTCGCTCGCGGCTCCGGTGCCGCGAGCCTCGGAGGCATGTCGCCCGACCGGGTCGAAGGCGGCATCCGCATCCTGCGCCCCCTGCTCGACGTGCGCCGCACCACCACCCGCGCCGCGTGCACCGCCGCGGGCCTGCCGCCGTGGGAGGACCCGCACAACCTCGACCGCCGGTTCCTCCGCGTGCGCGTGCGCCAGGACGTCATGCCGGTGCTCGAAGCGGAACTCGGCCCGGGCGTCGCCGAGGCGCTCGCCCGCACGAGCGATCAGCTGCGCGAGGATGCCGCGGCCTTCGCCGAGATGATCGACGAGACGATCGAAGACATCGTCGAGCACGCCGAAGCCGGCATCGCCGTGTCGGTGCCGGCTCTCGCGGCCAACCCGCCCGCGCTGCGCCATCGCATCATCCGCCACGTCGTCGCGAGCGAGTTCGGCGTGAGCCTCACCCGCGTGCAGACCCTCGAAGTCGCCCGGCTCGTCACCGATTGGCGCGGCCAGGGCCCGATCGACCTGCCCGGATGCCGCGCCCAGCGCAGCGGCACCCGTCTGGTCTTCACGGCGGCCGACTGAGGTGCCGCGGCATCCGTGCCTAAAATCGAGGAATGCGCGCAGCCGACATCGCTGACCAGCTGTCCACCGTCCTCGTCACCGAGGAGCAGATCCACGACAAGCTGGGTGAGCTCGCCGCTCGCGTCGAGGCCGATTACGAGGGCAAGGACCTGCTGCTGATCGGTGTGCTGAAGGGCGCCGTCATGGTGATGGCCGACTTCTCGCGAAAGCTCCGCCGCGACGTCGTCATCGACTGGATGGCCGTGTCGTCCTACGGCGCCGGCACGAAGTCCAGCGGTGTCGTGCAGATCCGCAAGGACCTCGACACCGACCTCACCGGCAAGCACGTGCTGATCGTCGAGGACATCATCGACTCGGGCCTGACCCTCAGCTGGCTGCTGGAGAACTTCGCGTCACGCGGCGCCGCCTCGATCGAGATCCTCGCGCTGCTGCGCAAGCCCGAGGCGGCCAAGGTCGAGATCGACTGCCGCTACGTCGGCTTCGACATCCCCACCGACTTCGTCGTCGGCTACGGCCTCGACTACGACGAGCGCTTCCGCAACCTCCGCGACGTCGCGGTGCTCGCGCCGCACGTCTACAGCTGAACGCAGCGCAGGGCGTTTCGACTCGCTGCGCTCGCTCAACGACCGGGGGGGTGCGCGGCCGCTCCCGGTTCGCCTGTGGCGAATGCACAGACGCCCCATAGTCGCCGCGCGGTAGCCTGAGCGGATCATGGACTTCAAGAAGCTCAGCCGCAACCCGTTCGTCTACGTGTTGCTCATCGGCGCCCTGTTGCTGATCGGCATGTCGCTGATCTCGACGCTCACGGGCGCGAAGCAGATCACGACGCAGGAGGGCCTGACGCTCCTGAAGGGCGGCACCGTCACCCAGGTGACGAACACCGACGGCGACCAGCGCGTCGACATGACCCTGTCCGCGCCGTTCCAGGGCGCCACGCAGGTGCAGTTCTACTACGTCGGCGCGCGCGCCAACGAGGTCGTCTCGGCCGTGGATGCCGCGACCCCGAAGGACGGCTACAACGACGTCGTCCCGCGCACCACCTTCTTCGAGAGCCTGCTGTCGCTGCTCATCCCCATCCTGTTGCTGGGTCTGCTCTTCTGGTTCTTCTTCTCCGCGGCCCAGGGCGGCAACAGCAAGGTCATGCAGTTCGGCAAGTCGCGCGCGAAACTCGTGACGAAGGAGACCCCGACGGTCACCTTCGCCGATGTCGCCGGTGCCGACGAGGCCATCGAGGAGATGCAGGAGATCAAGGACTTCCTGAAGGACCCCGCGAAGTTCCAGGCGGTCGGCGCCCGCATCCCGAAGGGCGTGCTGCTGTACGGCCCTCCCGGAACCGGTAAGACCCTGCTCGCGCGCGCCGTCGCCGGCGAGGCCGGCGTGCCGTTCTACTCCATCTCCGGCTCCGACTTCGTCGAGATGTTCGTGGGTGTCGGCGCGAGCCGCGTGCGCGATCTGTTCAACCAGGCCAAGGAGAACGCGCCGGCGATCATCTTCATCGACGAGATCGACGCCGTCGGCCGCCACCGCGGTGCCGGCATGGGCGGCGGTCACGACGAGCGCGAGCAGACGCTCAACCAGATGCTCGTCGAGATGGACGGCTTCGACCCGAAGGCCTCGGTGCTGGTCATCGCCGCCACGAACCGTCCCGACATCCTCGACCCGGCGCTGCTGCGCCCGGGCCGCTTCGACCGTCAGATCGGCGTGGATGCCCCCGACCTCAAGGGTCGCCAGCGCATCCTCGAGGTGCACGGCCGCGGCAAGCCGCTCTCGCCCTCGGTCGACCTCGCCGTCATCGCGCGCAAGACGCCCGGCTTCACCGGTGCCGACCTCGCGAACGTGCTGAACGAGGCCGCGCTGCTCACGGCGCGCTCCAACGCGCAGCTCATCGACATGCGCGCACTCGACGAGGCCATCGACCGCGTCATCGCCGGTCCGCAGCGTCGCACGCGCATCATGAAGGACAAGGAGAAGCTCATCACCGCGTACCACGAGGGTGGTCACGCCCTCGCGGCGGCGGCGATGAACAACACCGACCCCGTCACGAAGGTCACCATCCTCCCGCGCGGCAAGGCCCTCGGCTACACGATGGTGCTGCCGCTGGAGGACAAGTACTCGGTCACCCGCAACGAGCTGCAGGACCAGCTCACCTACGCCATGGGCGGCCGTGTCGCGGAGGAGATCGTCTTCCACGACCCGACCACCGGTGCGAGCAACGACATCGAGAAGGCCACCGGCATCGCCCGCAAGATGGTCACCGAGTACGGCATGACCACCGATGTCGGACCCGTCAAGCTCGGCTCGTCGTCCGGCGAGGTCTTCATGGGGCGCGACATGGGTCACGGCCGCGACTTCTCCGAGCGCATCGCCGAGCGCGTCGACAAGCAGGTGCGCGATCTCATCGAGCAGGCCCACAACGAGGCCTACGAGGTGATCAACGCCAACCGCGACATCCTCGACAAGCTCGCCCTCGCCCTCCTGGAGAAGGAGACGCTCGACCACCTCGAGCTCGCCGAGATCTTCCGCGACGTCAAGAAGCTGCCGCCGCGCCCGCAGTGGCTCTCCAGCGACGACCGCCCCGTCTCGATGCTGCCGCCGGTGGACGTGCCCCGTCGTCAGGACGAGGCCGGGCTGGCTGCGGCATCCGTCGCGGAGGAGCAGCCCGCGGCGCAGACCGCGGCGCAGCGGCGTCCGAGCGGGCAGGCGCGCCCCGCCACCGCCTAGGCTCGTGACGTGGCCGTCGATCGAGACCGCGTCGCCGCCGCCGTGCGCGACATCCTCGTCGCGATCGGGGAGGACCCCGATCGCCCGGGGCTGAAGGCGACCCCGCAGCGGGTCGCCGACGCCTACGCCGAGTTCTTCTCGGGCGTGGGTCAGGATGCCGCCGAGCCGCTGGCCCACACCATCAGCGTCTCGCGCGGGCCGGCGCCCGACACGCTGCCCTCCGGTGCGGTGCTGCTGCGCGACATCCGCTTCCGCTCCGTCTGCGAGCATCACCTGCTGCCCTTCGCGGGACGTGCGCACATCGCGTACCTGCCGGGCGAGCAGGTGGTGGGCCTCGGGGCGCTCCCCAAGGTCGTCGACGTGCTCGCGGCCCGCCCGCAGGTACAGGAGCGGCTGGGAGAGCAGATCGCCGACACCATCGCCGCAGCCCTCGATGCGCGCGGCGTGCTCGTCGTGCTCGCCGCGCGCCACGAGTGCGTCACGATGCGCGGAGGACGCCAGCCGGATGCCGCGACCATCACCATCGCCGCGCGTGGCGAGCTGGCCGAGCCGTCTGCACGCGCCGAGATCATGATGCTCGTGACGGGGACGCCCGCATGACCGCGATCATGGGCATCGTCAACGTCACGCCCGACTCGTTCAGCGACGGCGGGCGCTTCCTCGCGGCCGACGCCGCCATCGCACACGGCGTGGCGCTGCGCATCGACGGCGCCCACATCCTCGACGTCGGCGGAGAGTCGACGCGGCCGGGCGCCGAGCGGGTGGCCCCGGCCGAGGAGCAGGCGCGCGTGCTGCCCGTGGTGGCGGCGCTCGCGGCGGAGGGCGCTCTCGTCAGCATCGACACGATGAACGCGAGCACCGCGCAGGCGGCGATCGATGCCGGCGCGCGCATCGTCAACGACGTCTCGGGCGGGCTGGCAGATGCCGACATGCTCGGGGTGGTCGCGGCATCCGACGTCGACGTCGTCCTGCAGCACTGGCGCGGCCACTCCGCCGACATGTACGCCCATGCCGCCTACGCCGACCTCGCCCGCGACCTCGTCGCCGAGCTCGAGGGACGCGTGGAGGCCGCCGCGGCCGCGGGGATCTCCCCCGAGCGGGTCATCCTCGATCCGGGAATCGGCTTCGGCAAGCGCGGCCCGCAGAACTGGGAGGCGCTGCGCGCCCTCGAGCGCATCGTCGCGATCGGGCCGCGGGTACTCGTCGGCACCAGCCGCAAGCGCTTCCTCGCGGAGGGGCTGGCGCCTGCCGACGGCGCAGAGGTCTCGACCCCGCGACGCGACCTCGCGACCGCTGTCACGAGCGTGCTCGCGGCCCAGACCGGCGTGTGGGCGGTGCGCGTGCACGACGCCGCAGCCACCCGCGACGCGCTGACGGTGTGGGCGCACTGGAGCGGCGAGAACGACGGAGGAGGCGCATGACCGACCGGATCACCCTCACCGGCATCCGGGCGACCGGCTACCACGGGGTCTATGAGCACGAGCGTCGCGAGGGCCAGGTCTTCATCGCCGACGTCGTGCTGGAGCTCTCGCTCGCCGACGCCGCCCGCAGCGACGACGTGGCCGACACCGTGCACTACGGCGAGTTCGCCGACCAGGTCGCCGCGGTGCTCTCCGGAGACCCGGCCGACCTCCTCGAGACCGTCGCGCAGCGCATCGCCGATCGGGCCCTCGCGTACGCCCGGGTGGATGCCGTCGAGGTCACGATCCACAAACCGCAGGCGCCCATCGCGGTGCCGTTCGACGATGTGAGCGTGACGATCCGTCGCGCTCGTGAAGGAGCGCCCGCATGAACCGCCGCCTCGCGCAGGGCTTCTCCGACGACATGCCTGCCCCGAGCTCCGCCGAGACGGTCGCGGTGATCGCGATCGGCGCGAACCTGGGCGACCGGCAGGCCACCATGACGGCGGCCCTCGAAGAGCTCGCGCGTCTGCCGCTGACGACGCGTGTCGTCGCCTCGGCGCCCATCGAGACGGTGGCTCTGACGCTGGACGGTCCCGATGAAGAGGCCCCCGCCTACCTCAACGCGGTCGCGCTCGTGACGACCCGCCTCGCCCCCTCCGTGCTGCTCGGGTACCTCCACGCGATCGAGGAAGCGCACGGGCGCCCGCCGCGCCGCGTCGACGACCTCCGCTGGCAGAGCCGCACCCTCGATCTCGACCTCATCGCCTACGGCGACGTGCGCTCCGCCGACCCGACGCTCACCCTCCCGCACCCGCGCGCGGGGGAGCGGACCTTCGTGCTCGAGCCGTGGCTGCAGGTCGACCCCGGGGCCGTGCTGCCCGGCGTCGGGCGCGTGCACGATCTGCTCGCAGCGCTGCGGGAGGCTGAAGCGGGGGCGGGCGCGGATGCCGAGCCGGCGCCGGAGGGGGGCGCGGCGTGAAGCGCACCACCGCGGGCGCGATCGTCGCCGCCGTCGCGATCGGCGTGTTCCTGGGTTTCGCCGTCGACCAGGTGCTGACGGTGACAGGGCGCCCCACTTTCACCCCGTCGTTCCTGCTGCCGATCCTGCTCGTCCTTCTCGGCATCGCCCTCGTGCTGTTCGCGTTGCCGATCCGGCGAGCGACCGCCGGCGCCCAGACCGCCCCGGTCGATCCCTTCCGCGCCGTCCGCATCGCGATGCTGGCGAAGGCGTCGACGCTCGTCGGTGCCGGTGTCGCCGGTGTCGCGGCGGGACTTCTGGCCTTCCTGCTCACCCGACCCGTCGCGCCCTCGTTAGGCTCGACAGGACCGGTGATCGCCGCGATCGTCGGCGGCCTCGTGCTGGTCGCGGCGGGACTCGTCGCCGAGCACCTCTGCACCATCCGGAAGGACGACGATGACGAACACCCCGGACCTCCCGAACCCGGACTCGGACTCTCCCACCACGACTGACGTCGTTTCGCTGGCGGACGGCGTTTCGACTCGCGTCGCTCGATCGACGACCGGGGGTGAAGGCGTGCTCGACGAGGGCACCTACGACCGCATCCTCGAGCCGCGCAGCACGAAGCGGCTGCCGCTGGGCGACGGCACCTGGCATCAGCTCTCGCGCAACTACGTCTGGGTGCGGCTGATCTCGACGATCGCCTTCCTCGTGCTCGTCATCGCCGCGGCGCTCGTCGGTGCGCTCCTGCTGCGGCTCGGCTGGGTGTGGATCCCGGCGGGCGTCGTCACCGTCGTGACGGTCTGGACGCTCGTGATCCTCCCGCGCCAGGCCCGCGCCTACGGCTACCAGCTGCGCGAGGACGACCTCGTGTTCCGCCGCGGCATCCTCTGGCAGCGCATGGTCGCCGTCCCCTACGGGCGCATGCAGCTCGTCGACATCACCCACGGGCCCCTCGACCGCGTCTTCGGCATTGCCCAGCTCAAGCTCGTGACCGCTGCGGCGACCACCGGCGTCGTGATCCCGGGTCTTCAGCAGTCGGCCGCCGAGCTGCTGCGCGACACGCTGATCGCGGTGGCTGAGACACGGCGGACCGGCCTGTGACCGATCCCGCCGCCGTCGCCGACGTGCGCTCGCCGCTCAGCGACGGCGAGTGGCATCGACTGCACCCCCTCACACCCGTGCTGCGCGGCGGGCTGTTCCTCGTGGTCGTGCTCGGCATCGTCATCACGAACCTGCGCGACCGCATCATCGGCTGGCTCTTCCCCGCCGTCGCCGACCTGGAACGCTACGAGGCCGACCCCGTCGACTACGTCGTCAGCAACAACCTCATCCTGCTCGCGCTGCTGGCGGTGCTGGCCGTGCTGCTGCTCCTGCTGGGCGGCTTCTGGCTGTCGTGGCGCTTCCACACGTTCCGCATCACCGGCGACGACGTGGAGGTGCGCAGCGGCATCTTCTTCCGCACCCATCGGCGTGCGCCGCTCGATCGGGTGCAGGGCGTCAACCTGACCCGCCCGATGGTCGCGCGCCTCCTGGGCGCGGCCAAGCTCGAGGTCGTCGGCGCGGGACTCGACAGCAACGTCAAGCTCGAATACCTCTCGACCTCCAACGCCGAGGCCGTGCGCGCCGACATCCTTCGCCTCGCCTCCGGCCGCCAACTCGCGCGGGCATCGGATGCCGCGGGATCCATGCCCCGCGGGCGGGCCGCCGTCGCCACCGTCAGCGCGGCGCTCACCGGGCTGATCGACGGCGCCGAACAGCCCGTGGCCGAACCGGCATCCGTCGTGCACATCCCGCCGGGGAGGCTCATCGGCTCACGGCTGCTGTCGGGGTCGACGCTGTGGCTGCTGGTGCTGGCCGCCGCCATCATCGTCGGCGCCGTCGTGGGCACGCCCTGGGTGCTGTTCACCCTGGTGCCGGCCGTGCTGGGGTTCGCGGCCTACTGGTTTCGCACCATCACCCGCGCCCTGCGCTACTCGATCGCCCCCACGCCCTCGGGGGTGCGGATCACCTTCGGACTGTTCACGACCATCACCGAGACGCTGCCGCCGGGCCGCGTGCACGCGTTCGAGATCCGCCAGCCGCTGCTCTGGCGCGGGTGCGGCTGGTGGTCGATTCGGGTCAACCGACTCTCGGGACGTTCGGCCAGCGACGCGCAGTCGCAGCAGTTCGCGGATGTGCTGCCGGTCGGCACCCGCGACGACGTCGAGCGGGTGATGCGCCTGTTCCTTCCCGGGATCTCGGCCGCGCAGTGGCAGGAGCTGGTCGTGCACGGTCTGCTCGGCCCGCACGACGCGAGCGACCCGTACGTGACGACGCCGCGGCGCGCGTGGTGGTTGCGCCCGCTGTCGTGGCGGCGCAACGGGGTGCTGCTCACCGAGGACGCGATTCTGCTTCGTCACGGTCTCATCTGGCGCTCGCTGGTGATCCTGCCGCTCGCGCGCCTGCAGTCGGTGGCGCTGTCGCAGGGGCCGCTCGGGCGTTCGCAGAAGGCGGCGACACTCACCGGGCACACCGTCGCCGGGCAGGTGCCGGGCGCCGTCGGGGCACTCGACCGCGACGACGCCGTCGCGGTGTGGCAGCGGGCCGCAAGAGCGGTGATCACGGCCGCCGCGAGCGACCGTTCGCACCGGTGGGATGCCGCGCCCCCGGCGTCGCCGGTGCCGATCACGATCGCGACCACCGACCAAGAGGAAGGACGCGCATGAGCGGCGCGAGCAGACTGGGAGTGGGGATCATCGGCGCCGGACGCGTCGGTCCCGTCATCGGGGCGGCCCTGGCCGGCGCCGGACACGCCCTCGTCGGCATCACGGCCGGCTCCGACCGCGACCGGGTCGAAGCGATTCTGCCCGGGGTTCCCGTGCTCGACGCCGACGAGATCGTGCGTCGCAGCGAGCTCGTGGTGATCGCCGTTCCGCACGACGAGCTGCCGAGCCTGGTCGCCGGTCTGGCCGAACTCGATCGCTGGCAGATCGGGCAACTCGTCTTGCACACCGATCCCGCGTGGGGGACCGATGTGCTCGCTCCTGCGGCGGGCCGCGGGGCGATTCCGCTCGCGGTGCACCCGGCGGTCACCTTCACCGGCAGCTCGATGGATCTGCGCCAGCTGCAGGACGCGTTCGCGGCGGTGACGGCGCCGGCCGCGGTGCTGCCGATCGCGCAGGCGCTCGCCGTCGAGCTGGGCTGCGAGCCCGTCGTCGTCGCCGAAGCCGACCGCGCCGCCTACGGCGAGGCCATCGCGACAGCGACGGCGTTCTCGGCATCCGTCGTCCGCCAATCGACGTCGCTGCTGCGCTCGGCGGGCATCGAGGAACCCGGACGCTACCTGTCGGCGCTCGTGCATTCCGCCGTCGACCGGGCGCTGCAGGACGGGTCGCCGCTGATCGACGACGTCCTCGGCGGCTGACCGCGCGGGTCGCGGTGCGCCGGAAGGCGCGCGGGCGGGCCTCGATAGACTGGAACGTCGATTCCGAGGAGCCCCGCACCATGACTCAGACGCCGAACGCCGCGTCCACGCCCGTCCCGGCCGCCCCTGACGCCGAGGGAGCGGACCTCGCCGACGTGCACGAGCAGAAGGCGGTACGCCTCGCCAAGCGCGAGCGGCTGCTCGCCGAGCGGGCGGATGCCGCGGGCGGCGCCTACCCGGTGACCGTCCCGGTCTCCGACACCATCGCCGCTCTGCGTGCGCGCTACGCCGATCTCGAGGCCGGCGCGGAGACCGGTGTCACCGCGTCGGTCGCCGGACGCGTCGTGTTCAGTCGCAATACGGGCAAACTGTGCTTCGCGTCGCTGCAGGCCGGCGACGGCAGCCGCATCCAGGCGATGGTGTCGCTCGCCGAAGTGGGCGAGGAGTCGCTGCAGGCCTGGAAGGACCTCGTCGACCTCGGCGACCACGTCTCGGTGACCGGTCAGGTCATCTCCAGCCGCCGCGGCGAGCTGTCGATCATGGTCACCGACTGGGTGATCGCGGCGAAGGCGCTGCTGCCGCTGCCGAACCTGTACAGCGAGCTGAGCGAGGAGAGCCGGGTGCGCTCGCGCTTCCTCGATCTCATCGCCCGCGATCAGGCGCGGGAGACGGTCATCGCGCGCGCCAAGGTGAATGCGTCGCTGCGCCAGACCTTCGCCGACCACGGCTTCCTCGAGGTGGAGACTCCGATGCTTCAGGTGCAGCACGGCGGGGCGGCGGCGCGGCCCTTCGTGACGCACTCGAACGCGTTCGACGCCGAGCTGTACCTTCGCATCGCTCCCGAGCTCTTCCTCAAGCGCGCCGTCGTCGGCGGCATCGACCGGGTGTTCGAGATCAACCGCAACTTCCGCAACGAGGGTGCCGACTCCACTCACAGCCCCGAGTTCGCGATGCTCGAGGCCTATCAGTCCTACACGGACTACAACGGCATCGCCGATCTCACGCAAGAGCTCATCCAGAACGCGGCGATCGCCGTGGCCGGCTCGACGACGGTCACGTGGGCCGATGGGACGGAGTTCGATCTCGGCGGACAGTGGGATCGCATCTCCATGTACGCGTCCCTCTCGGATGCCGCGGGCACTCCGATCACGCCCGAGACCCCGCTGGACGAGCTGAAGGCGCTCGCCGCGTCGGTGGGCGTGGAGGTGCCCGAGAAGGTCGCGACGCACGGCAAGTACGTCGAAGAGCTGTGGGAGCACTTCGTGAAGGGCGGCCTGGAGCGGCCGACCTTCGTCATGGACTTTCCCCTGGACACCTCGCCGCTCGTCCGCGAGCACCGCACCGTCGCGGGTGTCGTCGAGAAGTGGGACCTGTACGTGCGCGGCTTCGAGTTGGCGACGGGATACTCCGAGCTCGTCGACCCCGTCATCCAGCGCGAGCGCTTCGTCGAGCAGGCGAAGCTCGCGGCCCGTGGTGACGATGAGGCGATGCGCGTCGACGAGGAGTTCCTGCGCGCGCTCGAGCACGGCATGCCCCCGACGGGTGGCATGGGAATGGGCATCGACCGTCTGCTCATGGCGATCACCGGACTCGGCATCCGCGAGACGATCCTCTTCCCGCTGGTGAAGTAGCCCGCGGGGCGCGTCGACGCGCTGCGCGCGCTCAACGGCCCGTGGCGCTGATCAGACCGCCGCGCCCGCTCGGGGCGGCCAGCTCGGAGCTCCCAGGTCGCGGGAGATCGCCTGTGCCGCGTCGCGCAGTTCCTTGAGGACGGCGGCATCCAGCTCCGATGCCGGCGCGGGGAAGACGACCCCGAGCGCAGCGATCACCGTGCCGTCCTCGCCCGCGACCGGAACGGCGACGGAGGCGTCGCCGATGACGGCCTCCTCGTTCTCGGTCGCCAGCGCACCGTCCCGCACGACGATCAGCTGCTCCTGCAGCGCGGCCGCGTCGGTGACCGTGTCGCCGGTCAGGTCGGCCAGGGGGTGAGCGAGCACCTCCGTGCGGAAGTCGTCGTCGTAGGCGAGCAGCACCTTTCCGAGGGCGGAGGCGTGGGCCGGGAGGGTGATCCCCGTCTCGGGCATCTGCTCCGTGCCGTCGGGCCGGCGATCGTGGTGGATGACGAGGACGTCCGTGTTGTGCGCGACACCCAGCCGACAGGCGAGTCCGGTGCGATGCGACAGGTCGTGCATGCGCCGCAGCGACCGTGCGCGCACGTCGAGGGTGTCGAGGTACACGCTCGAGAGGGTGAGCAGCGCCGGGCCGAGGGCGTAGCGGCTGCCGCGCGCCTCCTGAACCACCAGACCGTGTTCCTGCAGCGACTTCACGAGGCCGTGCACCGTCGACGGCGGCAGGTCGAGGGCGACGGCGAGCTCGCTGATGCCGAGGCGCCGCGCACCCTGCAGCAGGGAGAGGATGCGCGCGGCGCGGTCGATGGACTGGATCATCCCGAGACCTTTCGCGCGGACGGTTGACGTCACACTACCTCTTGACACGGGTGCAAATGGGGCAGATATTCGACATAGACGAATCGCAGTCGATGATGTCGAAAAGCTACCCCCGCGACGAGGCCGTCGAAGAACGCCGGCGAGAACCACCTGCGACAACTCAGTGAAGAGGAGATCCGCGCATGAAGAAGCTCATCAACTCGGCCGAATCGGTGCTCGCCGATGCCCTGCGCGGCGTCGCGGCCGCCCACCCCGAGCTCACCGTCGACCATGAGAACCGCGTGGTCATCAGCAACGCCCCCCGCGAGGGTCGCGTCGCGCTGATCTCGGGCGGCGGTTCGGGCCACGAACCCCTGCACAGCGGCTTCGTCGGCGCGGGCATGCTCGATGCCGCGTGCGCGGGCGAGGTGTTCACCTCGCCGACGCCTGACCAGATGCTGGCCGCGGCCCAGGCCGTCGATTCCGGTGCGGGCGTGCTCTTCATCGTCAAGAACTACACGGGTGACGTGCTCAACTTCGAGATGGCGGCCGAACTGGCCGCCGACGAGGGCATCGCCTCGGAGTCGGTGATCGTCGCCGACGACGTCGCGGTGAAGGACTCGACGTGGACGGCCGGGCGTCGCGGTGTCGGCACGACCCTGCTCGTCGAGAAGATCGCCGGGGCGGCGGCAGCCGAGGGCAAGAGCCTGGCGGAGGTCAAGGCCGTCGCCGAGCACGTCGCCGCGCACGGGCGCTCGATGGGCGTCGCGCTCACCAGCTGCACCGTGCCCGCGGTCGGTCACCCGAGCTTCGATCTGCCGGATGACGAGATGGAGATGGGTGTCGGCATCCACGGCGAGCCGGGGCGCACGCGCGTGCCCCTGGCACCTGCGCACGACATCGCCGCCGAGCTCGTCGAAGCGATCACCGCCGACCTGGACTTCACCGGCGCTCCGGTGATCGCTCTGCTGACCGGGCTCGGTGGTACGCCGCTCATCGAGCTGTACGTGATGTACGCCGACATCGCCGACGCCCTCGCGGCGAAGGGCATCACGGTCGCCCGCAGTCTCGTCGGCGACTACGTCACGAGCCTCGACATGGCGGGCTGCTCTCTCACCCTTCTGCGCGCCGACGACGAGCTGCTGCGCCTGTGGGATGCTCCCGTCGAGACGAGCGCCCTGCGGTGGGGACGTTGAGATGACGGATGCCGCGACGACGGACACCGTGACCCTCGATGTTCTCGACCGGTGGGTGCGGCTCAGCGACGCCCGCCTGACGACGGAGGCCGACCATCTGACCGCGCTCGACTCTGCGATCGGCGACGCCGATCACGGCACCAACATGCTCCGCGGCTTCACCGCGATCGTCGCAAAGCTGGATGCCACACCGCCGCAGAGCGTTCCGGAGTTCTTCAAAGCCGTCGGCATGACCCTCGTCAGCAAGGTCGGTGGAGCGAGCGGCTCGCTCTACGGCACGCTCTTCCTCGACATGGGCAAGAACGCGCCCTCCGGAGCATCGATGTCGGCCGCGGAGTGGGCGCACGCGCTGTCGGCCGGCGTCGCTGCGGTCGTCGCGCGAGGTCACGCGCAGCCGGGCGACAAAACGATGATCGACGCGTTCGGTCCGGCGCTGACCGCACTCGAGGCCGCCCTGTCGCGAGGAGCGACACTCGCCGATGCCGCGGCGGCCGCAGCCGACGCGGCCGAGCAGGGCAGCGCCGACACCGAGCCGCTCGTCGCCCGGAAGGGCCGCGCCTCGTACCTGGGTGAACGCAGTGCCGGTCACGTCGATCCGGGGTCGGCGTCGACAGCCCTGCTGCTGAGAGCATTCGCGGACGCCGCCGCGGGGGAAGCCGCGTGATCGGCTTCGTCATCGTCTCGCACAGTGAAGCTCTGGCCCGGGCCGCCGTCGATCTCGGGATGCAGATGATCCACGGCGAGGCCCCGGCGGTGCGGATCGCCTCGGGAGCAGACGGGGGCTTCGGCACGGACGCGGCGGCCATCGCAGACGCCATCGATGCGGTCGCCGACGCCGACGGTGTGCTGATCATCACCGATCTCGGCTCAGCGGTGCTCAGCTCGGAGCTCGCTCTGGATCTGCGGACGAGCACCGTTGCGGTGCGTATCAGCGACGGGCCGTTCGTGGAGGGCATCACCGCGGGGCTCGTGCGAGCGGCGGCGGGCGGAGGCCTCGACGACGTTGCGAACGAGGTGTCGACAGCGCTCGCGGCGAAGCAGGCGCACGCCCCTGCGGCATCCGCGGACGCGCCGATGCCCCCCGCGGCCTCCGACGCGCCCGCCGGCGCCGTCGGATCCGACGCGTCCGCCGAGGCGGTGCTGCGCAATCCGATGGGCTTGCACTCGCGGCCGGCGGCCCTCGTCGTCAAGGCCGTCGGCGCCTTCGATGCGGACGTCTCGATCGCGAACCTCACGACCGGTGCCGGCCCGGCATCCGCCCTCAGCATGATCGGCCTGCTCGCGCTGGGAGCCGGGGGCGGCGCCACCGTGCGCATCAGCGCGAGCGGACCGGACGCCGCTGCCGCCGTCGAAACGGTGCGTCGGCTCGTCGACGACGGTTTCGGTGAGCTCGACCAGGCGCCGGCCTGATCTCTACCGCGCACGGAACGCCCAGTCGGGCAGGTGTCCGGCGGCGACGAACGACCCGACGATCTCGGCCAGGCCGTGCCGGGGGTCGGCGTGGAGTGCCTGGCGGACGTAGGCGTCGGCGTGGGTGGAGCGCCCACGCGCCCAGGCAATCCAACCGCACACCGCCAGAGCGCCCGCCCGGCGCTTCTTCGGCATGAGGGCGGCGACGTTGCGCGCCAGGCGCAGCGCCGCGTCGAGACGCTCGGCATCGGGTCGCGGGCCGTCTCCCCACATCACCTCGGCGAGATCGCTCGGATACAGCTCGCCGTCCTCCCACCGCCGCTGGGCCTCCATGGCCGCATCTCCGCCGTCGACGTCACTGGCCCACTGCACGAGCGCGACGTCGCGCAGTCCTGCGCGGGCGAGGCACCAGCCGATCGACGCGGCATCCATCGGAGCCAGATCATCCGGGTTCCACGACAGAGCGCGCTCGAACAGCGCCGGGAGGTCGTCGAGCGCGCACGCGGCCTCCAGCGCCGCCGGGTCGATGCGAGCGGGCGTGGCCCCACTCACCCGCGGGATGCCGCAGATGGTCTCGAGTGCCGCATCCAGCGACCGCAGCGCCTGTCCGACGGCCCGCCGACGCGCAGCGCCGGGTATCGGCAACTGTGCGCCGGCCGCCTGGTCCACCGCGGGTGGGCCGTCCACGGCTTCGGGCGGCAGATCGTCGCGCGGGGCGATGCGTGCGCGGTCGTGGCCGCCGGGCGGCAGCCGATTCGACAGCGCCGATCCCCAGCCGTTCGCCGCGACGACGAAGACCTCCGCGACCGGCAGCCCGCACTCGTCGGCGCGCGTCCGAAGGGCGGCGATGACCGCGGGGTGGGGGAGACGTGGCGACGGATCGTCGCTGATCTCGGCATCCGTGTAGACGACCAGTACCACCGCCTCGACGTCGACGATCCGGCAGGCCATGCCGATGATGCTGGCGGCGGCGCCGGCCGCCGCGGTCTCGGACGGAAGGTCGACCCGCATCACGCCGAGCGTGCGTCCCTGCGACAAGGGCACGACCACGACGCTGTCGCGCGGCGTGCAGCCGAGCAGGTGCGGAAGAACGGAGAGGAACTGTGCCGCATCGGCGGCGCGGACGATCGTGGACATGCCGAGAGTCTGGGCGTGCGGGCGCGGGAGCTGCGCGTCGGCGGCGCCGTCGTGGACAACCCGCGACCCACTCGCTTCTGGGGAGGAGCCCGCACGCAGCGGCGTAGCATGGAGCCATGGACTCGTACTGGACCGCCGTCGCCTGGTCGCTCCTGCCGACCGTCGTCGTGCTGGGACTGTTCGTGTTCGTGCTGCGCGCCATCATCCGGATGGATCGCTCGGAGCGTCGGGTCTACGCGCGCATCGAGAACGAAGAACGTGCCAAGCGCGGCTTGCCGCCCGTCGGCGCTGCCGACACGGCGGGCCCCGACGCGCCTCGCGCGACCTGAGTCGCCCGTTGTCGATACGCTGAGCGGAGTCCGACAGCGGGGAGAGCGACGTGGATCAGACCGGATGGGCGCTCGCCTGGGTGATCCTGGTCTTCGTCACCGACGTCACCGTGCGCATCCTGGCGATCATCATCGTGCCTCGCAACCGCCGCCCGACGGCCGCGATGGCCTGGCTGCTGGCGATCTACTTCATCCCGATCATCGGTGTGCTGCTGTTCCTGCTGATCGGCAATCCTCGGCTGCCTCGCAAGCGCCGCAAGAAGCAGCAGCAGATCAACGATTACATCCGCACGACGAGTCACGGGCTCGACCTGGGCACCCTGCGCCCCGATCCACCGCACTGGTTCGCACAGCTCGTCCGCCTCAACCGCAACCTCGGGGCGATGCCGCTGTCGGGCGAGAACGCCGCGACCATCATCTCCGGCTATCAAGACAGCATCGACGAGATGGCGGCGGCGATCCGTCAGGCGACCACGTACGTGCACGCCGAGTTCTACATCCTGCAGTGCGACGACACCACGGCCGGATTCTTCGATGCCCTCGAGGATGCCGTGAAGCGCGGCGTCGTCGTGCGGGTGCTGCTGGATCACTGGGCCAACCGCGGCAAGCCGTTCTACGCGCAGACGTGCCGGCGACTCGATGCGATGGGAGCGACGTGGCAGCTGATGCTGCCGGTGCAGCCGCTGCGCGGGAAGTACCAGCGTCCCGATCTGCGCAACCACCGCAAGCTGCTCGTCGTCGACGGCCACACCGCGTTCATGGGTTCGCAGAACGTGACCGACTCCACGTACAACCTGCGCAAGAACATCAAGCGGGGACTTCATTGGGTGGACATGATGGCGCGTCTGGAGGGGCCGGTCGTGGCATCGGTCAACGCCGTCTTCCTCAGCGACTGGTACAGCGAGACCGACGAGATCGTCGAGGGCATCGAGCTGTTCCAGGTGCACACCGGCAGCGGTGACCTCGACTGCCAGGTCATCCCCTCCGGCCCCGGGTTCGAGTTCCAGAACAACCTGAAGCTGTTCATGACGCTGCTGTTCTCCGCGCGCGAGAAGATCATCATCGTCTCGCCGTACTTCGTCCCCGACGAGGGGCTGCTGCTCGCCATCCAGACCGCCTGCCAGCGCGGCGTGCACGTCGAACTGTTCGTGTCCGAAGAGGGCGATCAGGCGATGGTCTACCACGCGCAGCGCAGCTACTACGAGGCGCTGCTGCGCGGCGGGGTGAAGATCTGGATGTACAAGAAGCCGTTCATCCTGCACTCCAAGTCGATGTCGATCGACGACGAGGTCGCGGTGGTCGGCTCGAGCAACATGGACATGCGCAGTTTCGGTCTGAACCTCGAGATCTCCCTCCTCGTGCGGGGCGAGGACTTCGTCTCGCAGCTGCGCGCCGTCGAAGACGAGTATCGGGCGCTGAGCCGCGAGCTGACGCTCGAAGAGTGGCAGCAGCAACCGCTGCGCTCCACGGTGCTCGACAACCTCGCCCGACTCACCTCCGCACTGCAGTAAGCGGCACCTCGCTGGCGCCCCGGTCGTTACCGGGACGTGATCGCGTTCACGGGACGGCTTCAGAGGTCTCGGTCAGGATGGGCGCATGACGATCCGCCGTACGCTCTCCCTGTCCGCCCTCGTCACAACGACAACCCTCGTTCTGGTGGGATGCGCGGGCAGTGCATCCCCGGCCGGATCTCCGTCCGCGACGGGCGGCACCCAGGTCGTGGACGTCAGCGCCGGCTGGCTCGACGGGGGCCGCGCGGTGGCCGTGGTCACGCACGGCTCCTCGAGCTGCGTCCCCTCGGCATCCGAGGTCTCTGTGCACGCCGACGGGAGCGTCGCCGTCACGCTGGTCGACCCGACGGGCGAAGCGGTGTGCACCGCAGACCTGGCTCCGCGCGCCAACCTCGTGAGCCTGCCGAACGGCGTGGATGCCGCGGCGAAGCTCTCCCTCACGGTCTCTCTGGGCGCCGCGCGCGGTCAGGTCACGCTGGACCCTTACGTAGGACCGGCGGTGGCGGAGTACGCGCCGTCCGCAGGCTGGATCGACGGCAATGCCCTCGCGATCCTCACGTGGGGCTCGTCATCGTGCGCGCTGCGCGTGCAGAGCGCCGTCAGCACCGGCACCGATGTCGCGGTCACGTTCGTCGACCCGCCCGCCGATCGGGCCTGCACGATGGACATGGCTCCGCGCATCGCCCTCGCCGTCGTGGATGGCGGCGGCGCGGCATCCGGGGCGACCGCGACGCTCTCCGGCGGCGACGCGCAGTTCGCCACTCCCGTCACGATCCCCATCGCGGGCTGAGTCCCGCCGGGCGCCGCGAACGCCGCCACGCGAACTCCGCAGAAAGCGACGTCCTCCGCATCCGTCTCGGCGGATGCGTGCGGAGTACGCGAGATTCTGCGGAGTTCGCGAGCCGGTGCGCCGACGGCGAACACGGGCATACCGGCATCCGCTGGTCGTTACCCTCGACGTAAGCGCACCAGAGAACCGTGCGCCTGAGGAGTGTCGACGAATGTTCGAGAGATTCACGGACCGTGCCCGTCGTGTGGTCGTCCTCGCCCAAGAAGAGGCGAAGATGCTCAACCACAACTACATCGGCACCGAGCACATCCTGCTCGGTCTCATCCACGAGGGCGAGGGCGTCGCCGCCAAGGCGCTCGAGAGCCTGGGGATCTCGCTGGACGCCGTCCGCGAGCAGGTCCAGGACATCATCGGCCAGGGCCAGCAGCAGCCGACCGGCCACATCCCCTTCACGCCGCGCGCGAAGAAGGTGCTGGAGCTGAGCCTGCGCGAGGCGCTGCAGCTCGGCCACAACTACATCGGCACCGAGCACATCCTGCTCGGCCTCATCCGCGAGGGCGAGGGCGTCGCGGCACAGGTGCTGGTCAAGCTCGGCGCCGACCTCAACAAGGTGCGCCAGCAGGTCATCCAGCTGCTCAGCGGCTACCAGGGCAAGGAGCCCGCGGGTGTCGCCGCCGGCGCGGGCGAGCAGAACCAGCAGGCCGCCCAGGGCGGTTCGGCCGTGCTCGACCAGTTCGGTCGCAACCTCACGCAGGCCGCGCGCGACAACAAGCTCGACCCCGTCATCGGGCGCGAGAAGGAGATCGAGCGCGTCATGCAGATCCTGTCGCGTCGCTCGAAGAACAACCCGGTGCTCATCGGCGAGCCCGGCGTCGGCAAGACCGCCGTCGTCGAGGGTCTCGCCCAGGCGATCGTGAAGAACGACGTCCCCGAGACGCTGAAGGACAAGCAGGTCTACTCGCTCGACCTCGGCTCGCTCATCGCCGGGTCCCGCTACCGCGGCGACTTCGAGGAGCGCCTGAAGAAGGTCACCAAGGAGATCCGCACGCGCGGCGACATCATCGTCTTCATCGACGAGATCCACACCCTCGTGGGTGCGGGCGCCGCCGAGGGCGCGATCGACGCGGCATCCATCTTGAAGCCGCTCCTCGCCCGCGGCGAGCTGCAGACGATCGGCGCCACGACCCTCGACGAGTACCGCAAGCACTTCGAGAAGGATGCCGCGCTCGAGCGCCGCTTCCAGCCGATTCAGGTCGCCGAGCCGAGCCTGCCCCACGCGATCAACATCCTGAAGGGGCTGCGCGACCGCTACGAGGCGCACCACAAGGTGCAGATCACCGACGGCGCCATCGTCGCGGCGGCGAACCTCGCCGACCGCTACATCAGCGACCGTTTCCTGCCCGACAAGGCGATCGACCTGATCGACGAGGCCGGCGCGCGCCTGCGTCTGTCGATCCTGTCGAGCCCGCCCGAGCTGCGCGAGTTCGACGAGAAGATCGCCAAGGTCCGTGAGGACAAGGAGGCCGCCAGCGAGGAGCAGGACTTCGAGAAGGCCGCCGCTCTCCGCGACGAGGAGAAGTCGCTGCTCGCCGAGCGCCTGCGCCTCGAGAAGCAGTGGCGCAGCGGTGACGTCGCCAGCCACGCGGTGGTCGACGAGGGTCTGATCGCCGAGGTGCTCGCACAGGCCACCGGCATCCCGGTCTTCAAGCTCACGGAGGAGGAGACCAGCCGTCTCGTCTTCATGGAGAAGGCGCTGCACCAGCGTGTCATCGGCCAGGAGGAGGCGATCGCCGCGCTCAGCCGCACGATCCGCCGTCAGCGCGCCGGGCTGAAGGACCCGAAGCGCCCCAGCGGCTCGTTCATCTTCGCCGGTCCCACGGGCGTCGGAAAGACCGAGCTGGCGAAGGCGCTCGCCGAGTTCCTGTTCGACGACGAGGGTGCGCTGATCTCGCTCGACATGAGCGAGTTCGGCGAGAAGCACACCGTCTCGCGGCTGTTCGGTGCCCCTCCGGGGTTCGTCGGCTTCGAAGAGGGCGGCCAGCTCACCGAGAAGGTGCGGCGCAAGCCGTTCTCTGTGGTGCTCTTCGACGAGATCGAGAAGGCTCACCCGGACATCTTCAACTCGCTGCTGCAGATCCTCGAAGAGGGTCGCCTGACCGACGGTCAGGGCCGCGTCGTCGACTTCAAGAACACGGTCATCATCATGACCACCAACCTCGGATCCTCGGCCATCGCCGGCGGCCCGGTCGGGTTCCAGGTCGAGGGCAACTCGCAGACGACCTACGAGCGGATGAAGGGCAAGGTCGACGAGGAGCTGAAGCGTCACTTCAAGCCGGAGTTCCTCAACCGGGTCGATGACGTCATCGTCTTCCCGCAGCTCAACAAGGCCGAGCTCCGCCAGATCGTCGGACTGTTCACGAAGCGACTGAGCGAGCGTCTGCTCGATCGCGACATGACGGTCGAGCTGACGGACGCCGCCAAGGACCGGCTCATCGAGATCGGGTTCGACCCGACCCTCGGTGCCCGCCCCCTGCGCCGCGCCATGCAGCGCGAGGTCGAGGACCAGCTGTCCGAGCGAATCCTGCACGGCGAGCTCAACCCCGGTGACCACGTGAAGGTGGATGCCGAGAACGGCACCTTCCTGTTCGAGCACGGTCCTCGCGGCGAGAAGGTCGCGGTCGGTGTCGGCGCAGCCGGCGCGATCGAAGCCACCCCGGACATCGTCGCCGGAAGCTGACCGGGTTCGATCACTGTACGAAGGGGCGGATGCTGCGGCATCCGCCCCTTCGGCGTTCGCGGGGGCGTGAGTCGAAACGTCTAGCGGGCGGCGCGGAAGCGTCGGGCCGCGGCGACGAGCGCGGCGAACAGGCGCCGGTCGGCGGCATCCTCTTCGGGGTGCCATTGCACCGCGACGAACCACGGCCCTTCGATCGTCTCGATCGCCTGCGGGAGACCGTCGTCGCTGCGGGCGCTGACGACGAGACCGTCGCCGACCCGGTCGATGCCCTGATGATGGTAGCTGCGCACCGACAGGTCGCCGGCGCCGACGATGTCCGCCAGTCGTGTGCCGTCTTCGACCGTCGCCGTGTTCGTCGCGAACACGCCGCCGCCGAGCTGATAGCGGCCCGTGCCCAGCGCCTCCGGCAGATGTTGGTGCAATGTGCCACCCGCGGCGACGTTCGCCAGCTGCAGACCCCGGCAGATGCCGAGAACGGGCATCCCGCGACGACGTGCGCCGGCCAGCAGCGCCAACTCCCACGCATCGCGATCGGTGCGGGGCTCGTCGGTCTCGGGGTGGGGCGCGGCGCCGTAGAGAGCGGGATCGACGTCGAGGCCGCCGGTGAGGACCAGCCCGTCCAGACCGTCGAGCACCGCGTCGGCGGCAGCATCCGGGTCGGGCTGCGGTGGCAGCAGCACCCCTGCGCCGCCGACCGCGGTGGTCGCGTCGAGGTAGACCTGGGGCAGAAAGGCCGCGCGCACGTCCCACACACCCTGCTGGGCGCGCTCGAGGTAGGTCGTGAGGCCGATGACGGGTCGTAGGTCTCTGGCGGGGGCGCTCATGCGGTTCCTGTCGCCGCGGGAGGAAGTGACGCAGCGGTCGCCGCCGCATCGAGCGGAGCCACGTCGACCGAGACGCGCAGCGTCGAGTTCTTCGCCTTGGTGAAGATGATGCCGCGCACCGGCGCGACGTCCCCGTAGTCGCGACCCCACGCCACCGTCACGTAGCGGTCGTTCGCCCACTGGTCGTTCGTCGGGTCGATCGCCAGCCACTGGTCGGTGCCGGGCAGCCACACGGCGAGCCACGCATGCGACGCGTCGGCGCCGAACACCCGCTCCTTGCCGGGCGGCGGCTGCGTCGCCAGATAGCCCGAAACGTAGCGGGCGGCGACCCCGTGCGAGCGCAGGCACGCGAGCGCCACGTGCGCGAAGTCCTGACAGACCCCCGCCCGCGCGCGCATCGCATCGCCCACAGTGCTGGTGACGGTGGTCGCCGTCTTGTCGTAGTCGAAGTCGCGGTAGATCCGCTGCATCAGATCCGTCGCGGCCTCACCGATGGGTCGACCGGGCGTGAGCGACACGGCACCGTACGCCGCGGCCTCCGGCTCGTGGCGCACCCGCGGCGACTCCAGGGCGTACTCGACGGCCCGCCACGCCTCGGGCAGATGAGTGTTCAGCAACGGCCGAGCCTGCTCCCACGGGAGTGCGAGCGCGTCGGCGTCGTATGTGGGCGTCTCGACGGCGACGACACTCGAGGCGGTGATCGTCAGCGCCTCATGCGGGTCGGTGAGGTGGAAGTAGGTGGCCGAGTTGCCGAACGCGTCGGTGTCGGGCGCGATGTCGCCCGGAGCCGGGTCGACCTGGACGCTCGCCTCGGTGACCTCCTGCCAGGGCAGGCCGCGGGGTACGAGATGGAACTGGCCGACGCTGTCCTGCACGGGCTTGCCGTACGTGTAGGCGGTGCGGTGCCAGACGCGGTAACGCATCACGCGCGGGCCTCCATCAACTCGACGAGGGACAGGTCGGTCATCGCGACGGCGGGCGGCCCGCTCTCGAAGTGGAGATGGGTGACGGCATCCGAGAGCTGTTCGAGCTGCGCCGTCACATCGGCCATGAAGGCGACGAGCGTGGTGCGTCGACCGTTATCGACGACGTCCAGCGCGGCGACGTCGATGGCGGCGAGTTCCGTTTCGAGATGATCGAGCAGGCGCTCCGCCCGGGTCGACCCCGTGGATGCCGGCATGGCGGCCAGATGCTCGCGCAGACGCGCGAGCGCGAACGCGAGCGAGCGCGGGTTGCTGTGATCGAGCAGCAGCAGATCGAGCACGTCGGCGGCCCGCATCGATCCGCGGTAGCGACGGCGGTGGGTCACGACGCTCTCGGCCGCCAGGAGGACGGCCTCCAAGACGCTGCGCTCGGCGCGGGGCGCGTGGCGTTCAGCCAGACCCGTCGACAGCAGTTCGGACAGCTGCAGTCCGCGCTCCAGGAAGCGGCCGGCTTCGATCATGTGCCAGCCGGTGTCGCGGATCATGTTCGCCGTGATGCCGTACAGCGACAGCATCGCCGAGAGCATGCGCCCTCCCGACTCCGCCGTGCGGTGCGGGTGGGACGAGCCGCGCAGCGCGCGGGTGGCGCGATCGATCGTCGCGAAGACCCGCCACGTGTCACCGGAGAGCTGGTCGCGGACGCCTTCCATCGCCTCGCGAAGCCGCGCGATCGAATGCGCGGCGGAGCCGGGACGACGAACGTCCAGCAGCAGCGAGCGGAACTCCGCCTCGGGGTCGAGCGAGCGCATTCCGGCCAGACGCCCGAGCACATCCAGCAGGACGCGGGGGCTCTCCGCCAGCCGGCCCGCCACGTAGGCACGAGGCTGGTCGAGCTCGGTCTGCGCCGTCAGCAGCAGCCGCAGAAGGTCTTCCGCGCGCTCCGCGTAGCGGCCGGTCCAGAACATGTCGGCGTGCGCGCGGGGAGCCAGCGGCGGGACGCTGCGGGCCGTCGGTGCAGGTGCGATCTCGGTCAGGTTCTGGTCGGGGTCGTCCTCCGAGGCTTTCAGCACCCACACGTCTTTCGTCCGCGGGAGCGCATCGGGGCTCTCTCGCACGGTCGCCAGACCTCCGACGAGCGGACGGTACGCCGACCCGTAGCGCAACGCGAACGCGCGGAGCGTCAACGGCAGCGCGTCGATACGCGCACCGAGATCGTCGGTGCTCGACCAGACCGGGGTTTGCGAGAGCGGCAGCAGGTCCTGCCCGACGAACCGGTGCGGAGCCGACTGGACTCGCGCGATCAGGTCGTCGGCCGACATCTCGCTGAACGCCTTGCGCGGTTCGTCGATCGTGCGCACGATCAGGCCCCGATCTCCCGCGCGCACGCGCGACAGCACCCGGTCCCTCGCCTCCGGATCGCCGCACCACACCGTCGGCACCGACGGAATGCGCAACTGCTCGCCGAGGAGGTATTCGCACGCCGCGGGCAGATAGGGGAGCAGCCCCGGGTTCTCCAGCACGCCGGCTCCGAGGCCGTTCACCAGGCGCACATGGCCGCGGCGTACGGCCTCACTCAGCCCGGCGACGCCCAGCCGTGAGTCGCCGCGAAGTTCCAAGGGGTCGCACCACGCGGCATCCACCCTGCGGATGATCACGTCGATGCGGTCGGTGGGGCGCGTGCGGGGCCAGCCGGCGGGCTTCATCCAGACGAACCCGTCGCGCACGACCAGATCGCTGCCCTGCACGAGCGGGAAACCGAGCGCGCTCGCCAGGAATGCCTGGTCGAACGCCGTCTCGCTCAGCGTGCCGGGAGAGAGGATGACGACCCGCGGGTCATCGATCTCGGCGGCCACCGACGACAGCAGCGCGGCGCGCAGCGCCGAGAAGTACGGGTCGATGCGGTGGAGGTTCTCCTCCTGGAACAGGTCGGGCAGCACCTGCGAGATCACCCGGCGATTCTCCGCGGCGAAGCCCAGACCCGACGGTGCCTGCACGCGATCGGCGAGGACGTGCCATTCGCCCTCGGCGTCGCGCCCGAGATCGGTCGCCGCCAGCAGCAGCGGATGAGGGTCGACGGCGCTCGCGCGGGCCAACGGGCGAGTGAAACCGGAGTGGCCGAAGACGACGGCCGACGGCACAATCCCTTCGCGCATCAGATTCTGCGGTCCGTACAGGTCGACGAGCAGCGCGTTCAGCAGCTCGGCCCGCTGCGCGAGCCCGACCTCCAACGGCGACCAGCCGGCCGCGTCGAACACGAACGGCACCGGGTCGAGCTGCCATGGCTGCGGTCCGGAGTCGCCGCGCAGGTACGAGACGCCGTCGTCCGCGAGAAAACGCGCGATCTCGCCGTCGACGCGCTGCAGATCCTCGCCCGTGAGGCTCAAGGCGTGCGCCGCCAGCGCCTTCCATCCGGGGCGGAGCGCCCCGTCGGCATCCACGAACTCGTCGTAGCGAACCGCCTCGGCCGACGGCGACAAGGGCAGCGTCGGCTGCGACACCGTCGCGGCATAGTCGCGCAACACACTCACGGCGAAGTCCTTCCCGGCTCCAGCGTAGGGGGCAATACAGTGGGTCGGTGACCCTTGCCGACCCCACCGAAGGCACCAGCCCGGCCCGCCCCGTCGTCCGGCCCGCGCGGACCTCGGATGTCCGCGGCATCCTCGCCCTTCTCGAGCCGTGGGTGCAGCGGCGGATCCTGCTCGGCAAGGAGATCGTCACCCTGTACGAATCGGTGCAGGAGTTCGTCGTCGCCGAGCAGGACGGCGAGCTCATCGGCTGCGGCGCCCTGCACGTGATGTGGGAGGACCTGGGCGAGATCCGCACGCTCATCGTCGCGGAGGACTGGCTGCATCACGGTGTCGGCGGGGCGATCGTGACGCAGCTGGAGGACCGCGCGATCGACCTCGGTCTGTCGCGGCTGTTCTGTCTCACCTTCGAGGTCGACTTCTTCCGTCGTCGCGGTTTCGCGCCCATCGGGGAACAGGTCGTCGACCCCGACGTGTACTCGCAGCTGCTGCGCAGCCCCGACGAGGGTGTCGCGGAGTTCCTCGACCTCGCGCACGTCAAACCGAACACGCTCGGCAATACCCGCATGCTGAAGAACCTCTGAGCCCCGCGCGCCCCGGCAGGAGACCGGGATACTGCGGCCTAGCCTGGAGGAGTGAGCACCCCGACGCGCCGTTCGCGACGCCCCAGCCCCGCCGTCTACCGGCGGCGCCGGCTCGTCGCCGTGCTGATCGTCCTCGTCATCATCGCGGCGATCGTCCTCGCGATCTGGCAGCCGTGGCGCGCGTCTCAGCCCGCCGTGCCCGCATCGAGCCCGTCGGCTACGACGCCCCTCGCCTCGGCATCCGCTCCGACCGCATCCGCCGCACCCGCCGATGCCTCAGCGCCGCCGGCAGCGCCCGAGCCCACCCCTGACACCTCGGGGACGACGCCCACGGTCGCGGCCTGCTCGACGGCAGCCATCTCGGTGCAGGCGGTCACGGATCAGGACGTGTACAGCGCGGGCGAGCTGCCCAAGCTGTCGATCACGCTCTCGAACACGTCGGGCGCGGCGTGCCTGATCAACGTGGGGACCGCGACGCAGTCATTCGTGATCACCAGCGGCACCGACACGTGGTGGCGTTCGACCGATTGCCAGTCGGAGTCCAGTGATCAGGTCGTTCAACTGGCAGCGGGTCAGACCGTCTCCAGCGTGACGCCGCTGCAGTGGGACCGTACGCGATCATCGGTCGACACGTGCGGGTCGTCGCGGCCGCAGGCCTCGCCGGGCTACTACCACCTCTCGGTGTCGATCGGCGGCATCCAGGCGGCGGATACGAAGGTGTTCGAACTGCGCTGAGCCCGCGATCATCGCCATTCGGGATATCTAGGCAGTGATATATCTCTAACTCTGAGAGATTTCTCATCTGAGAACCAGCCGCCGCCTCACGGGCGCGGTTAGCCTTGTTCGTAGCTCTCGTGGCGAGCCACCGTCGCCCCCAACGGCGGTCGCCGTGTCACCCCCAAGACCGGCATTCGGCAGATCGCCCGATGAGCCCAGGCCCTCTCGATTCTCCCAGCCCCCAATGTGGGGATCGAGAGGGCCCCCCTTTTCTGCGCGGGGTCCGTCACGCCGGGTGCGGTCAGCGCGTCGACGCGGTGCGGGAGGCGCCTCGTATGCTGGAGGGATGGCCGGAAAGAAGCGCGCGAAGCCCCCGCTCGAGTTCCGCAACACGCAGCTCGCCGACGCCCTGCAGACGCAGGACATGGCAGCTCTGGCCTTCGCCCTGCGTCACGGCCCGACGGTGGTGCCGCTCATGCGCCCCGGTCAGCGCGACGACCCTCGCGACACCGGCGAGGTCTGGACGTACCGCGATCCGAACACCGGCGATGTCGCGCTGCTGCTGTTCAGCGATGCGGCGAACAAGCCCGCAGCTCTTCCCCCCGCGGTGGCGCTGCACTCGCCCGCGTGGCTGCGCAGCTTCCTCGCGGCCCACGAGTCGGAGATCACGACGGTCTTCTTCGACATCGCGGGACCGCACGCGATGCAGGCCTCGCCCGCGGATCTGCTGGCGGCGCTCGCTCTCGAGGCCTGACCGGCGGCGTGCTCAGAAGTCGGGGCGGTCGCTCGGCTCGCTCGGATGGTGTCGTGCGAGGTCGCGCAGGGCGCCGCGCAGGTCGCGGGATGCCGTGTCGATGACGGACCGATAGCCGACCCGGTTCGCCTCGTTGCGGCGCTGCTCGTGAGCAGTGACGGCTCGCACTTCGCCGGCCAGACTCAGCTCACCGATGGCGACCAGACCCTTCGGGGTGGCCCGCCCCGTGACCGCGCTCGCGACGGCGAGGGCGATGGCGAGGTCGGCGGCCGGCTCGATGAGACGCACGCCGCCCACGGTGGACACGTAGACGTCCTGATCGGATACCCGGATGCCGGCGCGCTTCTCGAGCACCGCAAGCACCATCGCCACGCGTGCGCCGTCGACGCCGCTGACGATGCGCCGTGGGTTGGGGCCCGAGCCGGGCAGCGTGAGCGCCTGCACCTCGACCGGCAGTGCGCGTCGTCCCTCCATCGCGATGGTCACGCAGGTGCCCGGTTCGCGTGATCCGTGGCCGAGGAAGAGGGCGCTGGGGTCGGGCACCTCGGCGATGCCGCGACTCGTCTGCTCGAAGCAGCCGACCTCATCGGTGGCACCGAACCGGTTCTTGAGGGCGCGGACGAAGCGCAGCGCGGTCTGCCGGTCACCCTCGAAGTGGCAGACGACGTCGACCAGGTGCTCCAGCACGCGCGGCCCCGCGACCTGCCCGTCCTTCGTGACATGGCCGACGATGATGACCGGAAGATCACGCTCCTTCGCCACGCGGATGAGTGTCGACGCGACCTCGCGCACCTGGCTGGGATGCCCCGGCGCGCCGTCGACGAGGCTGGAGCCGACCGTCTGGACGGAGTCGACGATCAGCAGCTCGGGACGAGTGTCGTCGACATGGCCCAGGATCGTGGCGAGGTCGGTTTCGCTCGCGAGGTAGAGCTCGTCGTGGAGGGCGCTGGTGCGCTCGGCGCGCAGGCGCACCTGTCCGAGCGACTCCTCGGCGCTCACGTACAGCACGCGCCGACCGGCGCGGGCGGTCTGTGCGGCGACCTCGAGCAGCAATGTCGACTTCCCGACGCCGGGCTCGCCGGACAGCAGGATGGCCGCACCGGGCACGAGGCCCCCGCCCAGCACGCGGTCGAACTCGCCGACGCCGGTGGTCCGCCGCGGCGTCTCACGCGTGTCGATCGAGGTGATGGGGCGCGCCGCACGCGTCGGCGCGAGCGGCGTCACCGCATGCATCGGTGTCGACGACACAGCCTCGACCACCGTTCCCCACTGCTGGCACTCCCCGCATCGCCCGACCCACTTCGCGCTCGTCCAGCCGCACTCGGTGCAGCGGTACGCGCTCGTGGTCGCGGTGCGCTTTGATGCCATGCGTTCAGGCTAGTCGCGGCATCCGACAGTAGCGCCGGCCACCCCGTGGACGGCGAGAGATCAGCGCAGCGAGTCGGCGACCTCGCGGAGGGCGTCGGCCGAGCGACGGAACAGACCGAGCTCGTGGTCGGAGAACGACGTCTCGCGGATCGGCACTGCGCCGGCCGCCGAGACGACCGCCGGGACGGACAGGGCGACACCGCTCACGCCGTGGAAGTCGTCGAGCACGGCCGAGACCGGCATGACGGCGTGTTCATCGTCGAGGATCGCCTCGACGATGCGGGCGCTGGACAGGCCGATCGCGTAGTTGGTCGCACCCTTGCCCTGGATGACCTTGTAGGCGGCGTCGCGCACGTCGACGGCGATCTGGTCGAGCTCCTCGACCGTGAACGGCGGCTGACCGTCGAGGGGCTGCCACTCCAGGATCGGGACGGTGCCGATGGTCGCGTGCGACCACAGCGGGAACTCGGTGTCGCCGTGCTCGCCCACGATGTAGGCGTGCACGCTGGAGATGGAGACGCCCGCACGCTGCGCGATCTTCCAGCGCAGTCGCGAGGTGTCGAGCACGGTGCCCGACGCGAAGATGCGCTCGTAGGGCAGGCCGGTGGTCTCCTGCGCGAGCACCGTCAGCACGTCGCACGGGTTGGTCACGATGACGAACGTCGCGTCGGGAGCGACGTCGAGCAGCTGCGGCATCATCGACTTCAGGATGTTGGCGTTGACGCCGGCCAGCTCGATACGGGTCTGCCCCGGTCGCTGCTTGGCGCCCGCCGTGATCACCACGACGTGCGAGCCCTTCGCGACCGAGATGTCGGCACCGCCGATGATGTCGCTCGACCCGGTGAACTGGGCGCCGTGTGCCAGATCGAGAACCTCAGCCTCGGTCTTCTCCGCGGCGATGTCGTAGAGGGCGACGTGGCGGGCCGAGCCGCGGATGAGGGCCGCGTAGGCCACGGAGGATCCGACCGCTCCCGCGCCGACGACGGTCAGTTTCGAGTTCTCGATCACGCTCATGGCCCCAGTCTGACAGGCCGGGGGATGCCGCGGCCACCGCGGGCCGCAGCCGTGCGAAACGGCGGTGTGCAGGGGGGTCTTGCGGACGGCGTCCGAGGGGCGAAGGATGCCGGCATGACGGACGATGCCCCTGCCCTGCCTCCGGTGGTCGACCTCGACACCTGGCGGCGCGAGTTGGCCGCTCTGCGCGTGCGCGAGAAGGCGGCGACCCGAGAGCTCGACGCGATCGCTGCGCAGCGGCGACGTCTGCCGATGGTCGAGCTGCCCGACTATGTGCTCGAGGGTCCCGACGGTCCCGTGCGCCTCGTCGACATCTTCGGCGACAGGCGACAGTTGATCGTCTACAGCCACATGTGGACGGACGGGAAGCCGTGGCAGTGCCCGGGCTGCACGAGCTGGACGGCCCAATTCACGCGGCTGGAGTTCCTCGACGACTACGACGCACGGTTCGTCATCGTGACGCAGGGTCCGATCGACGAGGCGCTCGCCTACCGGGAGCGTGTGGGCAACCGCATGGACTGGTATTCGACGGCGCACAGTCCGTTCGGGGCCGACATGGGGGCGCCGCCGGACGCGGGGTTCGCGGTCAACGTGTTCCTGCGCGACGGCGAGAAGGTGTACCGCACGTGGCACACCGACGGGCGCGGCACCGAGCAGCTCGGACACCTTCACGGCCTGATCGACGTGCTGCCATACGGGCGGCAGGAGGCGTGGGAGGATTCGCCGCCCGGGTGGCCGCAGCATCCGACCTACGAGGGCGGCATCGGGTCGCCCGGCATCGCGGCGCTCTACGGGCCCGGAGGCTCCGCCGCCGGGTGAGCGACTCCCTCGGCATCTCCTCCCGACGCAGCGGAGGTGGATCGCCGAGGGTTGCGGATGCCGAGAAGCGAGACCAGCCCGCCGACGATGAGAAGCGCGGCCGTGGTGACCGCCGCCCGGTGGAAGCCCGCCAGATCGAGTGCGCCACCGGTGATCGCGGCAAGGGCTGCGATCGGCAGCAGCCCCGCCACGCGGGCGACGGCGTTGTTGACCGCGGAGGCGATGCCGGATCGCTCCGGGTCGGCGGCCCCGAGGATCGTCGAGGTGAGGGGAGACACGGTGAAGGCGAGTCCGAGCCCGAACACGACCATGCCCGGGAGCACCTGCCACCAGTAGTCGAAGTCGTCGGCGACGAGCAGCAGCAACAGCGCGCCGACCGACATGATGAGTGGCCCGACGGTCATGAACAGACGCGGTCCCCATCGTCCGACCAGGGTGCCGATGCGTGAGCTGAGCGCGATCATGAGCAGGGTCGAGGGCAGACTGGCGAGGCCCGCGAGGGTCGCGCTGAGGCCGGCCCCCTGCTGCAGGTAGACGGCCAGGACGAACCCGTTGAGGGCGAGCGCCGCGTAGATGAACAGCGTCGACAGGTTGCCGGCGGAGAAGTTGCGGCTGCGGAAGAGATCGAGCGGCAGGATCGGGTCGGCGACCTGGCGTTGTCGCCAGACGAATCCGGCGAGCAGCACGAGGCCGGCGAGCCCCGGCATCCAGATCGCCGGGGACCCCCAGCCGAGGTTCGGCTGCTCGATGAGGGCGAAGACGGCCGCGCCGAGGCCGAGGGTGCACATGATCGCCCCGAGCACGTCGACCCGGGCGCCCGCGCGGCGTTCGTCACGGTGCTCGAGCCGTGTCAGCAGCCACAGCGCGATGCCGATCGGCAGCAGGTTGATCCCGAACGCCCATCGCCACGAAGAGTTGTCGACGATGAGTCCGCCCACCAGGGGGCCGATGATCATGGCGCCCGTCGTGGATGCCGTCCAGATGCCGATGGCGCGAGAGCGCAGCGGTTCGTGCATCGTCGCGGTGATGAGGGCGAGAGAGCTCGGCACGAGGAAAGCCCCGGCGGCACCCTGGACCGCACGTGCGGCGACGAGGAGTTCAGGGGTGGGGGAGAGGGCGACACCCACCGAGGCGATGCCGAAGCCGATGAGGCCGATGCGCAGCACGAGAACCCGGCCGAACGCATCGCTCACCGCGCCGGCCACCAGGATGAGGGCACCCAGTGTCACGAGGTAGGCGTCGACCGTCCACTGCTGGGTTGACAGGCCGCCGCCGAGGTCGCGGGCGATGGCGGGGAGGGCGACGTTGACGATGGTGCCGTCGAGGAAAGCGACGAACGACCCCAGGATGGCGATCACGAGGACGAGTCGCTGCTGTGGTGTCATCTGCCGCGTCATCGCCCGAGCTCTCCCATGCCCTCACGCTAGGGCGCCCCGGCGACATCGTGAAGGGGGTGGGCAGGGCCACCCTCGCTGCAGCCGGTTCGCGGCATCCCGCGGAGTGTCGTAAGCTAGTCGGCGGTGACGTGTCCGAGCGGCCGAAGGTGCAACTCTCGAAAAGTTGTGTAGGGTAACCCCCTACCGTGGGTTCAAATCCCACCGTCACCGCCATCACGAAGGCCCCGACTCCCGCGAAATCGCGCGGATGTCGGGGCCTTCGTCATCGGTGCTTTCGCTGTCGGTCAACCGCCATAGCGGACGTAGAAGGAGCCGGGGCCGCAGGTGTAGGTCGCGGGTCCCGCGGTGTGCACGCCTTCTCCGAGGCGAGCACAGGTCTGCCCGGCATCCACCACGGTGGCGCCGAGCACGAACACGATCACCAGTGTCACGGCGACGCCGGCGCCTGCGATGACGACGCCCGCGAGCGCGAGTCCGTTGCGGTGCCCCTGCCGACGAGAGCCGACCAACGCGATGATGCTGATCGCGAGTCCGGCGAGATTGAGGATGACGAAGAACGACAGCACGAATCCGACGATTCCGAACGTTCGGTAGGCATCGGGTGTCGGCGAAGGTGCCGTGGCGAGGGGGCTGTCAGCGGGGATCGACATGAGGTGACCATATCGGTGCCGGCGCTCGTTGATCACGAGCACCGGGAAGGCCCGAATGTCACGGCACTTGACATCCGTATAGTAAGCGCGCATATTAAATCCATGATGGAACTCGCTGCCGCCGTCCGCACCTCCTCCGCCGCGCCCGCAGACTACTTCGCGCGATGGATCGACCACGCGTCATGGCCGGAGTGGTCGCCCGACACCGAGTGGGTGCGTGTGGAGGGCCCCGTGCGCGCCGGCACACGGGGCGTATTGAAGCCGGTGGGCGGCCCGAAGACCCGGTTCACGATCTCCGAGTGCGAGCAGGACCGCGTGTACACCGACGTCAGCAGCGTGCCGGGGGCCCGCCTCACGTTCCGACACACGGTGGAGTCCGCGCCCAATGGGTCCACGCTCACCGTCCGCGTGTGGATGACCGGTCCCCTCGCGCGGGTGTGGGCGCGGACGGCCTTCAAGGGGTTCTCGGTCTCGGTCCCGGAGGATCTCGATCGTCTCATCGCACTCGTCGAGACCCCGTGACAGAGTGGCTCTCGGTGCCGATCGAGGAGGCGAAGAACGACGCATGACAGCGGGGTTGCACACGCGATTCGAGTCCGATGACGCCAGCCCGGGATTCATGCTCTGGCGTGTCACCAATCGGTGGCAGGCGGTGATGCGCCGCACGCTCGCACCGTTCGACCTGACGCACGTGCAGTTCGTGCTGATCGCCGCCCTCACCTGGCGAGCCGATCCTGAAGGAACCACCCAGGTCGACCTCGCCCACACCGTGCGCACGGACCCCATGATGGTCTCGCAGGTGCTCCGCGCGCTGGAAGCAAAGGGGCTCGTCGAACGGCGCGTCGACCCCGCTGACGCCAGGGCGCGGCGCGTGCTGGCCACCGCTGCAGGGGAGCGCCTGGCGAGGGCGGCCAACAGTGCGGTCGAAGCCGCAGACGACGACTTCTTCGGTGCGGATTCCGGCCTGCCGATGCGGCTCATCGAGCACCTCTCGCGCCTGGATCGGTAAGGCGGCTTTCGTCGAGTGCCGCGGGAAACCACCGATTCCGGTGGTCGAAACGGCCGCGCCGAGGCAGCCGCTGCGGGCACGATGGCGCTTAACGTGACCGACCTGGGACTTGTCGGCCGCGTCGCCGCGGCGACTCCCCGACGCCTCGGCCCCCCGTCGAAGGAACGTCGACCATGACCTCAGACACTGCCGTCACCCGCGCCCGTCGCCGACAGCGCGGCACCGATCGCGACGCGACCCCGCAGCCCGCCACGCACGCGCGCCCTTCCACAGCCCGCATCGCGCGATCTCGGGTCGCACTGATCTCCTGCGTGGTGCTGTGGATGCTCTACCTCGCCACGGTGATCGTCGCCCTCTCGCGCGGCGGTGCGCTCGTCGACGCCACCCAGCTGCTGGCCACAACCGTGTTCCTCGTCTCGGTGACCGCACTCACTTTCTCGGCCTGCATGTACCTGCTCGCGCGGGCGGGCGCGCTCCCTCGTCTCGCGGCGCATCGCCACCCCCGCCGCATCGCGATCGATGAGCACTACTCCGACCACGAGCCCCTGCTGACGGCGTTGTTGCCGTCGCGGCGCGAGGATCCCGACCTCGTGCGGATGGCGCTCTGGTCCGTGGCGCTGCAGGAGTTCCCGCGGCTGAACGTCGTGTTGCTGCTCGACGACGACCCCGAGCCGATCGACGATGCGGCGCGCGCGGGGTTGGAGGGATGCCGCGCCCTGACGGCGGAGCTGGATGCCGCGCTGCGCCCGGTCTTCGAGCGCGTGGATGCCGCCGCCGCCCGCATTCGCTCGGGCGCGCTCTCCCCCGCCGAGGCGACGGAGGTCGTGATGCGCGAGCACGCAGCGTGCGCGCGGTGGCTGCACGCACGTGCCGACGAGGCGCCGACGCGGACGCACGTGGAGGTCTTCTTCGTCGAGCAGGTGCTGCGACGGCTGGCATCCGATCTCGACGCGACCGCCGCGGCGCTGCTCGAGGCCGCGGAAAGCGGTGCGGCGCCCCTGACGCTCGCCCGTGCTCATCAACTCGCCAGCCGTCTCGTGCGGATCTTCGGAGCCGAGACCTCCACGTTCGAGCGCCGGCGCTATGCGTCGTTCTCGCACGTGCCCAACAAGGCCATGAACCTGAACTCCTACCTCGGCCTCATCGGCGGTCGCTACCGGGAACGGGTGGTGGATGGGCGCCGTGTGCTCGAGGATGCCGGGACAGGACGCGGCACGCTCGAGGTGGCCGAGCCCGACTTCGTGCTGACGCTGGACGCCGACTCGATGCTGCTGCCGGGATACTGCGCGACACTGGTGCACGCCCTCGAGCAGCCGGAGAACGCGCGCGTGGCGGTGGCTCAGACCCCCTACTCGGCCTACCGCGGGGCTCCGACGCGGCTCGAACGCATCGCCGGGGCGACCACCGACCTGCAGCACATCGTGCACCAGGGCCTCACGGCATTCGGGGCCACATTCTGGGTGGGCGCGAACGCCGTGCTGCGCTGGCAGGCTCTGGCATCGCTGCGGCGTGAGACGGTGGAAGACGGCACGCGCATCGTGCGATACATCTCCGACCGGACGGCCATCGAGGACACCGAGTCGAGCATCGAGATCGCCGAACACGGCTGGACGCTCATGAACTACCCGGAGCGCCTCAGCTACAGCGCCACACCGCCCGACTTCGGCTCCCTCGTCATCCAGCGCCGCCGCTGGGCGGACGGCGGACTGCTGATCATCCCTGCCCTGCGCGCCCTCGCGGCTCGCCGCCGCCGGGACGGCGAGCCGATGCGCGTCGCCGAGCGGCTGCTCCGGTTGAACTACCTCGGTTCGATCTCGTGGGTCACCCTGGGCCTGCTCGCCGTCCTCACGCTCTACCCCATGGACGGGCAACTGGTCACCCTCCTGCTCATGCTCATCGCACTGCCGTATTTCGTCGAGATGGCCTCGGATCTGCGCCTCCTCGGCTACCACCGGCGGGACATCGTCGCCATCTACGGACTCAATCTCCTTCTGCTGCCCGTCAACCTCGCCGGCAGTGCGGCGTCGGTGCTGCAGATCCTCACCGGGCGCAAGGCACGGTTCGCGCGGACGCCGAAAGTGTCGTCGCGCACCCGCGTGCCGGCGTTCTTCGTCCTGGCGCCCATGGCGATGGTGCTCGTCGCCGGCGCCGTCGGCGTGCGCGCGGGCACGGCCGGGGCGTGGGGGACCGCGGTGTTCGCGGGCTTCACCGCGGTCGCGACGCTGTGGGCGATCGTGCGCCTCATCGGGGTGCGTGCCGCGGCATCCGATCTCTGGTTCGCGTGGATGGACTGGATCTGGGTGGAGAAGAAGGATGCCGCCGCGCCCGCCCTCGTCACCTCGCCGCGGTGGGCCGTGGTGCTCGACGACGGTCCGCGCGAGGCGATCGGGGCGCTCTCATGAGCCCGGTGCACGCGCCCCGGCGCTCGCGATTCGCCGGACGAGAGCTGTCGTTCGGGCGGCTCGCTCTCAGCGTGGCCGTCGTGGTCGCGCTCGGGCTCGGCGCGACCGCGGCCGCCGTCGTGCCGACGCTGCCCCCGACGGCGACGGGCGCCGATGCCGCCCACCGCTGGTTCGCGCCGTACTACGACGTCACGCTCGAATCCGGTGATGAGCTGTCGCGCAGCACGATGGATGCCGCACCCGGCGGACTGGTGCTCGCCTTCGTCGTCGCGGCGAGCGACGACGACTGCACGCCCACGTGGGGGCGGACATACACCCTCGACGACGCCGCACAGCGCTTCCAGCTCGATCGTCGCGTCGAGCGGATGCACCGAGAGGGGCGCCCGCTCGCGGTGTCGTTCGGCGGCGCCCTGAACACCGAGCTGGCCTCCGCGTGCACGACGGTCGACGCCCTGGCAACGGCGTACGGCACCGTGCTCGACCGGTACGGCATCGACACGGTCGACCTCGATATCGAACGCGACGCCCTCGACGACGCGGCGGCGACGACCCGCCGCGCCGCTGCGATCGCGCTGCTGCAGAAGCAGCGCAGTGCCGAAGGCAGGGCGTTGCGGGTGTGGCTCACCCTGCCGGTCGCCCCCGACGGTCTCACCCCCCAGGGATCCGCCCAGGTCTCGTCGATGCTCGACGGCGGCGTCGAGGTCGCCGGCGTCAACGCCATGACGATGGACTTCAACGCCGACGATCGCACAGCCTCGACCTCCGCGCTCGCGATCAGCGCGCTGAACGCCACCGCGCGCCAGGTCACCGACCTGTGGGGCGCCCACGGTCGTGCCCTGCCGCCGGGCGGGGCCTGGGCGCTGCTGGGTGCGACCCCGATGATCGGCCAGAGCGACATCGAGCGCGAGGTCTTCACCCTCGATGACGCCCGGGCGCTCGCCGCCTTCGCCTCCGCGCAGGGCGTCGCGCGGATGTCGATGTGGTCGCTCAACCGCGACCGCACCTGCGGATCGAACTACCCGCTCGTGCATCGGGTCTCGCCCCTGTGCAGCGGCATCGATCAGGCCGGCGTGAGCTTCGCCGGCATCCTCGCCGACGGGCACACCGGCACGCCGTCGGGGGAGCCCGTCACCCCGTACGACGGCCCGGTCGTCCCCGACGACGCCACCACCAGTCCCTTCCCGTTGTGGACGTCGCAGTCGTTCTACTCGGCGGGGGTGTTCGTGGTCTGGCGCGGCTCGGTCTACGTGTCGAAGTGGTGGAACGAAGACGGCCCCCAGCCCGACGACCCCTCCCTGGATGCCGCGGCCTCGGCCTGGACCTACGTGGGCCCCGTGCTCTCGTCCGACCGCCCGTTCACCCTTCCTCAGCTGCCGGAGGGCACCTACCCGGAATGGTCCGCCGCCGCCTTGTACAACCAGGGCGACCGCGTCATGTACGACGGCAGCGGATACGAGGCACGGTGGTGGTCGCGCGGACAGCGCCCCGATCGATCGGTGCTCGACCACGACTACTCGCCGTGGAAGCTCCTCGACGGGTCGTGACCGCTGACGGCGTCGAACACGTGTGGGCGGCCGTCGACGGCGATGGTCGCCCGCACCGCTCTTCCGTCCGGATGCAGGCGCCCGACGACGTGCCGACGTGCCTCGGCGACGCTCTCGGCCATCCAGCCCACGGCCGCTTCGATACCGTCGTCCGCGCACCCGCCGCTGTCATCGAGCAGAACGACGTCGACTCCGCGCGCACGCGCCGCGGCGACGGCGCTGCGCAGAGGTTCACGTGCCAGCCCGCCGGCTCGGAGGTCATCACGCAGCCGGCCCTCCTGCGCCGCGTACGCGCGGCGCTCTTCGGATGAGGGAGGGCGCCCTTCGGCGATGCGGTTCAACAGCGGGACCACGGAGGCGGCGAGATCGTCGGCGCGTTCGCGCAGTTCGGCACGAGCCGACATCGACCAGCTCTGCCTCTCCGCCGCGGCGACGGCCTCGTGATGCAGCACGACGATGCGGCTCTGCATGCGCGCGATGACGTACAGCATCAGCGCGGCGACCCCGACGACGAGCCCCGGGCGGGTGACCAGCTGGAGGATCTGACCGGCGGCGACGCCCTGCGCGGCTCCCGCCGCGATCAGGACGCCGACGACGAGCGCGGCGCCGACCAGTGCCGTGCCGGTGCGTCCTCGCAGGGCCAGCGGCACGAGCAGGAACGACAGCGCCATCACCGGCCACAGGGTGCCGTAGGTGAGCGGGGCGACGACGACCGTCGCGATCGTCGTGCCGACCACCAGGGCGATGACACCGAACGACCGGGGCCATGACGGCGCCGCGGGCAGCGACCGGCGCAGCAGCTCGGCGGTCGTCAGGATCAGCACCAAGGCCGCCAGCTGCAGGGCCCACGTGTGCGGTGCCATGACCGTCGCGGCGGCTGCGCACAGCCCCTGCAGAACGACGTAGCCCACGCCGATACGGGTCACGCCGCGCCGCAGCGCCGCGGAGTCGGTGACCGCCGCCATCTCGACGCCGACGGCGGGTTTCGCGTACCGCAGTGTGACGCGGGTGCCGACGCCGGGCGCGGAGACGATCTCGGCGGCGCCGCCCGAGAGGCGTTCGATGCGCCCGACGATGCTCTGGCGGATGCCGAGCCGATCATCGCCGATCCGGGCCATCTCGAAGCCGGGACCATCGTCGACGATGTCGATGCGCACGTCGTTCTCCCGTGCGCGCAGATGCACCTGTCGCCGCGCGAGCGGGGCATGCCGGGCGGCGTTGGTCAGCGCCTGTCGTGTCGCCCCCAGCATCGCCGTGGTCACCCCGTCATCGAGCAGGAGGGGGCCGTCGATGTCGCAGGTCAGCTCCGCACCGTGCCGACGGGCTTCCATGACGAGCTCGGCATCCAGGGGGAGAGGCTCGCGTGCGCCGTCGTCGACGAGAGATGTGACCATCGCCGCCGCGCGCCGCGCCTGGACGGCGAGCCGATCCAGCGGAACGGGCAGCTCGGAGGCGGCCAGCACGAGCGTCGCCAGCACCTCGTCGTGGACGAGGGCGGCCGCGTGCGTCCGCGCCGCCAGGCGGCCCCGCTCGGACGACTCGCGGGCGGCGGCGGCACGCCGCTCGGCCGCGGCGGCGTCCAGCCCGGCGCCCACCGACAGCACATGCCCGCCCAGCACGCAGACCACGGCCGCGGTCAGCAGGGCGTGCGAGTCGTTGACGATTCCGTCCAGATCGGAGCCTCCGAACGTGAGACGGTAGGCGACTCCCGCGAGGGTCCCGATCGCCAGGGTGGCCCACGCCGCACGCGGACCGAAGGCGACGAGAGCGCAGGCCGTCGCGGCGCTGGAGGCGGTCAGCACCCATGGCATGCGCTCCACCTCCGACATCGCCGCCGCCGGGGCGAACAGGATGACCGTCGCCCAGAACAGCACCGTCGCCGCCCCCGCCGTACGGCGCAGCATCCGGGTGCTCAGCAGGGGAGAGGCCGCCCCGCCCACGATGGTGGTGGCCGCCGCGGCGATCACGACGATCAGATACCAGAGGGGGAGGACGGGGTGTTCGCGGGCCACGACGGTGACGTTGAACGTGCCGACGGCGGCGACCATCGCCCCGCTGGTGGCCAGCAGCACCCGCCGAGCCGCCCGCTCCGCGGCATCCGTGTCACTCACGCCGTGGCACCGGCACGTAGCCGTCTTCGAGGCCCCGCTGATACAGCTCGACCTTCGTCGCGGCCGGGCGCCCCAGCTGGTGGTAGACCGAGCGGATGCGACGGAGGTGATCGTTGACCGTGTTCTCGGAGATGAACAGCCGCGTCGCGACGTCCCGCGCCCCCAGCCCCGAGGCGTACAACGCCAGGACCTCGCGTTCGCGTGCGGTGAGGGGGGCGCCCTCCAGCAGGGGATCGGTGTCGAGCGCCGAGGCCCATTCCGCCGTCGAGACGTGTTCGCCGCGCGACGCTGACACGATCGCGGTCAACAGGCCCGCCGACGGCGCCGACTTCCTCACGACGCCGCGGATGTCGGCGCGTGAGGCGGCGCGCACGAGGTAGGGGTCCTCGCCCGAGGTCAGCACGAGGACCTGGGCGCCCCACTGGCGCAGCGCCGCGACGTTGTCCGCGGGATGAGTTCCGTCGCGCAGGCTCAGATCGAGCAGCACCAGATCGGCGCGCGGCGAACGACGCACCAGCTCGTCGACCGTGCGGGCGTGACCGACGAAGACGACCTCGGATGTCGCGGCGAGGAGGTTCTGCACCGCCATCGCGACGAGCTCGTGGTCGTCGACGACGGCGACGGATGCCGCATCCACCATCCCCAGGACACCTCTCTTCGAGCCGACCCCCCGGCGGTGGATGTGCCGCACCTCGCGCCGCTCCAGAATAGGGGCACGACGCGAGGCGCGCGCCGTCGATTCCGCATTATTACCGGTGGGCTCGCGGCGGCGTCCCCTCACGCCAGCAGCGTCTCGCCGATGTACCCGCCCGGCTGGCATCCCGGAGGGATGGCGAACACCGCCGACCCGATCGGCGTCGTCCACTCGTTGAGCAGGTCGAGCTCGTCGAGCCGCCGCTGGATGGGCACGAACTGAGCGTCGACGTCGGCCTGGAACGACACGAAGATCAGTCCGGAATCGGAGACGTCTCCCCCTGCCGGTCGCTCGTCGTAGTTGTAGCCACGACGGAAGATCCGCTGTCTCGCATCATCGGGCCGCGAGCGACGCATGTGAGAGAACTCGGGGATCACGGGGAAGCCGATCGGGGTCTTCGCGTCGAAGTCGGGCTCGTCGTGCTCGGCCGTGCCAGTGAGCGGCGCGCCGTTGGACAGGGTGCGGCCGACGGAGTCCTCTCGACCCGGGCGGTCCAGCTTGTCCCACTTGTCGAGGTCCATGTGGATGCGGCGGACGACCGCGCCGGTGCCGCCGGCCAGCCACCCGGCATCCGACCAGACGACCTCGTCGAAGTGCGTCGTGCCGGGTTGCGGGTTGGCGGTGCCGTCGACCTGACCGAACAGGTTGCGCATGGTGGTGCCGGGAGCGACCGTGCCGTACGCGCGACGGAACCCCTGCTGCGTCCAGCGGACCTGGGCGAAGCTGCGCGCGTCCTTCAGCAGCATGCGCGTCGCATGGGCGACGGTCAGCGGGTCGTCGCCGGCGATCTGCAGCAGCAGGTCACCGTGGTTGAACTCGTCGCGCAGGCGGTCGATCCCGAACGGCGGCAGCGGCCTCAGCCATGCGGGCCCCGTGCCCTGGGCGCGGGCGACGAGGCCCGGCCCGAAGCCGAAGGTCACGGTGAGGCGCGCCGGTGCTGCGGCGAGTTCCGGTTCGGAGTCGGCGAGGGCGGGTGAGCCCTGGGTGAGCCGCCCGGCGTCGTCGGACAGGACGCGCAACAGGCGCCGCAGCCCCTCGCGGTCGACGTCGGCACGAAGATCGAGCGCGACGAAGGTGGCGTGCGCCTGGGCGTCGGTGTCGATCCCGGCCTGATGCACGCCGTGGAACGGCACGACATCCGCGCCGTTGAGCGGGACGGATGCCGCCGCCGGCGGGCCCGCGGGTGCCGTGGAGGTGAGGGCGAGGTCGACGCCGATCGCAGCGGCGGCGCCGACACCGGCGACAGCCCCTCCGAGGAGGAACTGCCGCCGGGTCGACGACGGTCGACGCGCGCCCTGTTCGGGCGCCGCCATCAGTGGCTCGGCGTCGTCGAGGGGGTGGGGCTCATCTGCATGTCCCCGCCCTGATAGTTCTCGTTCGCGCCGGAGTAGTCCTTCACCGGCGCCGAGAACTCCGTGGTCGAGCCGTCGGAGAACGTCAGAGTGAAGGTGGTGTCCTCCCCGGCTTTCAGAGGAGCGGTCAGGTCCATCAGCATGATGTGATTGCCGCCCGGCTGGAGCACGAAATCGCCCCCGGCCGGAATGACGAACCCGCCGCTCTTCTCCTTCATGACCATGGCGCCCGACGCATCGGCGACGGTCTCGTGCAGCTGCAGCATGGACGATGCCGGCGAGGTCGCCGACACGAGAGTGATGTCCGTCTTCGAGTCGTTGTGGAGAGTGCCGAAGGCGGCGGACATGCCGGAGTCGGCCGCCTTGACCCACGCGTCGGAGATCGTCACGGCGGCGCCGCTGGTGTCGGCGGCGCTCGCCGACGTCGAGGGGGTCGATCCCGCCGACGGGGTCGTGGTGGCGCACCCGGCGAGCGCCAGCAGGCCGACGCTCAGCAGAGCGCCGGCGCGCGCGGCGACGGTCAGGCGGGTGCGGGTGGTGGTGTGGATGCTCACTGTGAAGTGCCTTTCTTACGGCGGAGGAGATGGAAGGCGGCGTAGGCGGCGACGGCGATGATCGCCCCGCCCGCGCCGACCAGGAGGATGCGGATGATCCCCTGGTCCTCTCGTGCGCTCTGGTCCTGTGGGGTGGTGTCGGCGGTGGAGGCGGCGTCCGATGCTGCGCGCGTCGCCGGCGTGGCGACGGGTGTCCGCGTCAGCGGCGCCGCGCCTCCGATCGTGAACGGGATGACCCCGCTGATCGGATGCCCGTCCTGCGAGACGACGCGCCAGCGGATCTCGTATCCGCCGGCGGGAAGCGCCGGAACGAGCGGCACCGACACCACGCCGTTGTCGACGGCGGGTGCGGCCGCTGCCCAGTCCTTCCCCGCGCCGTCGGCGACGATGACGGCCGCACCGATCGTCAGCACGTCGGCCGAGAAGGTGAGCGTCACCTCCGTCGGCGCGCTGTCGAGTGCCGCGCCCGGGCTCGGACTACTCGCCAGCAGCTCGTCGTGAGCCGCGGCCGGCGCAGCGGGCACGAGCACTGCCGCGGCCGCCAGGGCCGCGGCGAGAAGGGCAGCTCGCAGATGAAAACGGGACGACGACACAGCACACCACCGATCGATCGCACGCCGATGCAGAGACGTCCGGGTGGACGACGCGTCGGCGCGCACGCGGATCCCCGCCCGGACTTCGCGTCACGGGCGGGACAGGGATCAGAGCGCGAGAGTCAGGGGCGGGCCGCGGCGCCGATCATCCCCGACATGCGCCGCGGGGCGGACGATCCAGCCGATCGTCTCGGCCAGGAGGGGGACCGGAAGAGCGGTCGGGGGCAGCGCGGCGGCGCGCGCAGCGATGCGTCGCGCCCAGGCGCGGATGTCGGCCGCGAGCGTCAGCAGCGCCCGGGCGGCACGTTCGCCGCGGTAGAGCAGCGCCACGGTGACGATCGCAGCGATCGCGTGCAGCGCCCACATGGCCGGGTCGGCGCACAACGCGGAGAGGAACCCCGCGGCCGGCGCGGTGCTCGCGGCATCCATCCCGAGGCTCATCGCGCCGTGATCGTGATGCGACATCGCGGGCATCGCTGCCGTGGGCGCGACCGCGCCCATGACGAACAGCGTGTGGAACAGCGCCTGGCTCAGCACCACACTGGCGCCGAGCCGCGCGAAGGAGAGGGAGCGGCCGGCGAGCAGCGTCGATGCCATGAGTGCGAGCAGCCACGGGGCGAGGATGCCGAGCGGCCCCGGAACCGCGCCTCCCGCGACGACGTGCGACAGCAGCGCCGTGAACGTCGCGACGGAGGCGACGATCGCACCCCGCGCGACGCGCGGAGTCCGGGAGCGACGCATGCGCCCAGTCTGCCAGGTCGGCGCCGCGTGCCCCTCCTCGATCAACGGCGCCGCTTGGCCGCCTCTGTCGCCGGGCGCTCGGCGATCACCGGGTAGGTGCCCGTGTAGCCCTCCCGTGCCGCGACGGCGGCCTGGATCTTGCCGCGCGCGGCGAACCAGCCGACGATGAGCGCGGGGATCAGCACGATGAGCGAGGCGAGCACCCATCGGCCGGTCTCCGAGAAGCCCATCGTGACGAGCACGAACGCGAGGAACGCGAGCGTCAGGTATGAGGTGAACGGGGCGCCGAAGAGGCGGAACGAGGGCCGTTGCAGCGTGCCCTGCTTCGCCCACTTCACGAGCTTGAGCTGGCAGAGGATGATGGTCGCCCAGCCGCCGATGATGCCGAGAGCCGATACCTCAAGCACGATCTCGAACGCCTGCGACGGCCACAGCGCGTTGATGCCGACGCCCGCGAGGGCGATGGCGGCCGTCAGCAGGATGCCGCCGTAGGGGACGCCGTTCTTGCTCATCTTCGCGGTGAAGGCGGGCGCCGAGCCGTTCACCGACATCGAGCGGAGGATGCGACCGGTGGAGTACAGGCCCGCGTTGAGGCTCGACAGGGCTGCGGTCAGCACGACGAAGTTCATGACCGAACCTGCGATCGCGCCGGTCTCGGGCGAGCCGATGTGCGAGAAGAACGTCACGAAGGGCGACTGCCCGGCCTCGTAGGTGCTGAACGGCAGCAGCAGGGACAGCAGCAGGATCGAGCCGACGTAGAAGATCGCGATGCGGAAGACCACCGTGTTGATCGCCTTCGGCATGACCTTCTCCGGGTTGGCGGTCTCACCGGCGGCGGTGCCGACGAGCTCGATCGCGGCGTAGGCGAACACGACGCCGGAGATCGCGAGGAGCGGCGCGACGAAGCCCATGGGGAAGAGGCCGCCGTTCTCGGCGATGACGCTGAAGCCCGTGGCGCCGACATCGGTCGCGCCGTTGAAGATCAGGAAGCAGGTCCCGACGATCAAGAAGATGACGAGCGCGGCGACCTTGATGAGCGCGAACCAGAACTCCATCTCGCCGAACAGCTTGACGCTCACGAGGTTGAGTGAGAGCACGACCACCAGGGCGATCAGGGCGATCGTCCACTGCGGCACCTGCTGCAACGGCTGCCAGTACTGCGCCCAGAACTTCACGTACAGGGCCGCGGCGGTGACGTCCACGATCGAGGTCATGGCCCAGTTGAGGAAGTACATCCACCCCGCGCCGTACGCGAGCTTCTCGCCGTAGAACTCGCGGGCGTACGAGACGAAGGAGCCCGACGAGGGGCGGTGCAGCACCAGCTCGCCGAGCGCGCGCAGGATGAGGAAGGCGAAGAAGCCGCACACGGCGTAGACGAGGATCAGCGAGGGGCCGCTGGAGGCGAGGCGGCCGCCGGCGCCCATGAACAGACCCGTTCCGATGGCGCCGCCGATGGCGATCATCTGGATCTGTCGTGGGCGCAGCGTCTTGTGGTACCCGGCGTCCTCGCTGGAGAAGTCCTGCGCGGCCTCGGTGCGATCTCCCGTCAGCTCGCGCGCGTTCTCGCGGGCATCCTCGGGATCCATGCGCGAGAGCGCCTCGTTGTCCGTCATCCCGCAATCATGGAGGCGGCGTGTTTCGCTGGCGTGGCACGCGCGCACGCGTGTCGTGAAAAATCAGCCGATGGTCGGGGCCGGTGCCGGCCCCTGGAGGCCCGCGAGGATCTGGCGCGCGAGCTCCATGAACGCCGCGGTGGCCGGCGAGATCGATCCCGCGCGTCGGGTGACGAACGCGTAGTGCTCCTCCACCGCGGGCGTCAGCGGGGCCATGTACAGCCCGCGCTCCGCGATCACCGATCGCCCCACGTGATACGACACGAGGGAGTCGCCGACCCCTTGGGCCGCGAGCTCGAGGGCGTGCGTCTGGAACTCGACTTCGATGATCGGGTCGAGTCGAACTCCCGCCGCTTGCGCCCGCTCGAGCAGTGAGACCCGGAGGGGATCGTCGAGCGACCACCGGGCCTCGGAGAGGATGAGGGGCCGCGTCGACAGGGTCGCGATGTCGATCGGAGCGCGGGTGTGCTCCGGATTGCGCGACACGTACACCACGTGGTCGACGAAGACTCCGGGGATCAGACGCAGTTGCCGGTCATCGATCGGCAACTGGACGATGCCGGCTTCGAGGTCGCCGTTTCGCACCGACTCGGCGACCTCGGAGGAGTTGAGCCCGGTCACCTTCACCTTGACCGCCGGATGCCGGGAATGGAACTCGCGGATGAGATCGGTGAGCAGATACAGGTGCGCGCTGTTGAAGGTGCCGAAGAGCACCGTGCCCTCTTCGAGTGAGCCGACGCGCCTGCCGAAGTCGGCGATCTCGTCAACATCGGCCAGGGTCTTCTCGGCGAGGGGCACGAGCTGCTTGCCCACATCGGTGAGCAGTAGTCGTCGCGTGGTGCGGGTGAACAGACGCACGCCCAGGCTCGCTTCGAGCACCGAGATCTGCTCCGACAGACTGGGCTGCGCGATGTGGTGCTCGGCGGCCGCCGCCGAGAACGTTCCCAACCGGGCGGCGGTGAGGAAGTACTGCAGCTGGCGCACGGTGGGAGTGGCCACGGAGCCTCCTTTTCATAGGTTTCTCCTCTGTTGACTATAAAGGTTTGAGGATTGTCCTTGGTAGCGCGTCGATGGTCCACTGGTTTTACACGGCCCGACCGACCCGAGGAGACCACCCCATGCAGACCACGACACCGCCGGTCGCCCTTGTCACCGGGGCAGCGAGCGGAATGGGCGCGAGCACGGTCACGCTGTTCCTGGAGCGCGGCTACACCGTGGTCGCCCTCGACGTCGCGTGGCCCGACACCGACGTCGAGCCCGGCGGCTCCCTCCGGCGCATCGTGGCCGACGTCCGCTCCCGCGACGCGGTCGTTGCGGCCATCGATGGGGCGCTGTCGGGCGACGAGGGCATCGATGTGGTCGCCAACATCGCGGGCGTCTACCCGCCGACCACCCTCGCGACGTACGACGAGGAGACCTACCGGCGCATCTTCGACATCAACGTGCTCGGCGTGCTCAACGTCATCGCCGCGGCCCGGCCACGCCTGCGTCGCGGCGCCTCCGTCGTGAACTTCGCGTCGGTCGATGCGTTCACGGTCTCACGCGGCCAACTGCTCTACGGTGCGTCGAAGGCTGCCGTCGTCATGCTCACGAAGGCTCTCGCGCTCGAACTGGCGCCCGACGGCATCCGCGTCAACGGCATCGCGCCGGGCTGGGTCGCGACCCCCGGCAACGCGGCGACCGGACGCATGGAGGCCGCCGCGGCGTCGATTCCGCTCGGTCGCGTCGCGACGCCGGAGGAGATCGCCGCCTGGGTCTGGCTCGTGTCCCAGCCCGAATACGGCGCTTTCCTCGACGGGGAGACGATCGTTCTCTCAGGCGCGGACGTGATGCGGTGAGCACCGTCGTCATCACCGGGGCCGCGCGTGGTCAGGGCGCCGCCCACGCCGCCGCCCTCGCCGACGCGGGCTACGCGCTGGTTCTGGCCGACCGCATGGACGACGCCGGGCAGAGGGTCGCCGCGGGCCTGCGCGAGCGCGGAGCCGACGCGCGGTACTACTCGCTGGACGTCGGCGACGAGGGCGGGTGGTCCGCGCTGGCCGCTCAGCTCGAGGACGAGGCGCAACCCGTCGTCGGTCTTGTGAACAACGCCGGCATCCTCCGCTACGGCAGGATCGCCGACACCGACTCCGCGACCTGGCTGCTGCACGACAGGGTGAACGCGCTCGGCGCCTTTCTCGGCATCCGCGCACTGGCACCCCTCATGCGCGAGGGAGGCTCCATCGTCAACGTCTCCTCCACCGCGGCGCTGGTCGGGACCGCGGGCTACGCGGCCTACTCCGCATCGAAGGCCGCCGTCATCGCGCTCACTCGCGTCGCGGCCATCGAATACGCGCCGCGCGTCCGCGTCAACGCGATCTGCCCCGGCGGCGTCGACACGCCGATGAACGACGACGAGCCCGTCGGAGGCAGTTCGACCGGTGCCCCCCTGGGACGACGGGCTCGACCGGAGGAGATCTCGCCCCTCGTGCGCTACCTCGTCTCCGATGCCTCGTCGTTCGTCACCGGCTCCGTCCTCACGATCGACGGCGGCCTGACCGCCACCTGACCACAGCCCACCCGAAAACCCATCCAGCACCACTCCAGAAAGCAGGAAGCCATGCCCCGCATCACCCGCGCACGCGCCGCCACCGCGCTCGTGTCCATCGCCTCCGTCGCCGTGCTGCTCACCGGCTGCGCCGGCGCCGCCGCACCCGCCTCCACCGTCGCCTCGGACTGCACACCGAAGCACGCGGGACTGAAGACGTTCACTCCCGGAACGCTCACCGTCGGCGTCCCCGAGAACCTGCCCTACACCCAGACGAAGGGCACCGACGCGTCGGGCCTCGAGATCGACGTCGTCCGCAAGCTCGCGGACGCCGAGTGCCTCGCCCTCGCCTTCGTGCCGATCACGTATGCCAACGGCATCCCGATGATCAGCGAGCAGCACAAGACCGACATGATCACCGGTGGCTGGTACGTCACGGCCGCGCGCGCCGAGAAGGTCGGCTTCACCAGCCCGACCTTCTACGACTCGATGGGCATCATCTCCAAGGACGGCATCGACACGGTCACGGGACTGGAGAGCGTCGGCGCCGTCGGCTCGGGCGCCGGCTTCTCGTGGGAGGGCGACATGTCCGGCATCCTCGGCGACAAGTTCAAGACCTACCCGGGCACGGCCGAGATGAAGCAGGACCTGCTCAACGGTCGCATCCAGGCGGCGCTCGACGGCTACGCCGTGGCGACCGTGGCCTACAAGGACACCGGCTTCCAGGTGAAGCCGGCGAAGGAGGACGACCGCGTCGCGATCACCACGTCGCAGCCGATGATCGCCTTCCCCATCGACAAGGACAACAAGGCGCTCTCCGATGCGTTCAGCGAGCTCATCGACGGCTTCCGCGCCGACGGCACGCTCGCGAAGCTCAACGCGAGCTACGACCTGCCCGACTCGCTCATCGTCCCCGCCGACAAGGCGGCGGGCTCCATCCGCTGATCACCGCGGCGGCGGGGGCGCGACCCCGGACGCCCCCGCCGCCCCGATCGACCCCGCCCGCCCGTCCCCCCTCGGACCTGAGGAGACCCCGTGTCCCGACCCCTGATCACGCAGGCCAACGAGCTCGCGATCGCCGGCGTGAGCATCGCCCACCTGTCCAAGAGCTTCGGTGATCACCTCGTGCTCGACGACATCTCGATGACGGTGAGCCCGGGCAGTGTGACCGCGCTCATCGGTCCGTCCGGCTCGGGAAAGAGCACGCTGCTGCGCTGCGTGAACCTCCTCGAGACCCCGGATGCCGGCACCATCACCGTCGGCTCGCAGACCGTGACCGCCGGCCGCCGCGTGCCGGATCGTGACCTGCTGGCACTCCGCCGCCAGGTCGGGATGGTGTTCCAGTCGTTCAATCTCTTCCCGCACATGAGTGTGCTGCGCAACGTCGCCTTTCCCCAGGAGAAGATCCTCGGGCGCTCCCGCGATGAGGCCGAGGCCCGCGCACTGACACTGCTCGATCGGGTCGGCCTCAAGGACAAGGCACACCAGCACCCCGGGCGCTGCTCCGGCGGTCAGCAGCAGCGCATCGCGATCGTGCGCGCCCTCGCGCTGAACCCCCGTGCCATGCTGTTCGACGAGCCGACGAGCGCCCTCGACCCCGAGGTCGGCGTCGAGGTGCTCGCGGTGATGCGCGAACTCGCCGAGTCGGGCATGACGATGATCGTCGTCACCCACGAGATGCAGTTCGCCCGCGACGTCGGCGACCACCTGGTCGTCATGGCCGACGGGCGCATCATCGAGGAGGGCGTGCCGAACGAGGTGATGGCCGATCCGCGCGAAGAGCGCACCCGGCGCTTCCTGAGCGCCGTGCTGGAGCGTTGAGATGGGCGGCGTCGACATCTCGGCGGCGATGCTCCTCGTGCTCGCCGGCCTCCCGATGACCCTTCTCGTCACGGCGCTCGCGTATGCGGTCGGGCTCGTCCTCGGCATCCCGCTCATGCTCGGCCTGCGTTCGCGTGTCGCGCCGCTGCGTCTGGCGCTGCGACTGGTCGTGGACATCGTCCGTGGAGTCCCTCCGATCGTGTGGCTCTTTCTCATCTACTTCGGCGTGCAGCTGGGCACGATCCGCTTCGACTCGCTGTCGGCCGCCGTCGTCGGCCTCGGCGTCATCTCCAGCGCCTACCTCGCGGAGATCTACCGCGGCGCATTCGCCACGGTCGCCCGCGGGCAGGGCGAGGCGGCCGCCGCGCTCGGCCTCGGGCGCACGACGACCTTCGTCCGGGTGCTCGCACCCCAGGCGTTCCGCACGGCGCTGCCCTCGATGGCGACCTTCCTGCTGTCGCTGCTGAAGGACTCGTCGATCGCCTCGACGATCGGTGTCGCCGACATGGTCTTCCAGGCCACGATGTTCGCCCGCCAGAATCCCGCCGTCGCGGGCATCGTTCCCTTCTTCCTGGCCGCGGCCGTGTACCTGGTGGTCTCGATCCCGATCGCGATCAGTGCACGTCGCCTCGACACGCGCCTGCGCGCGGGGGTCGTCGCATGATCGATCTCGCCGTCTACCTGCCACGGCTGGGCCAGGGCCTCATCGTCAGCCTGCAGTTGACCGCGCTGTCGGTCGTGCTCGGCTACTTCATCGGGCTGCTCTTCGCGCTCGGCGTCTCGGCCCGACGCGGGTGGGTGCGCTGGCCGTGTCTCGTGCTCGTCGAGGTGGGCCGTGGCATCCCCGCACTCGTGGTCCTCTACATCGTCTACTTCGGCCTGCCCGCCCTCGGAGTGCTCTTCGAGAACTTCTGGGCCGCGGTCATCGGACTCACGTTCACCGCCGCCGCCTACTCGTCGGAGATGATCCGCTCGGGCATCCAGTCGGTGCCGGCCGGACAGCGCGAGGCGTCGGCGGCGCTGGGACTGTCGCGCACGACGACCTTCGTGCGGGTCGTGCTTCCGCAGGGCATGCGCGCGTCCATCCCCGCACTGATGGGCCTGGCCATCATGTCGTTCCAGGGCACGTCGCTCGCGTACTCGATCTCGGTCAACGAGTTGATGAGCCAGGCCTACCAGGTGAGCACCATCACCTTCCAGTACCTGTGGGTGTATGCCCTCACCGGTCTCATCTACGCGGCGATCGCCGTGCCCGCGACCTGGCTGTCGGTCTGGGTCGAGCGCCGCCTGAACCGGGGGTACGCGTGAAGACGCTGGTCTGGCTCGAAGCCACTGTCGGCGACGGCGCGTTGGACGAGTTGTGGAGCTTTCTCGCCGACTACGTCGACGCCCTCGCGGCCGGGCGAGTGCGGACCCGCCTCGTGCACGCCGGTGTGGACGCCGGCGGCATCCGCACCGCGCCCAATCGTCTGCTCAGCGACGCCGTCGTGCTCGCTCGCGCCGTGGAGGAGGAGAGCGCCGGCGACATGGACGCGATCGTCATCGGATGCTGGGGTGCGCCGACGCCGTCGGTTCGCGCGGCCGTGTCGGTGCCGGTCACCGGCCTCGCCGAGGCGAGCGTGCGGGCGCTCTCGACCCTCAGTCGCCGCGCGGCCGTCGTCACCGTCGCCGAGAGCCTGACCCCGGTGTTCGCCGACGAGATCCGCGAGCTCGGGGGCGCTCCCGCTTTCCTTGCGCGCCCGGTGCGCGCCTACGCGCCGGATTCCACGCACCGTGACGTGGTGCGCGCCGTCACCGACCCCACCGATCTGATCGGACGCTTCGACGCCGTCGCGCGCCGCGCCGTCGATGACGGCGCGGACGCCATCGTGGTCGGCTGCGGATATCTCGGCGCGATCTTCGCCGCGCACGGCTACACCTGCGTGGGCGGTGCGAGCGATGTCCCCGTCATCGACCCGAACCGGCTCGCTCTCGAACACGTGCTGCAGCTGCAGCGGCTCGCCGATGCCGGCGTCACCCCCACCGCGCGCGGCTATGTGCGTCCGACCGGACCCCGGAACCACGCCCTTCGAACGGTGGCACGGAGCCTGCTCGGCACCGATGCGACATCCCCCTCCCAGGAAGGAACACCCGAATGACCCGATACTGCGTGATCGGCGCCGGAGCGGCCGGCATGTCGGCCGTCGTCCAGCTCACCCGTGCCGGATACGACGTCGACTGCTTCGAGAAGTCCGAGCGTGTCGGTGGACATTGGAACACCGACTACGACGCGCTCCACCTCATCACCTCGCGCGACATGACCGGGTTCGAGGGCTTCCCCATGCCGGCGGACTATCCCCACTTCCCACGGCGTGATCAGGTGCGCGACTACCTCGGCGCCTATGCGAGCGCGCACGGCCTGTACGAGAAGGTGGTCTTCGGCGTCGCCGTCGTGGCGGTCGAGCCCCGCCCGGCGGACGGACCCGTGGGATCGGCGGGGTGGCGCGTCACGCTCTCCACCGGAGAGAGCCGCGACTACGACGGCGTCTTCGTCGCGAACGGGCATCTGTGGGACCAGAAGGTACCCGCGATCAGCCGCGACTTCTCCGGCACGCAGGTGCACTCGGGGTCGTACCGCAACACCTCCGACATCACCGGCACCCGCGTTCTCGTCGTCGGTGCCGGCAACTCCGGGTGCGATCTCGCGGTCGACGCCGCCCAGCACCGGCTCGAGGTCGACATCGTCATGCGGGAGGGCATGTTCTTCCAGCCCAAGTCGTACTTCGGCGTGCCCCGGCAGGAAGTCGCATGGATGGCGCAGTTCTCCCCGACCGAGCAGGACTTCATCGCCCGCATGCTCGCCCGGATCTCGATCGGCGAGGCCAAGGACTACCCCGGTATGCCCGCCCCCGCCGCGACCACGCTCGCCGAGGGCCGGGCCGTCGTCAACGACCTGCTGCTGTACTGGGTGCAGCACGGCCGGGTGCACATCCGACCCGGCATCGAGCGCATCGAGGACACCACGGTGCACTTCGCGGATGGCACGCAGGGGGAGTACGACACGATCCTCTGGGCGACCGGTTTCCACGTCTCCCTGCCGTTCCTCGACGAGGCGCTGCTGGAACGGCGCTCCGCGGTACCGCTGCGCTACGCCGGCGGCATCGTGCCGAAGGGTCTCGAGAAGCTCTACTTCATCGGACTGACGGCACCGCGCGGGCCGCAGCTTCCGATCTACGGCGAGCAGACGAAGCTGGCGATGAAGATGCTGGAGCTGCACGAGAGCGCCCCTGCGGGCTTCGCCCCGGTGGCGGAGTACCTCGGCCGCCTGCAGGAAGCCGACGACCGCGTCGACATCGTGCGGGTCACGTGGTTGGAGCAGCTCGCCGACACGGAGCGGCTGCTTGACGCGTTCGCGTTCTCTCGGAGCGAGTCCGTGGCCGCGGCGGGCTGAGGCGCTCCGGCGCGGGCGTCAGACCTCCAGCCCGACCGCGGCGGTGCAGCGCGCCAGCTCGTCCGCGTCGAGCACGAGGTCGGCGGCCCGCGCGGAGTCGGTGATGGATGCCGCGCGTCGCGCCCCCGGAATCGGCACGACGCGCGGGCTCAGGGAGAGCTCCCACGCGAGCACGACCTGCTGCGCGCTCACGGAGTGGGCCTCGCCGATCTCACGGAAGACGCCGAACCGGTCGCCGACCGAGCGCCCGCCCCCGCCGGTGCCGCCGAGCGGGCTCCACGGCAGGAAGGCGATGCCGTGCGCGTCGCAGTACTGCAGCTCGCCGAAACTGCCCGGATACCGCGGCGAGAACTGGTTCTGCACACTCACGAGGTTGCCCGCGCCGAGCACCTGCTCGGCGATCGCGATCTCTTCGACGCTCGCATTGGAGATGCCCAGTGCCCGCACGAGGCCTTCGTCCTGCAAGGTCTTCAGGTTCTGCATGATCTCGCCGTACACCATCCACCGGTCGGGGCGGTGGTACTGGTAGAAGTCGATGACCTCGACACCGAGGTTCTCTATCGAGCGCTGCACCGCCGAGCGCAGGTAGCCGAGCGATCCGTCGCGGCCGAAGTCCTTCTCGGCGGTGCGCGTGATGCCGCCCTTCGTTCCGACCAGGATGCCGCTCGTGTCGCCGTCCCACGAGGCCAGCGCGTCACGCACGATGCGCTCGTTGTGACCCATCTGATCCCACGAGGGTGCGTAGATGTCGGCGGTGTCGATGAAGGTGACCCCGGCATCCAGCGCGGCGTGCACCGTCGCGATCGCATCGGCGCGATCGGGCAGCTCGTTGTCGTTGTTCATCGAGACGGGCATGGCGCCCAGCCCGATCGCGGAGACGGTGAACGGTCCGATCGTGCGCTGCTGCATGGGGTTCCTTCCGGTCGGTCGTACGACGACGTACGCGCTCCACTCTGCCGCATGCCTGCGACCCCGGGGCCGCCCGGACGATCCGGACGGTCCGGAGGCGGTCAGTCCGAGGGGAGGCTCACCCGCAGGCGTGCGCCCCCGAGTGCCGCGTCCTCGATGCCGATGCGCCCGCCGTGGGCCTGCACGATGCGCCGGGAGGTGGCAAGGCCCAGCCCGAGTCCGGGCACGTCGGCGGCGTCGCCGCGCTCCATGATGTCGAACACGCGGTCGCGCAGCTGCGCCGCCACACCCGGACCATTGTCGTCGACGGTGATCGCCCACCCCGTCGGCTCGCGCTGCGCGTCCAGCTCGACGACGGGCGCGACGCCGGCGGCTGCCGCGAACTTGAGGGCGTTGGCGAGGAGGTTCTGCAGCAGCACCGCGATCAGCGCCGGGTCGCAGACGATGGCGTCGTCCGGATCGATGCGCACGGTGATGCGGGCATCGAACGCGGCGACGGCTCGTTCGAGGTCGGCGATCACGCCCTCCACGAGCGGTCCCAGCGCGACGCGTTCGCGGTGGGCCTCCGCGCCGCCCACCCGCGCATAGGCGAGCAGCTCGGTGATCATGACGTTCATCCGCGCCGCCGCGGCATCCGCCCGACGCAGCGCGTGGGTCGCGCGCGACCCGTCGCCGTCGTCCACACCGTCCAGGGCGAGATCGATCTGGCCCATGAGAGCCGTGAGCGGGTTGCGCAGATCGTGGCTGATCTGACCGGCGAAGTGCGCGAGTTGATCGTTGGAGCGCTCCAGCTCGTGCGTCAGCCGGCGCAGCTCCAGCACCTCCACGGCCTGCCCGGCCAGCAGATCCAGGGCGGAGCTCTGCTCCGCGGTGAGAGTGCCGGCATGGTCGTCGAAAACGCAGAGCGTTCCGATCGCGACGCCCGCCGGAGTGATGAGCGGGCTGGAGGCGTAGAAGCGGACACGGCCGCGCGCGCCGGTCACAAAGGGGTTCTCGGCGAAGCGTTCGTCGACGCTCGCGTCGGCGACCCAGACGTGACGGGCGTCGGGCAGCACGACGGCGCACATCGAGTCGTCGCGGTCACAGATCGCCGCCTCCACCCCCGCCGTCGCCACCTGGTACTGGTATCTGTCGTCGATGATGTTGACCGCGGCGCCGCTGACGTGGCAGAGCGTCGTCGCCAGCGCGGCCAGGCCTTCGAGGTTGGGCTCGGCCGGGGCGCCGACGATGCGGTAATCGGCGATCGCCTCGCGACGAGCAGCGGCGTCGGTGATCGGCATGCGCGTTCTTCTCCTGTCGGCTGCGACCAGGATAATGGGCGGGTCCGCCCCGGCGGGCGCCGTAGGCTGGAGCCATGGCGACGGGCGCGGTGATGCACACCTTCGACGTGCAGGTGGCCGACGTCGATCGTGGCGTCTACGAGAGCCTGTCGCTGCGGATGGCGCAGCATCCGTCCGAGACCGGCGCCTTCATGCTCACGCGCCTGCTCGCCTACTGCCTCGAGTACGAGGAGGGCATCGCCTTCACCGAGGGTGTCTCGGCCACCGACGAACCCGCGGTGCTGGTGCGGGATGCGACCGGGGCGATCACGACATGGATCGAAGTCGGGGCTCCCGACGCCGAGCGACTGCACCGTGGAAGCAAGCTCGCCGACCGCACCGTCGTCTACAGTCACCGAGACGCGGCCAAGCTGCTGCCGCTCTGGGCGGGCAAGAAGATCCATCGCGCCGACGACATCGTGCTGCGAACGTTCGATGCGGGATTCGTGGATGCCGCCGCAGACGCCGTCGAGCGGCGCAACGCCGTCACCCTGTCGGTGACGGAGGCCCAGCTCTACCTCGACGTCAACGGAGCGAGCCTGTCGTCGGCGCTGCACGAGCACCGGCTCAGCTGACGCGCGCGCCGCCCCGCCCCGCCCAACTCCGCAGAATCGTGCGTACTCCGCATCCATCGCCGCTGCGCGGTGCGGAGTCCGTGGCTTTCTGCGGAGTTCGTGACCGCGGTGTCGGCGTTCCGGCTCGCTGCGCGCGCGCGATGACCGGCGGGCGCGCGGGGATGCGGGGTTCGCTTGGGCTTGCCTTGCTGGCGCGGCCGCGGTGGGCGGCATACGGTGACGGGATGACCGACACGGAATCCTCGCATCCTGATGAGCCGCACCGCGGCGGCGTGGCGCAGCGACTGAACTGGCTGCGCGCCGGCGTGCTCGGAGCGAACGACGGCATCGTCTCCACGGCGGCGGTCGTCGTCGGCGTGGCCGGCGCGACGGCCGAGGTCATGCCGGTTCTGCTCGCCGGGTCCGCCGCTCTCGTCGGCGGGGCGATCTCCATGGCGCTGGGGGAGTACGTGTCGGTCTCCAGCCAGCGCGACAGCGAGCACGCCCTCATCGAGAAGGAGCGCAGGGAGCTCGCCGACGATCCGGAGGCCGAGTTCGTCGAACTGGTCGGTCTCTACCGCGAGCAGGGGCTCAGCGAGGAGACGGCCACGCGCGTCGCGACCGAGCTGACCGAGCGCGACGCGCTCGCCGCGCACCTGTCGGCCGAGCTGAACATCGACCAGGACGACGTGGTCAGCCCGTGGCACGCCGCGTTCGCCTCGGCGGTCGCCTTCTTCGTCGGTGCTCTTCTGCCGATGGCGACGATCCTCCTCCTGCCGCATCCTGCGCGCCTCGTCTGGACGTTCGTGTCCGTGCTGCTCGCCCTCGCCGTCACCGGCTACCTCGCCGCCTGGCTGGGCGGCGCCAACCGCGGCCGCGCCATCATGCGGACGGTCATCGGCGGCGCGCTCGCGTTGGGTGCCACCTTCCTCGTCGGCACCCTCTTCGGCACCGCCGTCGGCTGAGTCCCGCCGTGCGCTCCGCGCGCGGCGTAGGGTGAGCCGCATGCGGACTCCGATGGCGTATCTGCGCGGGGCGCGGCATCCCGAGGCCTTCCACGGCCGCGGCGCCGGACGGCCGTTCTTCGAGGGCTGGTACGTCAAGCTCGTCTCGGCCGACCGCGCGCACCGGTGGGCGGTGATCCCGGGAGTGTTCCGTGGCGACGGGCGTGGCGACATGCCGGCCGACGAGGCGTTCGTCCAGGTGTTCGACGGTGTCGCGGGGCGTTCGTGGTATCACCGCTTCGACCCCGAGGAGTTCGCGGCATCCGACCGGCGTTTCGAGGTGCGCGTCGGCGGCAACATCTTCGACTCCGACGGGGCGACGCTCGATCTGCCGCAGCTGCGGGGACGGATCTCGTACGCCACTGCTCTGCAACCGTGGCCGGTGACGTTGCGCGAGCCGGGGATCATGGGCTGGTACGGGCTCGTGCCGTTCATGGAGTGCTTCCACGGTGTCGTCTCGTTCGGGCACGACCTCGGCGGCGCCCTGCAGGTCGAGGGCCGAGAAGTCGAGTTCGGCGGCGGCCGCGGCTACATCGAGAAGGACTGGGGTCAGGCCTTTCCCGCGGGATACGTCTGGCTCGCGTCGAACCACATCGATGCCGTCGGCGTCGGCGGTGGCGAGACGGACGCGTCGCTCGTGGCATCGGTCGCCATCATCCCGTGGCTGCGCGGCTCGTTCCGCGGGTCGATCGTGGGACTTCGCCACGGCGGACGTCTGTACCGCTGGACCACCTACAACCGCTCTCGCGAGCGCCGCCTCACCATCGACGACGACCGGGTGCGGTGGAGCATGGCGGGTCCCGACGGCAGGCTCGACCTCGAAGCCGAGCGCGTGCGCGGGGGGCTGCTGCACGCCCCGTTGCGCACCGCGATGCACCAACGCGTGGAAGAGACGCTCGATGCCCGCGTGATGATCCGGCACACGGATGCCGCGGGGCGCGTGCTGTTGGAAGGCGTCGGCACGTGCGCGGGCCTGGAGGTCTTCGGCGACACGACGCGTCTGCTCGCCCTGCGCTGACCCGGTCCGCTCATCCGCGCCGCCCGGACACGCGAATCGGGGTCGCGTCCGGTCGGACCGGCCCCAGCCGGCGACCACACGCGACCCCGATCATCGTGCGGGTGTGCGGGTGTGCGGCGCGTTCAGACGCGCACGAGCATCTTCCCCGTGTTGGCGCCGCGCATCATCGACAGGAAGGCGTCGACGGTGTTCTCGATGCCGTCGACGATCGTCTCGTCGTAGACGATGCCGCCCTCGGCGAACCAGGCCGACATCTTCTGCTGGAACTCGGGGGCCAGGTGCAGGTAGGCGGCGAGGGTGAAGCCCTGCATCGTGAGGGCACGCGTGATCATGTTCGACATGTTGTCGGGACCGGGCGTGCGCTCCGTGGTGTTGTAGCCGGTGATGGCGCCGCAGAGGGCGGCGCGGCCGCCGTCGTTGAAGGCGTCCAGCGCCGCTTCCAGGTGGTCGCCGCCGACGTTGTCGAAGAAGACGTCGATGCCCTCGGGCGCCGCCTCGGCCAGCAGGGTGCGGACGTCTCCGGACTTGTAGTTGAACGCCGCGTCGTAACCGTACTTCTCGGTCAGGAGGGCGACCTTCTCCGGCGTTCCGGCCGAGCCGATGACCCGTCCTGCGCCCAGGCGCTTGGCGATCTGGCCCACGGCGGTGCCGACGGCGCCGGCCGCGCCGGAGACGAAGACGGTGTCGCCGGGCGTGAGGTGCGCGATGGCGGTGAGTCCGACGTACGCGGTGAGCCCCGTCATACCGAGGATGTGCAGGTTCAGCGAGAGCGGCACCCCGGGAATCTCCGGGATGGCGCGGAAGGTCGCGGCATCGGCCTGGACGACGTCCGACCAGCCGTGCTGGTGCAGCACGACCGTGCCGACCGGCAGGTCGTCGGATGCCGAGGCCACCACGCGCCCGACCGCGCCGCCGGTGATGGTCTCGCCGAGCGCGTAGGGGGCGACGTAGCTGCGGGTGTCGTTCATGCGACCGCGCATGTAGGGGTCGACGGAGACGAACTCGTTGCGTACGCGCACTTCGCCGGCCTGCGGGGCGCCGTAGGTGACCGTCGCGACGTGGAAGTCGTCGTGCGTGGGCCACCCGACGGGGCGGGCGGCGAGCTGGATCTGAGTGCTGGTGGCGTCTGTCATTCGTTCTCCTTGTGGGATGCGGATGGGGATGGGGATGGGGTCGGGTGTGCGACGGGGGTGGGTCAGATCAGCAGGCCGATGGCGAGAGCCACCACCCCCAGGGTGGGGATGACGCCCTGCTTCAGTGCGGCGGAGGCCTTGTCGGGGCTGGACAGCAGCAGCACCAGCGAGGCCGCGGTCATCGAGCCGGCGCCCGCGAAGACGAGAGCCGCACCCGCCGCGGTGGCACCGGTGGCGAAGAGGACGACGCCGATGGCGACCAGTACGGCGAGGAACAGGTTGTAGAAGCCCTGGTTGAAGGCCATCTCGCGCGTGGCCTGAGCTTCTTCGGCGCTGGTGCCGAACGTGGCGCGGGCGCGCGGCGTGGTCCAGGCGATGGACTCGAGCCAGAAGATGAAGACGTGGATGAGCGCCGCGACGGAGGCGAGCACGAGACCGACGATGACCATGGGGATCCTCCTGTTTCTGAACTGACTGTTTCAATATATACTGAAACGACCGGTTTAGAAAGTGGGGTGGATGTCGTGGCCAGGAGTCGAGAGTTCGATCGCGTCGCCGTCGTGCGATCCGCCCGGCAGTTCTTCTGGGAGCACGGCTACGAGGACGCCTCGATCGCGGGCCTCGAGAGCGCGACCGGCCTGAACCGGTCGAGCATCTACAACGCGTTCGATTCGAAGCGCGGGTTGTTCGACGCTGCCGTGCAGAGCTACCTCGACGAGGTCGTGCGACCCCGCCTGGCGCCGCTGCAGGGCGACGAGGTCGCGCCCGTCGCGCTCGCCGACTACCTCGACGGCCTCGCAGCGGCGTTCGCCCGCGTCGGATCGATGCCGGCCGCACACGGCTGCCTTCTCATCAATGCCGCCGGTGCGCCGGTCGCCCGCGACGCCGACGTCGCCCGCGTGATCGACGACTACCGCGCCGAACTGCACGACGCGATCGCGCGCGGGATCGCGGCGGCGGTGCCTTCGGCATCCGTCGACCGGCGCGCGCGCCTCGCCGATGCCGTCACCGGCCTCGTGGTCGCGGCCTTCGCGCTCGTGCGCCCGTCGCCGCACGAGGCGGTGCGCGCGCTCGAGACGGCGGCGGCCCTCGTGGATGCCGAGGCCGTGCGTCCCTGACGGGGTTGCGGGTTCAACTCGGTGCGCTCTGCGTTTCGACTCGCTGCGCTCTGCGTTTCGACTCGCTGCGCTCTGCGTTTCGACTCGCTGCGCTCGCTCAACGACCGGGAGGGCGGGGCGGGCAGGCGGGAGGGGGATAGACGCGGCGGCGAGAGGTCGCCGCGAGATTCGCCATCGTGTCGCATCCGCTGGTGCGTCCGGGCGTTCTAGTCTTCCCTCACCGCGTCACTGGGGACGTCGGCGCACGCATGATCACGCGAGGGCGGAGAAGAGCGATGAGCGACTTCGGCAGCACCACACCGATCCACCTGGAACGCGGCGAAGGCAAAGGCCTCGCCGCCGGCACGCTGGGGCTGTGGGGGTCGACCGTCATCGGTCTGGCATCCACCGCCCCCGTCTACTCCCTCGTCGCGACCCTGGGCTTCGTCGTGCTCGCCGTCGGGGGCCAGGCGCCGATCGCGTTCATCATCGCCTTCGTGCCGATGCTGTTCATCGCGTTCGCCTATCGCGAGCTCAACAACGAGATCCCGGACTGCGGCACCACCTTCACCTGGGGGACGAAGGCGTTCGGTCCGTGGGTGGGATGGATGGGCGGCTGGGGCGTCGCGGTGGCCGGCATGGTCGTGCTCGCGAACCTCGCGCAGATCGCCTCCGTCTACTTCTGGGACCTGTTCGGTCTGGAACTCGAGAACAACGACTGGCGCATCGTGCTGGTCGCCGTCCTGTTCATCGCGGCGATGACGTGGGTGAGCTGGCGCGGCGTGGAGATCGGCGAACGGATCCAGAACGTGCTGCTCGCCGTGCAGTACCTCGCGCTGGCGATCTTCGTCGTCGCTTCGCTCTGGCAATTCTTCGCCGGGTCGGCACCGAACCCCACGCCGTTCGACTGGAACTGGCTGAACCCCTTCGCCTTCACCGACTTCCACGGCTTCACCGAGGCGGTGCTGCTCGCCCTCTTCATCTACTGGGGCTGGGACACCTGCCTCGCCCTCAACGAGGAGACCAAGGACCCCAAGCGCATCCCGGGTCGTGCGGCGCTGCTCACCACGATCATCCTGCTGTTCACCTACGTGTCGGTGACGATCGCCGCGATGATGTACGCCGGGCTCGGCGAGGACGGCACCGGGCTGGGCAACGCCGACAACGCGGACGACTTCTTCCTCGCGATCAAGGACGGACTGCTCGGCCCGTGGGGCTGGCTGCTGGTGGTCGCGGTGCTGATCTCGGCGGTGTCCTCGACGCAGACGACCATCCTGCCCACCGCCCGCGGCACGCTCGCGATGGGCGTCTACCGCGCGCTCCCCGCGCGCTTCAAGACCGTGCATCCCGTCTACAAGACGCCCTCGTTCTCCACGATCGTGGGCGGCACGGTCGCCATCTGCTACTACGTCGGCATGACGCTGATCAGCGACAACATCCTGCAGGACTCGATCCTGTCGCTCGGGCTCGCGATCGCGTTCTACTACGCCATCACCGGCTTCGCCTGCGTCTGGTACTACCGACGCGACCTCGGCCGCTCCGCGCGCGACCTGTGGCTCAAGGGCATCTTCCCGCTGCTGGGCGCCCTCATGCTGACGTTCGCGTTCGTGCAGTCGGCGATCGACATGTACGACGTGGACTACGGCAACTCGGTGCTGCTGGGCATCGGCGGGACGTTCGTGGTCGGCATCGGAGCCCTGCTCGTCGGCGTCGTGCTCATGTTCGTCTGGTTCGTCTTCCCGCGCTCGAAGCCGTTCTTCCAGGGGCGGGCCCTCAACCGCGAGACCCCCGTCCTCGTGCCCGACGAGCCGGGCGACATCGTCCGCTCCATCGACGGCGGCATCTGACCTCCCGGCTCCCGGCCGGGCCCGGGCGGCCCGCGCCGACCCGGCATCCGCACCCTCATCACCACGACTAAGGAACACCATGCGTATCCTCATCGTCGGCGCCGGCGGCGTCGGCTCGGCCGCCGTCCGCATCGCCGTGCGTCGCGACTTCTTCGAGAAGCTCGTCATCGCCGACTACGACCCGGCGCGCCCGCAGGCGCTCGTCGCCGAGGTCGCCGACCCGCGGGTGGAGGCGGCCCAGGTCGACGCCTCCCGTGCCGATGCGGTGGCCGGGCTCATCGAGGCGCACGGCATCACCCACGTGCTCAACGCCGTGGACCCCCGCTTCGTCATGCCGATCTTCGACGGCGCGCTCGCCGCCGGCGCGACCTACCTCGACATGGCGATGAGCCTGTCGACACCGCATCCCGAGCAGCCGCACGCGCTGCCGGGCGTCAAGCTCGGCGACGAGCAGTTCGCCAAGGACGGCCAGTGGAAGGATGCCGGTCGGCTCGCCCTCGTCGGCATCGGGGTCGAGCCGGGGCTGTCGGACGTCTTCGCCCGCTATGCCGAAGACCATCTGTTCAGCGAGATCGACGAGCTCGGCGTGCGCGACGGAGCGAACCTCGTGGTGGCCGGCTACGACTTCGCACCGTCGTTCTCGATCTGGACGACGATCGAGGAGTGCCTCAATCCGCCGGTCATCTACGAGAAGGACCGCGGCTGGTACACGACGGAGCCCTTCAGCGAGCCCGAGGTGTTCGACTTTCCCGACGGCATCGGTCCGGTGGAATGCGTCAACGTCGAGCACGAGGAGGTGCTGCTCATGCCGCGCTGGACGAAGGCGAAGCGCGTCACCTTCAAGTACGGCCTGGGCGACGAGTTCATCGGCGTGCTGAAGACCCTCCACAAGCTCGGCCTGGACAGCACCGCGAAGGTCAACGTCAAGGGCGTGGAGGTTTCGCCGCGCGACGTGGTCGCCGCGTGCCTTCCCGACCCGGCGACCATCGGCGACAAGATGAGCGGCAAGACCTGCGCCGGCGTGTGGGTCACGGGAACCGGCGTCGACGGCCGCCCGCGCTCGACGTACCTGTACCACGTGGCCGACAACGAGGAGACGATGCGCGAGTACGGTTCGCAGGCGGTCGTCTGGCAGACCGCCATTAACCCGGTCATCGCGCTCGAGCTGCTCGCCACGGGGGTGTGGACCGGTACCGGCGTGCTCGGCCCCGAGGCGTTCGACGCGAAGCCGTTCCTCGACCTGCTCGCCGCGCCGGCACCGGCCGGCTACGGCTCGCCGTGGGGCATGGAGGACAGGGCGGTCTGAACCACCGCGGTGCGAGGATGGTCAGATGACCACCCACGTGATCACCGGAGCGGGCTCCGGCATCGGAAACCTCATCGCCGAGCGGCTCGCGGCGCGCGGCGACCGCCTCGTGCTCATCGTCCGCGACGCCGCCCGGGCCGACGATCTGTCGCGCGCGTTCCCGGGCAGCGTCACCATCGTCGCCGACCTTGCGCACCCGGCTGCGATCGCCGACGCGATGCAGCACGCCGATGCCGTCCCGGAGCGGATCGACAGCGTCATCCACGCCGCGGGCATCGTCGAACTCGGCCGCGTGGGCGATCTGCCGGTATCGGTGTGGGAGAGCCAGCTGGCCGTGAACCTGACCGCGCCCGCCGAGCTGACCCGGCTGCTGCTGCCGCGGGTGCGCGCTGCCCGTGGCCAGGTGGTGTTCGTCAACTCGGGCGCGGGTCTCACCGCGCATCCGCAGTGGGCGGCGTACGCGGCATCCAAGCACGGGCTCAAGGCCCTCGCCGATGCCCTCCGAGGCGAAGAGGCCGAGCACGGCGTGCGTGTCACGACCGTGTACCCCGGTCGCACCGCCACGCCCATGCAGGCGGAGGTCCACGCGCAGGAGGGGACCGCCTACGACCCCGATCGGTGGATCGACCCGGCGTCGGTGGTCACCGCCGTGCTCACGGCCCTCGACCTTCCGCGGGACGCGGTCATCAGCGACCTGACCGTGCGCCCCGGTCCGCGATGAGCGACGAGCCCGCCGCCGGCGCCGACCTGCTCGACGCCGTGCTCTCCGACGCCCGCCGGCGTCTGGCGGGATCCGCGCGCGAGCGCCTGGGTGACTGGGCCCACACGCGGCGCCTGCTCGGCTTCGGCCGCGCTCCCCGGATCGTGCCGGTCGGCGAGGCATGGCACGTCGGCGTGCTCCTCATCGCGGATGCCGAGGTCTATGCCACCGGTGAGATTCTCCGCGCCCGCGCCGAGGCCGTCCGCGGGTACACGGCGGAGGCGCAGCGTGCCCGCTCCGAGCGTGCAGCCGCGGCGGCGCGGGGCGGGTTCGCCGACGGCGAGGCGCTGCACCTGGGTGCGACGCAGATCGACCTCGACGCCGTGCGCCGGGGTGAGCGCTCCGGGCCGTTGGCGCTCGTCGACGGCATCCCGCTCGTGACGTGGACGGCGGCCGGCGCGCGTCGGCCCCTGGCCGACTACCTCGACGACCAGCTCTCGCTGCGCTGACGCGGCCACGCTGGCACGGCTGCGCTGCCGCACGGTGCGCCGCTGGTTCTCGCCCGTCGTGGTGCAATCGGTGCCGCGAGGTCCATATTTGTTGTCATGTGAAACATATTGGTGCGAGGATGGGAGGGCGGCAGAGCAGCCGCAGAACGGGAGCCGTCATGACCATCGCTCGCGCCGCCGTCGACCTCGACGTCACGGGTCCGCAGATCAGCCGTCACCTCTATGGACACTTCGCCGAACACCTCGGACGATGCATCTACGGGGGCTTCTGGGTGGGGGAGAACTCGCCGATCCCGAACGAGCGCGGCATCCGACTCGACGTGGTCGAGGCCCTCCGCCGACTGCACGTTCCGAACCTCCGCTGGCCCGGCGGGTGCTTCGCCGACGAGTACCACTGGCGTGACGGCGTCGGTCCGCGCGAGACCCGACCGACGATGGTGAACACCAACTGGGGGGATGTCGTCGAGAACAACGCCTTCGGCACGCACGAGTTCATGGACCTCTGCGACATGCTCGGCGCCGAGCCCTACGTCAATGGCAACGTCGGCAGTGGCACCGTGCAGGAGATGAGCGAGTGGGTCGAATATCTCACCCGTTCCGGCGACAGCCCCATGGCGCGCCTGCGCCGGGCGAACGGTCGCGACGAGCCGTGGCGGGTGCCGTTCTGGGGTCTCGGCAACGAGGCCTGGGGATGCGGGGGGCACATGACGCCCGAGTACTACACCTCGCTCGCCCGGCGCTACGCGACCTTCTGCAGGGAGCACGACGGCAACACCCTCACCCGCATCGCGGCCGGCGCCGCCGACGACGACGTGCGCTGGACGCACGCGCTCATGGCATCGGCGATGTCGACGAACGCCCCCGACCCGCAGCGCTCGCCGTTTCAGGCGATCTCGTTCCACTACTACACGCACGCCGGCACCGGCATCCAGAAGGAGTCGGCGACGGCGTTCTCGCGCGACGAATACGTACGCACGATCGGCAAGGCCTACGAGATCGAGCGCGTGATCCGCGCGCACGAAGCCGTCATGGACGCCTACGACCCCGAGCGCACCATCGACCTCGTCTGCGATGAATGGGGCACCTGGTGGAGCGTGGAGCCGGGGACCAACCCCGGCTTCCTCTTCCAGCAGAACACGGTGCGCGATGCGCTGGTCGCCGGCATCCACTTCGACGTGTTCCACCGCCACGCCGCGCGGCTGCGCATGGCGAACATCGCTCAGACGCTCAACGTGCTGCAGGCGATGATCCTGACCGACGACGATGGCGGTCTCGTGCTGACTCCGACCTACCACGTGTACGAGATGAACGTGGGGCACCATGACGCGATGGCGCTGCCGGCGCACGTCGTGAGCACGCCCGTCGTCGGTGTCGACGATGCGCAGCTGCCGGCGCTGTCGCTCTCGGCATCCACGAAGGACGGCGCCGTGCTCGTCTCGCTCACGCACGTCGGCGTCGACGACGCGCTACCCGTCGAGATCGACCTCCGCGGTCGCAACGCCAGGGTCGTGCGCGCCCGCGTGCTGACCGGACCGGATGCCGCGGCGCACAACACCCCGCAGGCGCCCGACACGGTGCGCCCGGTGCCGTTGGAGGCCACGGTGGAGGCGGGTGTCCTGCGCGTCGATCTGCCGCCGCACGCCTTCGCGACCGTCGAGCTCGCTCTCGACTGACCGCACGGAAGAACGGCCCGCCCCGGGAAAGGGGCGGGCCGTCTGATCGAGTGGCGGAAGAGGCGAAAGACCGCTACTCGACGTGTGTCCCCACGATGCGGGCATCGGCGGCCGTGACCGGGTGCACGTCTCCGGTGAGGGTGACGGTTGCGACGCTCTCGCGGTCGGCCACCGACTCGCCGACCCAGAGATCGACGCGGCCGGGCTCGACGATGCGGATGCCGCGCCGGTCGGTGAACGCCAGGCGTGCGGTCGGAACCTCGAAGTGCACGCGCGCGCTCGCTCCCGCCGCGAGCGTGACCCGGGCGTATCCGAGCAGCTGGGCGACCGGTCGGACGACGCTGGCGTGCACGTCGTGCGCGTACAGCTGCACGATCTCGGTGCCGGGGCGGGAGCCGGTGTTGGTCACCGTGACGCTCACCGGCAGAACGCCGCCGGCATCGACCTCGGCCGGCGCCGACAGGTCGGTACGGGTGAACGTCGTGTAGCCGAGCCCGAACCCGAACGGACGCACCGGCGCGCTGTCGGCGCTGGTCACATCGCTGTTGCCGCCCAGGATCGGATGCAGGTAGGAGAACGGCTGTGCGCCGGCCGAACGCGGCAGCGAGACGGGCAGTCGGCCCGAGGGTGAGACCGCTCCGGACAGCATCCGCGCGATCGCCACTCCGCCCTCCTCGCCCGGGAAGAACGCCTGCACCACCGCTCGTGGCCGCGCGTCGGCGTCCGCATCCAGAGCCCACGCGAGGGCGTAGGGCCGCCCGGTCACGACGACCAGGACGACCGGCGTGCCCGTGGCGACCACGGCGTCGACGAGCTCTCGCTGCACGCCCGGCAGCTCCAGGCTCTCTGCGTCGTTGCCCTCGCCCACGGTGCCGCGTCCGAACAGGCCGGCGCGATCGCCGACGACGACGATCGCCGCGTCGGCGGATGCCGCGGCATCCACCGCCGCGCCGAAGCCCGAGCGGTCGTCGCCCTCGACCTCGCAGCCCGCGACAGAGACGATGGCGGCGTCGGGCAGCTCTGCGCGCAGCGCCTCGGCGACCGTCGGGATCGCGAAGCCGTACGGTGTTCCCGGGTGATGGGCCAGCACGTGGTTGGCGAACGAGTAGCAGCCCATCAACGCCGAGGCGTCGTGGCCGTTCGGGCCGATCACCGCGATGCGTGCCGGACCGGCCGTGCCGGTGGCCAGCGGCAGCGTGCCGTCGTTCGACAGCAGCACGAGCGAGCGCTCCGCGAGCTCGCGCGCGACCTCACGGTGCGCCGGCGAGTCGAGGTCGATCGCGGTCGGAGGTTCGCTCTCGTCGGGATCGAGCAGACCCAGCTCCTCCTTCTGCGCGAGCACGCGGGCAAGCGCCCGATCGACGAGCGCCTCGTCGATGCGGCCGTCGCGCAGCCCGGCGAGCAAGGGAGCGGCGTAGGCGTCGCCGCTGGGCAGCTCGACGTCGATGCCGGCGGTCAGCGCCAGGCGTGCCGCCTCGGTACGGTCGGCGGCGACGGCGTGCATCGTCTCGAGGAAGGCGATCGCGAAGTAGTCCGAGACGACCACGCCGTCGAAGCCCCACGTTCCGCGCAGCAGGTCGGTCAGCAGCCGCGGGTCCGAGGCCACCGGAACGCCGTCGATGTCGGTGTAGGAGTTCATCACCGAGCGTGCGCCGCCGTCGCGCACCGCCATCTCGAACGGCGGCAGGAACACGTCGGCCAGCTCCCGCGGACCGGCGTGGACGGGCGCGTGGTTGCGGCCCGCCTGCGAGGCCGAGTAGCCGACGAAGTGCTTCAGGGTCGCGTGCACCCCGGCATCCTGGATGCCGCGCACGTAGGCGGTGGCGATCGTCGCCACCGCGTAGGGATCCTCCGAGATGCACTCGTCGACACGGCCCCAGCGGGGATCGCGGATGACATCGAGCACGGGGGCGAGGGTCTGGTGCGCGCCGAGTTCTCGCATCGATGCGCCGATGAGGCGTCCCATCCTCTCGACGAGCTGGGGGTCGAACGTCGCGCCCCACGCCAGGGGCGTCGGGAACGTCGCCGCTCTCCAGGCCGCGAGCCCCGTCAGCGACTCCTCGTGAACGATCGCGCGAATGCCGTGACCGGATGCCGCGGCGAGACGGCGCTGCTCGTTCCACAGCCAGGCCGCGCGTTCCGCGGCATCCACGGGCCTCGTGCCGTAGACGCGCGTGAGGTGGCCGAGGCCGTGTGCCGACGCCTGCTCGTAGCGGTCGGAGGGCGTCGCTTCGCCGGCCAGCATCTCGCCGGCCATCGGCGCGACCACCTCGTCGCCCTGGTCGACCCAGAAACCGGTCAGCTGCGCCACCTTCTGCTCGACGGTCATCGCGGCCATGAGCGCGGCAACCCGGGGGGAGACCGGCTCGGCGAGCGGCTGGTGGAGGGGGGAATCGGAGATCGTCATACGGATCAGCCCTTCACGGCGCCCGTGAGGCCGCCGACGATGCGACGCTCGAACAGGCTGAAGAACAGCAGTGCCGGGAGCATCGACAGTGAGGTGAAAGCCAGCACCTTGGCGGTGTCGACCGAGTACTGGGAGGAGAAGGCCTGCACGCCCAGAGGCAGCGTGAAGCTCGCCTCGTTGTTGAGGATGAACAGGGGGAGCAGGTAGCTGTTCCAGCTGCCGATGAAGGCGAGGATGCCGACCGTGATGACGCCGGGCACCGACAAGGGCAGCACCATCCGCCAGAAGAAGCCCAATCGACTGCAGCCGTCGATGAACGCGGCTTCCTGGATCTCGTCCGGGATCGCCCGCAGGAACGGCACGAGGATGATGATCGTCGTCGGCAGCGCGAACGCGATCTGCGGAAGGATGATCCCGGCGAGCGAGTTCATCAGGCCGAGGTCACGGATGACGATGTACAACGGCGTGATGGCGACCGTGATCGGGAACATGAGACCCGCCGCGAACAGCGCATAGAGCGCGCCGCGCCCGCGGAACGGATACCGCGCGATGACGTAGCTGGCCATGAGCCCGAGTGCGACCACTCCGGCGGTGGTCGCACCGGCGGCGATGATCGAATTGAGCACCTGCCGCCAGAACTGCGGCCCGGTGAGGACGTTCAGGTAGTTCTGGGCGTTCCACGGATCGGGCCAGCCGGCGGGGTCGACCGTGATCTGCGAGTTGCTGCGGAACCCGCCGATGATGATGTACAGCACCGGCGCCAGCATGAGGGCGATCACGACGAGAGCGATGAAGTACACGAGCGGACTGCCCCAGGGCAGCCGCTCCTTCGTGCGGCGCGGACCCCGTCCGCGGTGTCCTGCGGTGGCCACCGTGGCGGTGGAGACGGGGGTGTCGGCGGTGAGCGCGCTCATCGGGTCTTCTTCCCTTCGGTGATGGCGCCGGCCGTGTCGCGACGCAGCACGAAGCGCTGGTAGATGAGGGCGACGACGAGCGAGATGACGAAGATGACGACGGCGACGGCGTTGCCGAAGCCGAAGTTGCCGGCGTTGCGGCCGTTGACCACCATGTAGGTGGCCATCGTGGAGGTGCCTGCCGTCGAGGCGACGTACTGGCCCCAGATGATGTAGACGAGGTCGAACAGCTGCAGGGCCCCGATGATCGAGAGGAACGCCCAGATGCGCAGCGTGGGGGCCAGCAGCGGCAGCGTGATGCGCCAGTGGGTCTGCCAGTAGCCGGCGCCGTCGAGCGCCGCCGCCTCGTAGAGCTCCTCGGGGATGCCCTGCAGTCCCGCGAGGAAGAGGATGACGGCGAAGCCGACGTACTTCCACGTGAGGATGGCCATCAGCGTCCAGATGGCGATCGCCGGATCCGAGATCCAATCGTGGGCAAGGGCGCCCAGCCCCCAGTTCTCCAACAGGCCGTTCACCGCGCCCTGCGTCTGCAGCATGAGGCCGAAGCCGGTGCCGACGACGACCTCGGCGATGACGTAGGGCACGAAGATCAGCACGCGGATGAGGGACTGCCCCCGCATCCGACGGTTGAGCAGCAGAGCCAGCAGCACCGCGACCGGACCCTGCAGCACGATCGAGGCGATCACAATGAAGCCGTTGTGCCCGAGCGCCTCGAGGAAGGTCGGGTCGGTGAGGATCGTGACGTAGTTCTGCAGGCCGACGAAGTCGGTGGGCGTGCCGTAGCCCTGCCAGCGGAAGAAGCCGTAGTAGGCCGCCATCGCCACCGGGAAGATGACGAAGCCGAGGAACATGATCAGCGCCGGCCCGACCAGCAGCGCGATCTCGAATCTTGCGGCCCAGCCCAGTCCACGGGGACGGCGGCGCGGCGTGGGCGGGGGCGGCGTCACGCCGCCCCCGCCGTGCTGCGCGAGATCCGTCTCCGGGTCGGTGACGGCCACGGAGGTCTCGCGAAGGGACACGATCCGATCAGCCCTTCTTGGCCGCGTCGGTGACCGACTGGATCATCTGCTGCGGGTTGCTCTTGCCCGCGAGCAGATCGACCACGGCGACGTTCAGCGCGTTGCCGACGTTCTGGCCGAGGACGGTGTCGAGCCACTGTGACACGAAGGGAGCCTTGTTGTAGGCGGCGAGGACCTCCTGCAGGTAGGGCTCCTTGACCGCCGCCTGCGCCGTCTTGTTGACGGGCGGGGCGCTGAAGGCCGCGTAGTAGGCCTTCTGCTGGTCGGCCGACGCGATGAAGTTGAGGAAGTCGGCGCACTCCTTCGGAGCCTTGACCGAGCACGAGTACCCGTCGACGCCGCCCATCATCGAGCCCGGCTCGCCCTGGCCGCCGGACAGCTCGGGGAACGGGAACCAGGCCAGGTCGGGCAGCGGCTTCTCGTCGGGGGTGAGGGAGGCGATCACGCCCGGGTCCCACGCGCCCATGAGCTCCATCGCGGCCTGGTGGTTGGCGACGAGACCGGCGGAGCTGCCGGCGCCCTGCTGGGCGCTTGTGGTCAGGAAGCCGTCGTTGAACGGCTGGGTCGCGGCGAAGTCGTTCAGGTCTTCCGCGGCCTTCAGCCAGCAGCCGTCGCTGAAGTCCTTGGTGTCGCCGGTCTTCTCGATGGTCTGGGCGCTGCACTCGCGGAGGGCGAAGTTGTAGTACCAGTGGGCGGCCGGCCAGGCGTCCTTCGCGCCGAGCGCGATGGGTGCGACGCCCGCGGACTTGAGCTTGCCGACGGCCGACTCCAGGTCGGTGATGGTGGTCGGCGGCGTCGTGATGCCCGCCTTGGTGAACAGGTCGGAGCTGTACCAGAAACCGCTCGGCAGCACCGCCAGCGGCATGGCCCACACCTTGTCCTGGTAGGTCTCGGCCTTGAAGGAGCCCTCGGAGATCTCCGACTTGGCGGTGTCGCCGATCTTGTCGGTGAGGTCCATCAGCTGGCCCGCCTGCACCATCGCCGCGAGCTTGCCGCCGCCGCGCTGCAGGAAGATGTCGGGAGCGTCGCCCGCGTTCAGCGCGGTCTGCAGCTTGCCGTCCATGTCTTCGTTCTGCACGGACTGCATCGTGATGGTGACGTTCGGGTTCTCCTTCTCGAAGGCCGCGATGGCGTCCTTCCAGAACTGCTGTCCGGGACCGGTGGTCGAGTTCTGCCAGAGCGTCATCTCGACCTTGCCGTCGGCGTTGGTTCCGCCCGATCCGCCGCTGCAGGCGCTCAGACCGAGCGTGCCCGCGACCAGGAGCGCCGCTCCGGTCAGGATCTTGTTCGCCTTCATGTGATTCCTGTCCTCCTCATTGAGCCTCACCCCGGTCATTCGGGGCACGGAGCATTCCGGTGAACGGGTTCGGGCCGGAATGTGCACCAGTGTGTCCATTTGTTGTCAACAACGTCAAACGTTTTCAAAAACCTTTTCAATAACGTTTCCGTCGCCATAGGATCGCCCCGTGAGTCGCAGAGCCACCATCCATGACGTCGCCGCCGCCGCCGGAGTGTCGGTCGCCACGGTGTCCAAAGCGGTCAACGGGCGGTATGGCGTCGCCAGTGCGACGGTGTCGCGCGTGCTGGATGCCGTGGCCGAGCTCGGCTACGAGTCGAGCCTCGTCGCGAGCAGCATGCGCTCCCGCCGAACGGGGGTCGTCGGCGTGCTCGTCTCGGACTTCGAGCCGTTCAGCGCGGAGGTGCTGAAGGGCGTCGGTGCGGCGCTCAGCAGCCACCGCTACGACCTGCTCGCGTACGCGGGTGCGCGCGACAGCGATCCGCAGGGGTGGGAACGTCGCTCGCTCAGTCGGCTCAGCGGCACACTCATCGATGCCGCCATCATGGTCACCCCCACGGTGGTCGGCGTCAACGCCGACGTGCCGATCGTCGCGGTCGACCCGCACGCCGGTCGCGTCGACATTCCCTCGGTCGAATCCGACAGCCTCGCCGGAGGCTTCGAGGCGACGACGCACCTTCTCGAACTCGGGCACCGGCGCATCGGGTTCCTCGCGGGGCGTCCCGAGCTGCGCTCGTCGGAGATGCGCGAGGCGGGCTACCGCCGCGCGCTGCGCCATGCCGGCATCCGCTTCGACCCCGCCCTCGTGGCCGTGGGGATGTACGACCCCGACACGGTCCGGGTCGTCGGGCGTGCACTGTTGCAGCAGTCTGACCGGCCCACGGCCGTCTTCGCCGCGAACGACCGCACGGCGCTCGGGCTCATCGAAGTGGCGGGGGAGCTGGGACTGGACGTGCCGGGCGATCTGTCGGTCATCGGCTTCGACGACATCCCCGAGGCTTTCCTCACGGCGCGTCCGCTCAGCACGGTGCGCCAGCCCATCCAGCGCCTCGGCGCCGAAGCCGCGCGGATGCTGGTCACGATGCTCGGCGGGGGCGCGCCCGAGGCCACGCACCTCGTTCTTCCCACGCGGCTCATCCCGCGCGCCACCACCGCGCCGCTGCGCTGAGCGCGCGGATGCCGGAGGTCAGCCCGCGTCGGGCAGTGCGCCGTGCAGTGCGTCGAGGGGGTCGGTGAGCAGCGCGTCGAAGGCGATCTCGGCCGCGCCCACGAGCAGGCGGTCGGGGCCCAGGTCGGCCGCACGCAGGTGCAGATCTTCGACGTTCATGGCCATGGCCTGCTCGCGGACGGCGCTCTGGAGAGCCTCGGCATCCTGGTCGAGGATCGTCGCCAGGAAGCCGCCGAGGATGACGGTCGACGGGTTGAGCACGTTCACGGCGTTCGCCAACGCCGTCGCGAGAATGCGGCGCTGTCGTTCGACCTCCGCGGCGACCTCCACGCTCCCCGAGGTGCGGATCGCCTCCTCGAGCGTGGGTTCGTCCGCGCTGTGCAGCCCCACGACGGCGAGCAGGCGCGAGCGACTCACCTCGTCTTCCAGGGTGCCCTGCGCGCCCGAGCGACGATCCGTCGGCTGTGCGATGCCCGGCCTGTTCTGGCCGAGCTCGCCGGCGTAGCCGCCCGCGCCGCGCACGAGGTGGCCGCCGATCACCAGGCCGCCGCCGATGCCGCTCGCGCCGCCGTTGACGTAGATCAGATCGGCGACGCCGCGACCGGCTCCGTAGCGGCTCTCGGCGAGGGCGCCGAGCGTCGCGTCGTTGTCGATCGCCGTCGGCAGGCCCGTGGCCTGCGCGAGATCGTCGCGTAGCGGGGCGTCGGTCCAGTCGAGGTGCGGGGCGCGGCGCACGAGCCCATCGGCGGAGCGCACCAGCCCGGGCACCGCGATGCCGATGCCGACGATGCGGTGCGAGGCGAGCACCCCCGTGCGCCAGCGTTCGATCACCTCGGCGGTGAGCGCGGTGGCCTCTTGGGGGGTGAGCAGTCCGGCGAGCTCGATGCGCTCGCGGCACACGATCGCGCGATCGAGTCCGATGGCGGCCACGGTGAGGGCGTCGACCTCGGGATTGACCGCGATGGCGACCACGTCCGCGGCGGCCGCGACCGACGGTGAGGGGCGTCCCACCCGGCGGTGCATCTCGGGGGCGCCCTCGGTGGCGAGGCCCGCGCTGACGAGGTCGGCGACCAGCGCGCCGACCGTGGACCGGTTCAGACCCGTCGTCTCGGTGAGTGCCGCGCGCGAGAGGGGGCCGTCTTCGTGAACGAGCCGCAGCACGCGGGAGAGGTTGGCGCGCCGAACGCCCTCGACGGTTCCTTCTGCGCGTGCCACGCGTCCACCCTAGAGGCGCGGATGCCGGGCGTCGCGGTAGACGACGGGTGCGTCGTGGTATAGGTTGCTGTCAACAACAAACCTCCCACCCGGGAGACCGCGAAGGAGCGTCATGACCACCCCGACCCCCGCCGACAAGTTCACCTTCGGTCTCTGGACCATCGGCTACAACGGCACCGACCCGTTCGGCGGCCCGACCCGTCCGCCGCTCGACGTCGTGCACGCGGTCGAGAAGCTCGCCGAGCTGGGGGCGTATGGGCTGACCTTCCACGACGACGATCTCTTCCCCTTCGGCTCCAGTGACGCCGACCGTCAGCACCAGATCGACCGTCTCAAGGGCGCGCTGGACGCGACGGGACTGAAGGTGCCGATGGTCACCACCAACCTCTTCAGCGCCCCCGTCTTCAAGGACGGCGGCTTCACCTCGAACGACCGCGACGTACGCCGCTTCGCCATCCGCAAGGTGCTGCGCCAGATCGACCTCGGAGCCGAGCTCGGCGCGCAGACGTTCGTCATGTGGGGCGGTCGCGAAGGCGCCGAGTACGACTCCGCGAAGGACATCCGCCAGGCGCTGGAGCGCTACCGCGAAGCCGTCAACTTCCTCGGCGATTACGTCGTCAGCAAGGGCTATGACATCCGCTTCGCGATCGAGCCCAAGCCGAACGAGCCGCGCGGCGACATCCTCCTGCCGACGGTCGGGCACGCCCTCGCCTTCATCGATTCGCTCGAGCGTCCCGAGCTCGTGGGACTGAACCCCGAGGTTGGTCATGAGCAGATGGCGGGGCTGAACTTCGCGGCCGGCATCGCTCAGGCGCTGTACCACGGCAAGCTCTTCCACATCGACCTCAACGGCCAGCGCGGCATCAAGTACGACCAGGACCTCGTGTTCGGCCACGGCGACCTGCACAATGCGTTCGCGCTGGTCGACCTGCTCGAAAACGGGGGTCCGAACGGCGGCCCGGCCTACGAGGGACCGCGCCACTTCGACTACAAGCCCTCGCGCACCGAGGACGAGACCGGCGTCTGGGACTCGGCAGCCGCCAACATGCGCACGTACCTGCTGCTGAAGGAGCGCGCGGCCGCTTTCCGCGCCGATCCGGAGGTGCAGGAGGCACTCGCCGCTGCGCGCGTGGCCGAGCTCGCTCAGCCGACGTTCGCCGAGGGCGAGAGCTACGACGACTTCGTGGCTGACCGCTCCGCCTACGAGGACTTCGACACCGACGCCTACCTCGGCGGCAAGGGCTTCGGTTTCGTCCGCCTGCAGCAGCTGGCCACCGAGCACCTGCTCGGCGCCCGCTGACCCCGGCATCCGCCCGACCGCCCCGCCCGCGAGACACCGGATCCGCACCGAGACACCCGCCGTACGCCGGTGTCTCGGTGCGGATCCGGTGTCTCGGCGGGTGGTGGCGGTCCACCGAGAGAGGATGCCGAGATGGCACTCGTGATGGGCGTCGACAGCTCGACGCAGTCCTGCAAGGTCGTCATCGTCGATGCGGAGACGGGAGCCGTGGTCCGTTCGGGGCGCGCGTCGCATCCCGACGGGACGAGCGTCGACCCCGAGGTGTGGTGGAGCGCGCTCCAGGCCGCGATCGCGGATGCCGGCGGCATGACGGACGTCGAGGCATGGGCGATCGGCGGCCAGCAGCACGGCATGGTCGCGCTCGACGCGACCGGTGCGGTCGTCCGCGACGCGCTGCTGTGGAACGACACCCGGTCGGCGCCGGCCGCCGCCGACCTCGTCGCCGAGTTCGGCGGCGAGGCGCTGGCCACGCGCACGGGTCTCGTGCCCGTGGCCTCCTTCACGATCACGAAGCTGCGATGGCTGCGTGACGTCGAGCCCGACAACGCCGCCGCCGTCGCCGCCGTCGCGCTGCCGCACGACTGGCTGACCTGGCGTCTGCGCGGCTTCGGTCCGGTGGTCGAGGGCGCGGTGGCATTCGACGAGCTGACCACCGACCGCTCGGACGCCTCGGGGACGGGCTACTGGAACCCCGCGACAGGTGCCTACGATCGCGATCTGCTCGTCGCCGCGCTCGGTCACGACGCCGCCCTGCCGCGGGTGCTCGGCCCGGACGAGTGGGTGTCGGATGCCGCGGGCCGCCGGGTCGGCCCCGGCGCGGGCGACAACGCGGCCGCCGCCCTGGGCGTCGGTGCCGACGTCGGCGACGTCGTCGTCTCGATCGGCACGAGCGGCACGGTGTTCGCGGTCAGCGCGGAGCGCACGATCGACCCGACCGGTACCGTCGCCGGCTTCGCCGACGCCGCCGGTCACTTCCTTCCGCTCGTCGCCACGCTCAACGCGGCGCGGGTGCTCGATGTGACGGCACGGCTCCTCGCTGTCGATCACGATGAGCTGAGCGCGCTCGCTCTCGCCGCTCCCGCCGGAGCGGCCGGTCTGCGGTTGCTGCCGTACTTCGAGGGGGAGCGCACGCCCAACCTGCCGGACGCCACAGCGGAGCTGACGGGCATGACGCTCGCCTCCACGACGCGCGAGAACCTCGCCCGCGCGGCGGTGGAGGGCATGCTGCGAGGACTCGCGGCCGGCCTGGATGCCATCCGCGGGCTCGGTGTGCCGATCGAACGGGCGCTGCTGGTCGGCGGCGGCGCGCAGTCCGAGGCGGTGCGGCGCATCGCCCCCGACGTCCTCGGCGTGCCGGTGGACGTGCCCGCGGCGGGCGAGTACGTCGCGCTCGGGGCCGCTCGTCAGGCCGCCCGCATCCTCGCCGCCTGACGGCATCCCGCACCGCCGGCGTCCTGCAGCCAGCGAGAAACCATCCCCGCCGCGAGACATCACGTCTGCACGTGTTTCTCGCTCCGAGGCTGGTTTCTCGCGGGATGCCGTGGCGTATAGCAACTCCGCGCGCCCGCGTCCAGACCCACCGTCCCACACCCCGACGAGAGGGTCCGAGGCCTAGGCTGAACTCGTCACGGGATGGTCTCGTCACGGTTCGAGCGTGTGGCAACGGTGTCACCGAACGATGTCATCGCACAGGGAGTCGCACATGCAGGCATGGCCAGGATCCGCGTACCCGCTCGGGGCGACGTTCGACGGCAGTGGAACGAACTTCGCGCTGTTCAGTGAGGGTGCCGAGCGTGTCGAGCTGTGTCTGTTCGGCGACCGCGGCAAAGAGACGCGCATCGAGATGCGCGACGTCGATGCGTTCGTGTGGCACGTGTATCTGCCCACGGTGCAGCCGGGCCAGCGATATGGCTATCGCGTGCACGGGCCGAATGATCCCGCCAACGGGCATCGGTTCAACCCCAACAAGCTGCTGCTCGACCCCTACGCCAAGGCGGTCGAAGGGCAGGTCCACTGGGGGCAGTCGGTGTTCGGCTACGACTTCGGCGACCCCGACTCCCGCAACGACGAGGACTCGGCCGCCGCCATGATGAAGGGCGTCGTCGTCAACCCCTTCTTCGACTGGGCGGGCGACCGGCTGCCGAAGACCCCGTATGCCGAGACCGTCATCTATGAGGCCCACGTCAAGGGGCTGACGCAGCTGCATCCCGAGATCCCCGAGGAGATCCGCGGCACGTACAGCGCGATCGCGCATCCCGCCGTCATCGAGCACCTCAAGCACATCGGCGTGACCGCGATCGAGCTCATGCCGGTGCACCAGTTCGTCAACGACTCCACCCTGCAGGAGAAGGGTCTCAGCAACTACTGGGGCTACAACACGATCGCCTTCCTCGCGCCGCAGAACACCTACTCCTCGACCGGTCAGCGCGGTCAGCAGGTGCAGGAGTTCAAGAGCATGGTGAAAGCCCTGCACGCCGCGGGCATCGAGGTCATCCTCGACGTGGTCTACAACCACACCGCGGAGGGCAACCACATGGGCCCGACGTTGTCGATGCGCGGCATCGACAACGAGGCGTACTACCGGCTCGAAGCCGACGACAAGCGGTACTACACCGACTACACCGGCACCGGCAACAGCATGAACGTCGGCAACCCGCACACCCTCCAGCTGATCATGGACTCCCTCCGCTACTGGGTGCTGGAGATGCACGTCGACGGCTTCCGGTTCGATCTGGCGGCGACCCTCGCCCGCGAGTTCTATGAGGTCGATCGACTCGCGGCCTTCTTCGAGATCGTGCAGCAGGATCCGGTGATCTCGCAGGTCAAGCTCATCGCCGAACCCTGGGACATCGGCCCCGGCGGCTACCAAGTGGGCAACTTCCCGCCGCAGTGGACGGAGTGGAACGGCAAGTACCGCGACACCGTCCGCGACCTGTGGCGCGGCGAGCCGGCGACACTGGGCGAGTTCGCGTCGCGGCTGACGGGCTCGGCAGACCTGTACGAGAACTCGGGGCGTCGACCGGTCGCCTCCATCAACTTCGTCACCGCGCACGACGGCTTCACGCTCCGCGACCTCGTCTCGTACAACGAGAAGCACAACGAGGCCAACGGCGAGGACAACAACGACGGCGAATCGCACAACCGATCGTGGAACTGCGGTGTGGAAGGCCCCACCGACGACCAGGGCGTCCTGATGCTGCGCGCGCGCCAGCAGCGCAACTTCCTTGCCACGCTGCTGCTCAGCCAGGGCGTGCCGATGATCTCGCACGGCGATGAGCTGGGCCGCACGCAGGGCGGCAACAACAACGGGTACGCGCAGGACAACGACATCACCTGGATCGACTGGAATCACGTCGATCAGCCGCTCGTGGAGTTCACGGCCGCCCTCGCCCGGTTGCGCCGCGAGCATCCGACGTTCCGGCGCAGCCGCTTCTTCGACGGCCGGCCCGTCCGCCGCGAGGAGGGTGCGCCGCTGCCCGACATCGCGTGGCTGCGCCCCGACGGCACCGAGATGCAGCCCGAGGACTGGGAGTCCGGCTTCGGCCGGGCGGTCGGGGTGTTCCTCAACGGCGACGGCATCCGTGAGCGCGATCGGCGCGGCGAGCAGATCGAGGATCGCCACTTCTTCATCCTGTTCAACGCGGGCGACGAAGGGCTCTCGTTCACGATCCCGCGCGCCGAGTTCAGTCCGCAGTGGGAGATCGTCGTCGACACCACGGGACAGCTCACCGACACCGAGCCGCGCCGCGGGGGAGAGGCCGTGGAGCTCGCGGGCCGCTCGCTCATCGTCCTGCGCGACTATCAGGAGGACAAGCCCGACGTCGACCACTCCGTCGCCGCGTCGCTGGCGGCGCTGACGGTGCCGATCGACATCGTCCGCTCCCCGGCCCCGCAGACCGAGCTGCCGCACTGACCGTGATCGCCGACAGCCGCGGTCTTCCCGCGTCCACCTACCGTCTGCAGGTGCGTGCGTCGTTTGATCTGGATGCCGCCGCCGCCGTCACCGACTACCTGCGCGATCTCGGCGTCGACTGGGCCTACCTGTCGCCGATCCTGCAGGCGGCCTCCGGCTCCGATCACGGCTACGACGTCGTCGACCCGACGAGAGTGGACGACGATCGGGGCGGCCGGGCTGGCCTCGAGCGCTTCGTCTGCGCCGCGCGGGCGGCCGGTCTCGGCATCCTCGTCGACATCGTGCCGAACCATCAGGGCGTTGCCGATCCGACCGAGAACCCGTGGTGGTGGGACGTCCTGACCCACGGGCGCGCTTCCCGATTCGCGCAGGGCTTCGACATCGATTGGGCGCACGGTGCCGAACGCGTCGTGCTGCCGGTGCTGGGCGGCGACCTCGACGAGGTGCTCGGCGCCGGCGAGATCGAGGTACGGCCTGCGACCACCGACGACGAGACCGGGACGGCCCGCTACTACGACATCGTCCTCCCCCTCGCACCCGGCACGGCGCCGCTGCACGCGACGACCGACCGCACGGCCGTTCGCGACGTGCTCGAACGCCAGCACTGGCGGCTCACGTCGTGGCGGCGGGATGCCGCGGAGCTCAACTACCGCCGCTTCTTCACGGTGACCTCGCTCGCGGGGGTGCGCGTGGAGCTGCCCGACGTGTTCGCGGCGTCGCACGTCGAGATCCTCCGATGGGTGCGAGAGGGGCTCGTCGACGGCCTGCGCATCGACCACCCCGACGGCCTCGCCGATCCAGGCGGCTATCTCGACGCGCTCGCCGCGGCGGTCGCACAGGCGCGCGGCCCCGCGTCGACTCGCAGCTTCCCCGTCTACGTGGAGAAGATCCTCGAGCCCGGCGAGCAGCTGCCGGGCTGGTGGGCGACGACGGGCACCACCGGCTACGACGCGCTCGGGGAGATCGACCGCGTGCTCGTCGACCCGGCCGGTGAGGCGGCTCTCACCGCAGAGGACGAGCGGCTGCGCGGCGCCCGGCTGAGTTGGGCCGACATGATCGCCGGGACCAAGCGGGAGATCGCCGACACGTCTCAGGCGGCGGAGGTGGGGCGGCTCATCCGCTGCCTGCCGCCGTCCCTGCGGGCCGGTCTGGGCGACGATCGCGCGCGCGACGCATTCGCGGAGCTGCTGGCAGCCTTCCCCGTCTACCGCGCGTATCTTCCCGCCGGCGCCGACGTGCTCGCGGATGCCGTGGCTGCGGCATCCCTTCGGCGTCCTGACCTGGCGGATGCGCTCGCCCAGGTCGCCGATGCCGTCGCGGACGCCTCGTCCGAGCTGTCGCGTCGTTTCATGCAGACGACCGGGCCGGTGATGGCCAAAGGTGTCGAAGATCGCGCCTTCTACCGATACACGCGCCTCACCTCGCTCACCGAGGTGGGCGGCGATCCGTCGCAGTTCGCTCTGCCGGTCGAGGGTCTGCACGCCGCCTTCGCGCGTCGGCAGGCGTCGTGGCCGGCTGCGCTGACGACCCTGACGACGCACGACACGAAACGCTCCGCCGATGTCCGCGCACGCCTGTCGGTGCTCGCGGAGATGCCCGATCGCTGGGCGACGGCGCTCGACGCGCTGCGTGCGGAGGGCTCCACCGGCGATGGTCCGCTCGACGCGCTGCTGTGGCAGGCGGTCGTGGGCGCATGGTCGGACGATCCCGCCCTCCCCGAGCGGCTGCACGCATACGCCGAGAAGGCGGCGCGCGAGGGCGACGTCGGCACCAGCTGGACCGATCCCGATGAGGCGTTCGAGGCGCGCGTGCACGCGCTGATCGACGCCGCTTTCGGTGCGGCGCGCCCGATCGTGGAGAGCTTCGTGCGCGACCTCGTCGCGCCGGGCCGATCCAACGCGCTCGCCGCCGCGCTGCTGCACCTGGCCGGTCCCGGCGTGCCGGACGTGTACCAGGGCACCGAGCTGTGGGACCTCTCGCTGGTCGACCCCGACAACCGGCGCTCGGTGGACATCGAGCGCCGCCGCGAACTGCTCGCCCGCCTGGACGGCGGATGGATGCCGGGTATCGACGATTCCGGCGCGGCCAAGCTGCTGGTGGTCTCGCGGACGCTGCGCCTGCGGCGCGAGCGCCCCGAACTGTTCTCCCGTTACGTCGCGCTCCCGGTCGTGGGCGCGGCCGACGCGCACGCCCTGGCGTTCGATCGCGGAGGCGCGGTCGCCGTCGCGACGAGGCTGCCGGTCGGTCTCGCTGACCGCGGCGGCTGGGGCGGGACGGCCGTGATGCTTCCGGCGGGTCGGTGGCGCGACGCATTCACCGGGCGTGAGATCGACGGCGGGGCCGCGAGCCTCGGCATCCTGCTCGCCGACCTGCCGGTCGCCCTGCTGACGCGGGCCTGAGCGTCGGCGCGGCGCGTTTCGACTCGTCGCTGCGCTCCTCGCTCAACGACCGGGGGTGCCCCCACTCCGGTCGTTGAGCGAGCGCAGCGAGCCGAAACGCAGAGCGCAGCGAGCCGAAACGCCTCGCGTGTGACGTTTCGTGACGTTCGCTTACGTCACGTGACCGGCGGCTGGTCGCGATGGCCACTGCCGTGATGGGGTGGATCATCCCGCACACCGCAGCGCCGCCCGGCGCACACCAGGAGACCACCATGTCCCGACTCACCCGCACGACTCTCGCGGCGGCATCCACCCTCGCCGCCGTCGCCCTCCTCGCCGGCTGCGCGTCCGGCGCCGCCACCCCGTCCGCCTCCGCAGGCGGAGAGCCCCAGACGGGCGGCACCCTCACCTACCTCGAGCCGCAGACCTGGACGACCCTGTATCCGCCGTCCGCGGGCTTCTACCCCAACGGCGGCATCGTCAACAACGTGACCGACCGGCTGCTCTACCAGAACCCCGAGACGCTCGAGCTCGAGCCGTGGATCGCCACCGACTACAAGGTCAACGACGACGCCACCGAGTACACGTTCGACCTGCGCACCGATGTCACCTACTCCGACGGCACCCCGCTGACCGCCGCCAACGTCGTGAAGAACATCGACCTTTACGGCAAGGGTGACAAGGCTCGGGCGCTTCCGGTGTCGGAGGCGATCAACAACTACGACCACGGCGAGGTGACCGGCGACCACACGGTGGTGTTCCACTTCACCGCGCCGTCGCCCGGCTTCGCGCAGGCCGTCTCGACCATCAACTCGGGCCTGCTGTCGGATGCGACGCTCGATCGCACCAGCGAGCAGTTCGGCCCGGGCAACGCCACCAAGATCATCGGCAGCGGTCCGTTCGTCATCTCCGACGAGCAGATCGGCACGCAGACCAGCGTCACCGCGCGCAAGGACTACAACTGGGCGCCGCCGTCGCTGAAGCATCAGGGCGCCGCCTACCTCGCGGGCGTCAACTACGTCGTCGCGGCGGAGAACAGCGTGCGCGTCGGCACCGTCGTCGCCGGCCAGGCCGACATCGCGCGCAACATCCCGGCCCCCGACGAGGCGCAGTTCGCCGCTGGAGGCCTCTCGCTGCACGCCGCCGCGACCAACGGCGTGAACAACGGCCTGAGCTTCCGCTTCCGCGAGCCGCGTCTGGCGGACGTGCGCGTGCGTCAGGCGATCATCGCCGGCATCGATCGTCAGAAGATCGTCGACACCCTGTTCACGAAGAACTATCCGCTGGCCACCGGGGCGCTCGCCAAGACGGCGCTCGGCTACGTCGACACCTCCTCGTACTACACGTACGATCCCGCCAAGGCCGCGTCGCTGCTGGATGCCGCGGGCTGGACGCTCGGATCCGACGGCATCCATGCCAAGGACGGCCAGAAGCTGACGCTGAGCTTCAACGAGGCGCTGCCGCAGCCGCGCTCGAAGGAGGTCGTGACCCTCATCCAGGAGCAGCTGGGCAAGCTCGGCATCCAGGTGAGCCTGTTCGCCGGCGACATGGCCGCGCAGACCAAGGCGTCGACCGACCAGAGCGTCATCCAGGTGTACCACTCCATGGTCGGCCGCGCGGACTTCGATGTGCTGAAGTCGCAGTACTTCTCGAAGAACCGCAACACGCTGCTCAACCTGAACCCGGCTGACGGCAGCATCGGCGACCCGCAGCTCGACACGCTTCTGCAGGCCATCGCCTCCGAGCCGACCACGGCCCAGCGTCAGGCGGCATCCGAGGCGGCGCAGACCTACCTCGCCGAGAACGCGTACATCCTGCCGATCTTCGAGGAACCGCAGGTCTTCGGCCTGACGGCCAAGGTCCAGGGCTTCGAGACCGAGTCGGTCGGACGCCCGACCTTCTACTCGACCTGGCTCGCGGGCTGAGTCGGGAGATCCGGGAATCCATGACGTACGTCCTTCGTCGTGTGGGCCAGGCGGTGCTCGTGCTCGCTCTGGCCTACACGGCGGCCTACCTGCTGCTGGCCGCGCTCCCCGGTGACGCCGTCATCGCCCGGTACGGGAGCCCCGAGCTGGGGCTCACCCCCGAGCAGATCGAGGCGATCCGCCAGTCGCTGGGTGCCGATCAGCCGCTCGTCGTCCAGTACGTCCGCTCGATCGCGGGCTTCCTGACGGGAGACTTCGGCTACTCGGTGGCCAGCGGTGCCGCCGTCTCCGATCTCATCGCGACGGCGCTGCCGCCCACGCTGACCCTCGCGGTGCTCGGACTCGCGCTGGCGGTGTTCCTCGCGGTGACGATCGCCTTCACCGCGACCTACGGTGGGGGTCGCCTGCTGCGCCGGGTGTTTCGCGGCATCCCGCCGCTGTTCGTGTCGCTGCCGGTGTTCTGGATCGGCATCATCCTGATCCAGGTGTTCTCCTTCCGCCTGGGTCTGGTCCCGGTGATCGGGGCGAACCCGGTGCAGGCACTGATCCTGCCCGTGATCACGCTGGCGATCCCGATCGCGGCCCCCCTCTCCCAGGTGCTGATGCGTTCGATCGACGAGGTCCGCGAGCAGCCGTTCGTGGCGGTGGTCCGTGCGCGCGGGGCCAGCACGCCGTGGCTGCTGTGGCGAAACGTCGCCCGCAACGCGCTGCTGCCGACCCTCACGATGGCCGGCCTGCTGTTCGGCGAGCTGGTGGGCGGCGCGGTCGTGACCGAGACGGTCTTCGCCCGCGCCGGCATCGGTCAGCTGACGGCGCAGGCCGTCGCCAACCGCGACACCCCGGTGCTGCTCGCCGTCGTCGTGATCTCCACGGTCGCCTTCGTCGTCATCAACCTGATCGTCGACCTGCTGTATCCCGTGCTCGACGCGCGACTGCGCACCGCCGGCCGTGTCCGCGGGTCGGCCGCGGCACCGCGCGAGGAGGCCGCCGACCGTGCCGTCGACGAGCTCGTGGATGCCGAGGTCGGCACCCCCATCGCGGCCACCACTTCCTCCCGAGGAGAAAACCGATGACCGCTCTGGCCACCACCGCCGGACTCGACGGCGCCGCCGCCATGGGTCCGGGCGCGGGTCCGTCCGCCGACCGGGGCATTCGATGGGCGGCGCTCCTCGCGCGCGTCGGGTTCGTCCTGCCCGCGCTCGTCATCCTCGTCGCGCTGCTCTGGGCGCTGTTTCCGGGACTGTTCACGGGGCAGAACCCCACCGAGACCGTCGCGCCCGCGCTGCAGGCGCCCAGCCCCGAGCACTGGTTCGGCACCGACGCGACCGGCCGCGATCTCTACACCCGCGTCGTCTACGGGGCGTCGCAGTCGATCATCGGCGCTCTCATCGCGGTGCTCGTCGGTCTCGTCGTCGGCACCGCCGTCGGCCTCGCCGCCGGCGCGCTCGGCGGCGCCGTCGACGAAACGCTCATGCGTCTCGTCGACGTGCTGCTCGCGATCCCCGGTCTGCTGCTGTCGCTCAGCGTCGTCATCCTGCTCGGCTTCGGCACCACGAGCGCGGCCGTCGCGGTCGGAGTCACCTCGATCGCCGTGTTCGCCCGGCTGGCGCGCTCGCGAGTCGTCAGCGTGCGCGTGTCGGACTTCGTCGAGGCGGCCTACGGCTCGGGCGGCACGTTCCTCGGCGTGCTGTGGCGCCACATCCTGCCCAACTCGTTGACTCCGGTGATCGCGCTGGCGGCGCTGCAGTTCGGCTCGGCGATCCTGCAGATCTCGACCCTCGGCTTCCTCGGCTACGGCGCGCCGCCGCCCACGCCGGAGTGGGGCCTGCTGATCGCCGAGGGGCGCAACTACGTCGCCACCGCCTGGTGGCTCACGGTCTTGCCCGGCCTGATCGTCGTCGTCGTCGTGCTGGCGACCAACCGCCTCAGCCAGGCCCTTCGAGGAGGGGATGCCGCATGAGCGCGCAGCCGCTGCTGTCCATCCGCGACCTCGCCGTCCAGTACCGCACGCGGCGCGGAACGGTCGACGCCGTCCGCGGCGTCTCGTTCGACGTCGAGGCGGGGGCGGTCACGGCTCTGGTCGGCGAGTCCGGTTCGGGCAAGACGACCGTCGCCCAGTCGGTCATCGGCCTGCTCGCCGCCAACGGCCGCGTGTCGGGCGGAAGCATCCGCCTCTCCGAGCGCACCGACGGCCTGACCGATCTCGTCGGGTTGTCCGAGCGGCGGTGGCGCCACCTGCGCGGTCGGTGCATCGCCCTGATCCCGCAAGACCCCGGCAACTCGCTCAACCCGGTCGCAACCATCGAGTGGAGCGTCGCCGAGGCGCTGCGCATCCACGGGTGGAAGGATCGCGTCAAGATCCGCGCGCGCGTCATCGATCTGCTGGAACGCGTCGGCATCGACGACCCCGAATCCCGCGCGCGCCAGTACCCGCACGAGCTGTCGGGCGGTATGCGCCAGCGCGTGCTCATCGCCGCCGCGCTCGCGCTCGAGCCCGAGCTGATCATCGCCGACGAGCCGACGAGCGCGCTCGATGTCACCGTGCAGCGCACGGTCCTCGACCTGCTCGACGAGCTGCGGACCGAGACCGGCACCGGCATCCTCTTCATCACGCACGACCTCGCCGTCGCCGCCGACCGCTCCGACGCGCTCGTCGTCATGCAGGCAGGTCGGGTGCAGGAGGCCGGACCGACCGCTCAGGTGCTCGCCGCGCCGACGTCGCCCTACACCCGCACGCTTCTGGCCGACGCCCCCTCGCTCGCGCGCGTCGTCGAGCGGGCGGCGCCGCCGGCCGCGGCATCCGCACCCCTGGTCGAGGTCACCGGGCTCACGCAGGAGTTCCGCCGCGCCGGGCGTTCACCGTTGGTCGCCGTCGACGACGTGTCGTTCACGGTGGCGCGCGGGACGACGCACGCGCTGGTCGGCGAGTCGGGCTCGGGCAAGACCACGACGGGACGCTCGATCGCGGGCTTCAACGACCCGACGCGCGGCACCATCCGCGTCGGCGGCACCGAGGTCACCGCGCTCGCCGGCGGACGTGCTCGCCGCGCGTTCCACCGCACCACCCAGCTGGTCTACCAGAACCCCTACGCCTCACTCGATCCGCGTCAGAGCATCGGCGACATCCTCGCCGAGCCGCTGCGCAACTTCGGCATCGGCAGCGGCGGCGAGCGGGCCGAGCGGGTGGCCCATCACCTCGAGCTGGTCGCTCTCGCGCCCGAGATCGCGTCGCGGCATCCGCGGGAGCTTTCCGGCGGGCAGCGTCAGCGTGTCGCCATCGCGCGCGCCCTGATCGTCGAACCCGAGCTGGTCGTGCTCGACGAGGCCGTCTCGGCGCTGGACGTCACCGTGCAGGCCCAGATCCTGCGGCTGCTCGCCCGGCTGCAGAGCGACCTGGGCCTCACCTACGTGTTCATCTCCCACGACCTCGCCGTCGTGCGTCAGATCGCCGACACGGTCTCGGTACTGCGTCGGGGGCGTCAGGTCGAGCATGGCCCGGCCGCCGAGGTCTTCGCCGGTCCTCAGCACGCCTACACGCGCGAGCTCCTCGCGGCGATCCCCGGGGCATCGCTGCGCTCAGAGTCCGCATCCACGCCGGCGGCCCTGACCGCCCCCGACTCCGCCGCCCCTCATCAGGAAGAGGTATCCGCATGAGCGGTCCCCGTCTCGGCTTCTTCAGCCGCGTGCTCGAAGAGGCCTCCGCCGCCGATCGTTACCGGTTCGCGATCGAACAGATCGCCCACGCGGAACAGGCCGGCTTCGCTTCGGCCTGGCTCGCGCAGCACCATTTCGGCGAGCACGAGGGCGGCCTGCCGTCGCCGTTCGTGCTGCTGGCCGCCGCCGCGGAGCGCACGAGCCGCATCGCGCTGGCCACCGGCGTCGTCACTCTTCCGCTGGATGACCCGCTGCGCGTCGCCGAGGATGCGACGGTGCTCGATCAGATCAGCGGCGGACGCGTGCAGCTGGGGCTGGCCACCGGGGGGACGCCCTCCTCGTTCGCGGCGTTCGGCCGCGAGTCCGACCGTCGCCGCGAGATCTTCGCCGATCACCTCGACGTGCTCCTCGACGCCCTCGAAGGGCGCGGCGTGCGCGGCACCGACTCGCGCATCTATCCCGCCGCGGGCGATCTGTCGGCGCGCATCTGGCAGGCGACGTTCTCGATCGACGGCGGCCGCCGGGCAGGGGAGCGCGGTGACGGCCTGCTGCTCTCGCGCACGCAGCCGCGCACGCCCGACGCACCCGACGCGCCGCTGCACGAGCTGCAGCTGCCGATCATCGAGGCCTACCGGGCCGCTCTTCCCGACGGCGCCCCCGTCCGCGTCCTCGCCTCCCGGACGGCGCTCGTCGTCGACCCGGAGAACCGTACGCGCGCGCTCGAGTTGGCCGGTGACGGCCTGCGTCACCTCGCGCGCACCATGTTCGGCCTCGACACCGACGGCGTCTCCCTCGACGAGCTCGTCCGCCTCACCGATACCCACGTCGGCACCGTCGACGAGGTGGTCGCATCGCTGTCGGCCGATCGCACACTGCCCGAGGCGAGCGACGTCTCGTTCCAGGTGCACTCGATCGCGGCGACCCACGAGCTGACCCTCCGCTCCCTCGAGCTGCTGGCCGGCGAGGTCGCCCCGCGCCTCGGCTTCGCCGTCGGAGCGGACGCCGCCGCCGCGCTCCACCACGCCCATCGTCCGCTCGCCCTCGTCGCCTCCTCGGAAGGACTCGCATGACCACCCCCAGCGCCGACATCATCGACCTGCTCGCCGGCATCGCGCCGAGCGACCCGCTCGCCGCGGTGCGCGAGAAGCGCGCGCAGGCCCGCGAGAACGCCCAGCGCAGCTTCGAGGCGCTGCTCGAGCCCGCCGAGCCGGGCACGTTCGCACTGGCGGAGCGGTACGCGGTCGCCTCGTTCGTCTCGCAGCTGCACGGTTTCGACGCGGCGACCGCGTTCTACGGCGACCTCCTGGGCGACGAGACCCCCGCGTTGACCTCCGTCGTCGCGTCCGCCGCGGCCTCCGCCGCCGCGACCGGTCCGTTCGGCGCCTATCGCGAGCCGCGTCTGCAGGCGGAGTCCACCGACGGCGTGCGCTGGACTCCGGATGCCGCGACCGCCTCCGACCTGGGCCCGCGACTGTCCGGCGCGTTCGCGCACGCACATCTGCTCGTCTTCCGTCCGCGCGAGGCGCGCGCCGAGGCGCTTCAGGACCTCGTGGATACCGGGTGGAGCCCCGACGACATCGTCTCGCTGTCGCAGCTCATCGCCTTCCTGAGCTTCCAGCTGCGTGTGGCCTGGGGGCTGCGCGCGCTGGCCGCGGCATCCGCACCGGTCGCCGCCTCCGCCGCCTCCGCCACCGTTTCCGAAGGAGCCTGAGATGACCGACGTCGTCACCACCTACGCCGACCTGGCTCGACCCGACGCGTTCACCCAGGAAGGACTCGGCTGGGTCCCGTGGCTGCTTCCCGTGGCCGAGGACGAGCTCACCGATGCCCAGCGCGATGCCCTCATCGAGCCCGCACGCGCGAAGATGCCGTACTTCCGACTGCTCGCCCGCGACCCCGAGGCGCTCCGCGCCCGCACGCTGACCGACCTCGACATCTTCTACAACGTCACCGGCGGCATCGGTCGTGCCGAGCGAGAGCTCGCCGCCGCCGCGACCTCGCGCCACAACGGCTGCGTCTTCTGCGCGTCGGTGCACGCCGCCGCCGCGACCCGCGAGTCCGGCCGCGAGGCCGACGTGCAGCGGCTGCTCGACGAGGGCGTGGACGCCGAACTCGGCGACGAGACGTGGAACGCGGTGGTCGCGGCATCCGTCGCCCTCGCCGACACCCCGTTGGCGTTCGGTGAATCAGACATCGCGCGCCTGCGGGCAGCGGGGCTCGACGATGTCGAGATCGTCGACGTCATCGGCGGCGCCGCGTTCTTCAACTGGGCGAACCGACTCATGCTGTCGCTCGGCGAGCCCGAGGTTCCCGCCCGCCGCGCCTCCACCCGATAACCCGACACCACGAGGACATCATGAGCATCCCCACCCTTCTGGACCACGTCGTCATCGCCGGTCCCGACCTCGCCGCGCTGGTCGACTGGTTCGCCGAGCGCACCGGCGTCGTCGCCGCACCCGGCGGCGCCCACCCGACCGGCACCGCCAACGCCCTCGTCGCGCTCACCGTCGACGGCCGCCGCGGACCGCAGTACATCGAGCTGATCGGTCCCAACCCAGCCCGCCCCGAGCCGGAGCTGCCGGAGACCTTCGGCATCTCGACGCTTACCGCGCCGAGCGTGCAGGCGTACGCGGTGCATCCCGCCGACATCGAGGCCACCGTCGCCACGGCGCGCGCGGGCGGCTACGACCCGGGAGACGTCAGCGACCTCTCCCGCCGCACGCCCGACGGCACCCTGCTGGAGTGGCGGCTCACGCGCGGCGAGAACCGTCGTATCGACGTGCCCTTCCTCATCGACTGGGGCACCACCGCGCAGCCCGGACTCAGCGACATCCCCACGATCGAGCTGATCTCGCTCGTTCGCACCGAGCCCGACCCCGCGCCGCTGCAGGCGATCCTGGCCGCCTACGGGCTGGGCGACGGCGTCGCTGAGGTCGTGGCGGGTGCGGAGTCGGGCTTCCGGCTGACGCTCCGCCGCGCCGACGGCGAGCTCGTCGAGCTGTGAGCGTCGACGCCGAGATCGCGGCGGCGGTCGAGCAGCTGCGTCCCGAGCTGGAGCGGCTCGCGCGCGAGCTGTACGACCAGCCCGAGATCGGCTTCGAGGAGCACGCGTCGGTCGCCCGCATCGCGGCGCTACTGGCGGCGCACGGGGTGGATGCCGAGGTCGGAGCCTTCGGACTCGACACCGCCCTGCGGGCGAGCACGGCCGCGGCGGGCGCGGCATCCGGCCCGCACTTCGCGATCATCGCCGAGTACGACGCCCTGCCCGGCATCGGCCACGCCTGCGGGCACAACGTGATCGCGGCCGTCGCCGTGGGCGCATACCTCGCGGCCGCGCCGGTGGTCGCCGGCCTCGGTGGGCGGTTGTCGCTCATCGGCACTCCCGCCGAGGAGAACGGCGGCGGCAAGGAGCTCATCATCCGCGCCGGGGGCTTCGACGACGTGGATGCCGCGGGCATGGTGCACCCCTCGAGCGGATCGGGCACGAGCTCCGTGCTCGGCCAGCGCACGACGGGTGTGCGCCGCGTTGCGGTGACCTACCACGGGCGGGCCGCGCACGCCGCGGGGGCGCCGTGGCTCGGCCGCAACGCGCTCGACGGCGTCGTGACGGCGTACCAGAGCATCGCGCAACTTCGCCAGCACATCCTGCCGACCGATCGCCTCCACGGCATCATCACCGACGGCGGCGCCGCGCCCAACATCGTGCCCGAGCGCGCCTCGGCGCTGTTCTACGTGCGCTCCGCCGACGTCGATCAGCTGCGGGAGCTCACCGATCGCGTCCTCGCCGTGCTCGAAGGCGCCGCTCTCGCCACCGGCACGCGTGCCGAGATCGACGTCGATCCCGTGCCTCCCTACCTGCCGCTGCAGACGAACACCGCGCTGACCTCGCGCTGGGTGGATGCGTTCGCCGCACGCGGGCACGAGGTTCCCCCGCCGGCCGCCCCGCCGCAGGGCGGGCCGTCGACCGACATGGGAAACGTCAGCCGGCTCGTTCCCTCGATCCATCCCTCGCTGGGGCTCGGCGGCCCCGACGACGTCTTCCCGCACAACGCGGCGTTCGCCGAGCTCACGGTGCTGCCCGCCGCCGCGGACGCGCTCGTGGATGCCGCCGTCGCCCTCGCCGCGACGGCCGTGGCCTACGCTGCCGACCCCGAGCTGCGTGCCGCAGCGGCGGCGGAGTTCGCGGCATCCGGCGGCCCCTCCCGCTGGGAGCACTGAGCGCTCCGCCGCGCCCGCACGAACTCCGCAGATCGTGACCGACTCCGCACGCGGACGCGGCATCCGCTGCGGAGTTCGTCACATTCTGCGGCACTCGTGGAGGCACACGCAGCGTCGTAGCTCCATCGCGTCAAGGGGTCCGACGCGCGAGCCCGTGACAGGCAGGATGGTCGCATGACGATCGAGGTGTGGGCGCCGCGTGCGGCGCGGGTACGACTGCGGCGGCCGGGGCTCGACGACGTCGAGCTGACCGCGGGGGATGCCGGGTGGTGGGCGAGCCCGCTCACGCTCACCGCCGGTGACGAGTACGGCTTCGTGCTCGACGACGGCGACGTGCGACCCGACCCGCGCTCCCGCCGACAGCCGCGGGGCGTGCACGATCTGTCGGCGTGGGACGACGCGGCATCCTTCGTCTGGAGCGATGGCGCCTGGACCGGACGCCAGCTCGCCGGGGGCGTGATCTACGAACTCCACGTCGGCACGTTCACGCCCGAGGGCACTTTGGATGCCGCGATCGGCCGCCTGCCGCACCTGGTCGAGCTGGGGATCACCCACGTCGAGCTGCTGCCGGTCAACGGCTTCAACGGCGCCCACAACTGGGGCTACGACGGCGTGCTCTGGTACACCGTGCAGGAGGACTACGGCGGCCCGGAGGCGTATCGTCGCTTCGTCGACGCGGCGCACGCGGCGGGGCTCGCGGTCGTGCAGGACGTCGTTTACAACCACCTCGGTCCCTCCGGCAACTACCTGCCCGAGTTCGGGCCGTATCTCCGCGACGGGCAGAGCAACGCGTGGGGCTCGAGCATCGACCTCGACCAGCGGGCGGTGCGCGACTACATCATCGACAATGCGCTGATGTGGCTCGGTGAGATGCACGTCGACGGTCTGCGCCTCGACGCCGTGCATGCGCTGCACGAGTCCGCATCGAGCCCGGTGCACATTCTGCAGGAGATCGCCGAGCGCGTCGACGCGCTGTCGGCGCATCTGGGCCGCCCGCTGAGCCTCATCGCGGAGAGCGATCTGAACGATCCGATCATGATCCTGCCGCGCGAGGCCGGGGGCTACGGACTGACCGCGCAGTGGGTGGACGATTGGCACCACGCCGTGCACGTCGCCCTGACCGGTGAGACGGAGGGCTACTACGCCGACTTCGCGGATCCGCAGGCGCTGCCCAAGACGTGGACGGGCGGCTTCTACCACGACGGCACGTTCTCCTCGTTCCGGGACCGCGACTGGGGCGCGCCGATTCCCGCGGCCGTGCCGTCGTGGCGCCTCGTCACCTTCGCCCAGGACCACGACCAGATCGGCAACCGGGCAGCCGGGGACCGCCTGAGCCAGTCGCTGACGTCGGCGCGTCTGGGCGTCGCGGCGGTGCTGACGATGACGGCGCCCGGCACCCCCATGCTGTTCATGGGCGAGGAGTGGGGGGCATCCACGCCGTGGCAGTTCTTCACCTCGCACCCCGAGCCCGAGCTCGCCGCCGCGACCCGCGAGGGACGCAAAGCCGAGTTCGCCCGGATGGGGTGGGACGAGGCGCTCGTGCCCGACCCGAACGATCCGGCGACGTTCGAGCGGTCGAAGCTCGACTGGTCCGAACTCGACCAGCCGGCGCACGCGCGCCTGCTGTCGCTGTATCGCGCGCTGGCGCGACTGCGGGCGCGTCGGCCGGAGCTGACCGATCCCGACCAACGGGGCCATGCGGCCGAGAGCGTCGGCGACGGACGATGGATCCTTCACCGCGACACCGCGTCGGTGTACGTGAACCTCTCGCCCGAGCCGTGGACCGTCGAGCTCGTGGGCCGCGAGATCTGGCTCGCGACGACGGCGCACGAACAGCGCACGGATGCCGGACCCCTCGTGCTCTCGGCCGATTCCGCCGCTGTCGTCGGTGCGCGGGAGCAGGCGCCGTCGCTCTGATCCCGACGGCGCCGCACGTGTCAAGGGTCTGGCGCGCGACGGCATCCGTGCATACCTTCGATGGCATGGACGACTCGCGCCCGACCGGAACCGACCTTCTGCGCCAGATCGTGGTCATCTCCACGGTGGTCTTCATGATCATCGCCGCGATGGTGGGCACGGGGCTGTTCGGCGGCACCAATGTGCGTGAGCTGCAGGGCGGGGCGCTGGATGCCGATGCCACCGTGCTCGCGCCGGCGACGCCGGCTTTCTCGATCTGGTCGGTCGTCTACGTGCTGATGATCGCGTACACGATCTGGCAGGCGCTGCCGGGCCAGCGCGCGCGGGAGCGTCAGCGCCGCGCCGGCTGGTGGATCGCCGTCACCGCCGTGCTGAACGGCGCGTGGCTGTTGACGGCACAGTTCCTCACCCTTCCGCTGACCGTGCTCGCGATCGTGCTGCTCCTGGTGGCTTTGGGGGCGACGCTGCGCGTCCTCGTCCACACGCCGGCCGAGACGTGGAGCGATCGCCTGTTCATGGACGCGACCGTCGGCATCCATCTCGGGTGGGTGAGCCTGGCCACCGTCGCGAACATCACGGCGTGGCTGGCCGCTGAGGTCGTCGCGCCGATGGACGCCGACGCTCAGCAGCTCTGGGGGGTGATCGTGCTCGTGGTGGTCGCCCTCGTCGGCATCGCGATCGCGTTCGGCACCGGCGGGCGCATCACTCCGGCGCTCGCGATGTCGTGGGGGCTCGTGTGGATCGGTGTGGCGCGCAGCAGCGGTGAGCCGCACGCGCCGGCGGTCGCCACGGCCGCCTTCGTCGTGGCCGCCGTCATCATGATCGCCGCCGTCGCCGCGGCCCTGCGGCGACGGGCGGTGGCCGCGACGATCGGCGACTGAACGGTGCGGGCGCGCCCCGCTCAGAAGGTCTGCGAGAAGGCGCGGAGGATCCGCACCGGCTCGGTGAGAGACGCGGCGAGCACCCGCGCGGCGATGCGATCGAAGTCGTTCGCTGCGAAGTAGCCGTCGTCGCGGTAGACGGCCATGCGCTCGGTGAACGCCCGGCCGGTGGGTTCGGGGTGGAACTGGGTCGCGTAGAGCGTTTCGCCGAGCCGATAGGCCTGAACGGGGCAGGCGTCGTTGGTCGCCAGCAGCACGGCGCCCTCGGGGAGGCGCCCGGTGCCTTCCTTGTGCGCCGTCAGTGCCGCGAACGTCGACGCGAGAACCCCGAAGAGGCGATCCTGCTGGGCGTCCGCGGTCAGTGTGACCGTGGTCGGTCCGGTGTCCTCCGGGTACGCCCGGGTCACCTCGCCGCCGAGCGCGCGCGTCGCGACGCCGATCCCGTAGCACGTGAACAGTGCGGCGGTCTCGCCGGATGCCGCGGCCTGCGCCAGGTGGGCGAGGTCGCCCTCCAGGCGCCGCTGCGCATCGGTCTTGGCCGACTCGGGATCGGTCACGTTGAAGGGACTGCCGCCCACGACGGCACCGCGCCAGCGTCGGGCCGCGTCGGCGGGCCACGGGTCGCGCACGAGATCCCAGCGTTCCAACTCGTTCTCGTCCAGGCGCATCGCCTGACGGAATGATTCGTACTCGGCCGCTGCCGCACCCTGCTGCGGGCGGGCGCACACGTAGACGAGGGGAGACATGTCGAGAGTCTAGGCGGGCGTGCTTCGAGGGGGCAGGTGTGTGACGTCGCTCACCGCGACGAGTTGGCGGTCCGCCCGCGGACGATGCCGATGAAGGTCTCGACGAACGCAGCGGCCGTGGCGTCCGGTCCCGTCGCCGGAGCGGCCGCCCACGCCAGAGCGATGCTCGAGGTCGGTCCGTCGGTGAGCGGGCGGTGCGCGGCATCCTTCCGGTGGTGCAGCCGCGCCAGCGACATGGGGACGATCACGATTCCCGCGCCGGATGCTGCGATCGCGATGGCGTCGGCGACGGTGTCCGGCGCAGCGAAGCGAGGGGTCTCGCCGCCTGGCACCTCGAGCTCCAGGGGCGGATGCTGCGGAACGATGATCACCTCTCCGCTCAGATCGGCGAGGGTCAGCTCGTCCGCGGCGGTGAGATGGGAGTCGGCCGCGCAGACGACCACGGGCACTTCGTCGTACAGACGGATGACGTGCAGGCCGGTGCGATCGATCGGCAGACGCACGAGCGCCGCGTCGACCGTGGCCGTCGTCAGTGCCTGCCGTTGGTCGGCGATGCTCAACGGCGCGAGCTCGAGGGCTACGTGCGGCATCCGCTCACGCCAGGTTCCGATCCATTTTCCCGGAGTGGCGCCTTCGATCGCGCCGAGGCGGAAGCGGCCGCGCGCAGGTGCGGGCGCCGTCGACGTTGCCGGTCTCGGACTCGCGCCCTTCGGTGCCCCACCGGTGCCGGCAGCGCCCTTCTTCGTCCCACGCTTCTGAGGCGAGCGGCGAGCGGATGCCGAGGGCCGCGCGGGCCTGCCGGGTCGCCCGCCCGTTCCTCCCGTTCCGCGTCCGGCCATGCAGGCCAGCGTATCCCGCCGAGGATGAGAGAGTTCAGGCGGCCAGGCGAAGGCCTCGGCGATCCGTTGCGACGCGCTCGCCGTCGGCGATCTGCTCATCGTCGCCGATGAGCGATCCGCCCGCCACGCGCGCGTGCGCGCCGACCACCGTGCGAACGCCGATCTTGGCGCGAGGGCCGATCGCGGCGCCCGATCCGATGTGCGCGTGCGGGGCGATCTCCACGTCCGGCCCGATCACGGCATCCGGTTCGATCCACGCGCCGCGGCCGATGTGAGCACCCGCGGCGATCTGCGCACCCGGTTCGACATACGCGCCCGCTTCGACCAGCGCCGAGGCGTGCACCTTCGCGCCGTTGGCGATCAGGCCGCGGCCGTTGACGTGCTTGCGATAGCGCAGTGTCTGCCCACGCTCGTCTTCGATGTCGATGTAGTTCTTACCCACGAATCCCTCCTGGTATCCGCAACGGTGGCGACCGTCGGATCATTCCCACGGCCGGTCCGATGACGCCGAGTCGCACGCGGCTTGCGAAGATGGATGCCGTGACCATCCCCGCGGACCCCGACCCGACGACCGGTCCCACCCTTGTCTTCGAAGCCAAGACCCAAGATCACTCGGTCGCGGAGGACATTCTCGGCATCCTCACAGGAACGTTCCTGGTCTCCCTGGGGCTGCACCTGCTGCACGCGGCCGGGGCGGTCACGGGCGGCACCGCCGGTCTCTCGCTGCTGCTGGGCTACGCCACGGGGTGGCCCTTCTGGATCCTGTTCGCCGCCGTCAACCTGCCGTTCGCGCTGCTCGCCGTGTGGCGGCGCGGCTGGGACTTCACGATCCGCACGATCGTCTGCATCGCACTGGTCTCCGGGCTCGCCCCGCTGCACGACGCGCTCTTCCCGATCAGCGGTCTCCAGCCGCTGTACGGCACCCTCGCGGGCAACCTGCTCGCCGGTGTCGGGGTACTGATCCTCTTCCGCCACCGCGGCAGCGTCGGCGGCATCAACATCGTCGGCCTCGAGATCCAGGACCGCACCGGTTTCCGCGCGGGGTGGACGATGATGATCTTCGACGTGCTGATCGTGGCGCTGGCGCTGCTGGTGGTCCCCTGGCCGAACGTGGTGATGAGCGCCGTCGGCGCGATCCTCCTCAACCTCGTGCTCGCCCTCAACCACCGTCCGGGCCGCTACCTCGGCCGCTGACACCGCGACATCTTCCGTCGCCGCCGGGCCGGCGTGCGCCGCGTGGCTGGTGGCCCGCGCCGCACCGGATGCGGAGTCTGGCAACGGATGCGGAGGAGCGGATGCCGCGGCATCCGATTCTGTTGCGCTGATCCGATTCTGTTGCGGCGCGCTGGCAGGCGCCGACGTGGTGGCCGTGCCGCCGGGCTGGCGGCGCGGGGCGAGTGGGCGCGGTCAGCTCTGGCAGCGGGGGCACCAGAACACGATGCGCTCGCTGGTCTGCGTGGCACCCAGCTCGGTGCGGCGGATCGGCGTGCCGCAGCGCAGGCACGGCTTGCGCTCTCGGCGGTAGACCCAGTTCTGCCGACCGGGACGGGTGTCACCGGTGAATGTCCGCGACGCGCGATCGCGGTTGGCGCGGATCATCCGCGTGGCCGTCTCGACGAGCCCGGCCGCATCCACGGCCGCGGCCGGCGTGGTGGGAAGGATGCCGCGGACGAACAGCAGCTCGTTGGCGTACTCGTTTCCCAGTCCGGCAAGGTTGCGCTGATCGAGGATCGCGACGTGAACGGCCCGCTCGTCGGCGAGGATGCGCCGTGCCGCCTCCTCGGCGTCCCAATCCGGGCCGAGCAGATCGGGACCGAGGTGGCCGACCAGCTGGTCTTCGTCGGCGGTGGCGACGAGGTCGACCATCGCGATCTCGAAGCCCACGGCATCGACGGCCGCGGTGCCGACGATCGCGCGGGCCTGGTAGGCCGGAGCCCGCCAGCGTTCGCCGCGCCCGAACACCATCCAGCGCCCCTCCATCTTCAGATGCGAGTGCAGGGTGAACCCGCCGATGCGCATCAGCAGATGCTTGCCCCGCGGCACGACCTCGTGCACCACCTCGCCGGTCAGATCGGCCGTGGCGTGGCGTGGCACGCGCAGGTCGAACCGGACGACCTCGGCACCGGCGAGCGCCTCGTGCAACCGTCGCGCCGTGCGGAAGACGGTGTCGCCCTCAGGCATGAGCGGCTCCTGACGAGCGCGCGGGCAGCCGCCTCATCGCTGCCGTCGCAGGGTGAGGCCGCGGCTGGACTCGACGAAGCCTGCGCTCTGCAGGGCGCGCCCGGACGCGGTGCCGTACACGAACGCTCCGGACACCTGCTCGACCGTGAGCGTGTCGAGGCGATGGGTGCGCGCCGTGGCCACCAGGCTCGCGGCAGCGGCGGCCAGCACCTCGTCGTCGTCGCTGAACACGAGCGCCGACCGGCCGCCGCGTTCGAGGTAGAACACCAGCTCGCCGTCGACCAGCGTGACGAGTCCGCCGGCTTTGCGCCCGGGACGATGCGAGACGCCGTCGAGCGCCGGCCAGGCCAGTGCGGCGCCGTACGGGTTCGCCGGATCGGTCGCCGCGAGCGTGACGGCGCGACGCGGCGGCGGGTCGGCGAGAGCGGCGTACTCACGGAGGCGATCGACGGTGGCGGATGCCGCGAACTGCGCGGCCCCGAGCTTCTCGATGAAGTAGCCGCGGCGGCAGTGCCCGGCATCCTCGAATCCGGCGAGCACGCGGTAGGCCTGCGCAAACCCTCCGGGGACGCCCTCGGCCTGCACGCTGCCGCGCGTCACGACGCCGTAGCGCTCCAGGAGCAGGCTCGCCGAGGCCGTCGCCCGCAGCGCGCCATCGGCAGACGGCTCGGGCAGCAGCGACCATCGTCCGCCGGCCATCGGCGCGCGCGGTGCGGCGGTGCGCGTGGCGGCCAGGGTCGTGGGGATGGAGGTCCCCCGGAACATGCGGGCGCGGGGAGCACGTCTCGCGGTGCGATGCGCCTGCGAGCCTCCGGCGAGCAGACCGCGAACGGGCGCAAAGGTGTCGTTGGTCACCCGTCCCGTCCAGGCGAGGTTCCAGAGCGCATCGATGACCGCCTGCTCGCTGGTCGCCTGCTTCATTGCTGCCAGCTGGCCGGCGAAGAACGCGCCGCCGGCGCGGAGGGCGTCGATGATGCGCTGCTCCGTGTCGGAGGGTGCCTCCGGGTCTTCCGCCGGGGTGAGGGTGAGGGCCACTGTGTCGGCGGGGTGAAGGGCGATCCACCCGTCGCGGCCGGGCAACGAGCCGTGACCCGACCAGACGACGTCGCCGGTCGAGGTGAGCTCGTCGAGCATCGCCGGTGTGTAGTCGCTCACCCGCAGCGGCAGGATCAACGACTCCCACGCGCTGGCGGGAAGCGGTACGCCCGCGAGCTGCTCGATGACGGCGAGGACGCCGTCGACACCCTCGAGCGGGCGTCCGCCGGCCGCGCCCGCGATGTGCTGCCAGGCGGGGAGGAAGCGGGCGTACGAGGCCGGCGCCACGGGTTCGACGGTGCCGCGGATCGCGGCGAGCGAGCGCAGGCGCAGACGTCGCAGCACCTCGCTGTCGCACCATTCCAGGTCGTCGATGCCGGCGCGGGAACCGCCCTCGTCGTCGGTCATCGATCGCGGGGCGGCCCCCTCGGGCAGGAAGAAGCCGCTCGCCACGCGCCCTTGCGACTCCAGCCGTTGCAGCGTCTGGCGGGCGACGGCGCCGCCGACGCCGAGCCGCCGTGCGACGTCGGCCGTGCGGAACGGGCCGTGGGTGCGCGCGTAGCGCGCGACGAGGTCGGCGAGGGGGTCGGCGACGGGCTCGAGGAAGGCGAGCGGAATGCCGACGGGCAGCGCGGCGCCCAGAGCATCGCGGAGCCGCCCGGCGTCCTCGATGGCCGCGACCCGCTCGACACCGCCGACACTCACACGGATCGCCCGACGTGCCGCGACGAGCTGATCGAGGAAAGCGGATGCCGCGCCGTGCGCGCCCGCGTCGCTCTCGGCATCCGTCGGGGACGGTGCCACACCCGCAGACGCGTCCTGCGACTGCGCAGCCGGTGGGGCCAGTCGCGCCGCGACCTCGATCGCGTCGAGCGGTCCGAGAAGGCGCAGCAGGTCGGCGACGCCCTCCAGCCCGCGCACGCGCCGCGACGGGTCCAGTCGCTGCGCCTCGCGTTCGAACTGCGCGATCACGGCCGGGTCGAGCAACTCGCGCATCTCGACCTTGCCGAGCAGCTCGCCGAGCAGGGCGGGGTCGACCGACAGAGCGGCCGCGCGACGCTCGGCGAGGGGCGAGTCGCCCTCGTACATGAAGGCGCCGACGTAGCCGAACAGCAGATCGCGGGCGAACGGCGAGGGGGTGCTCGTGGTGGTCTCGACCAGCCGGATCCGGCGGTCGCCGATGGAGCGCGCGATGCGCAGCAGCGCAGGGAGGTCGTAGACGTCCTGGAGGACTTCGCGCAGCGTCTCGAGGATGATCGGGAACGTCGGGTGGTTCTTGGCCACCTCCAGCAGCTGGGCCGACTTCTGGCGCTGCTGCCACAGCGGCGACCTCTTGTTCGGGTTCAGACGGGGCAGCAGCAGCGCGCGTGCGGCGCACTCGCGGAACCGGGAGGCGAACAGCGCCGAGCCGCCGACCTCATCGGTGACGAGTTGTTCGAGCTCGTCCGGCTCGAAGACGAACAGCTCTGCGCCGGGCGGCTCGCTCTCGGCATCCGGCACCCGCGCGATGATGCCGTCGTCGCTGGCGACCGCCGAGCCCTCGACGCCCAGCCGCTCCCGGATGCGCGCATTGACGGCCAGCGCCCACGGGGCGTGGACATGCATGCCGTACGGGGAATGCAAGATGATCCGCCAGTCGCCGACCTCGTCGCGCGAGCGCTCGACGGTCAGCGTGCGGTCGGTCGGGAGGCTTCCGGTGGCCTCCTTCTGCTCGTCGAGATAGGCCAGCAGGTTGCTGATCGCGTTGTCGTCGAGGCCCGATTCCCGCAGACGCGCCGTCGCCTTCTCGGCATCCGCTCCCGCCACCTCACGCGAGAACCGGCCGAGGGCTTCGCCCAGCTCGGCGGGCCGGCCGAGCCCGTCGCCGTGCCAGAACGGCAGCTTTCCCGGCTGACCGAACGCGGGCAGGACGTTGACGCGGTCGTGCGTGATCTCCACGATGCGCCAGCTCGTGGTGCCGAGCGTGAACACGTCGTTCACGCGCGACTCGTAGACCATCTCCTCGTCGAGCTCGCCCACCCGGGCGTTTCGCGTCTCGCCGGCGACGAAGACGCCGAACAGGCCGCGGTCGGGGATCGTGCCGCCACTCGTCACGGCCACGCGCTGGGCACCGGGGCGCGCCGTGAGGGTGCCGTGATCGCGGTCCCAGACGACGCGGGGACGCAGCTCGGCGAACTCGTCGGACGGGTACTTGCCGGCCAGCAGGTCGAGCGTCGCTTCGTAGGCCGAGCGGGGCAGCGTGCGAAAGGGCGCCGAGCGCCGCACCGTCTCGAACCAGCCCTCGACGTCCACCGGCCCGACGGCGCACGCGGCGATCGTCTGCTGCGCGAGGATGTCGAGCGGATTCTGCGGCACGCTGATCGCCTCGATCTGGCCCGCGAGCATGCGTTCGGTCACCAGCGCGGTGTGGAGGACATCGCCGCGGTGCTTGGGGAACAGTGCGGCCCGGCTCACCTCGCCCACCTGATGGCCCGCCCGTCCGACACGCTGGAGTCCCGAGGCGGCGGACGGCGGTGCCTCGACCTGGATCACCAGATCGACGTCGCCCATGTCGATGCCGAGCTCCAGCGAACTCGTCGCGACGACGCAGCGCAGGATGCCGCGCTTCAGTTCGTCTTCGACCTGGGCGCGCTGCTCCTTCGACACCGAGCCGTGGTGGGCCTTCGCCAGCTCCGGCGGGGCTCCGGCGCTCGCTCCCGCCTGGGCCATCGTGGCGGCCGGAACCGTCTGCCCGGGCAGATCGAGCCCGAGCCGCTCCGCATAGATCTCGTTGAGGCGCCCCGTGAGGCGCTCGGCGAGACGCCGCGAGTTCGCGAACACGATCGTCGAGCGATGCGCCAGGACGCGGTCGACGATGGCCTCCTCCACGTGCGGCCAGACCGAGCCGGTGACCTCGGACGGCTGCGACGGCGTGAACCAGTCGCCGTCGCCGTCGCCCTCGGCATCCGTCGCCGCCTCCGCGTCGGGATCGGTCCGCTCCGGCGGTGGGGGAGGGTTGAGCATGTCGCTCATCGGCACCACGACGCGCAGATCGAACGCCTTCGTCGCACGCGGGGCGACGATCTCGACCGGCGCGGAGCCGCCGAGGAAGCGCGCCACCTCGTCGATGGGGCGCACGGTGGCCGAGAGCCCCACGCGTTGCGCGGGCGCGCGCTCGGGGTCGTCGCCGCGACGCAGCGCGTCGAGTCGTTCGAGGCTGACGGCCAAGTGAGCGCCGCGCTTGGTCGCCGCGACCGCGTGCACTTCGTCGACGATCACCGTGTGCACGTCGCGCAAGGTCGCCGCCGCCTGCGAGGTGAGCATCAGATACAGCGACTCGGGCGTGGTGATGAGGATGTCGGGCGGGTCAGTGACGAGTCGGCGCCGATCGGCGGCCGGAGTGTCTCCCGAGCGCACGCCGACGGTGACCTCGGGGAGCGGGATGCCGAGGCGCCTCGCCGCCTGCCCGATTCCCACCAACGGCGAGCGGAGGTTGCGCTCGACGTCGACGCCGAGCGCCTTGAGCGGGGAGATGTAGAGGATGCGCGTGCCGGCGGCATCCTTCTTCCTCGCCGCCTTCTTCCGGGAGCCAGGGGGCTGCTGGGGGGCAGCGGGCTGCTTGGGCGCAGCGGGGTCTTCCGCCGCTTCGGACGCTCGCGGCGCCGGAGCCTTCTCACGGAAGACGCGGTCGATGGCCCAGAGGAACGCCGAGAGGGTCTTGCCCGAGCCGGTGGGAGCCACGACGAGGGCGTGCTTGCCGGCGGAGATCGCATCCCACGCCCCCGCCTGAGCGCTCGTGGGCTGGGCGAAGGCGCCGCGGAACCAGTCCTGGGTCGCAGGACCGAACCGCTCGAGCACATCGGCCATCGCTCCATCATCGCGCGGACCTCCGACACGCGGGGTCGCGCTCGCGCGCGGCGAACACCGACGCGTCGGGGCGGCGGAGCGCGCCCGCCGCCCCGAGGGCCGGATCAGCCGGACGCGACCTCGGTCAGCACCCCCTCCCGTAGCTCGAGCACGAGGTCGGGATCGATCCTCCCGAGGAAGCCGTCGTCGTGGCTGACCACGACGACGGCGCCGCGGAACGCCGACAGCGCGGCGACGAGCTGGTCGACCGTGTCGAGATCGAGGTTGTTCGTCGGCTCGTCGAGCACCAGCAGCTGCGGTGCCGGCTCGGCCATCACGAGGCATGCCAGCGCGAGGCGGAAGCGCTCACCGCCCGACAGCGCCGACACCGGGCGCAGCACCGTGGCCCCGCGGAGCAGGAACCGTGCGAGACGGTTGCGCAGCTCGACGTCGCCGACGCCGGGTGCGGCGCGGCGCAGGTTCTCCAGCGGCGTCGCCTCCTCATCCAGTCGGTCGATCCGCTGCGACAGGTACCCGACGCGGTCGGTGTGGGCGGTCGCGTGTGCAGGACTCCGCCTGGGCGGGCCGTCCGGACCACCGGCACCGCCGCCGGCAGCGGTTGAGGCGGAGTTGTGCACGTCGTCGTGCTCCGACGACACCGAGCCACTCGAGACGAGCCGTTCGAGGAGGGTCGTCTTGCCTGCTCCGTTCGGACCGATCAGCGCGACCCGCTCCGGGCCCTGGATGACCCACGACCGCTCGCCGTCACCGATCGTCGCGATCCGCCGGCCCGCGGCGACGCCGGGGTCGGGGAGGTCGATGTGCACCGACTCGTCGTCGCGCACGCGACGTTCGGCGGCGTCGAGCACGGCTCTCGCCTCCATCTCCTTGTCGCGCGCCTCGATGCGAAGCCGCCCGGCGGACACCTGTGCCGAGCGCTTGCGGGCTCCCATGATGATCTTCGGCACGCGCTTCTCTGCGTACGCCTTGTTGCCCACCGCCGTCCGGGTGGCCAGCACCTGGTCCTGGTGGATGCGGTCGCGCTTCTCGCGTCGTACCTGTTGGCGAGCGGCGGACTCGGCCTGCCGTGCGGCGGCCTGTTCCTCCTCATGGGCTGCGCGCCACGCGGAGTACGGACCGCCGAACGTCGTCAGCGCACTGCCGTAGAGCTCGGTCGTCTCGTCCATCTGCTCGAGCAGTGCCGTGTCGTGGCTCACGACGATGAGCGTGCCCCGCCAGCTCCGTACGAGCTCGTATACCCGCGCCCGCGCATCGCGGTCGAGATTGTTGGTGGGCTCGTCCAGCAGCGCGATGGGTGCACCGCGCAGCCGCACTCCGACCAGCGCCGCGAGCACGGCTTCGCCGCCGGAGAGGGCGTGGACGCGTCTGTCGAGCGCGTCGGCGGGCAGGCCCGCTTCGGCGAGCGCGGCCTGGGCCCGCGCTTCCACGTCCCAGTCGTCGCCGACGGCATCGAAGTGACGCTGGTCGACGTCGCCGGAGGCGATGGCGCGCACGGCATCCAGGGACGTGTCGACGCCCAGCAGAGCGGCGACGCGGGTGTCTTCGGGGACCCGCTGGGGCATCACATCGACGGTGCCGCTGCGAAAGACGGTGCCGGATGCCGGGACGCGGGTGCCCGCGATGAGGCCGAGCAGCGTGGACTTGCCGGCGCCGTTGCGTCCGATGAGTCCGGTGCGCACATCGGAGAAGGCTCCGGAGACGTTGTCGAGAGCGACGGTGCCGTCCGGCCAGGTGAAGGTGACGCGGTCGAGCACGACCGCGGGAGAAGCGTGGGGCATGGGTGCCTCCTGTCGGTGACGGGAACAGTGTCGGAGCGCGGGCGCGCACGACACCGTTCCCGGGACGACGGGAGAGGGTCGACGGCCGGCGCGGATAAGGATGCGCCGACGCGTCGAGAACCCGGGTTCCGAAGAGGGACGGAGGGATCGACGTCTCAGCGCGCAATCACAGCGCGGCGTCGAAACCCTTCAACGGTCTTCCTCACGGTCGGGACAGGAACGCCGACAGCCTAACGCACCCGCCCTCCGAAGGCCACAGCCGGCTCAGCCCTCCGCGGCGGCGAGCTGCTTCTCGAGGAAGACGCGGACGTCGTCGAGCTCCTCCTGCGACACGCTGTGGGTCAGCCCGGCATAGACGCGACCGCTCAAGGTCGCGTGCTCCGGCAGCCACTGCACCGTGTGGGCCACCGCGGCCGGCGGAATGACCTCGTCGCGGGCGCCCCGTCCCCAGAAGACCGGCGGGCGGCGTTCGGCGAGCGTCCCGTCGCCCGGAAGGGGGGTCGGGTCCGCATAGCCGGCGAGGTTCACGACGAACGCGAACCGTTCGGGGCGCAGGCGCAGGGCCTGCAGAGCGACCGCGGCGCCCTGGGAGAATCCGAGGATGCCGACCGTCTCGGCATCCGTCGTCCGATCGAGCCACGCGATCAGGGCGTCGGCGGCGTCCGTCACTGCGGTGCTCGAGCGTCCGTCGAGTCCCTCGATCGGGTACCACGACCAGCCGGGGGCGGGAAACGGCGGAGCCAACGGTGCGCGGACGGCGGCCAGCACGAACGCGTCGGGCAGAAACGGAGCGAGCCCGAACAGGTCGCGCTCGTCCGAGCCGTAGCCGTGCAGGAGCAGCAGCACGGGTCTGCCGCTGCGCGCCTCGGGGCCTTCGGACCAGAGGACGGCCCCGTCGTCGATCGCGATCGCGCTCATCACCCCATCCTCGCAGGAGGTGTCGACGCTCGCGTCGTCGCCCGGCCGACGCCGCGGACGCGCCATGGGCGGCGGTGCGGGTATACATGGAGGCATGGCCGTTCGCACCCCCGACCCCGATCCGAACGAACGCGACGACGACGGGACCCCTCGCGACCCGCTGCGCGGCTTCGGGGGAGGGGTCGGTCGTCCCGGGCACCCCCTCGGCGACGGCACGTTCGGCTCGCCGGCTCCGGAGAGCGCCGGAAACCCCGGCTGGTTGAGCGACGTCGAGCTCGCCGAGGCCCGTCGGCGGCTGCCGATCCTCTACGTCGAGGCGGTGCCGGTGCGCACGGACGGCGTAGGTGCGGTGACGCAGGTCGGCGTGCTGCTGAGGGCAACGCCGCTGGGGGAGATCACCCGGTCGATCGTGTCGGGGCGGGTGCGCTATGGCGAGACGGTGCGCGACGCCCTCTTCCGTCATCTCGAGAACGACCTCGGTCCGATGGCGTTCCCGCAGCTTCCGCCGCAACCGGTGCCGTTCACGGTGGCCGAGTACTTCCCCCTGCCCGGGGTCAGCGCCTTCCACGACGACCGTCAGCATGCGGTGTCGCTGGCGTTCGTCATCCCGGTCACCGGTACGTGCGAGCCGCGCCAGGATGCCCTGGAGGTCACGTGGATGACCCCCGAGGAGGCGTCGTCCGACGCTCTGGCCGCCGAGATGGAGGGCGGGCGCTCGACGCTCATCCGTCTGGCTCTCGCCAGCGTCGGCGCGCTGCGCTGACCGCCCCGCCGCCGAACCGACTCTCGAACCCAGGTGATCACCGTGCCCCGCAGTGAGATGCTCGTCGAGGTCGCCGGCGCGCTGCCGCTGGCGCTGCTGCTGTCGTTCGTGATCGCCTGGGTGCTGCGTCGCCTGTTCGGTGCCCGGCTCTCCCTGCCGCTGTCGGTCATGACGATCGTGTCGCTGCTGGGAGTGAGCCTGGGGCTCTTCCTGGCGGGGTGGTTCTTCGTCGGGCTGAGGCTGTGGATGCCGACCGCACTGCTGCTGGCGACCGGCAGCAGCCTCGGGCTGTCGTTCCTCGTCGCCGGCGTGGCGGCGCTGCTGCGCCGCGACGGGGCCATCGACGTCGCCGCGCTCCTGGAGAAGGGCGAGAGCGACCGTGTCGAGTTCAAGGAGACCGCGCGCTGGAACGTCCGTGACGACAAGAAGGACGCGCGGATGGAGCAGGTGGTCGCGAAGACCGTCGCCGCCTTCCTCAACAGTTCCGGGGGAACACTGCTCATCGGCGTCGACGACGACGGCCGCGTGCATGGTCTCGATCGCGACTTCGCGACGCTCCGCACCCCCGACGCCGACCGGTTCGAGCTCTGGCTGCGCGACATGCTGACGGCGAGTCTCGGAAAGAACGCCGCTGCCATGCCGCGTATCCGTTTCGCCGAGGTCGACGGCGCCACGGTCTGCGCCGTACGCTGCCCGCGAGCGCCCGAGCCCGTCTTCGTCGCCCAGGGCGGCGGCACCGAGTTGTGGGTGCGGGTCGGCAACTCGACCCGCGCGTTCGGCGTCGACGAAGCCGTGACCTACGTCGCCCGGCACTTCCGGCCCACCCTCACCGATCTTCTGCTCGGGCGTCGCTGACGACGACACCGTGACGATCGGCTTCTCCGATATCATTCGCGTGCCGGCACGCCCGAGTCGGTGACATGCCGCCGCGCCCGCCGGGGCGGGCGCCGCTTCGGAGTGTTGCCATGACCGACCGCCACGAGTCCGACCAGTCCGCCTTCGACGACCTCATGTCGGGGTCGCACGAGTCCCGATCCGACGGGGACGCGGCGTCGTTTCCCACCGTCTTCCGCGGCTACGACCGCGCCGCCGTGGATGCCGCGCTCGCGGCGTTGATGGCCGACACCGACGCCCGCCGCGCCGACGCCGACGCGCTCACCCGTCAGCTCGAGACCGCGCAGCAGCAGGAGCACGAGCGCACCGACGAGCTCGCGCGGCTCCAGGCGCGCGTCGCGCAGCTGGAGAGCGACCTCGCGGTGCAGTCCGCGCGCGCCGACAACGCAGAGGACAAGGTGCAGACCCTCTCGGCGGAGTTCGTGAGCTCTGCCGCGGAGTCCTCCCACGAACGCGAGCGGTTCGAGGACGTGCTGCGGGTCGCGGAGGACCAGGCATCCGTGATCATCAAGAACGCGAGCGTGCAGGCGGAGCGTCTTCTCCAGGCCGCCCGCGAGGAGATCGCCGCGCAGCGCGCAGCGGCTCACGCGGATATCGAGACGGTGCGCGCCCAGGCGGCGACGGATGCCGCACAGGCGAGACTGACGATCGATACCGAGCTGACGGCGCACACCGCCCAGCTCGAGCGCGAAGCGGCGCACGCCGCCGAGAAGGTCGCCCAGGCCGAACAGGAGGCCGCTGCCATCCGCACCGAAGCCGAGAAGGGCGCCGCGGCCCTGCGTGCTCTCGTCTCGCGCGAGACGGAGCAGCTCCGCGCGGAGGCGGAGGACGCGGTGCGCGAGCAGCGCCTACGCGCACTCGAGTTCGAGGAGGCCCTGAGCCGCCGGCAGGACGATGCCCAGCAGGAGTTCCTGATGCTGCACAACCAGGCCGTCGCGCACGCCGAGCGCATCACGCAGGACGCCAACGACCAGGTCGCCGCATCGCTGGAGCACGCGCAGCGCATCACGGCGAAGGCCGACGACTTCGACAAGCTCATGCGCGCCCAGGCTCAGCAGCACGAGGCCGACGCCCGGCTGCGGTCGCGCGAGATCCTGGATCGCGCGAGCGTCAAGGCGCAGAAGATCATCGACACCGTCACCGGGCATTCGCAGAGCGTGCTGCGCGACGCCGAAGACCGCGCGCGGGCGCTGCGCTGGCAGCAGCAGCAGTTGACGAGCTTCATGTCCGAGGTCAAGGAACTGCTGCGCACCGAGGCGGCGGCGGCCGACGGCGCCGAGGCCGCGTCGGTACCCGGTGCCGAGGAGATCGACGACGATCACGCGCCGCAGTGATCGCCGATCGGTGACGTCGCGGGCCCGACGTAGGCTCGGAGCATGACCTCGATCGAGCCCCTCGTCTTCCCGACCGACGCCGACGGTTGGGCGGCATTCGCGTCCGGACGCCCCGCCGCCGCTGTCGCCCTCGTCGCCGATGTCGACGCCCGCCTCGTCGGCGCGGCGGACGAGATGGATGCCGCGACGCGCCTGGATCTGTGGAACGACGCCGACCTGGCGCTGCGTCAGGCCACGTGCGAGGCCTATCTCCTGAGTGAGGCGCACCCGGATGCCGAGGTGCGCCGCGTCGCGGAAGCCCAGGTGCAGGCGCTCGAGGCGCTCTCGGCATCCCGGCTTCTCGACGCGAAGCTCTTCGCCGCGTTCGAGGCGCTGACCGGTGAGGATCTCGACGCCGACCAGGTGCGCCTGCTCGCCGAGGTGCGCCGCGACTTCCGCCGCGGGGGCGTCGCCCTTCCTCCGGACGACCGCGATCGCGTGCGCGTGCTCACCGACCGCGACACGGAGCTGAGCCTCGAGTTCTCGCGCAACATCCGCGACGGGCGGCGGGAGGTCCGTGTCGCACCCGAGGCTCTGGCGGGTCTGCCGCAGGACTTCATCGACGCGCATCCCGTGGACGACGACGGACTGATCGTGCTCACCACCGAGTACACCGACCTCATGCCGGTGCGAGAATACGCGACCGACCGTGCGACCCGCGCGGCGCTCGTCGCGGCCTACAACGACCTCGCGTGGCCGGCGAACGACGCGGTGCTCGCCGAACTGCTGACGGTCCGCGCCGAGCGGGCGCAGCTGCTCGGCTACCGAGACTGGGCCGACTACGAAACCGAGACCCGCATGATCGGCGCCGGACGCCCCGACGGCGGCAGTGCGGCGATCGCGGAGTTCCTCGCGCGTCTCGACGATGCGTCGGCCGCCGCCGCCGCGGGTGAGTACCCCGTGCTGCTCGAGCGGCTGCGACAGGATGACCCGTCGGCCACCGAGGTCACCATCGCCGACTTCTTCTACCTTCTCAGCACGCTGCGGCGTGAGCGTCACGACGTCGACGCCCAGCTGGTGCGCTCGTATTTCTCGTTCGACCGCGTGCTGCCGGGCGTGCTCGACACGACCGCGCGCCTGCTGGATGTCGAGTACGTTCCCGTCGAGATTTCCGCCTGGCATGACGACGTGCGCTCCTACGACGTGATCCGCCGCGGCGAGCGGCTCGGACGCATCCACCTCGACCTGCATCCGCGCGACGGCAAGTACAACCACGCCGCGTGCTTCCCCCTCGCGCCCGGCGTGACGGGACGCGTGCTGCCCGAGGCGGTGCTGCTGTGCAACTTCGCGCGCGGGCTGATGACCCACGACGAGGTCGTCACGTTCTTCCACGAGTTCGGTCACCTCGTGCACGACATCCTCGGCGGCGCCCAGCGCTTCGTGCGCTTCTCGGGGGTCGCCACGGAGTGGGACTTCGTCGAGGCACCGAGTCAGCTGTTGGAGGAGTGGGCGTGGGATGCCGAGGTCCTCGCATCCTTCACGGCGAACGCCGACGGCGAGCCGATCCCGGCCGACCTCGTCGCCAAGATGCGCGTCGCCGACGGGTTCGGCCGGGCACTGGAGGTGCGCCGTCAGCTCGGTCACGCCAACGTCTCCTACCACCTGCACGTCGACCGTCCGGCCGACCTGCAGGCGGCCACCGAGCACTGGTACGCCTCGACGAGCCCCGTGCAGCCGCTGCGCGGGCTGCACTCGTACGCCGGATTCGGGCATCTCACGGGGTACGGCGCCTGCTACTACACGTACCAGTGGAGCCTCGTGATCGCGCGCGACCTGCTCTCGGGCTTCGGCGGCGACCTCATGGATGCCGAGGCGGCGACCCGCTACCGTCGTGAGATCCTCGAGCCCGGCGGCAGCCGGGACGCGACCGCGCTCGTCGAGGCTTTCCTGGGGCGGCCCTCCTCGTTCGACGCCTACCGCGACTGGCTCGCGGGCGCCTGACCGGCGGCGAGGCGCGGGTCTCAGGTGAGGCGGGCGAGCTCCGCGATGAACGCGTCGACGTCGTCCTCGGACGTGTCGAAGGAGCACATCCAGCGGACTTCGTTCTTCGCCGCGTCCCAGTCGTAGAAGCGGAAGCTCTCACGGAGGGTGTCGGCGACACCGTCCGGCAGCACCGCGAACACGCCGTTGGCCTGCGTCGGCTGGCTGAACGACACCCCCGTGATCGACCCGTCGGCGATGCCCGCCTCGACGCCGGCACGAAGCCGCTGGGCCATCGCGTTGGCGTGGCGGGCATTGCGCAGGTACAGGTCTCCCTCGAGCAGTGCCACCAGCTGCGCGGAGATGAAGCGCATCTTCGACGCCAGCTGCATGTTGAGCTTGCGCAGGAACAGAAGTCCTTCCGCGGCATCCGGGTTCAGGACAACGACGGCCTCTCCGCCGAGCGCGCCGTTCTTCGTCCCACCGAAGCTCAGCACGTCGACGCCGACATCGGTCGTGAAGGCCCGCAGCGGCAGGTCGAGCGCCGCAGCCGCGTTGGAGATCCGGGCGCCGTCGAGGTGCAGGCGCATACCGCGCGCGTGCGCGTGGTCGGCGAGGGCTGCGATCTCGTCGGGGTTGTAGAGGGTTCCGAGTTCGGACGACTGTGTGATCGAGACGACGAGCGGCTGCGCGCGGTGCTCGTCACCCCACCCCCAGGCCTCGCGATCGACGAGCTCGGGGGTGAGCTTGCCGTCGTCGGTGGGGACGTTCAGGATCTTGATCCCCGCCACGCGCTCCGGAGCGCCGCCTTCGTCGACGTTGATGTGCGCGGTGGATGCCGCGATCACCGCACCCCAGCGCGGGAGCATCGACTGCAGCCCGACGACGTTCGCGCCCGTTCCGTTGAAGACGGGGAACGCCTCGACGCCCGCACCGAAGTGGTGACGGAACACCTCCTGCAATCGGGCCGTGTACGCGTCCTCGCCGTACGCGATCTGGTGTCCGTGATTGGCGGCGGCGATGGCCTCGAGGATCTCGGGGTGGACGCCCGAGTAGTTGTCGCTGGCGAAGCCGCGCACGGCGGTGTCGTGGAGAGTCGTCACGGACATCCAATCTAGTTCGACGCGCCGAGAGCGACGATCGTGTCGTTGACGGTGGCGGCGTCGAGTTCCCACAGACCGACGAACGCACGGGCCAGCTCGTCCTCGAGACCCTCGAGTGCGCGGATGCGGAAGATGACGGATGCCGCGCTCTGCGGCATCGAGCGATCGCGCGCGTCCTTCGCGAACCCCTGCGCCATCGCCCGCGCCCACGTCTCCTCGGCCGCCTTGACGGCCGCGTAGTTCGCGCCGCCGGCCAGGGGACGCGCGACCGCCGTGGACGACACGATCGCCGCGCGTGCAGCGGCGGAGGCACGCAGATCGTCCCACCACGCTCTCGTGACGTGCCGCAGGGCGCTCAGTCCGCTCTCGAGATCTCGGTAATCGGCCTCGGTCTGGCCGCGCAGCCCTCCACCGCCGCGCCAGCCGCCGACGAGGTGCAGCAGCCCATCGAGGCGCACGCCGTCCGCCGCGAGCGTCGCCGCGAAGCGCGCGACCTCCGCTTCGTCGGCGAGGTCGCACACGACGGTGCGGGCGCCCAGTTCTCGGAGGGGGATCAGAGCGTCCGCCCGTCGCCCCACCGCGATGACGTTCGCCCCCGCCGCCACGAGCGCGCGTGCGGCGGCGTGCCCGCTCGCGCTCGTCGCACCGGCGATCATGACCGAGCGCCCACGCACGCCGTCACCCATCGCGGCCCGTGATCCCCGTGGTCGAGGAGATGACGCTCTGCATCTTCTTGTCGAGCGCCTCGAAGAACATCGACAGAGGGAACTCGTCGTCCAGCACGGCGTCGGTGTAGCCCTTCGGGGCTCCGGCCAGCACGTCGTCGGGCAGACCGCGCGCCCAGAGCGACGCCGGGTGAGGGGTCACGACGCTGCTCACGAGCTCGTAGGCGGCGAGCCAGTGCGCGACCTTCGGTCGGTCGATCGACTCCCAGTACAGCCGGTCGATCGCATCGCTGAGGGCGATGACCGCCGCCGGCACCTCGTCCCAGTCGAGGGCGAGAGCGGTGTCGGTCCAGTGCAGCACGCCGCGCTGGTGCAGCCAGGCGAAGAGCAGCTGCCCGCCGAGACCGTCGTAGTTGCGCACCCGCGACCCGGTGATGGCGAATCGGAAGATCCGGTCGAAGAGCACCGCGTACGGGACGAGTCGCGCGTGATCGAGCATCTCCCGCTCGGCATCCGTCAGATCGTCGCCCTCATCGACGCGCGCGCTCAGCCGCACGGCGATGCCGACGCACTCCCGGTACGCCGTCAGATCGCATCGCAGTTCCTCCAGCGTGTACAAGAAGTACGGCATGCGCTGCTTGATCATGAACGGGTCGAACGGCAGATCCCCGCGCATGTGGCTGCGGTCGTGGATCAGGTCCCACATCACGAAGGTCTGCTCGGTCAAGCGTTGGTCGGCGAGCAGGCGCGTGACGCCCTCCGGCACATCGAGCTTCGTGATCTCGGATGCCGCGGCGACCACGCGTCGGAAACGCGCCGCTTCACGGTCCTGGAAGATCGCGCCCCAGGTGAACGCCGGGATCTCGCGCATGGCGACCGTCTCCGGGAACAGCACCGCCGAGTTCGTGTCGTAGCCGGACGTGAAGTCCAGCAGGCGGAGGGAGACGAACAGGCCGTTGGTGTAGGTCTGTTCGAGCTCGGCGATGAACCCCGGCCAGATCACCTCGCAGAGCACCGCCTCCAGGTGGCGGTCGCGGGAGCCGTTCTGCGTGTACATCGGAAAGACGACGAGATGGCGCAGGCCATCGACCCGATCGCGCTGCGGCTGGAAGGCGACCAAGGAGTCGAGGAAGTCGGGTGCGCCGAAACCGGAGTCCGCCCAGCGGTGCAGGTCGATCACGCACGCCGACAGATAATCGGCGTCGTGCGGGAACAGGGGCGCGAGAGTCTCGATCGCCTTCGCAACGACGGCGACCAGCGACGTCGCATGATCACGGTGAGCGGGGTCGGGCACCGCGCCGTCGGGTGCTTGCAGCGGCTGCAGTCGTGAGACGGCGTCCTTCAGGGCCAGCCAGGCCGGCTGCTGGGTGATCGGCCGGTCGTCTTCGACGAGCTGGGTGATCGGTCGGTCGTCTTCGACGACCTCGGGCTCTCCGATGACGGACTTCGCGGGAGTGAGAAGGGACATGGTGGGCACCTCCGATCGTTTGGCAGGAATATTTACGGCCTGAGTGGCTCGCATCGGATATTCTTCCATGTGTGGAAGATGATGTCGACCGTCGAATCGTTGCCGAGGTCTCCCGTGACGGGCGGATGACCCTGGCTGACCTGTCCGCCGCCGTCGGATTGTCGGTCTCGGCGGTGCAGGCGCGGCTCAAGCGCCTCGAGTCCCGCGAGGTCATCACCGGCTACCGCGCCCTCGTCGATGCCGATGCGGCCGGACGCCCCCTGGCCGCGTTCATCGAGATCACCCCGCTCGATCCCGCCCAGCCCGACAACGCGCCCGAGCTGCTCGAGCACCTCGACGCCATCGAGGCCTGCCACTCGATCGCCGGCGACGCCAGCTACATGCTCTTCGCCCGCGTCGCCTCGCCGCGCGCACTCGAAGAGCTCGTGCGCGACATCCGCCTCGCGGCCTCCGTCCGCACTCGCACCACCGTCGTCCTCCAGACGTTCTACGAGCACCGGCCCATCGTCCCGCTCGGCGCGTCCTAGGGCCGCCGGGCGCCGCCGACTGCAATACATCCCGCGATGGATGCCGCGACACGCGCCGTCGCGTAGCGTCGAAGCGTGTTCCGCACGCTCACCCGAACGCAGCTGACGGTCGACATCGTCGCCGCCGGCGTCTTCGCGATGTTCGCCGTGCTGGCCACCCTCGTCCCCTGGGACTCGGTGAGCTCGGGCGTGCTGCCGCCGCGCGTGGCGCTCGCCGTCGCGCTGGTTCTCACCGTGGTCTTCTCGGCCGCCGGCGCGATCCGCCGCCTCGCGCCGGAGCTGGCGCTCGCGGTCTGCTGGGTGGCCGCGATCATGCAGATGGCCAGCGGCCTGCCGCCCCTGCCGGCGAACGTCGTGATCTTCGGTGTGCTCTACACCACCGCCGCATACGGCGCCCGACGCACGTTCTGGTTCGGGCTCGCCTCATCCCTGGTCGGTGCGTTCGCGATCGCCGCCTACATCGTCGTGGTGCCGCTCCTGCTCGGAGCGGGGACGCCGAACGGCATCGGCACGTACGTGTTCGCCAGCGTCGCCACCTTCGCCTCCGCCGCGTTCGCTCTGCTGCTGTCGTGGACGACCGGCGCGCTGGTGCGCACCACGCTGCGTGCGCGCGAGAACCGCCGCGCGCAAGAACTCGCCGAGGCGACGGCGGTCGCCGAGGCCGAGCGCACCCGCATCGCCCGCGACATGCACGACGTCGTCGCCCACTCGCTCGCGGTCGTGATCGCTCAGGCCGACGGTGCGCGCTACGCGGCGGCATCCGACCCCGCCGTTGCCGCAGCGACGCTCGGCACCATCTCGGCCACGGCCCGCGCCGCGCTGTCCGACGTCCGGATGCTGCTGACGCAGCTGCGGCACACGCAGGCCGAAGGGCCACAGCCGACGCTCGCCGACCTGGAACAGCTCTACGCGCAGGTGCGCGCGGCGGGGGTCGCACTGCGCGTCGATGTCGACCCGATGCCGGCCGCCGAGGTGCCCTCGGCCGTGCAGCTCGCCGTCTTCCGCATCCTGCAGGAGGCGCTCACCAATGCGCTGCGCCACGGCGCACGCTCCGAGGTGAGCGTGCGGCTGGCGTGGCACCCTGGACGGGTGGAGCTGACCGTGAGCAATCCCATCGATCCGCCGTCGCCGCTTGCCGGCGCGCACGGCGACCGCGCAGACGGCGAGGCGCGCGGGCACGGGCTCATCGGCATGCGTGAGCGTGCACAACTCGTCGGCGGGCACCTCGAGGCGGCTCCCCGCGGGCGGGTCTTCGTGGTGAGTGCCTCGCTGCCGATCGCCGCCGAAGCGATGACGCCGGGATCCCGCGTGCCCGGGCCGACGCTGCCGGGTTCGCACGTCCCGGAGGCGGCGCGGTGAGCGCGCCAATCCGTGTCGTCCTCGTCGACGACCAGGCCCTCTTTCGCGCCGGCATCCGCATGGTCATCGATTCGCAGCCGGACCTGACCGTCGTCGGTGAAGCCGGAGACGGGGCGGAAGGCGTGCGGGTCGTCCGACAGACGCGCCCCGACGTCGTGCTCATGGACATCCGGATGCCGGTGATGGACGGCCTCGCTGCGACCGCGGAGCTGCTGTCCGATACGACGCTGGCGAGCGCACCCCCGCGGATCGTCATGCTCACGACCTTCGATCTCGACGAGGCGGCCGCGCGAGCCATTCGTCAGGGGGCGAGCGGCTTTCTCCTGAAGGACGCCGATCCGGAGTTCCTCCTCGCGGCCATCCGCACGGTGCAGTCGGGCTCGGCGGTCATCGCCGCCGCGGCCACGCGTGAGCTGTTCGCCCAGTTCTCGGCCCCTCTGCGTGCCGCACCGCCGGCGTTCGCCGAGCTCACCGACCGGGAGCGGGAGATCTTCGCCCTCGCCGCCCGCGGCCTCTCCAACGCCGAGATCGCCCAGCGCGAGTTCCTGTCCGAGGCCACGGTGAAGACACACATCAGCCGCGTGCTGGGAAAGCTCGGACTCCGTGACCGCGTGCAGCTGGTCGTCTTCGCGTTCGAGCACGGCTTGGCCTGAGAGCGCGTCGTCGCCGCATCATCCTTGCGATGTACGTCTCCGCGACGCGAGGCCGACGCGGGGCTGCAGACGCCTTCCGTAGCGTCGAGATCATGCAGATCACCACGACCGAACTCGGGCTCGCCGCTCGCGTGCAGAGCCTCACCAAGACCTACGGCGGCGGGGAGAGCGCGGTGCGCGCCCTCGACGGCGTCACCGTCGGCATCCGCCGCGGGGAGTTCACCGCCATCATGGGCCCCTCGGGCTCGGGCAAGTCGACGCTCATGCACATCATGGCCGGGCTGGACAGCGCCACCAGCGGTCGGGCGTGGATCGGCGACACCGAGATCACGGGTCTGTCCGACCTCGAGCTGACGATTCTTCGCCGGCGTCGGATCGGCTTCGTCTTCCAGGCGTTCAACCTCGTGCCGACCCTCGACGCGATCGGCAACATCATGCTGCCCTTCGACCTCGACGGACGGCGCCCGACGGCGCTGGAACGGGCTCGCATCGATGCCCTCATCGACACCCTGGGGCTGCGGGCACGCCTGCAGCACCGGCCGCACGAGCTGTCCGGCGGCCAACAGCAGCGCGTCGCCATCGCTCGCGCCCTCGCGACGGCGCCCGACCTCGTCTTCGCCGACGAACCGACCGGCAACCTCGACTCGCGCTCGAGCCGTGAGGTGCTCTCCCTTCTCGCCGCCGCCAGCCGGGATCACGGACAGTCCATCGCGATGGTGACGCACGACCCCGTGGCCGCCGCGCATGCCGATCGCGTGCTGTTCCTCGGTGACGGCCGTGTCGTCGCCGACAAGCCCGCGCAGACCGCCGAGCAGGTCGCGGCGTTCATGCTGGCCGCGGAGGTGAGGGCGTGAGCGCCCTGGTCGCCGATCGCGCCGCGCCGCCGACGATGTCCTCCCGACGTGACGCGGCCAGAGGCGGGTGGCTGCGCGAGCGCGGCATGGGGGCGAGCATTCTCGTCGCCGCCATCTCCTCCGCGTTCGGCGTGCTGCTGCTGACCGCCACCGGCTACATCGCGACCTGGGTGCGCAGCGACCCGTACCTGGGCGACAGCGAGACGGTCGCGATCGTCCTCGGCATCCTGAGCGTCCTGCTGGTCGGCGTCGCCGTGTACGTCGCTGCGATCGTGACGGCCAACACCTTCGCGACCATCGTCGCCGGTCGCACCCGTCAGATCGCCCTGATGCGGCTGATCGGTGCGTCAGCGCGGGCGCAGCGCCGCGCGGTCGGCCGTCAGGGCTGGGGCGTCGGCGTCATCGGAGCCACCACGGGACTCGTCCTGGGAGCCGCCGTCGCTGCGGTGCTCGTCCGCGCCGCCGATGCCGTGCTGCACGTCACCGTCGGCTACGCCGTGCTGCAGCCGGTGCTGCTGGTCCCCGCCGCCGTCGTGGCGATCACTACCTGGGCCGGCGCCTGGAGCGGGTCGCGCCGGGTGCTGGCCGTGACGCCGCTGCAGGCGCTCGGGGGAGCCACACCGCGCACGCGCGACGAGACCCGTTCGCGCGGGCGTACGGCGGTCGCGGCCGCCCTCGGGGCCGTCGGCGCAGCCCTGCTCGCCACCGGCGTGGTCGTCGGGACCGCATCGCCGCTGGGCGTCATCGTCGCCTTCTTCGGGGGCGTGCTGTCCTTCACCGCTCTTGCGCTGGGCGCCGTGCTCGTCATGCCGCCGCTGCTGCGTCTCAGCGGCCGTGCCTTCGGGCGGTCGGCGCCCGCGCGCTTGGCGGCCGAGAATGCGCTGCGCTACCCCGAGCGGGCCAGCCGGATGGCCATCGGCGTCGTGATGGGGGTGACGCTCGTCGTGATGTTCGCGGTCGCGAGCGCGTCGGTGAAGTCCCTGCTGACCGCGGCCGCCGACGGCGTTCCGCCTGCTGAGCTGAGCCGCGTGCTCGACACCTTTGCGGCGATCATGATGGGTCTCGTGGCGGTATCCGCGGTGATCGCCGCCGTCGGGCTCGTCAATCTTCTGACGATCGGCGTCGTTCAGCGCCGACGCGAGCTCGGTCTGCTGCGTGCGCTGGGGTTGTCGTCGGCGCAGGTGCGCACCGTGGTGCTGCTGGAGGCCGTGCACGTGACGGTCACGGCACTCGCGTTCGGTCTGGTGCTCGGCGTCGCCTACGGCTGGGTGGCGGCGCAGTCGCTGCTCGGGTCGGTCGCGCTGCCACCGTCGTTCTCGTCGCCGACGATCGTGGCTCCCGCCGTGCCGTGGATGCCGGTGCTCATCGTCGTGGCGGCGACGGCACTGCTGACTGCCGTCGCGACGGTCGTACCGACGCGGCTGGCGACACGGGTGAGCGCCGTGGAGGCCCTCGCCGAATGAGTCTCCGGGCGCATCGGGAGCGCCCGGACACCGGCCGCCGCGGTCACGGCTTCGACCGTGGCGGCCGGCTTTTCCGAAGGGTGGCGGTCAGCGCGTCGACGCGTCGACGGGGACGCTCTGCACGGTGTCGGGGTCGTACGCCCAGGTCGGCGCCAGCGCCTTCAGCCGCGCGCCGCGCCACTGCCACGTCGCCCACAGCACGGGCCAGAGCGCGGCCGCCGCCGCACCGCCGATGACGAGTCGGTCGCGCCAAAGGGTTCGCGACGGATCGCCCGGTGCGGGGGAGACGGCCATCTGGTGGTCCCAGACATCGAGGGCCGCGAGAGGGCCGGTGAGCGGGATGCCGCTGTCGCGGAAGATGCGGACGGGACCGTTCGCATCGTCCACGTGACGCTCACTCACGTGGATCAGCTGCTGTCCGAGCGTGATCCGCCCGGCGACGCTCATGCGAACGGGAACGTCGGCGCCCGCCTCCAACCGCGACGGCAGCCCCTCTGCCGCCATCGGCACCAGTTGCACGAAGGGGCCGTACAGATCGGCCACCGCCCGCGGCGAGTGCAGCGCTCGCCACGCGGCATCCGCATCGCAGTCGAGGACGAGCTTCAGCATGATCCGCATGTGCCCAGTCTCGCATCCGCCTGCCCGTAGCCTGAAGACATGCCCTCCCCGTTCGATCAGTCCCGTTATCAGGTGCGCATGGAATGGGGAGTGTCGGGGCTCGAGTGCGCTGCGGCATCCGACATCGTGGTCGTCGTCGACGTGCTCCGATTCTCGAGTACGGTCGCGCGGCGCATCGCGGCGGGCGACACCGTCGCCCTGGATGCCGACGCCCACGCCGTGTCGCTGAACGGCGCGGCCGTCGCAGCCCGTGCCGCCGACAGCGCAGCGGTGGTGGTTCTGGGGGCGCTCGTCAGCGCACGTGCGGTGGCCGCCGCCGTCATGGCCGAGCAGCAGCGCCGCGCCGCGAGGACGAGCATTCTCGTCATCGCCGCCGGCGAACTCTCATCCCGTGAGCCCGGCGCCGCTCTCCGCGTCGCGGTGGAAGACTTTCTCGGCGCCGGCGCGATCGTCGACGCCCTCGGAGCGCTCGGCATCGACCACACCTCTCCCGAAGCCGCGGCCGCCGGCGAAGCGTTCCGAGGCCTTCGTCCCGCGCTGCGGCACCTGCTCACCGCCAGCGGTTCGGGGCAGGAGCTCATCGACCGGGGCCTTCGCGACGACGTGCTCGCCGCCGCCCAGGTCGATACCGTGTCGTCGGCGCCGGTGCTGCGCGACGGCGTCTTCGTGCCGTACGCCTGAGGGTTCTCGCTGCACGCACGAGCCGGGCTCAGAGCGACGCGCCCACGCTCTCCCGCGGCGTCATCGCCGCCCGACGTGTGGCCGGCGAGATCTCGCGTCTCGTCCAGACGAAGAGGTAGCGGTCGTCGAAGGATGCCGAGCAGCGCGCGCACGAGGTCGGTCGGGTGGCGCGGCGATGGCGATAGGCGATGTGGCCGCGGGGGCAGACGCCGACCCAGGGCGCCAGCTCGGTGGCCGTCTCGCCGTGGTGGGTCGTGCCGCCGGTGTAGCCCAGCAGGCGCGCCGTGCGCTTCCACGCGCTGCCGTGCCCGGCTCGCGGACCGGCGAGCGCGTGCGCGACCTCGTGCAACAGCGTCTGCCGGTTGGTCTCGTCGTCGTAGCGGGCGGCGAGATACCGCGAGACGGTGATGCGCTGGCGCGTGTAGTCGCAGGCCCCCGCGCGCCGCTTCGCGTTGTCGAACGCGAACGTCCACGACGCGTCGAGATGCGTGCGGATGAGAGCCTCGGCCTCGCGCCGGACGACGTCCAGATCGGTCATGCGCACACGCTAGAAGGGATGTCCGACACTCAGCTCGCGACGGCCGTGCTGCGACGACGGTCGGCGGCTTCGATCGCCAGCAGCGTCGATTCGAGCTGCTCCTCGGGGGCACCCGCCTGCTGGCGCAGGAACAGCGCACGCTTGAAGTCGGCGCGGGCGTCGGCGAACTCCTCGGCGTCGTAGCTCACCTTGCCGCGATGCTGGAAAGCGAACGCCGCCAGGGCGGCCCAGCCCTGGCCTTCGGCCTCTTCGGCGCACGTGGTGAGCTCCTGATGGGCCGCGGCGTAGGCTCCCCGCACCTGCAGCACGCTCGCGTGCAGGATGCGTGCGCGCAGGAGATCCTTGCGGGTCCCGCCCATCCGCGCCACCCGCACCGATTGCTCCGACACGACGAGGGACTCGTCCCACCGGCCGAGCACCTTCAGCAGCCACACCCGCTCGAGCAGAGCCGGAAGGCTGCGCTGGTCGCCCAGCTCGTCGAGGCGCTCCTGGCATTCGCGCGGGTCCACGATCTCGCGCAGCGTCTGCGGGTCGTATCCCTTGATGTAGCTCACGGGCAGGCCCCCTTCGTCGTGCGAACGCGCCCGGGTGAGGCGCACCCCTCCAGTGTGACCCGCGGCCGTCGGAGGGACGGCCTGTACACGCCGCCGGTGCCGATTCTCAGCGTTCGAACACGGATGCCGCGGGCTTCGGCGAGGCCGTCGCGTCGGCATCCGTCGCCACGCGGGCGCCGCGCACGAACTCGTCGAGCTCTGCGCCCTGTGCGACCTTCGCCGGGTGCGGGCCCGCGGCCATGAGTCGCGGCAGCCACGCGACCGGCAGGGGAGAGGGGGATGCCGCGATGACGAGGTTGCCGAAGCGGCGCCCCTTCAGGGTCTGCACCTCCGCGAGCACGATGACCTCGGGCAGCACCTCCCGGACCGTGGCCACCTCGCGGCGGGCGAAGGCGAGTCCCGCGCCGTCGGCGACGTTGACGAGGAGCACGCCGTCGGGAGCGAGGAGCCCGGCGAGGATGCGGAAGTACTCGACGGTGGTGAGGTGGGCGGGAGTCTGTGCCCCGGCGAACACGTCGGAGACCACGAGGTCGGCGGCGCCCTGCAGCCCCGCGGGAAGGCGGCCGGCGACCTCGCGGGCGTCGCCGATGCGCACGCGCACCTGCGCGCCGCGCGGCAGCGGCAGCTGGGCGCGCACGAGGTCCACGAGTGGCTGTTCGAGCTCGATCACCTGCTGTCGCGAGCCGGGGCGCGTGTGCTCGACGTACCGGGGAAGGGTCAGCGCTCCCGCGCCGAGGTGGATCGCGGTGAGTGGCTGCCCCGGCATCCGGAGCCGGTCGATGACCGCGCCCATCCGGGCCACGTACTCGAAGTGCAGGTGCGCCGGGTCGTCGAGATCGACGTGCGACTGGGGTGTGCCGTCGACATCCAGTTCGAAGCCGCCCGCGTAGCGGCTCGGCACGACCCGTGCGATCGTGCCGTCCGACAGGCGCGCCTGCGGTTCGTCGTCCTCCACGTGCGCGCGAGCCATGCCTCCCACGGTACTCGCGCGCCCGCACCCGGCTCGTGGCGTGCGTAACTCCGCCTGGATCGGCGTTGCCGGGTGTGGGGGCCGCGGTCGGCGCGTGTGAGGCGGAGTTGTGCACGCCGGAGGCAGGTGACCGCAGGGTGACCGGCCGACCCCACCGACGGACGCCGGCCGCCGGTACGCTCGGATCGTGGCGGTCATCGATCTCAACGCCGATCTCGGCGAGACGGTCGGCGGGCTGCCCACGGCGGACGACGACGCCATGTTCGCGCTGATCTCGAGCGCGTCGATCGCGTGCGGGGGCCACGCCGGCGACATGGCCTCGATGCACGCCGCGGTCGAGCGCGCCGCCCGCACCGGCGTCGCGATCGGAGCGCACCCTTCCTACCCCGATCGCGCCGGCTTCGGACGGACGCCCCTCGCGATGAGCGCAGCCGATCTCCGCCGGAGCCTGGACGACCAGCTCGGCACCCTCGCCGCCGTCGGCGCCGACATCCGCTACGTCAAGCCCCACGGGGCGCTCTATCACGCCGTCCGCGCCGACGCCGCGCACGCCCGCGCGGTGGTGGATGCCGTGGCGGCGCTGGCCGCGGGGCTCGGCCGTGCCGTTCCGATCCTGGGTCTGGACGGCGCCATCGCCGACGAGGCCTCGCGGGCCGGTGTCCCGTTCGTGCGCGAGGCGTTCCTCGATCGCGGCTACCTGCCCGACGGTGGGCTCGTGCCGCGGAGCGACCCCGGGGCGCTCCTGCACGACCCCGGCGAGGTGGCTGCACGCGCGCTGCGACTGGCGCGCGACGGGGTCGTCGAAGCCGTCGACGGCAGCCTCGTCGCCACCGGTGCGGCATCACTCTGCGTCCACGGCGACTCACCGGGCGCCGTCGCCATGGCCCGTGCCGTGCGCGCGGCGCTGGATGCCGCGGGTGTCGACGTCGCCGCGCCATGGTGACGCACGGCGACGCGGTGATCGGCGGCGGCATCCGGGTGCGGCCCTTCGGCGAGCGCGCGCTGCTCGCGGAGGTGGACGACCTCGAGGCGGTTCTCGCGCTGCACGCCCGACTCGTGGCGACGCGGCGGCCCGGGATCGTCGATCTCGTGCCGGCGGCGCAGACGGTGCTCGTCGTCATCGACCCGACGGTGATGCCGCTCGCGTCGGCGCGGACGTGGGTGCTCTCGGCCCGCACGGCCGTCGCGCAGGGCGCACTCCCGCCGGCTCGCACCGTCGAGGTCCCCGTCGTCTACGACGGCGAGGACCTCCATGCGCTCGCCGCCGAGCTCGGCATCGGCGTCGCGCAGCTGACCGCGCGCCACGCGGCGGCCGACTGGACGGTCGCCTTCACGGGGTTCGCGCCCGGTTTCGGCTACCTCGTGAGCGCCGACTGGCCTTTCGACGTGCCGCGGAGGGCGCGTCCGCGGCCACGGGTGCCGGCCGGCGCCGTCGCGCTCGCGGGACGTTTCTCGGGGGCGTATCCGCGCTCGACGCCCGGCGGTTGGCAGCTGATCGGCACGACACCCGCGGTGCTGTTCGACCCCGATGCCGCATCCCCCGCGCTCCTTCGGCCCGGCGACCATGTGCGCTTCGTTCCGACGGCGCCGTCGGCGGCGGGGCGCCCGGTCGCCGTCGACATCCCGGCCGGTGCCGCCCCTCGCGCCGTGTCGCCGTCGTCGCGCGCCCGCGACGGCATCGTGGTGCGCGCGCCGGGGCCAGCGGCGACGGTACAGGACCAGGGCCGGCGCGGCGTGCTCGCCGACGGCGTCGCGCTGTCCGGGGCGGCCGACCGGGCGGCGCTGCGGGTCGCCAACCGGCTCGTCGGCACCGCGGCCACCGCTGCCGGCGTCGAGATCACGATGGGCGGGTTCCGTGCGGTGCGGGATGCCGCGGCATCCGCGGCGGACCTCTGGTTCGCCCTCGCGGGTGCGTGGGGCACGATGCGTCTCGACGGCCGGCCGTTCGACCCCTACGTCGCCCACCCCTGGCCGGCGGGCGCGGAGCTGGAGATCGACACCTTCACGCACGGTGTGCGCGCCTACCTCGCGGTCCGCGGCGGCGTGGCCGCGCGCTCACTTCTCGGCTCGAGGGCGACGGACACCCTCGCGGGGCTCGGCCCGGCGCCGCTCGCGGCGGGCGATGTGCTCGGCGTGGGAGGCGACGTCGCCGGGCCGGTTCCCGCCGTCGATCTGCGGCCCTGGAGTCCGCCCGCCGCCGAACTCGACATCGCGCTGGCGCCGGGCCCGCGCGCCGACCGGTTCGCCACGGTGGAGCCGTTGTTCGCGGAGGTCTGGACGGTGTCCACACAGGCCGATCGGGTGGGCATCCGCCTGGAGGGGCCGGCCCTGGAGCGCGCCGATATCTCGGAGCTGGCGAGCGAGGGCATGCTGCCCGGTGCGATCCAGGTGCCGCCGGACGGCCAGCCCGTCATCCTCGGCCCGGACGGCCCGGTCACCGGCGGCTACCCGGTCGTCGCCGTGGTCACGGATGCCGATCGCGATCTCCTCGGTCAGGCGCGGCCTGGCACGCGCCTGCGCTTCCGCCGCGTCGGCGCGGCGTCGTCCGGTCCCTCCTGAGAGCGCGTCCGCGCGTTTATACCGCAGCCGGGGAAGCTCGTCAAGAATCGACTGGACATGGCGCGTCGTGCGGACTATAGTGGGTAGTTGCGCTCCCTTCCCCCATGCCCTCATATGGTGGTCGGCTTGTGCCTGCGTTGACAATGTGCCCCGGATCATGGGGGCGCTCGCGCAGGAGTGGAACGGAGCACTCCACCTGACGACAAGGAAACCAGCCCCTGCCCGGGCTCATGGAGGTAATCCCCTTGGCTGCTGCGCGCAACGCAACCAATTCCACCACCACCCCCAAGAACGGCCGCGGCGCTTCGCGCCTGTCGTTCGCCAAGATCTCCGACACGCTGACGGTCCCCGACCTTCTCGCGCTGCAGACGGAGTCCTTCGACTGGCTCGTCGGCAACGACGCCTGGAAGGCCCGTGTCGCAGAGGCGAAGGCCGCCGGTCGCACCGATGTGCCCGAGACCAGCGGCCTCGAGGAGATCTTCGAGGAGATCTCGCCCATCGAGGACCTCGGCGAGACGATGCAGCTGAGCTTCACGAACCCCTACCTCGAGCCGGAGAAGTACTCGATCGAGGAGTGCAAGGAGCGCGGCAAGACCTACGCCGCCCCGCTGTACGTCGAGGCCGAGTTCATGAACCACCTCACGGGTGAGATCAAGACGCAGACGGTCTTCATGGGCGACTTCCCCCTGCAGACCGGCAAGGGCACGTTCATCATCAACGGCACCGAGCGCGTCGTCGTCTCGCAGCTGGTGCGCAGCCCCGGCGTCTACTTCGACAAGACGCCCGACAAGACCAGCGACAAGGACATCGTCTCGGCCCGCGTCATCCCCAGCCGCGGCGCCTGGCTCGAGTTCGAGATCGACAAGCGCGACCAGGTCGGCGTGCGCATCGACCGCAAGCGCAAGCAGTCCGTCACCGTGTTCCTGAAGGCGCTCGGTCTGTCCAGCGAGGACATCCTCGCCGAGTTCGCCGGCTACGAGTCGATCGCCGACACGCTGAGCAAGGACACGATCCTCACCAAGGAGGACGCGCTCCGCGACATCTACCGCAAGCTCCGTCCGGGCGAGCAGGTCGCCGCCGAGGCCGCCCGCGCGCTGCTGGACAACTTCTACTTCAACCCGAAGCGCTACGACCTCGCGAAGGTCGGCCGGTACAAGATCAACCAGAAGCTCGGCCTCGACAAGCCGCTGAGCGACTCGGTGCTCACCGTCGACGACATCGTCGCCACGATCAAGTACCTGGTCGCCCTGCACAACGGCGACGCGACCATCCCGGGGGTGCGAGCAGGCCAGCCCGCGGAGATCCGCCTGGACGTCGACGACATCGACAACTTCGGCAACCGTCGCATCCGCGCCGTCGGCGAGCTCATCCAGAACCAGGTCCGCACCGGTCTGTCGCGCATGGAGCGCGTCGTCCGCGAGCGCATGACCACGCAGGACATCGAGGCGATCACGCCGCAGACCCTGATCAACGTCCGTCCCGTCGTGGCGGCGATCAAGGAGTTCTTCGGCACGTCGCAGCTGTCGCAGTTCATGGACCAGAACAACCCGCTCGCGGGTCTGACCCACAAGCGCCGCCTCTCGGCCCTGGGTCCCGGCGGTCTGTCGCGTGAGCGCGCCGGCGTCGAGGTTCGCGACGTCCACCCGTCGCACTACGGCCGCATGTGCCCGATCGAGACGCCGGAAGGCCCGAACATCGGTCTGATCGGCTCGCTCGCCTCCTTCGCCCGCATCAACGCGTTCGGCTTCATCGAGACGCCGTACCGCCGTGTGGTCGACGGCAAGGTCACCGACGAGATCGACTACCTCACGGCATCCGAGGAGAACGACTACATCGTCGCTCAGGCCGGTGTCGAGCTGACCGCCGACGGCAAGTTCGCCAACGAGCGCGTCCTCGCCCGCCGCGGTCAGGGCGGCGAGGTCGACCTCTTCCACGCCGACGAGATCGGCTACATGGACGTCTCGCCGCGCCAGATGGTGTCGGTCGGCACCTCTCTCATCCCGTTCCTCGAGCACGACGACGCCAACCGCGCCCTCATGGGTGCGAACATGCAGCGTCAGGCCGTGCCGCTGCTGCGCAGCGACTCGCCGTTCGTCGGAACCGGCATGGAGGGCTACGCCGCCATCGACGCCGGTGACGTCATCACCGCAGACAAGGCCGGTGTCGTCATGGAGGTCTCCGCCGACGTCGTCACCGTGCAGCTGGACGAAGGCGGCACGAAGGACTACTTCCTGCGCAAGTTCGACCGCTCCAACCAGGGCAACTCCTACAACCAGCGCGTCATCGTCTCGGCGGGCGACCGGGTCGAGGTCGGCGAGGTCATCGCCGACGGCCCCGCCACCGAGAACGGCGAGCTGGCGATCGGAAAGAACCTGCTCGTCGCGTTCATGACGTGGGAGGGCCACAACTTCGAGGACGCCATCATCCTCAGCCAGGACCTCGTCAAGAACGACACCCTCTCCTCGATCCACATCGAGGAGTACGAGGTGGATGCCCGCGACACGAAGCTCGGCAAGGAGGAGATCACCCGCGACCTCCCCAACGTCAGCCCCGACCTGCTGAAGGACCTCGACGAGCGCGGCATCGTCCGCATCGGCGCCGAGGTGCGCCCCGGCGACATCCTCGTCGGCAAGGTCACGCCCAAGGGTGAGACCGAGCTGAGCGCCGAGGAGCGCCTGCTGCGCGCGATCTTCAACGAGAAGAGCCGCGAAGTCCGTGACACCTCGCTGAAGGTGCCCCACGGCGAGCAGGGCACGATCATCGCCGTCAAGGAGTTCAACGCCGAGGACGGCGACGACGAGCTCGGCTCGGGCGTCAACCGCCGCGTCGTGGTCTACATCGCCCAGAAGCGCAAGATCACCGAGGGTGACAAGCTCGCCGGCCGCCACGGCAACAAGGGCGTCATCGCGAAGATCCTCCCCGTCGAGGACATGCCGTTCCTCGCGGACGGCACGCCGGTCGACGTCGTGCTCAACCCGCTCGGCATCCCGGGTCGAATGAACTTCGGCCAGGTGCTGGAGACCCACCTCGGGTGGATCGCCAAGCAGGGCTGGAAGGTCGAGGGCACGCCGGAGTGGGCCGTGCACCTGCCGGAGGAGGCCCGCGAGGCCGCTCCCGGCACGAAGGTCGCGACTCCGGTGTTCGACGGTGCGCACGAGGCGGAGATCGCAGGTCTGCTCGACTCGACGCTGCCCAACCGCGACGGCGAGCGTCTCATCGACAGCTCGGGCAAGACGACGCTGTTCGACGGTCGCTCCGGCGAGCCGTTCCCGGCGCCCATCTCGGTCGGCTACATGTACATCCTGAAGCTGCACCACCTCGTGGACGACAAGATCCACGCGCGTTCGACCGGCCCCTACTCGATGATCACCCAGCAGCCGCTCGGTGGTAAGGCGCAGTTCGGCGGCCAGCGCTTCGGTGAGATGGAGGTGTGGGCCCTCGAGGCCTACGGTGCCGCGTACGCGCTCCAGGAGCTCCTGACGATCAAGTCCGACGACATCGTCGGCCGCGTGAAGGTTTACGAGGCCATCGTCAAGGGCGAGAACATCCAGGAGCCCGGCATCCCCGAGTCGTTCAAGGTGCTCATGAAGGAGATGCAGTCGCTCTGCCTGAACGTCGAGGTGCTCTCGGCCGATGGCACGCCCGTCAACCTCCGAGACACGGATGACGAGGCCTTCCGCGCAGCGGAGGAGCTCGGCATCAACATCTCCAGCCGCTTCGAGTCCTCGTCGATCGACGAGATCTGACCCGCGGCCTGATTTCGAAACTTTTCTGAGACACAGGAGAACCAGTGCTCGAGTCCACCACTTTCGATCAGCTTCGTATCGGCCTGGCCACCGCTGACGACATCCGTCGTTGGTCGTTCGGCGAGGTCAAGAAGCCCGAGACCATCAACTACCGCACGCTCAAGCCCGAGAAGGACGGTCTGTTCGGCGAGCAGATCTTCGGCCCCTCGCGCGACTGGGAGTGCGCCTGCGGCAAGTACAAGCGCGTCCGCTTCAAGGGCATCGTCTGCGAGCGCTGCGGCGTCGAGGTCACCAAGAGCTCGGTGCGCCGTGAGCGCATGGGCCACATCGAGCTCGCCGCCCCCGTCACCCACATCTGGTACTTCAAGGGCGTGCCCTCGCGCCTCGGCTACCTGCTCGACATGGCGCCGAAGGACCTCGAGAAGGTCATCTACTTCGCCGCGTACATGGTGATCTCGGTCGACGAGGACGCCCGCCACCGCGACATGCCGACCCACGAGGCGAACCTGCGCCTGGAGATCAAGAACCTCGGCGACCGCCGCGACGCCCGCGTGGCGACGCGTCTGGCCAAGCTGGAGGAGGAGCTCGCGGCCCTCGAGGCCGAGGGTGCCAAGGCCGACCAGAAGAAGAAGGTCAAGGACGCCGCCGAGAAGGAGATGGCGTCCATCCGCAAGAACGCGGACGACCAGGTCGCCAAGCTCGAGCGCATGTGGGACGAGTTCCGCGGTCTCGAGGTCGGTCAGCTCAAGCAGGAGGACGACGTCTTCCACGAGCTGCAGGACCGCTTCGGTCAGTACTTCGAGGCCTACATGGGCGCGGAGTCGATCCAGCGTCGTCTGCAGGCCTTCGACCTGGCCGCCGAGGCCGAGTCGCTGCACCTGCAGATCTCCGAGGGCAAGGGCCAGCGCAAGATCCGCGCGATCAAGCGCCTCAAGGTCGTCAACTCGTTCCTGCAGACGGGCATGAGCCCGGCATCCATGGTCCTCGACGTCGTCCCGGTGATCCCGCCGGAGCTGCGCCCGATGGTCCAGCTCGACGGTGGCCGTTTCGCCACCAGCGACCTGAACGACCTCTACCGTCGCGTGATCAACCGCAACAACCGTCTTCGTCGCCTGATCGACCTCGGCGCCCCCGAGATCATCGTCAACAACGAGAAGCGGATGCTGCAGGAGGCCGTCGACGCGCTGTTCGACAACGGGCGCCGCGGTCGTCCCGTCACCGGTACCGGCAACCGTGCTCTGAAGTCGCTGTCCGACATGCTCAAGGGCAAGCAGGGCCGCTTCCGTCAGAACCTGCTCGGTAAGCGCGTGGACTACTCGGGCCGTTCGGTCATCATCGTCGGCCCGCAGCTCAAGCTCCACCAGTGCGGTCTGCCCAAGCAGATGGCCCTCGAGCTGTTCAAGCCGTTCGTGATCAAGCGCCTGATCGACCTCGGTCACTCGCAGAACATCAAGGCCGCCAAGCGCGCCGTCGAGCGCACCCGTCCCGAGGTCTGGGACGTGCTCGAGGAGATCATCCGCGAGCGTCCGGTGCTGCTCAACCGCGCCCCCACGCTGCACCGCCTCGGCATCCAGGCCTTCGAGCCTCAGCTCGTCGAGGGCAAGGCCATCCAGCTGCACCCCCTCGTGTGCGCGGCGTTCAACGCCGACTTCGACGGTGACCAGATGGCCGTGCACCTGCCGCTGTCGGTCGAGGCTCAGGCCGAGGCCCGCGTGCTCATGCTCGCGTCGAACAACATCCTCAAGCCCTCCGACGGCCGTCCGGTCACCCTGCCTTCGCAGGACATGATCATCGGCCTGCACCACCTGACCACGGTCATCGAGGGTGCCAAGGGCGAGGGCCGCGTGTTCGGCTCGGTCGGCGAGGCCATCCTGGCCAAGGACGAGGGCACCCTCGACCTGCAGGCGAAGGTGCGCATCCGCATCCCCGGTCTGACCTTCCTCGAGGGCGAAGCGCCCGAGGGCTACGAGCGCCACGGTCTCGTGGACGCCTCGCTCGGCCAGGCGATCTTCAACGACACGCTCCCCAAGGGCTACCCGTTCGTTCGCGAGCAGGCCGACAAGGGCAAGCTGTCGCAGATCGTCAACAAGCTGGCCGAGGAGTACCCCAAGGTCGAGGTCGCGGCATCGCTGGACCGCATCAAGGATGCCGGCTTCTACTGGGCCACGCGTTCGGGTGTCACGGTCGCGCTCAGCGACATCCTGACCCCGCCGAACAAGGGCGAGATCATCGCCAAGTACGAGAAGCAGGCGCAGAAGGTCCAGGGCCAGTTCGAGAAGGGTCTCGTGACCGACGCCGAGCGTCGTCAGGAGCAGATCAAGATCTGGACCGAGGCCACCGACGAGGTGCAGGCCGCGATGAAGGCCAACTTCCCGGCCGACAACACCATCAACCGCATGGTGAGCTCGGGCGCCCGTGGTAACTGGCTGCAGATCCGTAACATCGCCGGTATCCGAGGCCTGGTCAACAACACCAAGGGTGAGATCATGCCCCGCCCGATCATCTCCTCGTACCGCGAGGGGCTGTCGGTCGCGGAGTACTTCACCGCGACGCACGGTGCCCGTAAGGGTCTGGCCGACACGGCTCTGCGTACCGCGGACTCGGGTTACCTGACGCGTCGTCTTGTGGACGTCTCGCAGGACGTCATCATCCGTGAGGACGACTGCGGCACCTCCAAGGGCCTCGAGTTCACGATCGCCGCTCCCGGTGCCGACGGCACCCTGGTGCGCGACGCGAACGTGGAGAACTCCGTGTTCGCCCGCACGCTCGCGGCCGAGGTGGTCGCACCGTCCGGCGAGATCGTCGCCGAGGCCGGAGATGACGTGGGCGACGTGCTCATCGACAAGCTCGTGGCCGCCGGTGTCGAGACCATCAAGGTGCGCTCCGTGCTCACGTGTGACTCGGCCGTCGGTGTCTGCGCGAAGTGCTACGGCCGTTCGCTCGCGACCGGCAAGCTGGTCGACATCGGTGAGGCCGTCGGCATCATCGCCGCCCAGTCGATCGGTGAGCCCGGCACGCAGCTGACGATGCGTACCTTCCACACCGGTGGTTCCGCGTCGGCCGACGACATCACGCAGGGTCTGCCCCGCGTGCAGGAGCTGTTCGAGGCGCGTACCCCCAAGGGTGCGTCCCCGATCGCCGAAGCCGACGGTGTCATCAAGATCGACGAGACCGACAAGGCCAAGAAGGTCATCCTGACGCCCGACAACGGCGACGAGCCGCACGTCTACCCCGTCCTGAAGCGCGCGACGCTCCTGGTCGAGGACGGCCAGCGCGTCACGGTCGGCCAGCCGATCCTGGTGGGCACGCTCGACCCCAAGGAGGTCATGCGCGTCATGGGCGCCCGTGAGGTGCAGAAGTACCTCGTCAACGGCGTGCAGGGCGTCTACCGCTCGCAGGGTGTGCCGATCCACGACAAGCACATCGAGGTCATCGTGCGCCAGATGCTGCGGAAGGTCACCGTGGTCGACCACGCCGACACGACGCTGCTTCCGGGTGAGCTGGTCGACTTCAAGCGCTACCAGCAGATCAACCGCGAGGCCGTCGCCGAGGGCAAGCGCCCGGCGTCGGGTCGTCCGGAGCTGATGGGTATCACGAAGGCGTCGCTCGCGACGGAGTCGTGGCTGTCGGCGGCATCGTTCCAGGAGACCACCCGCGTCCTGACGCAGGCGGCCATGGAGGGCAAGAGCGACCCGCTCGTCGGCCTCAAGGAGAACGTCATCATCGGAAAGCTCATCCCCGCCGGCACCGGCCTTGCGAAGTACCGCAACGTCGTGGTCGAGGCGACGGAGGAGGCCAAGAGCGAGCGGTACCCCAACCGCATCTTCGCCTCGGACGGCGCGTACAGCGACGCCGACCTGAGCTACGTCGACTTCGACAGCTTCTCGACGGACGACTTCACGCCCGGCACGTACAACTGATCGAGGCCAAAGGGCCCCGGGGACACGCGTCCCCGGGGCCCTTTCCCATTCCCGCGAGCCGCTACGTTCCGCGCGAGCCGCCATGATCTGGCGCGCCGGAACATGGCGGCTCGGGCAGATCTTGGCGGCTCGCGGGAGGGCGCGGCGGGTGCGTGGGGGCGCGGAGATAGCCTGAGCGCATGGCTCGGGTCGGAGGAAGAAACGCGGCGTTCGCGTGGGTCGTCGGTGTCGCGTGTGCGGCGACCGTCGGCGTGCTGGCGTTCCTCGCGATTCCGATGATCCCGGCATCCGTGTCGTGGCTCGGCGACGCGGTCGGACGCCCGTCGACCTCGACACCGGCCGCGGACGCGACGGGCAAGGCGGGGCCCATCGGGGGCGCGGCGCCGACCCGCTGCGCCGATCTGTACGACGCGGCTCTCGACGCGACGCTGACCTTCGCCCCCGGGGCGGCCGGGCTGACCGCCTCCGCCGACGCTCCCATGACCACCGCGACGCAGCTGGTCGACGCCCTGCGGCCGCAGGTCGTGTTCACCTGTGCATGGCGCGCCGACGCCGGCACCGTGACCACGACGCTCGCGAACGTCCCCGCGGATGCCGGGCCCATCGCCGCGGCGGCGCTGCCGGCGGCCGGGTTCACGTGCTCCTCGCAGGCCGAGCGCACGCGGTGTACCCGCACCGACGGCGAACTCACGGAGACGATCGAGGCCGGTGGGGGCCGGTGGCTGTCGACGAGCGAGACGGGCTGGCACCCGACGGACTACGTCACCCGCATCGCCAAGCGCGTCTGGGGCTGAGCGCGACTATCGCGAGGTCTGCGGCCTCGCGAGCCAGGTCGGCAGCAGGTCCACCATGAGTCGCACGATGCGCTCGTCGTCGACGTCGCCGTGAACCACGATGTCGACGAGGAGCGCGACAAGGCCGCCGGCGATGAAACTGCTGGCCGTGCGTATCGTCGCGTCGTCGTCGGCGGGGCGTTCCGCGCGCACCGCGTCGCGCACCGACGTCGCGAGCGCGGCGAACACATGTTCGCGCAGCCGGAGTGTCGAGGGGCCGGCCAGGACGTAGAGGAAGAACTCGCGTTTCTCGCGGAGCGCGGCCAACAGGTCACGCGTCGCCAGCTCTGCGATGACGTCGCCGGGAAGCTCGTGTTCGTGGCGGCGACGGGCGTCACGGGGGCCCAGCTCCGCGAAGACCTCGTCGACCACGAGCTCGGCGACGTCGTCGACTGATCCGAAGTGCGCATAGAACGTCGAGCGGCCGACGCCGCCCCGCGTGCAGATCGCGGCGACCGACACGCTCTCACCGCTGCGAAGCAACTCTCCGAGCGCCTGCACGATGCGGCCGCGCGTGCGCGCTGGGCGCGGATCCTTGGAAGCCTTCGGCGTCGAGCGGGGGGTGTGCGATTCGAGCGCAGCCACCGCCCCATCATGACAGATGAGTTTCGAGACAGATGTTCAGAATCGCGAGTAGTCTGACGGAGTCCGCACTGACGCGGACGACCTACCGCGACGCTGATGTCACGGGTGACGGGCCGCGGGGCTGCGGCAGAAGAAGGAGAACAGAGATGAAGGCATCGGTCGTGCGCGAGTTCGGCGGAGGATTCCACACAGAAGAGGTGGCGATCGCCGAGCCACGAGGTCGCGAGGTACTGGTCCAGGTCAAGGCCTCGGGGCTGTGCCATAGCGATGAACTCGCGGCCAACACCCCGCTCGGCTACGAAGTGCCGATGGTCCTCGGGCACGAGGTATCCGGCGTCGTCACAGCGGTGGGCCCCGACGTCGTCGACCTCGCGGTGGGTGACCACGTCGTCGCCTGCCTGGTCCAGTACTGCGGATCGTGCGCGAAATGCCTCATCGGACGCGTTCATCTCTGCGAGCACCCGGAGTTCACGGTGCGCGCCGGGCGTCTGGCCGATGCGGACGGCAACGAGCTCGCGCAAGGCATGGGACTCGGGGGCTTTGCGGAGTTCGCACTCATCCACGAGAACCAGCTCGCCAAGATTCCGGATGCCGTTCCGTTTCCGCAGGCGGCGCTGCTCGGCTGCGGGGTTGTGACAGGGGCCGGCGCGGTGATGAACACCGCCGACGTCCAACCCGGTGAGACCGTCGCGATCATCGGCACCGGCGGGGTCGGCACCAACGCCATCAGCGGCGCAGTGATCGCCGGAGCAGGTCGTATCATCGCCATCGATGTCGCCGACGACAAGCTCGACAATGCGCGGCATTTCGGCGCGACCGACGTCATCAACTCCCGCGAGGTCGACGCCGTCGCCGCGGTCAAGGAGCTCACCGGCGGTCTCGGGGCGGACTACGTCTTCGACTTCGTGGGGATTCCCGCAGTGACGCAGTCGGGGCTCTCGATGCTGGCGCCCGGTGGCGGGCTCTACCTCATCGGAATTCTCGACCCGGCCAACCATATCGACGTGTCCGCGCTCCAGCTGCTCGGCGCACGTAACCGGGTCGAGGGCGTCTACATGGGCTCGACAAACCCGAAGCGTGACATCCCGATGATCGCCGAACTCTATCTGCAGGGCCGGTACAAGCTCGACGAGCTCGTGTCGAGGGAGATCTCGATCGACGAGGTGCAGCAGGGCTACGAGTCTCTTCGTGACCCGAAGATCAACCGCGTCGTCGTGACCTCGTTCTGACGTCTCGGAAAGGCCCCAGACCCGGCCCGTCCGCCGCTATCGCGTCGCGGACGGGCTGGGTGTCGGCGCCGGCGTTCTCGGCACCGACCCGGCGGGCGGCCAGAGGGCGTCGATGATGGCGTCGGTGTAGCCGGCGGGGGCGAGATTCGAGTACTGGGTGTCGACGATGACACCGTCGCGGTAGAAGAGGGTGCGCCCCTCCTGCACCGGGAGGGTCGCGGACTGCCAGGTCTTCTCGCAGCGGATGCCGCCGTGCGGCTCGTAGCATGTGTAGCCGTCGTTGCCGAGGGCGTAGAGCGCGTCGCGAGCCGGCTGGTCGGGGGCGTACCCGATGAGGGTCACGAGGCGAGTGCCGACCGCGCCCGGCTCGCCCCAGACGCACACGCGCGTGCTGTCGCTGCGGATGCCGCCGCCCATCCCCTCGGCGTTCAGCGGCACACCGTCGAGCTCCTGCAGGACGCTCGCGGTAAGGATGTCGCGGCACCCCTGCGGCAGGTTCGAGGGCAGCGGCGTCGTCGAGGTGGCCGGGCCCATCGGGAACGGCGCGAGCGTCATCACCGGTGTCGGCGCCGCAGACGACGCCCCCGACGTCGCGCTCGTCGTGCCACCGTCGGGAGTGCCGGCGCAGGCGCTCAGCGCGAGAACCGCGAGCAGGCTGATGCCGAGGGCGGCGAGTCGGCGTGAGGTCATGGCCTCACGATAAGCGGCGCGCGCGGCACGGGCGTCGAGACACGTCGGCATGGCTCCCCGTCGGCGCGCCGGCCCGGCGTTACGCTCGCTGTGCGGCGGCACACGTCCCGCGTGAGGAGCACACGCCATGAGCGACCCCAAGTACGGCGAACCGATCGAGGAGCACCCTCCGGTCGAGACCACGTCGGTCGACGAGGCCGTCGCGAGTGCCCATGCGGGGCTCGCCGACGCCGAAGCCGCCTCTCGCGAGGCCGCCGTCGATGCGCCCTCGACGGCGGATGCCGAGGCCGCCGACGCTGTCCACACGTCCGCGTCGGCCGCGTCCGAGCAGGCGCCGCAGCCCGTGGTCGCCGAGCCGGCCCGCGCGGAGTCGACGCCCGCCACGCACACGGAACCGGTCTACGGATCCTCCTTCGCCGACGATCCGGTCGACGAGACGTACGTTCCGGGCGCCTATTCGTCTTCTGCGGAGACCGTCGTCGTCGCGGAGCCGGTCGTGCCGGTCGTCCCGGCCGCGGCCCCCGCCCCGCAGCCGATCTTCGTGCAGGCTCCCGAGCCGCCGCGTCTGCGCGGCAACCGCGGCGCCGCGGGCGCGATCGGCCTGCTGGCGACGCTGGCCTTCGGCATCCTGTACCTGGGCGCCGCGCTCGGCCTGCAGGCCATCCGGGGCGAGGTGACGGGTGCCAACGTGGGCACCGCCGCGCTGGCTGCGGTGCAGTCGTGGTGGCTGTGGGTGCCGGTCGTCGTCTTCTTCATCGGCTTCTGGCTGCTCGGCGCCATCATCAACCGCGGACGCTGGGGACACTGGGTCATCTTCGGCCTGCTCGTCGGTGTCGTCGCCTACGCGGGTCACCTCCTCGGCCAGCTCTTCCAGGCGCCGTTCTGGACGCTCACCGCGCGGCAGGGTGCCGACCTCGTTCAGGGGCAGCTGCTCGCCCCGCTCGCGATCGTGGCCTTCGTGCTCGGCCGTGAGCTCACGATCTGGTTCGGCGCGTGGGTGGCGGCACGCGGCAAGCGCGTCACCGAGCTGAACGACGAGGCGCAGCGCGAGTACGAGCGCACGCTCGAGGCGGGCCCGAGGCTGCACCAGAGCTGATGACCGATCCGCGCGGACGCGGTGGCGCAGGCGGACTCGCTCCGCCGGTGGCCACCGCGTTCGCCGTTGCGGGATTCTTCGCCCTGGTCATCGCGGGATTCGGCATGCTCAGCCTGTTTACGGGGGCGGAGGTGCTGGCGGTCTCCGGGCTCGGGCAGCTTCCCGGCATCGTCGGAGGCGCATTCGCCGTCGGCGCGTTCGGGGTGTCGACGTGGTTCGCCCTGCGAGCCGAGCGCACACGATACGGCAGTGCACTGATCGTGACGGTCGCGACGTTCCTCGCCTACCTCGTCGGTGTACTGGTCGGCGGCGTGCTCTCGGGAGTGGACGCCGCGCGCGTCGTGGCCGCGGTGGGTGGCTTCGCGACCTCGTGGTTCGCCGTCGTGCTGGCCGCCGCAGCTCTGGTGGCGGGATGGGCCGCGATCGCGCTCGTGCGGACCGCCGCCGAGCGGCCGCGCTGGCCGTGGGAGCGCGACGAGGACTGAGCCGTGCGCGCAAATCCGCGCCGATCGGCGCGGATGCCGCCACAATGGAGCCGTGGAGCGGTCGATCGAGACCCAGGTCAGCCAGGCGGTGGACGCCTGGCTGCGCTGGCTGCCGCGCTGGGAGCCCGCCACCCATCGCGGGCGCGTCGCTCCGTGCCGCCGTTGTTTCGGCTCGCCGGTGCTGTCGGCCGCGGGCCTGGGAGCCGATGTTCCGCACGGCGTGCAGCACGGACTCTCCACCCGCATCAAGACGATCGTCGATCACGCGGTGGCCGAGTACACGTCGCGCAATCTCCCCATGCTGCAGGCCGAACTCGAGCAGCAGGCCGCCCGCAACCGGGCGCGCAGCTATCGGCCCGCCGAGGGCCTCGATCCCGAGTTCGAGGGGCTTCCGCTCGACCCGGATCCGGTGCCGGGGGCGCCGTTCCTCTTCACGATCGGCGGGCTCGCGGAGCAGGAGGATGCCGCCATCCCCGCGCTGCCACCGCTCAGCGACGATGCGAAGGCGGCCCTGCGCCAAGAGGTCGGCCTCGCCGATGACTACGCGAACATGGTGGGCCGCGAGGTCTGCGCCGTGCTGCTGCACCATCGCCTCCGCATCCAGGCCGCCATCGCGCAGTACGTCGAGCCGCAGATCGCCGCCATGCTCGAGGAGCTCACCCGTTCGCTGGATGCGCCGTTCGAGCCGAACGGCGACCCCGGACTTCCCGAGCTCTGACCCGCCCCGGCTCGCCCCGAGGCGAAGCGGGGCGGAGCGGGCGCCGCGGTGCGGCGAGGTGGCTTTGTTAGCATGGCCGGGTTCCCGACGTCGTCGGGAATGGGGTCGCGAGATGACTGAGGGGTGCCATGACGCGCAGGCTCCCGTCTGCGCCGCCGCAGCTGCCGGGGCTCGATTACGTGCGTCCGCTGGGATCGGGCGGCTTCGCCGACGTGTTCCTGTATCAACAGGACATGCCGCGACGCGCGGTCGCCGTGAAGGTGCTGCCGGCCGGCGAGCGTGACCCCGACCTGCTGCGCATGTTCAATGCCGAGGCGGACGTGCTGGCGCATCTATCGGCGCACCCGGCGATCGTCACGGTCTACCAGGCCGGAATCTCCGCCGACGGACGGCCGTACATCGTGATGGAGTACTGTCCGGGCTCGCTCGCGCAGCGCTACCGGATCGAGCGGATGCCGGTGGACGAGGTGATGGCCGTCGCCGTACGTCTGGCCGGTGCGCTCGAGTCGGCGCACCGCGCCGGTCTCATCCACCGCGACATCAAGCCGAGCAACATCCTGGTGACCACTTTCGGGTCGGCGGTGCTGGCCGACTTCGGCATCTCCGCGTCGTTGCAGCGCAGCGCGGCATCCGACGTCCTGGCGATGTCGATTCCGTGGAGCGCGCCGGAAGTCGTCGCCGAGCACAGTGGCGGCACCATCGCGAGCGAGGTGTGGAGCCTGGGCGCGACCGTGTACTCACTGCTGGCCGGGCACAGTCCGTTCGAGCGGCGCGAGAAGGATCAGAACACCCGCGAGCTGATGCGTCGCCGCATCGCGCGGGCGACGTTCGTGCCGATCGCCCGCCCGGATGTTCCCGACGCGCTGCAGCAGGTTCTCGCGACGGCGATGACCCGAGACCCCGACCGTCGCTACGCCTCGGCGCGGGAGTTCGGCGAGGCCGTCCGCGAGGTGCAGCGCGCGGCCGGGATCGCGCCCACGGCGCTGGAGGTGCCGACGGAGGAGTGGATGCCGGCATCCGACGCGATCGACTTCACCGACGTGTCGGCACGAGGACCGGCGCGCAGCCGCGTCGCGGAGGGGCGTCGGCGCGCCACGGCGGATCCCACGGCCCGACGCACCCCCGGCGGGGATGAGGACGCGACGGGGCTGAGCGCCTCCGCGCCGCGTGCGCTGTGGTCACCGCGGGTCATCGCGCTCTCGATCGTCGGCGCCCTCGTCGTGGGCGGCGGACTGCTGGCCGCGGCCGCGGCGCTGTGGACGGTGATGCGCTGATGAGGCGGGGCAGCATCGTCGGTCTCGCCGCCGCGGGCGCGACGGCGGCGCTGATCGCCGGTGTCAGCGTGGTGTGGCCGGGCCTGGACGCGCAGCGCACCCCGCCGTCGCAGAGCTCCGCGTGGGTTCTGCAGGCCGACACGCTGCGCTACGCGCGCGTGAACACCGCGATCGGAGAGATCGACACGGTGCGCGCCGTCAGCAATCCGAGTCGGATCGTGACCTCCGCCGACGGTGCGTACATGTTCACCGACAACGACGCCAAGGTCGAGCGCATCGACGACGCCGCACCGGTCGATCTCGACGCCGAGGGGCTGCGCACCGCGACGCCCGCGCCCGCCGGGACGGCCGACATCGACGCCTCCGGTGACGTCGTGGTCTACCGCACCGATGCGGGGGCGGTCTTCGCGGGGCGGCTCTCGGCCGGACCCGCCGCGCCGATCGATGTTCCGGCCGCCGCCGCCGTGGCGGCCGCATCGTCGGGCGTGATCTTCAGCTATTCGGCGTCGGCCGGCACGGTTTCGCGGATCGACCTCGCCTCGGGAAGGGTCGCCGCCGCCGACAAGGTGGCGGCCACGGTGGAGCGCCCCGTCCTCACTGCCGCCGGCGATGACTGGGTGCTCCTGGACACTGCCGGCAGCGGTGCGGGACGGTTCTGGACAAGCCGTGGGACGGGCACGATCTCGCTGACGGGCACCATCGCGGTCAGCCGACCGGCGGTGGACGGCGATGCCGTCTACGTCGCCGACGACACGGGTCTGGTGCGCATTCCCGTCTCCGCGGTCGCGGCCGAGCGCATCTTCGGTGACAGCACGACCTCGCGAGGCACCCCCGCCCGTCCGGTCAGTCGTGGCGGCGTCATCAGCGCCGCGTGGCTTGCCGAGGGCACGCGCGGGGGCACCCTGTGGACCTCCACCGGAGGGGATGTGCCACTGGACTACGGCGGGCAGGGTCTGGGCTCCCAGCGTCGCCCCGTCTTCGTGGATGCCGGCGACAGCGTGATCCTCAACGATGCGCGATCAGGGTGGGTCTGGTCCGTCCCGGAAGGGCGCCTGCTGCCCTCCAGCCAGAACTGGGACATCGAGGACGAGGTGAAGACGGCGCCGAAGACGTCGGACCAGAAGCCGCCGCCCATCATCGACCCGCGCCCTCCGGTCGCCGAGAACGATGCGTTCGGCGTGCGGCCGGGTGCCCTCGTGAGCCTTCCGGTCCTGCTGAACGACCACGATCCCAACGATGACGTCCTCGCCGTCGACCCGGCATCGGTCACCGGCCTCGACCCCGCCTTCGGCACCGTGACCACCACCGACGACCGCCAGCGCCTTGCGGTGCGGGTCGCCCCCGGAGCGACGGGATCGGCGACGTTCAGCTATGCGGTCACCGACGGCACGACGGCGGACGGGCTCGTTTCGCCGCCGGCAACGGTGACGCTGCGCGTCGCGGCGGAGGAGGAGAACTCCGCCCCGGTGTGGTGCGGCGTCGAGGGGTGCCGCCAGGACTGGCCGAGCCCCGAGGTGGCTCCCGGGGGCACGGTGACCGTTCCCGTGCTCGGCGACTGGGTGGACCCGGAAGGCGACCCCGTTCTGCTCCTGTCGGCGAGCGACGACTCCGGTCTCGGCGAGGTCGCCACCACCCCGGAGGGCGACGTCGTGTTCCAGCACCGCGACGCCGGGGTGGCCGGCGAGCAGGCCGAGTCGATCACGGTGACCGTCGCCGACGTCCGCGGCGCGACCGCGACCCGGCAGCTCGTCGTGCGGATCCGGGGCGACGCGCAGCCGGCCCTGCAGTCGTTCGCGGTCGTCGACGTGGCGGGCGCGCGCGTGTCGGTCGACGTCGCCCCGCACGTTACGGGGACCGCCGGCGACCTGTCGCTGACCGCGGCGCGCGTGCTCGATGATGCGGCGGCCACCGCGACCGTCGTCGGCGGCTCGACCACGTTCGACGTCGTCGCGGCGTCGCCGGGCGCCTACCGTGTCGCCGTCACGGTGTCTTCGGGAGGGCACGAGGCCAGCGGCACCGTCCGACTCACGCTGCTCGACCCCGGCGGGCCCGCCGACCTGTCCACCTCGCCGGTCGTCGCCTTCGTGCGTCCGCAGGCCGATGCCACCGTCGACGTCCTGGCCGCGGTCACCAACCCCACCCGGCGGGTGCTGCTGCTGAGCGATCTGGTCATCCGCCCGGTCACCGGTGCGTCCCTGTCGGCCGACGTCGTGGCCCAGAGCCAGCTGCGGGTGTCGGGCTCGACGGCATCCGGCGCGTCGGGTCTGCTGGGAACCGTCTCGTACCGGGTCGGCGACGGCACGACCGACGAGGGTTCGGCCATCACCGGTGAAGCGACGGTGTACCTGCTGCCGCCCGCCGCCGAGCAGGCGCCGATCGCCGTCGACGATCGTGCCGTCGTGCGCGCGGGCGCGCAGATCGACATCCCGGTGCTGGACAATGACGTCGCGGCGGTCGGCACCCGCCCTCGCCTGGACCCCGAGTCGATCGTCGCCTCGCGCCCCGACGTCCTCGCCTTCGCCGCCGGTGATGTGCTGCGGTTGCTGGCTCCCGCGACGCCGGGGGACGTCACGATCTCCTATCGGGCGTTCACGACCGGCGCACCGGCGCTCGGCGACACCGCCACGGTGCACCTGAGCGTGGTCGGCGACGGAGCGAACCGCGACCCCCTGCCGCGGACGCTCTCGGGGCGGGTGCTCAGCGGACTGTCCACGGTCATCGCGTTCGACGGCTTCGGGATGGATCCGGACGGCGACGTCGTGCGTCTGGATCGCATCGTCGATCAGCCCGCGCACGGCTCGGCCGTCATCTCCGCCGACGGTGCGTCCATCGTCTACTCCAGCGATGCCGGGAGTTCGGGGCAGGACACGTTCACCTACCGGGTGGTGGACCCGTCCGGCGCCGCGGGCGTCGGAACCGTCCGCGTCGGGGTGCTGAGCGGCGATGCCAGTCCTGCCCCCATCACCTACACCGATTACGTGCAGGTGCAAGCCGGTGACGGCAACGTGCTGCGCGTGCATCCCCTCGCCAATGACATCGACCCCCTGCAGGGCACGCTGACCCTGCAGCGGGTGCGCCCCGACGTGCCTCAGTTCGCGTTGGACGGGTCGCCGACGGCGGAGTTCACTCGTCTGCAACAGCGACTCGTGTCGCAGAGCGACGACACGGTCACGATCGCGGCGGGACCGACACCCGGGACGATGTCGTTCCTCTACGACGTGGTCTCCTCGGCCGGAAACACCGCCCGCGGCCTCATCGTCGTGCGGGTGGTCGCCCAGCGCGTCGCCGACTTCCCGGTCGTCTCCGACACCGTGCTCGACGCCGACGGACGCGCCGATCTGGCGCGAGGCATCGACGTGCTCTCCGGCAAGGTGCTGTGGTCCGGAGGCGACACGGGCGACCTGTCGGTCGGGCTCTGGGCACCGGTGGACGGCATCACCGTCGAGGGGACACGCCTGGTGGGCACCGTCGATGACCGCGCCCACGTGATCCCCTTCTCGGTCACGGGGCAGACGTCCGCCGGACCCGTGACGACGTACGCGTTCCTGAGGATCCCGGCCGCCGCCGATACGCCGTTGGCGCTGCGTGCCGGGGCGCCCCCGCTCACCGTCGGCGAGAACGCGCAGGCCGATGTCGACCTCGCCGCGCTCATCACGGTGCCACGCGGTCGTGCCCTGGAGCTGTCCGGCGAGACCCGCGCCTCGGGCGCGCGGCCCGGGGCATCGTGCACCGCCGTCGGCGGAACCACCCTGCGTTACGCGGCCGGCGCGGACGCGCCGTGGACGGACACCTGCCGGGTGCTCGTACGCCTGGCCGGTCAGCCGGCCTGGACCGTCCTGGCCATCCCGGTCGTGGTGACCCCGATCGCCCCGCAGCCGCGGCTGTCGCCGGCCGCGCTCGAGGTCGCTCCGGGCGACACCCAGGTCTTCGATCTCGGCGCGATGACCACCTGGCAAGGGCGCCCCGAGGCGATCGTCTACCGGGTCGACGGGACCCCGGCATCCTTCGACCTCGCGCTGCAGGGCGCGCAGCTGAGCGTTCGAGGCCGCGATGCGGCCGCGCCCGGCACGATCGAGAGCGTCGTCGTCCAGGTGACGTCGCACCCGGGTGTCGCCCCGGCGCGGATCTCCCTGCGGGTCGGCGCCGCCCCGTCCACGTTGCCCCAGGGCGGTTCGGTGCAGCAGCAGTGCAGCCAGGCATCGGGCTCGTCGTGCGCGATCGACGTCATCGGTGCGGCCGGCGAGGTCAACCCGCTGCCGGGTACGCCGCTGCAGGTCGTCTCGGTCGCCCCGGCCGGCGTCTGCACCGGAGTGAGCTTCGCGGTGGTCTCGCCCAGCCGCGTCTCGGCATCGTGGACCTCGGATGCGCCGGGTGCGACGTGCGCGGCGAGCTTCACCGTCCGCGACGCCCAGGGCCGCCAGAGCGCGAGCGCCCGGGACGGGCGGATCCTCCTCGACCTGCAGGGCTATCCGAAGGCGCCGGCGAGCGTGGCCCAGTCCGCCTACGCCGACGGCTCTCTCACGCTCCGCGTCGATCCCGGACCGGCGCAGGCCGCCTACCCGGTGCTCACCGGGTTCGAGGTCCGTCAGGGCGGCCAGCGCGTGGCGGTGTGCACCCCGCAGGGCATCTGCCCGCCGATCAGCGCCCCGAACGGCGAGCAGCGCTCCTACGAGGCCGTCGCGGTGAATGCGGTGGGGTCATCGCTCACCGCGGTGCGCACGACCGCGTGGGCGTACGACCCGCCGTCCGCTCCCACGGGTGCGACCGCGGCTCCCGTCGTCGCAGGCGCCGACGGCGGCGTCGCGTCGCTGGCGATCTCCGGCGTGGATGCCGCGAACACCGGATCTCTGCAGATCACCAGTCCGGTCGGCGAGACGCAGACGATCGCCGTCGGCTCGTCGCAGACCACCGTCACGGTGCCCGCGTTCCGCGTGGGCGCGAACACGGCGACCGACGTGACGATCACGCCGCTGTCGCGGTACACGGCCCCGCCGGGCCTGCCCGGCCCCGCCATCGGCTCCACGACGGTGTCGGCGCACGGCATCGGTGCGCCGACGCAGGGCACCCTGACCCTCACGGCCGTCAACGTCGGCGGCGGCCGCGTCGACATCACGGCGGTGGGAACGGCGACGCCGGGCGGCGACGGCGCCCGCGTGCGGTACGGCATCGTGCGTCTCGACGGCCCCGTCGGCCAGGACGGCGCCCCGGTCTCCGTCGACAGCTGTCGCACGAGCGACGACGGCGGACAGCGCGTCTTCCGCGGTCTCCCGGACGGGCGCCTGTACACCTTCGCCCTCTGCGCGGAGTCGTGGTTCGATTCCCGCTCCTTCGGTCGGGCCACCGTCACCAACACGGTGCGCGCGGTGCAGAGCGGAGCCGCGCCGACCGGGTACACCTTCGTCGTCGGCCCCACCGCCCACGTCGCCGGCGACGGCACCCCGTCGGGCCGCGCCACGTGGACGATCGATCAGACGCCCACGTCGCCCGAGACGCCGCCGAACGACAACAACGTCGTCTTCCGGGGACTGCCGAGCAGCGTGTTCGACAAAGACCCCGGGATCGAGGTGCGCTACGAGCACAAAGACGGGTGGTGGCAGTCGGACTGGGGCGACGTCGTCCCCGCCGCTGGCAGCGCTCCCTACCAGGTGCAGGCGTCCTGGTCGCTCGGCACGTGCACCGGCGGCACGACCCTCACGCGCACCGCCGGATCGAGCGGCTCGGATGCCGCGGTGACATTCGATGCCGCCGGCATCCGCTACTACGACAAGAACGACGCGTTGCTGGTTCCCGGCACGGATCCGTGGACGGTGCCCGCGGAAGCCGTGCGCGTCACCGGCATCCGTGTCGTCGTCGACTGGTCCGGGCAAGGCTGGAACCTCGCCCCCGCGAGCGCAGAACTCGCGACACGCTGTACGCCCTCCACCGCGCCGAACCCGGCCGGCTGACCCGACGGAGTCCTCATGACGATCACCACCGAGCAGGCGACCTGGTTCGCCCAGACCTTCGCGCAACTGGCCGACAACGTCGAGCGCGCCGTGCTCGGCAAGCGTCACGTCGTCGAGCTCATCCTGACCGCCATGCTCAGCGAAGGACACGTCCTCATCGAGGACGTGCCGGGCACGGGCAAGACATCCCTCGCTCGCGCCGTGGCCCAGTCGGTGCAGGGGACGACGACCCGCATCCAGTTCACGCCCGACCTGCTTCCGGGCGACATCACCGGAATCACCGTCTACGACCAGAAGACCGGCGCGTTCGAGTTCCACCCCGGCCCCATCTTCGCCAACATCGTCCTCGCCGACGAGATCAACCGCGCGAGTCCGAAGACGCAGGCCGCGCTTCTCGAAGTGATGGAGGAGGGGAGCGTGACCATCGACGGCGTCACGCGCGCCGTCGGCGCCCCCTTCCTCGTGCTCGCCACGCAGAACCCGGTCGAGCAAGCCGGCACCTACCGACTGCCCGAGGCCCAGCTCGACCGCTTCCTGCTGCGCACGGCGCTCGGCTACCCCGATCATGCGGCCACTGTCCGCATCCTCGACCGCGCCGCGGTCGCGACCGCGGACCTGGCGCCCGTGCTCACTCCGGGCGCGCTGGTCGGTATGGGCGAACTGGCCGCTGACGTCTACGTGGACGCGCTCGTGCTCGACTACATCGCGCGGCTCGTCGATGCGACACGAGCCGCTGACGAGGTGCGCCTCGGCGTCAGCATCCGCGGGGCTCTCGCCCTGACGCGTGCCGCACGTACCACCGCCGCCGCCCACGGTCGCACCTACGTCACTCCCGACGACGTCAAGCGTCTCGCCGTCCCGGTTCTCGCCCACCGCCTGATCCTGCATGCGGAGGCCGAGTTCGACGGTGTGGCCCCCGAGGCGGTCATCGGCCAGGTCCTTCTCGACGTGCCGCCGCCCACCCGCCGGGACAGCGCGTGAGCAGCGTCGAGAGCCGCTCGTCCGTGACCGACACCCGGCTCACGCGCACCTCGGCCACCGGACTCACCGGCGAGCGGACCGAGGTGACGGCTCGCCGCGGACGTCGCCTCGTGGGAGCGGCCGTCCGCGCCTCGCGAGCCTGGGCGAGCGGACGTTCGGCCGTGCGCGCCGCCATCGCCTGGTGTCGTGCCACGATCCGGCCCGCCGGGGCCCTGGTCGTGCTCACCTCGACCGTCGGCCTCGCCGCCGGTCTCGCGTTCGGATGGGTCGAGGCGCTCGTCGCCGGGGCGGCGGCCGGGGCACTGCTCGTGATGGCCCTGCCCTTCTTGCTCGGAGCCCGCGCGTACGAGGTGCGGGTGGTGCTCGAGCGGGAGCGCGTCGTCGCCGGGGCGGCGGCGCGGGCGGGCATCACCGTGCGCAACATCGGGCGCACCACGGCGCTGCCGGGCCGCATCGACATCCCGATCGGACCCGGTCTGGTCGAGGTCGGCATCCCGCTCCTCGCCGCCGACGAGGTCTCCCGGCACGCGGTGGATCTGCCGCCGCAGCGGCGCGGCATCGTGCGCATCGGCCCCGCGACGACGATCCGCTCCGACCCGCTCGGTCTGCTGCGGCGCGAGCACGCCTTCGACGAGGTGCAGGAGCTGTTCGTCCACCCGCGCACGGTCACCGTGCCGTCCACGAGCGCGGGACTCATCCGCGATCTCGACGGCAGCGCGACCCGGCGACTGGTCGATGCGGACATGTCCTTCCACGCGATCCGCGAGTACGCGCCCGGTGATGCGCGCCGACAGATCCACTGGAAGTCGACCGCGAAGACGGGCCGGCTGATGGTCCGGCAGTACGAGGAGTCGCGCCGCTCGCGGATGGCGGTCGTGCTGGGACTCTCCAGCGCGGAATACGCGTCCGACGACGAGTTCGAACTCGCCGTCAGTGCGGCGTCCTCCCTGGCGCTGCGGGCTGTGCACGACGCGCGCGACCTCGACATCGTCGTCGGCGCCGAGATCCCGCGCGTCGTGCGGGGTCGCCTGCGCGCCATCCGACACATCGCCGCGAGCGCTCCGCGCGCCGTGCTCGACGGCTTCAGCGGTGTCGATCGTCTCGTCGAGACGATGCCGTTCCCCGAGGTGTGCCGGCTGACCGCCGAGGCGAACGAGCGGCTCTCGGTCGCCGTGCTGGTCGCCGGCTCGGGCGTGCCTCTCACGTCCCTGCGCCTGGCGGCACTGGCTTTTCCGGTGGATGCCGCGATCATCGCCGTCCGCTGCGACGAGCGCGCGCATCCGCGCGCGCAGACCGTCGGTCCCCTCACCGTCGTCACGATCGGTGCGCTCGAGGACCTCGCCGGACTCCTCCTGCGCGGAGCGCGCTCGTGAGGGTCGCGGCCGGGGCGCTGTACGCTCTCGCAGCCGTGGGGCTGGCGGCGGTCGCGGCATGGCCGGTCTACCGCTCGGCGTCGTTCCTGCTGCTGGTGGCTGCGGCATCCGTTCTCGCGGGAGCGATCGCCGCCCTCGTCGCCTGGCGGCGATGGAACGGCTGGGCTGCCGCCGGGCTGCTCGCCGGTGCACTCCTGGTGGTCGGAGTGCCCGTGGCCGTCCCGTCGCGCGCCGGAGCACCGGCGCCGTTCCTCCAGGGACTGGGTGAGCTCGTCGCGGGACTGCTGTGGGGCTGGAAGGACCTGCTCACCGTCGACCTGCCGGTCGGGTCGTATCGCAACCTGCTGGTGCCGGCGCTCGTCGTGTTCCTCGTCGGTACCGCCAGCGTCCTGCTGCTGAGCTGGCGCACAGACGCGCTCGCCGTGCTCGCTGTGCCCGTGGCGATCGCGATGGCCGGCTTCGGGCTGCTGTTCGGCAGCACGGAGCTCAGCGCGCCGCTGGTCGTCGGACCCGTCGTCCTTCCCGCTCCGGTCGAAACGGCCGTCGGCGCCGGGGTGCTGCTCAGTGGGGTGCTGTGGCTGTCGTGGCGCACCCGCGCCGCGCGGGTGCAGGCACTTCGTCGAGCGTCGGGCGCGGCCAGCGTGCGCGTGGCCGGCGGCCCCGCGCGGGGAGCGGGTGCGCGACTGCGCCGGCTCGGGCTCGGCGTCGGCATGGTCGCCGTCGCCGCGGCCGTCGCCGTCTCGGTGCCGGCGGTGGCGGTGCCGTCGCAGCGCGACGTCCTACGCGAGGCGACGGGACCGCGTCAGGAGATCTCCCGCGCGGTCAGCCCGTTGAGCGCGTATCGAACGCTGTTCGCCGATGCGCGCGTCGACGAGGAGCTGTTCCGGGTCGCCGGCGATGCGCTGCCCGATCGCGTGCGACTGGCCGTCCTGGACGATTACGACGGCGCGGTCTTCCGCACCGATCCGGCGGGAGAGCCGTTCGTGCGGCTCGCGGCGGCGCGCGTCCTCGGTGCGGGCGCTCCCATCGACGCCGAGGTGACGATCGGTGCGCTGGACGGCATCTGGATGCCGACGGCCGGAGCCGTGGCCTCCATCGACTTCGCCGGGCCGCGCGCCGCCGCGCTCGCCGACGGGTTCTACGTGAGCGGTGCCCGGGAGGCGGCGGTCGAGACGACACCGTGGAGCGCCGGCGACACCTATCGCCTGCGCGCCGCGGCACCGGCGGTGAGCGCCCTCACCTCGGCGGCTGCTCCCGGGGGGCAGGCGGGGGTGTCGGTGACCGCGGCCGACGGCGGCGAGCTCGTCGCGCCGGCGAGCCTGCGCACCTGGGTGCAGCAGCATGCCGTCGGCACGGGCGGTGCAGCCCTGGACGGACTCGTCGCGCTGCTGCGCTCGCGCGGCTACCTGAGCCACGCGCTGCGCGCTCCGGCCGGCGGCGCCGCGTGGATGCAGCAGCTCGGGACGGGCTACACCTTCGCGCCGAGCGCATCGGGACACTCGCTGGCGCGCATCGACAGCATGTTCACGGCATTGCTCACCCGCGAGGCCGACCCCGCCGCCGTGGCTGCGGACGACCTCGTGGCCGCCGTCGGCGACGACGAGCAGTTCTCGACCGCCGTCGCCCTCATCGCCCGCGAGTTGGGCTTTCCGGCGCGGATCGTCGTCGGCACGCGGCTCGTGTCGAGCGACCCGGACGTCGCGACGTGCGTCGACGGAGTGTGCCGCGCCGGCGACGTCTCGGCCTGGGTGGAGGTGCGCTCGGCATCCGGGGAGTGGATCCCGGTCGACGTCACCCCCCAGCACACGCGCCCGCCGCGCACCGAGCGCACCGAGCAGCCCGACCCGCAGATCGCCACGTCGGTGCGCCCCGACGGGGTCGACGAGGTCCAGCCCCAGCGTCCCGCGCAGGAGGACAGTGCCGCGCCGACCGACCGACCCGACCCTCTCGACCTGCGCTGGCTGTGGACGACGCTGGGTATCACCGGCGGCGTCCTCGCGGTTCTGCTCGTGCTCGCCGGCCCGTTCGCGGCGATCATGATCGCCAAGGCCCTGCGCCGCCGACGGCGACGGCGCCAGGACCGACCCGCCGACGCGATCGCCGGGGGATGGGACGAGTACCTCGACGCCGCCGCCGACGCCGGCCGTCGCACACCGCCCGCGGCCACGCGCTCCGAGATCGCACGGGCGCTGGCTCGTCCTGCGGCGGGAACCCTCGCGCGGACGGCCGATGAAGCGGTCTTCTCCGCCCGCCCGATGTCCTTCGACGAGGCCGAGGAGTTCTGGCGGATCGTCGAGGACGAGCGGGCCGCGCTCGCGACGAACAGGTGGCGCCGGCTGCGTGCAGCCGTATCGTTGAGATCGTTCGTCCCGCGATCGTTCCGGTCACACTTCGAGAGGGGGAGCCGTGCGGCCTCGCGCCCGCGGCGCACCGCATGAACGCACCCATCGGCGACTCCGTCGGCGCTCTGCTGGGCCTCGTCGCCCTGGCGGTGGGCCTCGCTCTCTATGTCTGGACCGCGCTGGCGCTGGCCGCGATGTTCCGCAAGATGGGAGAGGCCCCCTACAAGGGGTGGGTTCCCGTGTGGAACGTCGCCACCCTCCTCCGGTGGGGAGGCTTCAGCCCGTGGCTCGTTCTGATCGGGCTCTTCCCGGTGCTGGGGCCGATCGCGCTGTGGGTGCTGGTCGTCGTCGCGGCGCACCGGATCAATCCGGGCTTCGGCTACGGGGGCGGCATGACCGCCCTCGCGGCGGTGCTGTTCGTCGTGTGGGCGAGCATTCTCGGTTTTGGGCCCGCGCGATGGCTCGGCGCGCGCGCCGGCGGCATGTCGGCGCACCGCCGCGAACAGCCTCGTGCGAGCCTCGGCGGTGTGTTCGCCGAACCCGCCCCGATGACGCCGGAAGCCGCGGTCGTCTCTGCATTGCCGCCGGCCGTGGCGGCGGAGCCGGCAGCACCGACCGACGACGTGCGCGAGGACGACGACGACCTGGCGCGGCTCTTCGCTCCTCCCGCTCCCGCCGCCGCACCGGCCTGGACCCCGCCGGAGACGACGGTGCCGCCCGCCTCGCCGTCGACGGCCGCCCCGGCGCCCGCGGAACCTGCCCCCGCGGAACCTGCTCCCGCACGGTCCGAGGCGGGAACCGTCGCCGTCGAGGCGCTCGACGAGCCCGTCGCGACGTCGTCGCCGTCCCCGGCCGCCGTCGTCCGTCCGCCCGCTCCGGCGCCCGTATCGGCATCCGCCGCGGTCCGCGCCGGGGAAGCCGCCGCTGACGACGACGCGGCGTGGCCGTCGGAGATCGATGATGTCTCGGCGATCGCGCCCTCCCCGTTCCCGCCCAGCTCCGGTGCCGGATGGCGCCACGCGATGCCGCCGGTCACCGATGATGCCCCCATCGACTTCGTGCCGGGCCGGCGCAGCACCGCGCTGCCGTCGCCGCACGACGTCGGCGAGGCGGCGGATGCGCCGGCACCGGCGCCCCGGGTCTCCGCTGCCGCGGCAGCCGCCCGAGCCGCCCATGGCGCACCGGCCGAACCCGCCGCGGACGCGTCCGACTCCGCGGTCGACGGCTCCCAGGCGGGCTCCTCGGATGCGCCCGCCGCGGGGGAGCGTGGGCTCGCGCCGGAGGCGGCGGAGCCGCCGCTGCGTCGCGCACGACCGTGGCCGGCGTTCGCGGTCGCCCCGAACGAACCCGATGGCTTCCCGGAGCTGTCGGGCGAGGTCTCGGCGGTCATCGGATCGCCCGCCGCCGGGTCGCCCCGCTCCGCCGCGGGCGCCGTCGCGGCCCAGCATCGCCGCGACCAGAGCGTCGACGACGACATCGACCAGACGGTGATCACGCGGCGGGTCCGCGCGGCCGTGTGGCAGTTGGTCCCCGCCGCCGGCGCACCGGTGGCGATCACGGCGGACGTCGTCATCCTCGGGCGTCGCCCGGCAGCCGACACGGCCTTCCCGAAAGCGCAGCTCATCGCCGTTGCGGGCGAGGCTCTCACCGTGTCCAAGACCCACGCCCGCCTCGAACGGCACGACGACGTCTGGACGATCACCGATCTGGCCTCGACGAACGGGGTGCTCGTTCGCACCTTCATGGGCGAGGAGGTCGAGGTGGAGCCGGGCTCGAAGATCGACGCGGGGGAGCGGTTCTTCCTCGGCGACGAGGAGTTCCACCTCGCGCGCATCGAACGCTGAGGCGAGCGCGGCGGGAGCAGGGCGCGACTCACCGGGCGCGTTTGCCCGCGTTCGTCATACGGCGTAGTATTGACCGGGTGTGCGTATACGCGCGCCGTCCGCCGTGCCACGGCATCCGGACGGGGTTCGGCACACGATCGGGACCGGTCTGCGAACAGGCCGCCCCCACGGCATATCCACCACCCATGCTCGGCATCCGCCGTGTCGGTGGATCTGTGGTGAAACCACCATCGCTGTCACCGTGCAGCACCTGTGCAGGCGAGAGCCCGCACAGCTTTACAAGGAGAGAACGTGCCAACCATTCAGCAGTTGGTTCGCAAGGGACGTACGCCCAAGGTCACCAAGACCAAGGCGCCCGCCCTGAAGTCGAACCCGCAGCAGGCGGGTGTCTGCACCCGCGTGTACACGACCACGCCCAAGAAGCCGAACTCGGCGATGCGCAAGGTCGCCCGTGTCAAGCTTCGCAACGGCACCGAGGTCACGGCCTACATCCCGGGTGAGGGTCACAACCTGCAGGAGCACTCGCTCGTGCTCGTCCGTGGAGGCCGTGTCAAGGACCTCCCCGGTGTCCGCTACAAGATCGTTCGCGGCGCCCTGGACACCCAGGCCGTCAAGAACCGCAAGCAGGCCCGTAGCCGCTACGGCGCCAAGAAGGGCTGAGTCCGATGCCTCGCAAGGGACCCGCACCTCGCCGCGTCGTCGTCAACGACCCGGTCTACGGTGCTCCGATCGTCACCCAGCTGGTGAACAAGATCCTCGTCGACGGCAAGAAGTCGCTCGCCGAGTCGATCGTCTACAACGCCCTGAAGGGCGTCGAGGCGAAGAACGGCCAGGATGCCGTCGCGACCCTCAAGAAGGCGCTCGACAACGTCCGCCCCACCCTCGAGGTCAAGAGCCGCCGCGTCGGTGGCTCGACCTACCAGGTGCCGGTCGAGGTCAAGCCGCACCGCGCGAACACGCTCGCGCTGCGCTGGCTCGTCAGCTACGCGAAGGGTCGTCGTGAGAAGACGATGACCGAGCGTCTGCAGAACGAGATCCTCGACGCCTCGAACGGCCTGGGTGCCGCGGTCAAGCGCCGCGAAGACACCCACAAGATGGCCGAGTCGAACCGCGCCTTCGCTCACTACCGCTGGTAACGCGTTTCGACGCGCTGCGCTCGCTCAACGACCGGCGGTCACTCCCCGGTCGTTGAGCGAGGCCCGCAGGGCCGCGTCGAAGCGTCCGCAACCCGAACACACACGTAAGGACACCCCGTGGCACAAGAAGTGCTCACCGACCTCAACAAGGTCCGCAACATCGGCATCATGGCGCACATCGATGCCGGCAAGACGACGACGACCGAGCGCATCCTGTTCTACACGGGTGTCAACCACAAGCTGGGCGAGACCCACGACGGCGCCTCGACCACCGACTGGATGGAGCAGGAGAAGGAGCGCGGCATCACGATCACGTCCGCCGCTGTGACCTGCTTCTGGAACAAGCACCAGATCAACATCATCGACACCCCCGGACACGTGGACTTCACGGTCGAGGTCGAGCGGTCGCTGCGCGTCCTCGACGGTGCCGTCGCCGTCTTCGATGGCAAGGAGGGCGTCGAGCCCCAGTCCGAGACGGTCTGGCGCCAGGCCGACAAGTACGACGTGCCCCGCATCTGCTTCGTCAACAAGATGGACAAGCTGGGCGCCGACTTCTACTTCACCGTCGACACGATCGTGAACCGTCTGGGCGCCAAGCCACTCGTGCTGCAGCTGCCGATCGGTGCCGAGAACGACTTCGTGGGCGTCGTCGACCTCGTCGAGATGCGCGCACTGGTCTGGCCCGGCGACGCCAAGGGTGATGTCACCATGGGCGCCAAGTACGAGGTCCAGGAGATCCCGGCCGACCTCGCCGACCGAGCGGCCGAGTACCGCGAGAAGCTGCTCGAGACGGTCGCCGAGTCCGACGAGGCGCTGCTGGAGAAGTACTTCGGCGGCGAAGAGCTCACGCTCGCCGAGATCAAGGGCGCCATCCGCAAGCTCACCGTCGCCGGTGACCTGTACCCGGTGCTCTGTGGTTCGGCCTTCAAGAACCGCGGCGTGCAGCCGATGCTCGACGCGGTCGTGGACTACCTGCCCTCGCCCCTGGACGTGCCCGCCATCGAGGCGCACGACCCGAAGGACGAGGAGAAGGTCATCGAGCGTCACCCCGACGCCAACGACCCCTTCGCCGCGCTCGCGTTCAAGGTCGCGGTGCACCCCTTCTTCGGCCGTCTGACCTACATCCGCGTCTACTCGGGTCACCTCGACTCGGGTGCGCAGGTCATCAACTCGACCAAGGGCAAGAAGGAGCGCATCGGGAAGATCTTCCAGATGCACGCCAACAAGGAGAACCCCGTCGACGCGGTCACCGCGGGCAACATCTACGCCGTGATCGGCCTGAAGGACACCACCACCGGTGACACCCTCGCCGACCCGAACGAGCCCGTCGTCCTCGAGTCGATGACCTTCCCCGAGCCCGTCATCGAGGTCGCCATCGAGCCGAAGACCAAGGCCGACCAGGAGAAGCTGGGCACCGCGATCCAGAAGCTCGCCGAAGAGGACCCGACCTTCCGCACCGAGCTCAACCCCGAGACCGGCCAGACGGTCATCAAGGGAATGGGCGAGCTGCACCTCGACATCCTCGTCGACCGCATGAAGCGCGAGTTCAAGGTCGAGGCCAACGTCGGAAAGCCCCAGGTGGCGTACCGCGAGACGATCAAGAAGGCCGTCGAGCGTCACGACTACACCCACAAGAAGCAGACCGGTGGTTCGGGTCAGTTCGCGAAGATCCAGTTCGCGATCGAGCCGCTCGAGGTCACGGCCGACAAGACGTACGAGTTCGAGAACAAGGTCACCGGTGGCCGCATCCCGCGCGAGTACATCGAGCCGACCAACCAGGGCTTCCAGGACGCGATGAACGTCGGTGTCCTCGCGGGCTACCCCGTCGTGGGCGTCAAGGCGATCCTGCTCGACGGCGCGTCGCACGACGTCGACTCGTCCGAGATGGCGTTCAAGATCGCCGGCTCCATGGGCTTCAAGGAGGCCATCCGCAAGGCGAACCCCGCCATCCTCGAGCCGCTCATGGCGGTCGAGGTGCGCACGCCCGAGGAGTACATGGGCGACGTCATCGGCGACCTGAACTCGCGTCGTGGCCAGATCCAGTCGATGGAGGACGGGTCGGGCATCAAGATCGTCCGCGCCCTCGTCCCGCTGTCGGAGATGTTCGGCTACATCGGCGACCTGCGCTCGAAGACCTCGGGCCGGGCCGTGTACTCGATGGAGTTCGACTCGTACGCGGAGGTCCCCAAGGCCGTCGCCGACGAGATCGTCCAGAAGAACAAGGGCGAGTAACCCTCTGGGATGCTGTGCGCCGAGCCTTCTGCGTAGACCGCTTCGCGCACAGCATCCGCACAAACTGAATACAGACCCAGTCGTCTAGACTGACACCCATCCCCGTAGAGCACCGGTCGCAATCCAGCGCCCGGAACCTCTACATGAATGTCCTGAGGAGGACCCAGTGGCCAAGGCCAAGTTCGAGCGGACCAAGCCGCACGTCAACATCGGAACGATCGGTCACGTCGACCACGGCAAGACCACGCTCACCGCTGCGATCTCGAAGGTGCTCGCCGACAAGTACCCGTCGGCGACCAACGTGCAGCGTGACTTCGCGTCGATCGACTCGGCTCCCGAAGAGCGTCAGCGTGGTATCACGATCAACATCTCGCACGTCGAGTACGAGACCCCGAAGCGCCACTACGCGCACGTCGACGCGCCCGGCCACGCCGACTACATCAAGAACATGATCACCGGTGCCGCTCAGATGGACGGCGCGATCCTCGTGGTCGCCGCCACCGACGGTCCGATGGCTCAGACGCGCGAGCACGTTCTGCTCGCCAAGCAGGTCGGCGTTCCCTACCTGCTGGTCGCGCTCAACAAGAGCGACATGGTCGACGACGAGGAGATCCTGGAGCTCGTCGAGCTCGAGGTTCGTGAGCTGCTCAGCTCGCAGGACTTCGACGGCGACAACGCTCCCGTCGTCCGCGTCTCGGGCCTGAAGGCTCTCGAGGGCGACGAGAAGTGGGTCGAGTCGATCGTCGAGCTGATGAACGCCGTCGACGAGTCCATCCCGGACCCGGTGCGCGACAAGGACAAGCCGTTCCTCATGCCCATCGAGGACGTCTTCACGATCACCGGTCGTGGCACCGTCGTCACGGGCCGCGCCGAGCGTGGCACGCTGGCCATCAACTCCGAGGTCGAGATCGTCGGCATCCGCCCGACGCAGAAGACGATCGTCACCGGTATCGAGATGTTCCACAAGCAGCTCGACGAGGCCTGGGCCGGCGAGAACTGTGGTCTGCTCCTGCGCGGCACCAAGCGTGACGACGTCGAGCGTGGTCAGGTCGTCGTCAAGCCGGGTTCGGTCACGCCGCACACCGACTTCGAGGGCACCGCGTACATCCTCTCCAAGGAGGAGGGTGGCCGTCACAACCCGTTCTTCACGAACTACCGCCCGCAGTTCTACTTCCGCACCACCGACGTCACCGGCGTCATCACGCTGCCCGAGGGCACCGAGATGGTCATGCCCGGCGACACCACGGAGATGACGGTCGAGCTGATCCAGCCGATCGCCATGGAAGAGGGCCTCGGCTTCGCGATCCGTGAGGGTGGCCGCACCGTCGGTGCCGGTACCGTCACCAAGATCCTGAAGTAAGCACTTCACACCGACGATGCCCCCGGGAGCCACGTGCTCCCGGGGGCATCGTCGTCTCTGCGCGACCATCCCCCTAGGCAGCCGGCTCCCGCGACGCCAGAATGTCCTCAGCGCGCTCCCGCGCGGTATCGATCGACCAGGAGGGGATGGCCATGGGGCTGGACGACATCGTGAATCAGGGTAAGCAGTTCCTCGAGCAGAACAAGGACAAGATCGACGAGGTGATCCACTCCGACAAGGCGGAGGAGGTCAGCGACGGCGTGCTGGACGCTGCGGCCGACTTCGTCAAGAAGATCGCCCCCGATCAGTTCGACGCGAAGGTCGACGAGGTGCGCGACCAGGTCGACGGCGCCATCGGCAACTGACCGGCGATCAGCGCCGACGTGGTCGGATGAGGGGGTGGATGCCGCGGCATCCACCCCCTCATCGCACCGTGTCGAAAACGAGATCAAACCCGACTTGACGCCGGGTCGCGCACCATCTAGCGTCAGCAGTGGTCAGTACGACGCCGGGGGGCTGAAAACCGACTGAACGAACTGTGGGGGTTCGTTCCGCCGCATCGCGCAGAAGTTGCGTGTGTGCACGGTGACAGGTTGTGGGGGCATGAGCGCTGCTCGTGGATGTATGGGGGATGCTGTTCGGGGGACCCGAGCGCACTCGTCGCGGTTCGGCGTTTCCGACCGCGTGTCCCTGGCTCCTGCCGGCGATGGACTCCTCGCCGTCGATGTGGATGCCGGGGGGCGTCCTCATCGCGGTCGTCCGCGTCTGCACGTCGTTCTGGACGCCGCGCCATCGCGTCGGGGGGACGCGGCGCGCTGAGACCCGGGACGCGCGGTCGGGGGGTCGCGCGTCCCGCGGAGACCGGGAGGGGTGGGCTTTCCCCAAGGGCCCGCCCCTCCCCTTTTTCTGTCTCACGAGTGCGACGAGATCCCGCGCACGCGTCACTCATGCGGCGGCGACACGCCCGGGTTTGCGACACGCCCGGCGGACACGTAGACTAGTCCAGTTCCACATTCCTGCGTGCGCGCGACTGACAAGACTCGCGGCGTGCGGGATCACTGCCAGGGCAGTGCATAGGCGGCGCATCCTCTTCGGAATCGCGCACTGACCTAGGCCGCGGGCAGCAGAACAACACAATCCGATCTCTCCTGGTCACAGGATTCGTGCGCGTGCGCGCGAACGATCGGAACTGACATCAGAACAGCGGTGCGCAAGTGCCCGGCACAACCCTGTGCCATGTGCGTCCAATGCCCCCTGAGTGATCAGGGCAGGTACGACGCGAGAAAGAGAGTGAGCAGACAATGGCGGGACAGAAGATCCGCATTCGCCTGAAGTCGTATGACCACGAGGTCATCGACACGTCGGCGCGCAAGATCGTCGACACGGTGACCCGCGCAGGCGCCACCGTCGTGGGCCCCGTGCCCCTTCCGACCGAGAAGAACGTCGTGTGCGTCATCCGGTCGCCCCACAAGTACAAGGACAGCCGCGAGCACTTCGAGATGCGCACCCACAAGCGCCTCATCGACATCATCGACCCGACGCCCAAGGCCGTCGACTCGCTGATGCGCCTCGACCTCCCGGCCGACGTCAACATCGAGATCAAGCTCTGAGGTCCCGGTCATGGCACACATCAACGAAAAGGTTTCCAAGGGCCTGCTCGGCACGAAGCTCGGCATGACCCAGGTCTGGGACGAGAACGGCAAGCTCGTTCCCGTCACCGTCATCGAGGTGGCCCCCAACGTGGTCACCCAGGTGCGCACGCCGGAGCGCGACGGCTACAACGCCGTCCAGATCGCCTACGGCCAGATCGACCCCCGCAAGGTCAACAAGCCCCAGACGGCCCACTTCGAGGCCGCGGGCGTGACCCCCCGCCGCCACCTCACCGAGGTGCGCACCGCGGATGCCGCTGACTACTCACTCGGTCAGGAGCTCACCGTGGACGCCACCTTCGAGGCCGGCCAGCTTGTCGACGTCGTCGGCACCAGCAAGGGCAAGGGCACCGCGGGTGTCATGAAGCGCCACAACTTCAAGGGTGTCTCCGCCTCGCACGGTGCGCACCGCAACCACCGCAAGCCCGGCTCGATCGGCGCCTCGTCGACGCCGAGCCGCGTCTTCAAGGGCATGCGCATGGCCGGCCGTATGGGTGGCGAGCGCGTGACCGTCCTCAACCTCACGGTGCACGCCGTCGACGCCGAGAAGGGTCTGCTGCTCGTCAAGGGCGCCGTCCCCGGTGCGCGCGGCCGCATCGTCTACGTCCGCAACGCAGTGAAGGGTGCCTGATCATGGCTGACTCGACTCTCGCGCTCGACGTCCACAGCCCCAGCGGCAAGAAGGCCGGCTCGGTCGCTCTTCCCGCTGCGCTGTTCGACGTCAAGACGAACATCCCGCTGATCCACCAGGTCGTCGTCGCGCAGCTCGCGGCGGCTCGCCAGGGCACGCACTCGACCAAGCGTCGTGGCGAGGTCTCCGGTGCCGGCCGCAAGCCCTTCAAGCAGAAGGGCACGGGTAACGCCCGTCAGGGCTCCATCCGCGCGCCGCACATGACCGGTGGTGGCATCGTCCACGGCCCGAAGCCGCGCGACTACTCGCAGCGCACCCCCAAGAAGATGATCGCCGCCGCCCTTCTGGGCGCGCTGAGCGACCGTGCTCGCGGTGGCCGTCTGCACGTCGTGGACTCCTTCGGCATCGAGGGCGCCCCGTCGACCAAGGCCGCTGCGGCCGTCCTCGCCGAGCTCGCTCCGACCAAGAACGTCCTGGTCGTCATCGAGCGTGGCGACGAGCTGTCGGTCAAGAGCGTTCGCAACCTCGCGTACGTCCACGTCCTCAGCTTCGACCAGCTGAACGCCTACGACGTGCTCGTCTCCGACGACATCGTCTTCACCAAGGCCGCCTACGACGCGTTCGTCGCGTCCAAGAGCGCCACCACCGAGGAGGTCTCGGCATGAACGTCTCCCTCAACAAGGACCCGCGCGACATCATCCTGAAGCCGGTCGTCTCGGAGAAGAGCTACGGGCTCATCGACGAGGGCAAGTACACCTTCCTGGTGGACCCGCGCTCCTCGAAGACCGAGATCAAGCTCGCGATCGAGAAGATCTTCGGCGTCAAGGTCGCCGCGGTCAACACGCTCAACCGCGCGGGCAAGTCCCGCCGCACCCGCTTCGGCACCGGTAGGCGCAAGGACACCAAGCGCGCCATCGTCACGCTCAAGTCGGGCACCATCGACATCTTCACGGCCGTCGGCTGACAGCTGGGATAGAGGACAACCAACATGGCTATTCGCAAGTACAAGCCCACGACCCCGGGTCGCCGCGGTTCGTCGGTGGCCGACTTCGCCGAGATCACGCGATCGACGCCCGAGAAGTCGCTGCTCCGTCCGCTGTCGAAGACCGGTGGTCGCAACAACCAGGGGCGCATCACCACGCGTCACATCGGTGGCGGTCACAAGCGTCAGTACCGCGTCATCGACTTCCGTCGCAATGACAAGGACGGCGTCAACGCCAAGGTCGCACACATCGAGTACGACCCCAACCGCACCGCGCGCATCGCGCTGCTGCACTACGTGGACGGCGAGAAGCGCTACATCCTCGCGCCGAACAAGCTGCAGCAGGGCGACATCGTCGAGTCCGGTCCGGGCGCCGACATCAAGCCGGGCAACAACCTGCCGCTGAAGAACATCCCCACCGGTACCGTGATCCACGCGATCGAGCTCCGCCCCGGCGGCGGCGCGAAGATGGCGCGTTCGGCCGGTGCGTCGGTTCGCCTGGTCGCCAAGGACGGCCCCTACGCGCAGCTTCGTCTGCCGTCGGGCGAGATCCGCAACGTCGACGCGCGCTGCCGCGCCACGATCGGCGAGGTCGGCAACGCCGAGCAGTCGAACATCAACTGGGGCAAGGCCGGCCGTAACCGCTGGAAGGGCATCCGCCCGACCGTCCGCGGTGTCGCGATGAACCCGGTCGACCACCCGCACGGTGGTGGTGAGGGCAAGACGTCCGGTGGACGTCACCCCGTCTCTCCTTGGGGCCAGGCTGAGGGTCGCACCCGCCACGCCAACAAGGAAAGCGACAAGTACATCGTCCGTCGTCGCAACGCCGGCAAGAAGCGCAAGTAGGAGTAGAGGAAGATGCCTCGCAGCCTGAAGAAGGGCCCCTTCGTCGACGAGCACCTGCTTCGCAAGGTCGTCTCGCAGAACGATGCCGGCACCAAGAACGTCATCAAGACCTGGTCGCGCCGTTCGATGATCATCCCCGCCATGCTGGGACACACCATCGCCGTGCACGACGGACGCAAGCACATCCCCGTGTTCGTGTCCGAGACCATGGTCGGTCACAAGCTGGGCGAGTTCGCGCCCACCCGCACCTTCCGCGGCCACGAGAAGGACGACAAGAAGGGTCGCCGCCGCTGACGCGGTGGCGTTCCTAGAGAGGACTAGAGGAGGAGAGAAATGGTGGATTCCATCGCACGCGTGAAGCACATCCGCGTGACCCCTCAGAAGGCTCGTCGTGTCGTCGCGCTGATCAAGGGCAAGCAGGCTCAGGAGGCCCTGGCCATCCTGAAGTTCGCGCCCCAGAGTGCCAGCGAGCCGATCTACAAGCTCGTCGCCGCTGCGGTCGCCAACGCCCGTGTGAAGGCTGACAAGGACGGCGAGTTCCTGGACGAGCAGGACCTGTACGTGCGCAACGCGTACGTCGACGAGGGCACGACGCTCAAGCGTTTCCAGCCCCGCGCACAGGGCCGCGCCTTCCAGATCAAGAAGCGCACGAGCCACATCACCGTCGAGCTCGCGACCCCCGAGGTCGATGAGGCCGCGGCCGGCTCCACGAACAAGAAGGCGAGCAAGTAATGGGACAGAAGGTCAACCCGTACGGCTTCCGCCTCGGCATCACCACGGACCACGTGTCGCGTTGGTTCTCCGACTCCACGAAGCCGGGACAGCGTTACGCCGACTACGTGGCCGAGGACGTCAAGATCCGCAAGCTCCTGCAGACGCAGCTGGACCGCGCCGGCGTGAGCGGCATCGAGATCGAGCGCACGCGTGACCGCGTCCGCGTCGACATCCACACCGCCCGCCCCGGCATCGTCATCGGTCGCCGCGGCGCCGAGGCCGAGCGCATCCGCGCCGACCTCGAGAAGCTCACCGGCAAGCAGATCCAGCTGAACATCCTCGAGGTCAAGAACCCCGAGGCCGACGCTCAGCTGGTCGCCCAGGGCATCGCCGAGCAGCTCTCCGCCCGCGTGGCCTTCCGCCGCGCGATGCGCAAGGGTCTGCAGGGCGCACAGCGCGCCGGCGCCAAGGGCATCCGCATCCAGGTCTCGGGTCGTCTCGGCGGCGCCGAGATGAGCCGTTCGGAGTTCTACCGCGAGGGTCGTGTGCCGCTGCACACGCTGCGCGCGAACATCGACTACGGCTTCTACGAGGCCAAGACCACCTTCGGCCGCATCGGTGTGAAGGTCTGGATCTACAAGGGCGACCTCACCAACAAGGAGCTCGCTCGCGAGCAGGCCAACGCGCCGAAGGCACCCCGCGGTCGTGACGACCGTGGTGGCGACCGTCGTCGCGCGCCCCGCAACGAGGCGCCCGTCGCAGAAGGAGCATCGGCATAATGCTTATTCCCCGTAAGGTCAAGTACCGCAAGCAGCACCACCCGGGTCGCGCGGGCCAGGCCACCGGCGGCACGAAGGTCTCCTTCGGCGAGTTCGGCATCCAGGCCCTCACCCCCGCGTATGTGACCAACCGTCAGATCGAGTCCGCTCGTATCGCGATGACGCGTCACATCAAGCGTGGCGGCAAGGTGTGGATCAACATCTACCCCGACCGTCCCCTCACCAAGAAGCCCGCCGAGACCCGCATGGGTTCCGGTAAGGGTTCGCCGGAGTGGTGGGTCGCCAACGTCAAGCCGGGTCGCGTCCTGTTCGAGGTCGCGGGCGTCAACGAGCAGCTCGCTCGCGAGGCGCTCACCCGTGCAATTCACAAGCTGCCCCTGAAGGCACGCATCATCAAGCGCGAGGAGGGCGACGCGTAATGGCTGTCGGAACCAAGACGCTCGCTCCGAGCGAGCTGGACACGTTCGAGGACCAGCGCCTCGTCGAAGAGCTGCGCAAGGCCAAGGAAGAGCTGTTCAACCTGCGCTTCCAGTCGGCCACCGGCCAGCTCGAGAGCCACGGCCGCATTCGCGCCGTCAAGCGCGACATCGCGCGGCTCTACACCGTGATCCGCGAGCGCGAGCTCGGCATCCGTGCCACGCCCGCCCCCGTCGAGGTCGCGTCCAAGGCGAAGAAGACCAAGGCCAAGAAGGCGGATGACGCTGCCGAGGCCACGAAGGAAGAGGCCGAGTGATGGCTGAGACCACCGAGAAGAAGGCCGCCAAGAAGGCGCCGGCCGCCGAGGCCGTCGTCGAGGCGCCCGCTGCCGGTCACGAGTCGGCTGCCCACGACGTGCGCGATGCGGACGCCCGTGGCTACCGCAAGTCGCGTCGTGGCTACGTCGTCAGCGACAAGATGGACAAGACGATCGTCGTCGAGGTCGAAGACCGCGTGAAGCACCCGCTCTACGGTAAGGTCATCCGTCGCACGTCGAAGGTCAAGGCCCACGACGAGCAGAACAGCGCCGGCATCGGCGACCTCGTGCTGATCAACGAGACCCGGCCGCTCAGCGCCACCAAGCGGTGGCGCCTGGTCGAGATCCTCGAGAAGGCGAAGTAAGAAATGATCCAGACTGAGTCCCGCCTCAAGGTCGCCGACAACACCGGCGCCAAGGAGCTGCTCACGATCCGTGTGCTCGGCGGCTCCAACCGCCGTTACGCCGGTCTCGGCGACATCATCGTCGCGACCGTCAAGGACGCGATCCCCGGCGGCAACGTCAAGAAGGGCGATGTGGTCAAGGCCGTCATCGTCCGCACCAAGAAGGAGGTCCGTCGTCCCGACGGCTCCTACATCAAGTTCGACGAGAACGCCGCCGTCATCCTGAAGAACGACGGGGAGCCCCGCGGCACCCGCATCTTCGGACCGGTCGGTCGTGAGCTTCGTGACAAGAAGTTCATGAAGATCGTGTCGCTCGCACCGGAGGTGATCTGACCCTCATGGCCAAGATCAAGAAGGGTGACCTCGTTCAGGTCATCACTGGCAAGAAGCAGGACAAGGGCGGCGACCGCGGCAAGCAGGGCAAGGTCCTCGACGTTCTCGTCGAGCAGAACCGCGTCATCGTCGAGGGCGTCAACTACGTCACGAAGCACAACCGCGTGGGCCAGTCCCAGCGCGGCACCAAGACGGGCGGCATCGAGACGATGGAAGCCCCGATCCACATCTCCAACGTCGCCCTCGTCGACCCCTCGACCAAGAAGCCGACCAAGGTCGGTCACCGTGTCGAGGAGCAGACGAAGGATGGCGTGAAGCGCACCGTTCGCGTGCGCTACGCGAAGAAGAGCGGCAAGGACCTCTGAACATGAGCAGCACCACTGCCGCGGCGGCTGGCAAGATCCAGCCCCGCCTGAAGCAGAAGTACCAGGGCGAGATCAAGAAGGCCCTGCAGGACGAGTTCGGCTACGCCAACGTCATGCAGATCCCCGGGATCGTCAAGGTCGTCGTGAACACCGGCGTCGGCGAGGCGGCTCGCGACTCCAAGGTGATCGATGGTGCGGTCGACGACCTCACCAAGATCACGGGTCAGAAGCCCGTCGTCACCAAGGCCCGCAAGTCCATCGCGCAGTTCAAGCTGCGTGAGGGCCAGGCCATCGGTGCGCACGTCACCCTCCGCGGTGACCGCGCGTGGGAGTTCCTGGACCGCCTCGTGAACCTCGCTCTGCCCCGCATCCGCGACTTCCGCGGCCTGTCGCCCAAGCAGTTCGACGGTCACGGCAACTACACGTTCGGTCTGCAGGAGCAGTCGGTCTTCCACGAGATCAACCAGGACAAGATCGACCGCGTCCGCGGCTTCGACATCACGATCGTCACCACGGCGAAGACGGATGACGAGGGCCGGTCGCTGCTGCGCCAGCTGGGCTTCCCGTTCAAGACGGACGAGAACCAGGCCTGACACCTCCCCCGACCTCTCCGGTCGGTCCATCAAGAAGGTCGGCTGTCGTGTAACGGCATCCGAAACCGCTGAACAAAGGAAACCAAGAAATGACGATGACAGACCCGGTCGCTGACATGCTGACCCGTCTGCGCAACGCGAACTCGGCGCACCACGACTCCGTGTCGCTGCCGAGCTCGAAGCTCAAGACCCACATCGCCGAGATCCTCCAGCAGGAGGGCTACATCTCCGGCTGGGAGGTGTCCGACGCTCGTGTCGGCCAGACCCTCACGCTCACGCTGAAGTACGGCCCGAACCGCGAGCGGTCGATCGCCGGCATCAAGCGCGTCTCGAAGCCCGGCCTGCGCGTGTACGCACGCTCGACCGAGATCCCCAAGGTCCTCGGCGGCCTGGGCGTCGCGATCCTGTCCACCTCCTCCGGTCTTCTCACCGACCGCCAGGCAGAGCAGAAGGGCGTGGGTGGGGAAGTCCTCGCCTACGTGTGGTGATCTGACATGTCGCGTATTGGACGTCTTCCCATCGACATCCCCGCCGGCGTGACCGTTTCGGTCGACGGCCAGGATGTCACGGTCAAGGGCCCGAAGGGCGAGCTCGCGCTCTCCGTCTCCAAGCCCATCGAGGTCAAGGTCGAGGAGAACCAGGTTCTGGTCTCCCGTCCCGACGACGAGCGCGAGTCGCGTTCGCTGCACGGACTGACCCGCACCCTGATCAACAACAACATCATCGGCGTCACCCAGGGCTACACCAAGGGCCTCGAGGTCGTCGGCACCGGTTACCGCGTCGCGCAGAAGGGGACGGCGGTCGAGTTCGCGCTCGGCTTCTCGCACCCCGTGCTGGTCGAAGCGCCGGCCGGCATCACGCTGACCGTCGAGGGCAACAACAAGCTCACCGTCAGCGGCATCTCGAAGCAGGCCGTCGGTGAGGCCGCCGCGAACATCCGCAAGATCCGCAAGCCCGAGCCCTACAAGGGCAAGGGTGTGCGTTACGCGGGCGAGGTCGTTCGCCGCAAGGCCGGAAAGGCTGGTAAGTAATCATGGCTGTCAAGTCGAAGAGCGACGCGCGTTCGCGTCGTCACCTGCGCCTTCGCAAGAAGGTCGTGGGCACCGAGGCCCGTCCGCGCCTTGTCGTCACCCGTTCGGCCCGCCACGTCTTCGTCCAGCTCGTGGACGACAGCAAGGGCGTGACCGTCGCGTCGGCCTCGACTCTCGAGTCGGACCTGCGCACGTTCGACGGTGACAAGACCGCCAAGGCCCGCAAGGTCGGCGAGCTCGTCGCCGAGCGCGCCAAGGCGGCCGGCTTCTCGGACGTCGTGTTCGACCGCGGTGGCAACCGCTACGCGGGCCGTGTCGCAGCGATCGCCGAGGGCGCCCGCGAGGGAGGTCTGAACCTGTGAGCGATGCAACTACTCAGAATGTGGAGAACGAAGTGACCGAGCAGGCTGCGGCCACCGCTCCCGTCGAGCGCGAGGCCCGCGAGCCCCGTCGTGGCGGTCGCGAGCGCAACCCCAACCGCGACCGTGGTTCGCGCGACGCCGAGAAGAGCCAGTTCCTCGAGCGCGTCGTGACGATCAACCGCGTGTCGAAGGTCGTCAAGGGCGGTCGCCGCTTCAGCTTCACGGCGCTCGTCGTCGTGGGCGATGGCAACGGTCTCGTCGGCGTCGGCTACGGCAAGGCGCGTGAGGTTCCCCTCGCCATCTCCAAGGGTGTCGAAGAGGCCAAGCGCAACTTCTTCCGTGTGCCGCGCACCGGCTCCTCCATCCCGCACCCGGTGCAGGGTGAGGCCGCTGCCGGTGTCGTGCTCCTGCGTCCGGCTGCCGCCGGTACCGGTGTTATCGCCGGTGGTCCGGTGCGCGCCGTGCTCGAGTGCGCCGGCATCCACGACGTGCTCTCCAAGTCGCTCGGTTCGTCGAACACGATCAACATCGTGCACGCGACCGTCGAGGCGCTGAAGCAGCTCGAGGAGCCCCGCGCGGTCGCCGCTCGTCGCGGTCTCGACTTCGACCAGGTGGCTCCCGCCCGTCTGATCCGTGCCGAGGCCGACGCCGCGGCCGCTGCGAAGGTAGGTGCCTGATGGCCGCGCGTCTCAAGGTGACCCAGGTCAAGTCCAAGGTGAGCGAGAAGCAGAACCAGCGCGACACGCTGCGTTCGCTCGGTCTGAAGCGGATCGGCGACTCGGTCGTCCGTCCCGACGACGCGCAGACGCGCGGCTACGTCAAGACTGTCGCCCACCTCGTCAAGGTTGAGGAGATCGACTGATGGCCGAGAAGGCTGAGAAGGCGACCGAAGAGGTCGCTGTGAAGAACACCGAGAAGAAGGCCGCCGCCAAGCCGGCTGCCAAGAAGACCGCCGAGAAGCCGGCCGCGAAGAAGGCTCCCGCCAAGAAGGCGGATGCCGAGGTGTCGCGCCCCGGTGTGCTCAAGGTCCACCACCTGCGTCCGGTTCCCGGCTCCAACACCGCGAAGACCCGTGTCGGTCGCGGTGAGGGCTCGAAGGGTAAGACCGCTGGTCGTGGCACCAAGGGCACGAAGGCCCGCTACCAGGTGAAGGTCGGCTTCGAGGGCGGTCAGATGCCGCTGCACATGCGGACGCCGAAGCTGCGCGGGTTCAAGAACCCGTTCCGCGTCGAGTACCAGGTGGTCAACCTCGACAAGCTGGCCGAGCTGTACCCGGCCGGTGGCGACGTCACCGTCAGCGACCTCGTCGCCAAGGGTGCGGTGCGCAAGAACGAGAAGGTCAAGGTGCTCGGCACCGGCGACATCTCGGTCAAGCTCACCGTCGCCGTCGACAAGGTCTCGGGTTCGGCCGAGCAGAAGATCGTCGCCGCGGGCGGTTCGGTCAAGTAATTCCACGGCAGGGGCCGGAGGCGAGCCTCCGGCCCCTGTTGCCGTACTCTGGAAGCGGCGTCCTCGGACCCGCATCGAGACACCGGTCAGCTCTCTGGAGGAAATCCCCTTGTTCAGCGCCGTCAGCGCCATCGCGCGGGTCTTCCGCACCCCGGATCTCCGGCGGAAGATCTTCTTCACCCTCGCGATCATCGCCATCTATCGCCTTGGTGCGCACGTTCCGGCGCCCTTCGTGAGCTTCCCGAACGTGCAGTCCTGCCTCCAGCAGACCGGTTCTGCGAGTGAGGGTCTGCTCTCGCTCGTCAACCTGTTCTCCGGCGGCGCGCTCCTGCAGCTGTCGATCTTCGCGCTCGGCGTCATGCCCTACATCACCGCGACCATCATCGTGCAGCTGCTGCGCGTCGTGATTCCGCACTTCGAGGCGCTGTACAAGGAGGGGCAGGCCGGTCAGGCCAAGCTCACGCAGTACACCCGCTACCTGACGATCGCGCTGGCGCTCCTGCAATCCACCACGCTGGTGACGGTGGCACGCTCGGGTCAGCTCTTCGGCACGACCGGCATCGCCGAGTGCAACGCGCTGCTCACCAACGACGTGTGGTGGGCCCAGCTGCTGATGATCATCACGCTGACCGCCGGCACCGGCCTCATCATGTGGTTCGCCGAGCTCGTCACCGAGCGTGGCGTGGGCAACGGCATGTCCATCCTCATCTTCACCTCGATCGCGGCGCAGTTCCCGGCGGCCATGTGGGCCATCGCCACGTCGCGCGGTTTCGAGGTCTTCCTCCTCGTGCTGGCCGTCGGCATCGTCGTCGTCGCTCTCGTCGTCTTCGTCGAGCAGTCGCAGCGGCGCATCCCCGTGCAGTACGCCAAGCGCATGGTCGGGCGTCGCACCCTCGGCGGCACGAACACGTACATCCCGATCAAGGTGAACATGGCGGGCGTCGTGCCGGTCATCTTCGCCTCGTCGCTGCTGTACATCCCGGCACTGATCGCCCAGTTCAATCAGACGCCGGACGCCAACGGCAACATCCCCGGTTGGGTGACGTGGATCCAGCAGTATCTGACGAAGGGCGATCACCCGCTCTACATGCTGCTGTACTTCCTGCTCATCGTCGGGTTCACCTACTTCTACGTCGCGATCACGTTCAACCCCGTCGAGGTCGCCGACAACATGAAGAAGTACGGCGGATTCATCCCCGGCATCCGTGCCGGCCGGCCCACGGCGGAGTACCTCGACTACGTGCTGACCCGCATCACGCTGCCGGGCTCGATCTACCTCGGGCTCATCGCGCTGCTGCCGCTGGTGGCGCTCGCGACGGTCAGCGCCAACCAGAACTTCCCGTTCGGCGGCGCCTCGATCCTCATCATCGTCGGTGTCGGTCTGGAGACGGTCAAGCAGATCGACGCGCAGCTGCAGCAGCGTCACTACGAAGGGCTGCTGCGATGACCGCCGCGCGCCTTATCATCATCGGACCGCAGGGTTCCGGCAAGGGCACGCAGGGCGTGCGCATCGCCGACGCCCTCGGTATCCCCGCCGTGTCGACGGGGGACGTGTTCCGCGCCAACGTGAAAGAGGGCACGGAACTCGGTCTGAAGGTCAAGGCGATCATCGACGCGGGCGACCTCGTCCCCGACGCGCTCACCGGGGAGATCGTGCGCGATCGCCTGGCCCAGCCGGATGCCGCCGGTGGTTTTCTCCTGGACGGCTACCCGCGCAACCTCGGACAGGTGGGCGACCTCGACGGTTTCCTGGACGAGAGGGGCGAGCCCCTCACCGCGGTCATCGAGTTGGTGGTGCCGCGCGACGAGTCCATCCAGCGTCTCTCGCTGCGGGCGGCCGAGCAGGGTCGCGCCGATGACAACGCCGAGTCGATCGCGAAGCGTCTGGCCATCTACGAGTCCGAGACGGCGCCCATTCTGGACGTCTACCGCGAGCGCGGCATCGTCGACCAGATCGACGGTGTCGGCTCCCTGGACGAGGTGTACGCGCGCATCCAGGACGCCCTGGCAGCTCGCGGCATCGCCGCTTCCTGATGGGACTTCGGCGCTCCCTGTACAAGACCCCGGCGCAGCTGCGTGCGATGGTCGAGCCGGGTCTGATCACCGCGGCCGCGCTGGACGCGGTGCGCGCACTGATCGCCCCGGGCGTGACCACGGCTGAGCTGGATGCCGCGGCATCCGAGGTCATCCTCGCCCGCGGGGCCGAGTCGAACTTCCAGCTCGTGCGCGGCTACCGCCACACGACCTGCATCTCGGTGAACGACCAGGTCGTCCACGGCATCCCCGGGGAGCGCGTGCTCGAGCCGGGCGACATCGTGTCGATCGATGCCGGTGCGCAGTTCAAGGGCTGGAACGGCGACTCGGCCATCACGGTGGTCGTCCCCGGCGGGGATCCGGTTGTGCAGGCGTCGCGCGAGCGGCTGTCGCAGGTGACCGAGGGCTCGCTCTGGGCGGGCGTGGCCGCGCTCGCGTCGGCGTCGCGCGTCGGAGAGATCGGTGACGCGGTGCAGGGCTACATCGAGCGCTCGGGGGAGAGCTACGGCATCCTTCGCGACTACGTCGGCCACGGCATCGGCCGCCGGATGCACGAGGGCCCGACGATCTTCAACTACCGGGTGTCCGACCTGGGCCCCGCGGTGCGTCCCGGCCTGTGTGTCGCGATCGAACCGATGATCACCGCCGGCTCCGAGGAGACCTTCGTCGAGGACGACGACTGGACGGTCACGACCGTCGACGGCAGCGACGGAAGCCACTGGGAGCACAGCGTCGCCGTTCACGAGAACGGCGTGTGGGTGCTGACCGCCGCCGACGGCGGCGCCGCCGGTCTCGCCCCCTTCGGCGTCACCCCCACCCCCATCGCCTGACCCGCGCACTGCGCGCACTCTGCTCCCCGCGAGCCGCCATCCTCCGCGCGAGCCGACATCATCCTCCGCGCCGCAGGATGTCGGCTCGGCGCCGCAGGAGCGGCTCGCGTGGTGCACGAAGGTTCCTCCCCAGGGCACCCCGTGGGCGGCTGCTGTCCACCGCGGGCGAAGAGGGAGATCCGGATGCCGATGCGGCGGTGCGGCACGGATCCCTCATCCGTGTGGATCGCGGGTGTTACGCCGAGGCGGAACGGTGGCGCCGTGTCCACAGCGAAGGGCGTCATCTGATGCGTGTCGCCGCCGCTGAACGTCGTCGCACGGGGAACTCGGAGCTCGTCTACTCCCATGCCTCGGCGGCCGTCCTCTGGGAATTGCCGCTGTTTCGCGTCGAACCCCGCCGCGTGCACCTCAGTGGACGCGCAGCGAGCGGGCACGTACGCGCATCCGAGCCGTTGGTCGCACGTCACCAGGTTGCCGTCGCCTCGAGCGACATGACGATGCGCCAGGGCGTGCTCTGCACCGGACTGGCCCGCACGGTCGCGGACGTGCTGCGCTCGGCATCCTTCGAGACAGGACTCTCCCTCGCAGACGCCGCGCTTCGCCGTGCCGCCTGGTCGTGGAACGGGTACGACGTGGAGGCGGCGGAGAGTCTGCGCCGGCAGGTTGCGCAGCGGCTGCCGTGCGGTGGCCGTGGGGTCCGGCCCGCCCGGCGGATGCTGGAACTCGCCGATGGTCGTGCCGCTTCGCCCGGGGAGAGCGTGAGCCGGCTCTACATCGGCGACCTCGGCTTCGCCACGCCGCGTCTGCAGGTCCCGGTCGCCGGTCCGGGCTCGCGCCTGGTCCATGTCGACTTCGCGCTGGATGACGTCGGAGTCTGGGGCGAGTACGACGGCGAGGGAAAGTACCTCGATCCTGCGATGCGGGGCGAGGGCGTCGGGGTGGAGCGGGTGGTCATGGAAGAGAAGCAGCGCGAGGACTGGATCCGCGGGACCACGGGACGGCGACTCGTGCGCTGGGGCACGGCCGACATCGCCACGGCAGCCCACCTGGGTGCACGCCTGCGCGCGTTCGGCATCCATCCGCAACGCTGACCGGTCACGCCGAGCCGCTACGAACGTGCCGAACCGACGCGAAAGGGCGCGCGAGAACATGGCGGGTCGCGGGCGACGTAGCGGCTCGGCGGGGTGGGGGCGGGTGAAGTCACGGCTTTCACGGGCAACGCATAAGAGTGCGTGAGCCACAATGGTAGGACGGCGGCGACAGCCGCATATCGGAGAGGCATCGAGGTTATGGCGCAGGCAGCAGCGGGTAAGAGGAACTGGTTCGCGATCTGGGTGAGCGTGGCGGTCGTCGTCGTGGTCGCGCTGGTCATCGCGCTCGTGGTGTGGATGAACCGGGCAGCCACGGACCCCGGCACGGCACCGGCGGGTGCGGGCATCAACCAGGAGACGGGCGCGATCGCCGTCGGCTCGGGAGAGCAGACCCTCGACACCTACATCGACTTCATGTGCCCCATTTGCAACCAGTTCGAGACCACGTATGGCCCCGAGATCCTCGATCTGGCGAACAAGGGCACGATCACGCTCAACATCCACCCGATCGCGATCCTGGACCGCTACTCGCAGGGAACCAACTACTCGACGCGGTCCGCCAACGCCATGTACTGCGTCGCGCAGGCCGACCCCGACAAGGTCGTCGCGTTCATGCAGGCGATGTACAAGAACCAGCCCGAGGAGAACTCGACGGGCCTGACCGATCAGCAGATCATCGACATCGCGAAGGGCGTCGGCGTCACGGGTATCGACTCGTGCGTGACGGACGGCACCTATTCGAAGTTCGTCACCTCGATGACGCAGAAGACGCCGGTCCAGCCGGGATCGAGCGGCATCGGCACGCCCACTCTCGCGATCAACGGAACGGTCATCTCGAACCAGACCATTCCGGCGAAGGGTCAGTTCGCCTCCCTCTTCAAGTGACGCGCGTCTGAGACGAGCGCGAGGGCCGTACGGCAGTTTGCCGTGCGGCCCTCTATCACGTACACTGAATCTTTGGTGCCTTGCGCCTTCATTGGCGTGTCGCCGCACCACATCCCACTCACCGCAGACCGACCGGTCTGCACAAGCGTCAGCGAGGCTATGGCTAAGAAAGACGGTGTCATCGAAATCGAGGGCGTCGTGTCTGAAGCGCTGCCCAACGCGATGTTCCGCGTTGAGCTCACCAACGGACACAAGGTACTCGCCACGATCTCCGGCAAGATGCGGCAGAACTACATCCGCATCATCCCCGAAGACCGCGTCGTCGTGGAGCTCTCGCCCTACGACCTCACGCGCGGTCGCATCGTCTACCGCTACCGCTAGACCGGTCGAGAAGTAACGAGCGGGCGGATGCCGAGGCATCCCGTCCGACTCGAAGACAGCGAACAGGAAAATCATGAAGGTCAACCCCTCCGTCAAGCCCATCTGCGACCACTGCAAGGTCATCCGCCGCCACGGTCGCGTCATGGTGATCTGCAAGTCGAACCCGCGTCACAAGCAGCGCCAGGGTTGAGTCGGAGCGCATCACCGCGGCGACGCCGCGCTGATCCGCTCGCGACTCAAGGTTGAGCAAGGCCGCGCAGCGGTCGAGCCGAAACCTCAGCACGAAGACACAACTCCATACCGCGAACGGCGCGCTTCGACTCGCTGCGCTCGCTCAACGACCAGCGGTCCGAGAACGGCGCAACGTTCGCACCGACTGGAAACAGTCAGCACACAGGCAGGATCAGATCCTCTTCGGAGGGGACACCTCGGGGCGGAGGCCCGGGCACCGATCCTGCTCCACACCTCCACTACTCCTAGGAGAACCGCATGGCACGTCTTGCCGGCGTTGACATCCCGCGCGACAAGCGCGTGGTGATCGCCCTCACGTACATCTACGGCATCGGCCGTACCCGTTCGGTCGAGATCCTCAAGGCCACCGAGATCGACGAGTCGATCCGCGTCAAGGACCTCACCGACGACCAGCTGGTCGCGCTGCGCGACCACATCGAAGGCAACTACAAGGTGGAGGGTGACCTGCGCCGTGAGGTCGCCGCCGACATCCGCCGCAAGGTCGAGATCGGCTCGTACGAGGGTCTGCGTCACCGCCGCGGCCTTCCGGTGCGCGGTCAGCGCACCAAGACCAACGCGCGTACCCGCAAGGGCCCGAAGCGCACCGTCGCCGGCAAGAAGAAGGCCGGCCGCAAGTAAGCGCGGCCCCCGGTACAGGTTTAGGAGAACAGACACATGGCACAGGCCAAGACCGCTGCGCGCAAGCCGCGCCGCAAGGAGAAGAAGAACATCGCGCTGGGCCAGGCCCACATCAAGTCGACGTTCAACAACACGATCGTTTCGATCACCGACCCCTCGGGCGCTGTCATCAGCTGGGCGTCCTCGGGTGGAGTGGGCTTCAAGGGCTCGCGCAAGTCGACCCCGTACGCCGCCGGCATGGCCGCCGAGTCGGCCGCCCGCCAGGCCGCCGAGCACGGCGTCAAGAAGGTCGACGTCTTCGTGAAGGGCCCGGGTTCGGGTCGCGAGACCGCGATCCGTTCGCTGCAGGCCGCCGGCCTCGAGGTGGGGTCGATCTCCGACGTCACCCCGCAGGCGCACAACGGCTGCCGTCCGCCGAAGCGTCGCCGCGTCTGACTTCCGGGCCGGGTGCCCCCGCATCGCGGGCGGCACCCGGCATCCGTCGTCTTTGAAAACTCAACACCTCTTGCAATCGCACGTGTCATATAGCGGGCACGTGACGGAAAGGAACACATAGTGCTCATTGCACAGCGTCCCACTCTGACCGAGGAGAAGATCGGCGAGTTCCGCAGCCGCTTCGTCATCGAGCCGCTGGAGCCCGGCTTCGGCTACACGATCGGCAACGCGCTGCGCCGCAGCCTGCTGTCCTCGATCCCCGGCGCGGCTGTCACCAGCATCCGCATCGACGGCGTGCTGCACGAGTTCAGCACCATCCCGGGCGTGAAGGAGGATGTCACCGAGATCATCCTCAACATCAAGCAGCTGGTCGTCTCCTCGGAGCGCGACGAGCCGATCACCGCCTACCTGCGCAAGACCGGCGCCGGCGAGGTCACCGCCGCCGACATCTCCGCTCCGGCGGGTGTCGAGGTGCACAACCCCGAGCTGGTCATCGCGACGCTCAACGACTCGGCGAAGTTCGAGCTCGAGCTCACGATCGAGCGCGGCCGTGGCTACGTGTCGGCCACCCAGAACCGCAACGAGTACGCCGAGGCGGGCCAGATCCCGATCGACTCGATCTACTCGCCCGTTCTGAAGGTCTCGTACCGCGTCGACGCCACGCGTGCCGGTGAGCGCACCGACTTCGACAAGCTCGTCCTGGACGTCGAGGCCAAGCCGTCGATCTCCCCGCGCGACGCCGTCGCGTCGGCCGGGCGCACGCTCACCGAGCTGTTCGGTCTCGCTCGCGAGTTGAACGTCGAGGCCGAGGGCATCGAGATCGGTCCCGCGCCGGTCGCCGAGGTTCTCACCAACGAGCTGTCGATGCCGATCGAGGACCTCGATCTGTCGGTGCGTTCGTACAACTGCCTCAAGCGCGAGGGCATCAACACGGTGTCGGAGCTGGTCGCCCTCTCCGAGACGCAGCTGATGAACATCCGCAACTTCGGTCAGAAGTCGGTCGACGAGGTGCGCGACAAGCTCGTCTCCCTCGGCCTGTCGCTGAAGGACTCGGTCCCCGGGTTCGACGGTGCGCACTTCTACGGCGGCTACGACGACGAGGCCCTCTGAGCCTCCGCGCTCGCAACGGCAAGACCTTCTGCGCGCACCGGCCCCGACCGGTTCGCTGACCTTTTCCCTCTGGAGTAACTGACATGCCCAAGCCCACCAAGGGTCCCCGCCTCGGAGGCGGCCCCGCCCACGAGCGTCTGCTGCTGGCCAACCTGGCCTCGGCGCTGTTCACCCACAAGTCGATCACGACGACCGAGACCAAGGCCAAGCGCCTGCGCCCGCTCGCCGAGCGCATGGTCACGTTCGCCAAGCGTGGCGACCTGCACGCGCGCCGTCGCGTGCTGTCCGTCCTCGGCAACAAGGACGCCGTCCACGAGCTGTTCGCCGAGATCGCGCCGCTGGTCGCCGAGCGTGAGGGCGGTTACACCCGCATCACGAAGATCGGCAACCGCAAGGGCGACAACGCGCCGATGGCCGTGATCGAGCTCGTCCTCGAGCCGGTCAACCCGAAGCCGAAGTCGACCAAGAAGGCGGCCGCTGCCGCTCCGGTCGCCACCCCGGCCAAGGATGAGGATGCCGTCGAGGAGACCGCCACCGACGCGGTCGCCGAGGCCGACGAGGCTCAGGATGCCGCGGCCGAGGTCGTCGCCGACGACGCCGCCGCCGCAGGTGCCGAGTCGCCCGAGGAGGGCGCCGCGGCCGAGGCTGCCGCCGAGGACGCCGCGAAGTAAGCACGGCTGTCGTTCGAGAAGGCCCGCACCCGTCAGGGGTGCGGGCCTTCTCTTTTCGCGCCGCGGCCGGCTCCGCGCGTGCGCCCCACGCGCGTCCCCACTACAGTGGCCCGAGTGAGTGAGCCATCGCTGAGTGCGCGCATCGACCAGTTCCGCCGCCGGTCCGGATCCGAGCTCGGACCGGTGCTGCCACGGCATCCGGAGGTCGCGTCGTGGCGCACCGCGACGGCCGACGACATCGACGCCATCCACGCCGTGATGGTGGCGGCGGAGCGTGTCGACCACCCGACCTGGACCACTCCGCGCGAGGACGTCGCCGACACCTTCGATCTTGCGCACATCGACCACTCCCGCGACACCGTGCTGGCGCTGGATGCCGAGGGTACCGTGATCGCGTTCGGAAGCTCCTTCCTCCACCCTTCGCGCGAGGGCGCCCTGAACGTGCACCTGTCGGGTGCGGTGCTGCCGACGCTGTGGCGCCGCGGGATCGGCAGCGCGGTGTTCGGCTGGCAGTACGCGCGCGGCCTCGAGCAGCTGGCGGAGGCCGCGGGCGCGCTGCCCGACGTGCCGGGCGATGACTGGAGCGCTCAGCTGCGGGTGTACGCCGAGGAGTCGAACCGCGGCAATCAGAGGCTCGCCGAGTCGGCGGGTCTGGCCGCCGAACGCTGGTTCGCCACGATGCTGCGCGATCTGACCGACGGTGCGCCGGAGGTGTCGCTGCCGGCCGCGGCGCGGGAGGGCGGGCTGCGCATCGTGGCGTACACGCACGATCGTGATGACGACGCCCGTCTGGCGCGCAACGATGCGTTCCGCGATCACTGGGGAAGCCTGCCGAGCCAGCCCGAGTCGTGGGCCAAGTTCGTCGGCGGCGAGTTCTTCCGCCCCGATCTGTCCCGGCTGGTCGTCGAGGCCGACGGCACCATCGCCGCTTTCTGTCTCGCGTCGGTGAACGAGGAGGACTGGGTGAGTCTGGGCGCCTCGAACTCGTACATCGACCTCATCGGTGTCGTGCGGGCGCGCCGTCGGCAGGGACTGGCTCCCGCGGTCGTCGCGGCGACGTTGCGTGCGATCGCCGATGCCGGTCTGCAGAAAGCGGTGCTCGACGTCGACACCGCGAGCCCGACGGGAGCCGACGCCCTCTACGAGGGGCTGGGCTTCGTGGCGGACGAACGGTCGGTCGCCCTGGTCGCGCACATCTGAGGCGCCCGCTGCGCACGCCCGCGGCGCCGCGGGCGGCTCAGGACGACGGTGCGGGGGCGAACGTCCGACTCGTCGCCCAGCGGATCAGCTGCACCTGGTAGCGCGTCTGCGCGCGCTGATTCGCCACGGCATCGACGGCGTGGGTGACGGTGTCGGCGTAGATGCGCCCGCCGGTCTCGCCCGGATGGATGCCGTCGCCGGCGAGCACATCGGCGTGCGGCGCGATCGCGCCGGACCAGTCGGCGATGACGACGCCGGGATGGCTCGCCGCGAACGCGGTCAGCTCGGCATTGACGCCCGGGATCCAGTCGCGGGGAGCGAACGCCGTGACCAGAACGAGCGTGCGGTCGCGACCGACGCGGTCGTAGATGTCCTGGAGGGCGTCCGAATCGACGGGGCCGTTGGTGCCGAGGCCCACGACGACGTAGTCACGCAGGGCACCCTGGTCGGAGAGCCGGTCGATGATCTTGCTGCCCGCCCACATCGAGCGCGAGACTTCGGCGTCGATCTGCACGCCGGGCAGCTCGTCGAGCAGGCCGCCGGCCGAGGCCAGCATCACCGAGTCGCCGACGGCCGTCACCCGGTCGCCGCTCACGGTGACCGGTGCAGGGGGCAGCGGCTCGCCGTCGGGGCCCTGCGTCGCCGTGGCGATGGGTGTCGCCGTCGGTGAGGCGGCGCGGCCGCCCGACGGAGTGGGGGCGGCGGATGCCGCGTCGAGCGCACGCTGGCCCGCCTCGACCACCGCCTGGCTGGAGCTGACCGGCGGGGCGGCGGCGACGGCGGCCGTCGTGCCGCCGAGCACGAGCGCCCCGACACCGACGGTCGCGATCGCGCCGAACCGCCGCGACGGCGTGGAGTGCAGGCGCGCCCACAGTGCTTGCCCCGCGCCCCGGAAGCCGAGCCGGCGCACGGGCTGTTCGAGCAGGCGGTACGAGGCCGCGGAGACGCCGAGCGTGAGGGCGGCGGCGCCGAGCCCGACGCTGACCGGCACGGATTCCTCGAGGAAGCCGCCCGTGGTCGCGAGGGCGAGCAGGACGACGATAGGCCAGTGCCACAGGTAGATGCCGTAGGAGCGCTCGCCGATCCAGCGCAGCGGCGCGACGTCGAGGGCGTGCCCGAACCAGGAGCCGGCGTGTGTCGCCGCCGCGATCGCGACCGCGGTCAGTGCACTCGCGATCGCCGGCACGAGCGGATAGCGCTCCGCCCCGGCCGGCAGCGCACCGACGATGATGATGCCGATCACACTCGCCGTGCCGATGACCGCGGTCCAGGCGGGCACGACGCCGCCGATGGACGGGCGCGCGGACGCGCTCCACGCGGTGCGCCCGGCGAGCGCGAAGGCCAGTGCGACGCCGAGCAGCAGGCCGAAGGCGTGCGTATCGGTGCCGTAATACGCGCGCGTCAGGTCGACCGAGCCCGCGCCGATGCCTACGAGCTGCGCTGCCCAGGCCAGGGATGCCGCGGCCAGGACCATCGCGACGGCGGCGCGCATGCCGCGGCGTGGCAGCAGGAGGAACACGGGCAGAAGCAGCGGCCAGAGCACGTAGAACTGCTCCTCCACCGCGAGCGACCACAGGTTTCGCAGCAGCTCGGGCTGCGTCCCGGCGAAGTAGGACGCGCCGGCCGAGATCGACGCCCAGTTGTAGGAGAACGTGATCGCGCCGAGCACCTGTCGACCGAGCCCCAGCAGAACGTCCCCACCGATGAGCCAGGCGACGCTGGCGCTCACGGTGACCACCACGGCGAGGGCCGGCAGCAGCCGGCGGGCGCGGCGCGCCCAGAACGCGCCGAGGGCGATGCGGCCGGTGCGGTCGTGTTCGCGCAGCAGCAGCGACGTGATGAGAAAGCCCGAGATGACGAAGAAGACGTCGACGCCGACGAAGCCGCTCTGCAGGAGCCAGCCGGGGAACAGGTGGTACACGACCACGAGCAGCACGGCGAGCGCGCGCAGGCCGTCGAGGCCGGCGAAACGAGGGGAGGGGGAGGTCATGGCGGGCACTGGGGTTCCGAGGGGGTTCCGGGGCGGTTCCGTGGTGATTCGGAGCGAGTTCCGTGGGCCGTCTCGCCGGCCACGTCGGGTCGGTGCGAGCGGATCTTCCAGTGTACGTACCCTCCCTGAACGTCGGGCGTCGTCTACACCGACTGCCGATGACGCGCGCGCCGCGTGCGGTGCGCCAGACTGGTCGTATGGATACGGATGTGCTGGTCATCGGTGAGGCGCTCATCGACATCGTCGAGAGCGCCGAGGGCGACCGCGAGCTCGTCGGCGGCAGCCCTGCCAACGTCGCCGTGGGCCTTGCCCGGCAGGGACACGCGGTGCGTCTGCTGACCCGACTGGGGCGCGACGAGCGCGGCGCGCGGATCGCTGCCCAGATCGCCGAATCCGGCGCCGTCGTCGACGAGGAGTCGTGGACGGATGCCGCGACCTCCACCGCCCGCGCACGACTGCGTCCGGACGGTTCCGCCGAGTACGAGTTCGCGATCGACTGGGCGGTTCCCGCGGCATCCCTGGACGGAGCCCGTGTCGTCCACACCGGTTCGATCGCGCTCTTCCTGGAGCCGGGCGGCAGCGCCGTGCTGGAGGTCCTGCGTCGCGCCGCCGACACGGGTGCGGCGCTGGTGACGCTCGACCCGAACATCCGCCCGGCGCTCGTCGGCGCGCACGAGGTCGCGCTCGCACGTTTCGCCCAGGCCGCGGCATCGGCCGATCTGGTCAAGCTGAGCGACGAGGACGCCGCGTGGCTGTACCCGGGGTTGGACGCCGACGCCGTGCTGCACCAGGTCGCCGCCTACGGGCCGCGCGTGATCGTCATGACCCGAGGCGGCGAGGGCGCCGTCGGGCTGGGGCCCGGTGGTGTGAGCGCCGTCGATGCGCTGGCTGTCACGGTCGTCGACACGATCGGTGCCGGCGACGCGTACATGGCGAGCCTCATCTCCAGCGCGCTGGACGATCCTGCGATCTTCGAGGACGCCGCCTCGTTCGCCGCGGCGCTGCGCCGTGCCGCCGTCACCGCCGGCATCACCGTCTCGCGGGCCGGTGCGAACCCGCCGACCCGTGCCGACGTGGACGAGCGTCTCGGCTGAGCCGGCTGCGCACGTCCCCACCCACAAGAAAGGTCTCCTGTCATGACTGTTGTCGTCACCGCCGTCTTCCAGCCCGTCGACGGCCAGCGCCCCGCACTCATCGAGGCGCTCAGTGCCGCCATGCCCGCCGTCCACGCCGAGGAGGGGTGTCTGCTCTATGCCATCCACGCCGCCTCCGACGGGACGGTCGTGATGATCGAGAAATGGGCGGAGCCCGCCGCCCTCGCCGCGCACGCGCAGGGCGACGCCGTGAAGGCCCTGCAAGCCGCCGTCACCGGCCTGGTGACCGGGCCTGCCGAGGTCGTGACGATGACTCCTGTGCCGGCCGGGACGCCGTCCCAAGGCGCTCTGTGACGACAGGCGAGCTCGTTTCCGACTCCGCGGGAGGGATGCGGCTGCGCCTCGATCTCGCCTACGACGGCACGGACTTCCGCGGGTGGGCCCGTCAACCGGGTCTGCGCACCGTTCAGGGCACGCTCGAGACAGCACTGGCCCGCGTGCTCGGCGGCGATCCGCAGCTGGTCGTGGCGGGGCGAACCGACGCCGGGGTGCACGCGGCCGGGCAGGTCGCCCACCTCGATCTCACCGATCGGCAGCAGCAGCGGCTGTCGTCCAGCCGCGGCGGCACCGCCGAGGCGCTGGCTGCCCGCATCAACGGCGTGCTCGGTGCCTATCCCGACGTCGTGGTGCACCGCACCGCCGTCGCACCGGACGGTTTCGATGCGCGGTTCTCGGCCGTCTGGCGACGCTACGAGTACCGCATCGCCGATCGCATCGCCGGCTACGACCCCCTCGAGCGCGTGCGCACGACCAGCGTGAAGGCCGCGCTGGACGTGGACGCGATGGATGCCGCGGCACGGTCGCTCATCGGTCTGCACGATTTCGCGGCGTATTGCAAATGGCGGGAGGGGGCGACCACGATCCGCACCCTGCTGGAGTTCGGCTGGGGTCGAGACGATCACGGCATCCTGATCGCGCGCGTGAAAGCCGACGCGTTCTGCCACAGCATGGTGCGCGCCCTCGTCGGTGCCTGCGCGGCGGTCGGCGAAGGGCGGCGGAAGATCGCCGACGTCGCCGCGATCCGCGACGGCGGGGTGCGCACGAGCGACGTGAAGGTGCTCGCGGCCCGCGGTCTCACCCTCACCGAGGTCGGCTACCCCGCCGATGACCTGCTGGGTTCCCGCGCCGCGCAGACGCGCGCACGCCGCAGCCTCGACGCCGACTGAGCCGGCCGGGTCCCGTTGTCAAGACGGAGCAGATTCCTAGGACCGCCGCTTAGGCTGAGAGCGACGGAAGGCGGGGGATGAAGGTCATCTCGTACAACCTCAACAAGCACAAGGCGATCGGCGAGCTCGGCGAGCTGGTCGAGAGCACGGGGGCCGACGTCCTCTGCCTGCAGGAGGCGGTCTCCAGCGACCTGCCGTCGCAGATCGGCGATCTGCACCTGGCCGAGGCGACGGCACGCAACCGGCTGGGACTTGCGCTGTACTACCGGCGAAGCGTCTTCGATGCGCGCGACGTGCGTGCGCTCGCGCTGAAGAAGTCGCTGCACGACCGTGTGCTCAAGCCCGCGGAGGAGCGCATGCTGGCGGTGCGCCTGCACGACATCGACCTCGGCCGCGAGGTGATCGTCGCGAGCTTCCACGCCGCCCCGCTGACCGCGCTCAACTCGCTGCGGCGCAAGCAGATCCAGGCCGCGCTGGAAGAGCTCTCCAGCCTCGGCCCCGACCTGCCGATCCTCATGGTCGGCGACTACAACTATCCGGTGTTCAAAGAGAACCTCGGCCAGCACGTGCGTGAGTCCGGGTACGAGCTCACCCTGAGCGATGCCCGCACGTACACGCGCTACAAGTTCTTCCGCGGCCACTACGACTTCGCGACGAGCGTGGGGTTCGACATCGCGACGATCACGACGCTGCCGCAGGGGCGCAGCGACCACCTGCCCATTCTGATCACTGCCGAGCCGCGCGCCCTGGCCCCGCGCACCCCCTGACCCTCTTTGTCACGGCCCACGATCCTGTGGCCGTGCGGTGCCGCGGCGTAACGTGGAGGCACCGATCCCAACGGAGGGACGAATCATGGTCGAGAAGATCGTCGTGGCTGTGACGGGGGCACCCGTCTCCGAACGTGCGGTGCGATGGGCGCTGCAGCGGGCGCAGGCCGCTCCGCCCGGCACGCAGGGCATCGAGCTGATGTCGGTGATCGGGGGAGCGCTCGGCGCCGTCGGCGAGGCGGCGCTGATCGCGCAGGCCGTCGCCGACACCGAGACCGTGCTGGAGCGCCTGGCGGCGCCGGTGCGGGATGCCGGCATCACGGTGATGACACGGGTGGAAACCGGCAACCCCGTGTCCCGCCTCATCGACGCCAGCGTCAACGCCTCACTCCTCGTGCTGGGCAGCGATTACCGCGGACCGGGCGACGGACCGGCGCGCGGCGCCCACGGCATCCGTATCGTCGCCGGGGCCGCCTGCCCGGTCGTAGTGGTGCCCGACACGGCACTCGTCGGGCGGCGCGGGGTCGTCGTCGGCGTCGACGGGTCGCCGGTGTCCGAGCATGCGCTGCGTTTCGCGGCGCGCGAGGCCGACCGCCTGGGCGAACCGCTCACCGCGGTCAGTGTCTGGACTCCCATCGAGGCGCCCCGCAACGGACTGGCCGTCTACCCCGAGATGTACCTGTCGAACATGCAGGCCGCCACGGAGGAGATGCAGGCGGTGGCCCTCGCCGGGCTCGCCGTCGACTTCCCGGATCTGGTCGTCGAGCGCGTCGTCGAGCGCGGCTACCCCTCACGAGCGATCGCCTCGCGAGGTCTGACCGCTCGCCTCGTCGTCGTGGGTACGCACGGTCGCGGGGCCCTCGGCCGCTTCCTGCTCGGCTCGATCAGCCAGGAGGTGCTGTCGCATCTTCCCGCGGTGACCGCGGTGGTGCGCTGACGCCGCGCAGCCTGCGCACAACGAGAGAGCCTTCCCGGCCGTGACCGGGAAGGCTCTCTCGTTGTCGTTCTGGCGTGCGTCAGGCGTTGGTCTCCTGGCGGTTGCGACGCACCGTGGCGGCCACGGCGACGGTCGCACCGGCGAGGACGAGAGCGCCACCGCCGACCCAGATGCCGAGCAGCGACTCACTGTCGCCACCCGTCGAGGGCAGCGTGCCGCTGCCGCCGCCGGCCTCGGACGAGGCGCGAGCGCCGGTCGCGGCGAGCGTCCACGAGGAGCCCACCGGCGGGGTGCCGACGATCGTCGCCGTGGCGACGCCCGACGAGTCGGCGGTCTTGGTGACCGTCGTGGAGCTGACCGCGAACTTGACCGCGGCGAGGTTGCCCGCGCCGACGCCTTCGCCCACGAGCGTGAAGGTCACGCTCGCGCCCGGCTGGAAGCCGGTCACGGGAACGGGACCGGGCGCCGTGACCGTCACGGTGACGGTGTCGGGGCCGGTCGGGGTGTAAGCCTGTGCCATTGCCGGGGCGGCGAAAACCAACCCTGCGGCGATCGCGACGGAGGCCGCGACCTTGGTGAAACGGTGCTTCATGAGTGCCTGCTTTCGAATCCGGTCTGGGGGTACCTGATGATCCGCTCGTTCCGTATATCCGGTCTTGATGCAGATGGGGGGATGGAGAGTGAAGCGGTATGGTGGTGCTGATGCTCTCCCGAGTATTCCCTAGGGGTCTGCCGGATTGCAAACTCCTGCGGTTTCCGATATGTAAATGTTTCGCGACGTGAAGGAGACCTGCCGGATGGAACGCCCCGGGAGTCGCCGCCGTGCTCTGAGCGCCGCGCTCGCCGCGCTGGTCGTCGTGATCCCGCTGGTCGGTTGCGGGCCCGCGCCATGGGCCGCGCAGGCGACGACACCCGCGCCCGCTCCCACGACCGCCGTCCCGGTTCCGACGCCGGTCTCCAACGATCTGTCGGGCGGATCGACCCAGCGCACGCTCACGGCGGGCGCGGTCTCGGCAGCAGTGAACTACTGGTCGACGTTGCGGATGGACCGCTGGACGCCGGCGGCGATCAAGCCGATCAGTCTGTCGATGGTGACGACGATCACGCCCAATGACGGGCAGAAGGTCTATCTCCAGCGCGCCACGATGACCGCGATCCCCGCGAACGCGTCGCAGACGTTCGCACCGCTGGATGCCCAGGTGGATCAGGCCACGGTCTCTCCCGGATACCTGGTGCTGTCGCCCTACAGCTATTCCAACACCTTCAATGTCGGCACGGTCCCCGCCGAGGCCACCTACGTCACGGTGCAGTTCGAGTACGACTTCCTCGTGCAGACGACGCCGACCTCGACCGAGTTCGCGAAGCAGACCGCGAGTGACACGCTGACGATCGCGATCGCCGCCCAGAACGGCGGCTGAACGCGCCTTCCTCAAGATCGGGTAAAGACCGTGTCGAGGTTTCCCTGATTCGCACGTCCCGCCGGTGGTCCATAGATAGCGTGTGGATCATGCTTCCCGCCCCCTCGCGTCCTCCCCGCCTCCGCGCCCTCGCCGCCGCCGCCGCGGGCCTCGTGGTGCTGACGTCCCTGACCGGCTGCACCCAGATCGCCAGCGCCTTCAACGGTCTGCAGCAGAACGCGGTGTCCACGCCTGCCCCGCGCCCGGCGGTCACCCAGGCCGTCAGCATGCCCTACGACTCGAAGTTCACCTACGACGGCTCGGTGTCGCTGTCCACCGATGTCGCCGATGGGCTCGAGGTGCGCCTGGACGTCTGGGCCGCCGATCCGAAGCGCACTCAGGAGTGGGCACCCGACAACGACAAGACCTTCGGTTTCGCGGTCAACGTGGTCGATCACCGCGTCGATGAGAAGGCGGTGCTCACGCAGAAGCGACGTGTGTACCTGTCGATGGTCAGCATCACCTCGCAGGTGTCGCAGTCCACGATCGGTCAGCAGCAGATGATGTCGCCGTTCCAGTTCTCGGCCGACCCGCGCACCCTGGTGCCGTCCGACACGATGCGCTCCGACCGCGGCCTCCTGCTGAACACCTTCCAGGGCGGGCTGCTCGTGCCGACGACGACGATCCACCAGCTGCCGGCCGACACCTACGGGATCACCCTCCAGTTCGCCCTGCAGGTGTGGGTGGAGGGCACGGCCAACACGGATACGAGCTTCCAGCAGCAGACCGTCTATCAGGTTCTTCCGATCGCCATCTTCTCCCCGACCGCCCCCACTCAATAGTCTGTTGTCCACATCGACACGAGGTACACCGTGAGCACGCCCTTCGACACCGGCCGGCAGGCCGCCGAACCGCAGTTCCGTGCGGCACCCTTCGGGGCGCCGCCGGCACCGCCGGCGCAGCCGTACGGGTTCCCCGTGCCGCAGGAGTCCTTCCACCCCGCGGAGCTCGCCATCCCCGAGCTCGACGACTTCTCCTCGGTGCTCGAGCACACGACCGTGCACCGCTCGACCATCGGGTGTGTCGTGCCTGCGTACAACGAGGAGGAGTCGATCGCCGACGTGCTGCGCTCGCTGCTCGGGCAGAGCCGGGTGCCCGACGTGATCCACGTCGTCGTCAACAACACGTCCGACGCGACGGTCAAGATCGCGTCGGAGTTCAGCGGTCCGCACGAGATCACCACCGAGCTGGGCGAGCAGTTCACCGAGGTGTTCGTCCACGACATCGGCAAGAACCCCGACAAGAAGGTCGGAGCGCTCAACTACGGCTACGCACTGGTCGAGGGGTACGACTACCTGCTCGGTGTGGACGGTGACACGATCGCCGACCGCCGGGCCGTCGAGTTCCTCGAGGGCGAAGCCGTCGGCGACTCCCGCATCGGCGGGATCTCTGCGATCTACTCGATCGATGACCGCCCGATCAAGGGCGTCATCGCGAAGTTCCTCATCGCCGGCCAGCGCACCCAGTTCGCGGCCTTCAACCTGCAGAACCTGTTGCGCGGGCGCAACATGGCGGTGCTGGGCGGGCAGTTCTCGATCTTCTCGACGACAGCGCTGCGCGATGTCATGAAGGCGAACCACCAGAACTCGCCCTGGGTCAAGGACAGCGAGGTCGAAGACTCGCTGCTGTCGCTGCAGATCAAGAGCGCCGGCTACCTCACCAAGATCAGCCCCTTCGCCCGCGCCGACGTGGGCGGAATGACCACGCTCAAGGGTTACGACGCCCAGCAGGTGAAGTGGACCTACGGCGCGATCGAGCTCATGTGGCCGGGTCAGCGCGGCGACACCAAGGGGCAGCCGTTCCACCCGAACTTGCGCCTGCGGTGGTTCGAGAACTTCTCGATGCTCACCAACCTCTTCGTGCGCGTCGCCTTCCTCACCCTGCTGATCGCCTCGCTCTCGATCAACGCGTTCGTCTTCTCACCGTGGTGGCTCATCCCGCCGGTGGTCGCGATGATGCTGAACCTGCGGGTCGCACGGGCGATGGAGACCTGCAACAGTCGCGATCTTCTCTTCGCCGGCCTGATGTTCCCCGCGGAGATCTTCATGTGGGTGCGCATCAGCCACTTCCTGCGGTCGTGGACGCGGTTCCTGTCGCGCAAGAAGGTCGACAACTGGGCGATGCAGGCCAAGGCCGAACGCGGCGGCGGCAGCATCGGTCACTGGGTGCCGTTCATCATGCTCGCCATCGTCGCGATCGCGGTCGCGGTGATCTGGAACATGCTCGACCCGGTGGCGCAGTCGGCGATCCTCTGGGTGGGCTGGCCCATCGTCGGGGTGGTCACGGTCATCCAGACCGTGCTCATGTCGTTCCGGCTGTTCCGTCGTCACCAGGGCTTCAAGGTCTGACGGCCCGCGACGAAGACCCGCGGTGCCCGTCGGCGACGCTCCTCGGCGTCGCTCAGGCGGCGTGCTCTGCCGTCAGCCGGTAGCCCACGCCGCGCACGGTCTCGATGTACCGCGGGTTGGCGGGGTTGTCGCCGAGCTTTCGGCGGAGGTTGGTCATGTGTGCCTCGATCGCGCGCTTGTCGGCCTCGCCCACGAAGTAGCTCGTCACGTACGACTCCCCGCGCAACACGAGGGTCAGATCGGCCTTGCTGCGCACCCGCCGCTTGGACTCCATGAGGGTCGCCAGCAGATCGAACTCGGTGCGCGTGAGCACCAGCTCCTGACCGGCGATCGCGGCGACGCGCTGCTCCGGGTTCACGGTGAGATCGCGGTGCGCGACCCAGCCGGGCCCGGTGTAGGCGACCACCTCACCGGCGGCCCCCGCCGTGGCGAGGGCGCTGCCGGGCGACTGGGGCCCGACGCTCGAGGGCACGACGATCGGCTGCGCCGGCGGCGCCGGTGCGGCGGGTGCCGCCGCGGACGGAACGGGTGCGGCGGATGCCGGGGCCGTCTGCTCCTGCGGCTGCGCAGGCGCTGCGGAGGGCTGCGCGCCGTCGAAGCTGTAGGGCGGGTCGGCCGGCGCGGCGGGAGGCCAGCCGGCGGGCTGGGCCTCGACCGGTGTCGGCCAGCCGGGGGCCTGCGGCGGATACCCGTACCCGGCGGCGGGAGCCTGCGGCATCCCGTAGTCGGGCACGCGCGGCGCGCCCGGACGCGCTCCGGGGAAGGACGGGCCGCCGACCTCCTGGCGGGGCGCGGCCACCTGCGGCGCGCCGCCGGCCGTGGCGCGCGGGCGGCGCAGGAGCGAGTCGATGCGAGCGCGCAGCTCGCGCGGGCGGAACGGCTTCACGATGTAGTCGTCGGCGCCGGAGCCGAGCCCGACGACGACGTCGGCCTCTTCCTCGAGGCCGGTGATCATGATGATGAACGTGTCGCTCTGCGCGCGGATGCGCCGCGCTGCCTCGAATCCGTCGATGCCGGGCATGTTCACGTCGAGAGTGGTGACGAGAGGCTGGTAGGAGAGCACCGCCCGCACGCCGTCGATGCCGTTGCCGACCGACACCGTCGAGAAGCCCGCGGCTTCGAGCACCTCGACGATGAGGTGACGGATGTCGGGATCATCCTCGATGATCACGGCGGTTTTCATCGGTAACGAAGGATCGGTCATGGTCCCGGGACTCTCCAGTAGGGGGGTGTGGAGCACGGTGCTGAGCCACAGTCTAGCCACGCGCCGCAGCGGCGGGATCGAGGTGGCGTCAGCGCACGCCGCTGGTGAGTTCCACGGCCGCGGCGGGCCACCACAACCCGGCCGCCGGACCGCCGTTGCAGACGCCGTCGCTCTCGCCCGGAGGCTTGATCCAGAGGTTGGTGTCCACGACGTCGTCGCCGAAGGTCCCGGTGGCATCGCCGACGCGCTGCCCGGACGGGTTGCACCAGGTCGCACCGGCGGTCGCGACGCCGTTGCGCGAGGTGTCGATGATGGCGTGGGTGCCCCCCAGGCGGTCCGACAGCGCGTGCGCGTAGGCGAACTCGTCGTACGTCGACTGGTAGTTGGAGACGTTGGTGGCCACACCGCGCACCCGGTCGATGATGCCCATCTGGCGAATGAGCTGGGCCATCTCGTCGGGGCTGTGCCAGGCGCTGTGTCCACCGTCGATGTAGATCCATGTCGCCGTCGACGAGAGGGCGTCGACCGCGCCCGAGAGGAAGCCGGCACGCGTCGCGACATCCCCGCACTCGCTGGTCAGGGCGATGCTGTCGGGTTCGAGGATGATGATCTTCTGCTGGTCGGGCGCCGTCTTCAGCGCCTTTCCGATCTCCGCGACCCAGCGGGGGTAGTCGGAGGGCGACAGGCCGCCGGCGGAGTGATTGCCGCAATCGCGGTCGGGCAGGCCGTAGACGACCATCGCCGTGGCGCGATTCTGATCGCGGGCCTGGGCGATGAGGTCCAGAACCGTTCCGCCGACGGTTCCGATGGGATCCTGCTCAGGGGTCAGCCAGTAGGCGGTGGGCTGCGCGGCGAGGTAGGTCGTGCCGGCGGTGGCATCGGCATCCATCGGCAGGTTCTCGAGTGCGATCCGTGCCTTCGACTGCTGCGGCGCGATGACGGTCGTTCCGACGGCGGGCGGCTGGGCGAGCATGGCATGCACCCCCTGGGTGACGGCGATCCCCACCCCGGCGATCGCGCCCACCACGATCACGGCGGCGAGGACGATGACGGCGATGACGATTCCGCGTCTCGGCACGCGCCGAGGGGACAGGATGCGCCTGCGGGGGGAGGAGGACACGTCTGAACTGTACCGGTGCGGGGAGCGCGGGCGGCCGTTCAGAGGTCGTTGCGGTCGCGACGACGGCGAACGGCGAGGGCGACGAGCACGACCGCGCCGGCGAGGACGAGCGCTCCGCCGCCCACCCAGACGCCGACGAGCTGACCGCTGTCGCCGCCGGTGCGCGGAAGGCCGTCGGCGCCGGTGGTCGACGCGCTGGCCGTACCGCCGGCCGAGCTGCGCGAGATCGCAGCGATGTTGTAGACGCCGCTCGCGGTCGCGGGCAGGACGATGCGGACCTCGCCGAGGGCGCCGTTCGCGTCGGAGGTGCGTGTGGTGCTGCCCGTGCTGATGCCGAGGTGCACCATGGCGAACGACGTGTTCGCGCCGTCGTGCCCGGTGACGGTGATGGTGACCGGCTCATCGGCGCCGAACGTGCGCTCTGCGCAGGAGAACGACAGGGTGCCGCCGGCGGTGATGCTGGCCGGAGAGGTCGTGCACGAGTCGACCGGCGGGTAGATCGTGGAGGCGTGGGCCGCGTTCGGGGCGAGCGCGAGAACGACTCCCACCAGGGCCGCCCCCGCGGCGCGCGCCAGACGGTCGGCGGTACGGCGGCGCGAGCGGGTCATGGAGCTTCTCCCTGCGGTGTGCACCAGACCGGGGACGAACCGGCCGAGCGTGCGATGCAGGGAGTCTACCCCGCGCCGCAGGTCGCCACGACGACGGGAGCGCGCGCGGCATCCGCCGTCGGTGTGACGACGGCCTGGGCGTCGCCGGCGGCGGTGTTCGCCCGGACGGTGACCGTCACGCCCGTGGATGCTCCCGGGGTGAGGTCGATGCCGAAAGTGAGCACCCGGCGTCCCTCGTGCACGCCGCCCGCGAAGCCGGCGCCGTTCGTGGCCGTCGCCGAGACGAGCTCGAAGCCTTGCGGCAGGTAGATGTTGCCGACGACCTCGGCGGCGCCCGGCGCCGTGCCGTAGACGCCGCCGCCGGTGATGTACTCCGGCAGCGTCGTCGCGGCGTCGGCGGGCGCGCGGCTGGTCAGGGTGAGCTGCAGGGTGAGCTGGCGGGGCGCGCTCTGCCCGCCCGGCCGGCACGACGCCCAGGCGAGAGAGACGTCGGGGTCGATGTAGTAGCTCATCTTCGACCCGGTGCCGTCGTTCAGAAAGACGCCGAACCGTGCCGTGTGCGCGTCGGTGACCGGAAGCTGACCGGCCACGACGGTGCCGTCGATGATCGCCTGCTCGTCGGCGTGCGCGCTCCAGGCGAGCAGGCGATGCTCTTCGCCGGCCCGGGTGAGGGCGGAGATGAGGCCGGATGCCGAGCCCCGCCCGTCGGCGAGGGCCTGGAAGACCGCGCCGGCCGCACCGGCGAAGAACGCGTCCTGATCGGCGGGCTTGGCGTACCGCAGGTACACCTCGTTGAGCAGCAGCGGGATCGCGTTGTCGGCGCTGAGGGCGTCGCCGCTCGGGAGGGCGACCGGACCGGTGGTCTGCAGCAGGTACGACAGCACGACCGGGTCGATGGCGAGCACGCCGTCGACGTCGGTGCCCGTCTTCAGCCGGTACATCTCCCGCGCGATCGGAGCGTCGACCGTGAAGTCGGGGATCTGCGTGAGGTTCTGGAAGTATCGCGCCGGCTTGGTGTCGTAGATCTTCGTGACCTCGTCGGGCAGGGCGACGACCGGGTTCGTGAAGCCGCGCGGCAGATCGCCCGACGAGAGCGCGCCGATCAGTGACAGGCGTCCGTCATCGGCACGCAGCACCACCGCGGCGCCGGCGATGCCGCCCAGCGAGCGCCACTCGGCGTTGTTCTGGACGAGCACCAGGTATGTTCGCGGTCCGTTCCGACCGAGCATGTCGGGCAGCAGCCGCGAGGTGCGCGACAGGGTGTCCACGGCGGTCGAGACGGTCGAGAAGAGATCGTCGGCACGGTCGACGGCCGTGCCGACGACGCCGATCAGCGGGGTGCGGTCGATGTCCTGCACGGCGACGGCGGCGTCGGCTGCGCGCGTCGCGGCATCCTGGGCGGGTGTCACGAGACCCGCGAGGACACTCGTGTCGAGGCGTCCACCGACGGGGCGCAGGCCGTCGATCGACACGTTCTGAGCCGCGGTGGCCAGGGGCAGCAGACTCTCCCGAAGGAGTTCGTCGGATGCCGCGGCGACCGTCCCGAACGCCGCCAGCTGCGGGCCGATCCACGGTGTGTGGCTGGCGAACGCCCAGACGGGGTCGGAGGTGAGCTGGTGCGCCTCGGACGCGTCGGCGGCCAGCCGTGCCAGCGTCGGCGCGGCGGATGACGGGTCGGCGGCCAGCGCCGCGGTGCTCTGCGCTGCTCCGGTCTGTATCCGCTGCAGATGCTGGTAGGCGAGGGCCCCGCGCACACCCACCCACACGGCGATCGCGACCGCCAGCAGCAGCAGACCCGCGACGGTCCACGCGAAGATGCGGCCCGCGGTGCGCGCCGGGCGGGGGAGTGCGCTCACGCCACGATCCTACGGGGAGGCGCTCAGGCGATCACGCTCGCGCGTTCCCAGCGGTCGCCGCCGGCCAGCTGCGCCTCGTCGGCGGCGGCGGCGGCGGCCGTGATGAGGTCGTCGAGGTCGTAGCCGATCCGCGACACGCTCGCCCAGCCGATGCTGGCCGACAGGCGGACGGCGATCGATTGGTCGGTCGAGACGGTCGCCACACGCTCCAGCAATGCGCGCAGGAGGGGGCGGACGGCGGCCTCGTGGCGCGGCAGCAGAACGAGCATGCGCGAGGGTTCGAGCCGATCGAGATCGGCCTCGGCGGGGAAGACGGCGGCGACGTCCGACGCGAAGCGCTCGAGGACACGGCTGTACGCCAGCGCGCTGGAGGCTTCGCGCAGCGCGATCGGGTCGTCGAGGCGAACGTCCAGCAGCGACCACCACGCGTCGTCGAATCGCTCCGCGCGGGCGAGTCGGTCACGTGCGATGACTCGGAAGCCGGCGACCGTCGCCGTCACCGAGGTCGGGTTCTCGGCCCGGGCGAGCAGCAGCAGCGTGGTCAAGGCGGTCACGAGCGTGATGGCCATGACCACCGGGGTGAAGTCCTCCGTCGGAGGGAGGTTGTCGACCAGGCGCAGGCGGTCGCCCACGAGGTCGGTGCAGAGCCACACCAGGGAGAACACCGCCACCAGGCCCGACGACAGGGCGAGCGGGACGATCACGCCGCGTGCTGCCGTGCGCACACCGACGAGTTCGATCGCCGTGGCTGCGGAGATCGCCGCGAACACGACGAGCTCGACGTTGCCGACCGCGTCTTCGGCGGCCGTGCCCGAGGTGAGCGCGACGGTCACGATGACCACGAGCGTCACACCGATCACCGCCGACAGCAGGATCGGTCGGCGCCCGCGGCGCGCGCGCAGGCCTACCCACACGAGGCCCAGAGCGAGGAGCATGAGTCCGTCGCTGAGGGCGTCGAGCCAGGCATTGTCGAGCAGATTGGCGCTGGTCTGCAGGTAGCTCGCGGCCATGGCGGCGATGAATCCGCTGGACCAGATCGCGGCCTCCCGCGACGGCCGCTGCAAGAACCCCAGCCCGATCATGATCGCGGTGCACAGCGTCGTCAAGGCGACCATGACGGTCGAGATGCTCATGCGCTGACCTCCGTCGTGCTCGGACGGTGAGAGCCCCGCAACGGCAGGCGGACGGTCGCGGTCGTGCCGGTGCCGAGCGTGCTCTCCAGACTGATCGTGCCCGCGTTCTCCTCGATGATCTGGCGGGCGATCGACATTCCCAGTCCGGTGCCCGCGATGCCGCTCGCGGTGGCGCTGCGCGCGCGGAAGTAGGGGACGAAGACCCGCTCCAGATCGTCGGCCGCGATCCCGATGCCGGTGTCGGACACCCGCAGCACCGCGTCGTCGCCCTCTGCGGTGGTCATGACCTCGACGCTACCGCCGCGCGGGGTGTACTTGATGGCGTTGCTGATGAGGTTGTCGACGACCTGGCGCAGTCGGAAGCCGTCCCCGGTGATCGGCAGGGGGCGGTCGATGTTCGTCTGCAGGTCGATGTCGGAGGCGGCCGCGGCCGGGGCGAATGCGTCGGCCGTGGCCTCGGCGATGATCGACAGGTCGAATTGGTCGCTCACCTCCGGGGCGCGGTGGGAGTCGAGCAGCGATTTCGTGAGGGCCAGCATCCGTTCGGCGGCCCCCTCGATGACCGTCGCGTGCTCGCGCTGGGCCGGCGTGAGGTCTTCGGCGTCGAGCATGAGGTCGGCGTGACCGAGGATGACCGTGAGCGGGTTTCGCAGCTCGTGGGAGACGGCGCTGGTTGTCGCCCGCTGCTCTCGGCGTTCGCGCTCGGTGTCGGTGACGTCGTCGAGCTGGATGATGGAGACCTCCGTGTCGTCGTCGGTCTCGGTGCGCACCGTACGTCCGCGGATCGACATCGACAATGCGCGCCACTCTCCGCTGGCGTCGTACAGCCAGATCAGCTCGTTCTCGACCCGCTCGCCGCGGGCGGCGCGGGCGATGGAGCTCGCGTCGCGGGGAAGGGCGGTGCCGCGGTAGGCGTCGTACTCGACGGCGCGCGGCGGATGCCGGTAGTCGTCGTTGTCGTAGGCGTAGAGATGCCGGTAGGCGGCGTTGGCCAGGTCGATGTTCCCACGGTCGTCCACGCGGGCCAGCGCGGTGCTCACGGTGTCGAACAGTCCGTTGGCGCGGTCTTCGTGCACGCTCATCCGCGCGACGGCACGGTCGAGCTGGCGGGATTGGCGCTGGATGAGCAGGCGGAACGCTCGGGTGCGACGGGCGCCCTGGTTCATGGCGATGCCGAGGAAGCCGAGTCCCAGCAGGACGATCATGATCTCCAGGGGCGACGTGAGCGGTGCCCCGGGAATCCACCAGCGCACGATCTGCAGCGCGAAGATGAGCCCGAGCGCGGCGACCACGGCAGCCATCGAGTAGTAGGTGGCCACCCACGCCATCGGGACGACCCACAGATATCCGAGCGTGTGGTCCGAGATGGCGAGCAGTCCGATCGCGACGGCGTCGGCGAAGGGCAGCGCGAGGACGAGCTCGCGATGGCGGGCCCACGGCATCACCATCGCCCACGATGTGATCGCGCAGATCAGGGCGAGCCCCGTCAGCAGCGAGATGTCGCCGAAGAGCCGCGGATTGAGCAGCGTCACGCCCAGTGCGACCGCGACGGTGCTGAAGCCGACGATGAGCTGCCACTGCCACACGGACCTCACGACGGTGCCGATCAGCTGGCTGTCGGCCCATCGACTCTCGACGCGGGGGGTGGTCATCGGTTCCTCATTCGGCAGTCTATTGATCCGCGTCGGCGGCAGCTGTGCCGCTGCGGGGAAGCAGCAGGGTCGCCTTCGTGCCGTGTCCGGGCAGCGACACGATCATGACCTCCCCGCCGTTGCGTCGTGCGAGCATCCGGGCGATGGGCAGGCCCAGACCCGTCCCCGGGGTCGCACGGACCTCGGCCTGCTCGCCGCGGTAGAACGGGTCGAAGACCTGGGCGAGGGCGTCGGGCCCGATGCCCGGACCGGTGTCGCTGACGGTGAACATCACGTCGGCGGCGACACCCGAGATCTCGACACGGACGGCGCCGCCGGCCGGTGTGAACTTGACGGCGTTGGACAGCAGGTTGCCCAGTGCGCGCGCGGCGTCGTCACGGTCGGCAAAGACCGCCATCTCCTCGGCGGTGTCGATGTCGACCTCGATGGAGCGCGCAGTGGCGCTGCTGGTGTGGTGCGCGACGACCTCGTGCACCAGGTCGGATGCCGCGATCTCGAGCGGTCGCGGTCGTTCGGCCTGGGTGCGGCTGAAGGCGAGGAGGTCGTCGAGCATGCCGGCCAACCGTCCGGTGTTGCGATGGATCGCGTCAACCCACGCACCGGCCTCGGCAGGCAGTTCGGCGTCGGAGAGCAGTTCGCTGTAACCGGCGATGATCGTGATGGGCGTGCGCAGCTCATGGCTGGTCGTGGAGAGGAAGTCCTGCCGCTGCCGTTCGAGGTCGTAGCGCACCTGGACGGTGGCGGCGGTGGCACGCGCGGCTTCGGCGCTCTGCTCCGCGGAGTCGACCGCCGTGCGGGCGTTGCGCAGCGACTCGTTGCGTTCGGTGGTCGTCAGTACCGTGAAGATCGCGAGCGCGGCGACGAAGGCGGCGACCGTGATGGCGCGCTCGGTGGGGTCGATGCGGGCCGGGTCGAACACGCCCATGCTCAGCCGGCTGAACAGCATCGTCGTCAGCGCGACGACGAGGGCCTGGATCTGGGCGAACAGCGGCGGGAAACGCAGGGATGCCCACGCCAACGGCACGAAGACGAGGAATGCGAGCGGCAGAGGGCTGAGCGGGCCGATGCCCGCCGCGATGACGATGAGCATCACGAGGATCTGCGCCGCCGACTCACCCGGACGAGAAGGCGGTTGCGGCTGCCCCTCGAAGAGCGCGAGAGGAACGATCAGCAGCACGGCCGACAGGTGGGAGGCGCAGGTGATGATCGCCGAAGCGAGGGGTTCACCCTCGACGAGGGTGATGTTGATGAGCGCGATGAGCAGGGCGAAGACCATGGCGGAGACTGCGGACAGGGCGACGAACTGCACCGCGTCGGTGGTTGTGCGCAGGCGTGCGTCTCGGCCCCGGCGCAGCAGCAGCCAGCCCAGCATCGCCGCTTCGATCGCGTTCGCCAGTCCGTACAGACCGCTGAGCTCGGCGGGTCGCCCCGCCACGAGGTTGCCGGCGGTCGTCGCGACGAGCACGACGCACACCGACACCGCGCGGCGGTGAGGCGGCGCGCGCAGGACGAGCACGACCGAGACGCCGGCCGCGGGCCACCACAGGGCTACCGGCACGCCGGGAACGGCGAAGCCGACCGCCACGATCGACAGCACGAAGATGAGCACTGCTCCGCCCAGCCAGAAGCCCAGGGTGCGCCACGCAGCTGTGGGGCGATCGACGGGGCGATCCACCCCGGAGGCTGTCATACGAGTACGCTAATGGCATTCGGGGGAAATCTAGACAGGCTAGTTATCGAGGGGCTGAGTCGGTGGAGGGCGCACCCATGGCGAACGTGCTCGTTGTCGATGACGACGCCGACGTCGCCGAACTGGTGCGCACGGTCTTGAGCATCGCCGGTCATGAGGTCACCGTCGCCACCGACGGCGAGCACGGAATCGCCGCGGCATCGGCAGCGCACCCCGATCTCATCGTTCTCGATTGGATGATGCCGGGGATGACGGGCATCGAGGTCTGTCGCACGCTGCGGCAGGATTCGTCGTTCGATGCCACCCGCATCATCATGCTCACGGCCAAATCGGCGCCGTCCGACATCGATGCGGCGCGCGGAGCGGGTGCCGACGACTACGTCGTGAAGCCCTTCGCGCCGCGCGAGCTGCGTCGCCGCGTCGCCGAGCTGCTCGCCTCGTGACTGCGGCCGGCTCAGCCGGCGATGTCGATGAGGCGTGAGCCCGCCCAGAGGGTGAGCACGGTGCCCGATGCGCTGCTGCTCGCGTCCAGTGCGAGCGGCCCGGCGGCATCGGCGGCGTCGAGCGTCGTGCATCCGAGATCGCTCGTTCCGGTCGCGTCGCTCGAGTGGGCGGTGATGCGGATGCCGCTGCACGCGGCATCCATCTGCGCGATGTAGACGGTGTCTGCGCTGACGGCGACGGCGCGTGCGGTCTGAGCGAGACGCGTCCAGTTCTGCCCGTCCAGGCGGTAGGCGGCGTCGTCGCAGACGATCGCGGTGGTGCTGCCGGCCGAGCGCAGGCCCCAGGGTGTCGCGCAGGGGGCGGCGATGCGTGTGCCGTCGACGATGACGGCGCGCTCGCCGGGCAACACGTAGGTGTCGACGGCGAAGATGTCGGGATAGGGCTCCCAGAACCGGCCGTCGGTGTAGGTGCGCAGCGTGTTCAGGGTGCAGTTCGCGCCGAGCGCGGCGACGGCGGTGGCGTTGCGCCCACCGAACGAGGTGAGGCTGAGCACCTGGACGGCGCCCTTCGTCGTCGGGGTGACGCTCTGCCACGTGGCGCCGTTGTCGCCGGAGCGTTCGACGACGGGGGCGGCGCCGCCGCACGCTCCCGCGGTGGCGCGCCACATCGCGTCGGCGCCGACGGACAGGAACCGCTCGGCCGCACCGGGCGCGCCGGCAGGGGTGGGGGAAGTGGATGCCGTGGGTGTCGCCGTCGCTGTCGGGGTGCGGACGGCGTAGGTGAAGGTGGGCGCCGGTCCGACGGTGGCGTCAACGTCGCCGGGGCCGCGGCCCTGCCGGAGCGCGGCGACGCTGAGCCCGACGGCCGCGACGGTGAGCGCGATCAGTCCGATCGCGATGAGCGTCGCGCCGCCGCGGCTCTTGGCGAAGCTGCGCGGGCGGGGCACGACTCAGCTCTCCCTGTCGGCCTCACGCGCGTCGCGGCGGGAGTCGAACCCGAGCTCGTCGAGCGTGGGCGCGGCGGGCACGCTGGCCAGCGGGGTGGTGCGTCCGCGGCGCTTGGCCCCCTTGCGCTCGGCCTTGGAGGTCTTGGCCGGGGTCTCGCGGTAGCCGTACCCGTATCCGTAGCCGTACCCGTAGGCGGAGTAGTAGGAGTCGGGCCCGCGGGTGGGAACCATCGACATCACGAAGCCGGCGAGCTTGGCGCCGACGGTGTTGAGGGCTTCGGTGGCCCCCTGGAGCTGGTGCTTGGTCGTGCGGCCGGCCGAGATGATCAGCAGCGCGCCGCTGGTGACGCGCGCGAGGATGGCGGCGTCGGTGACGGGCAGCAGGGGCGGTGCGTCGCAGAGCACGACGTCGAAGTCCTTCTCGAGCATCTCGAGCAGGGTGTTCATCTGGCGCGAGCCGAGCAGCTCGCTGGGGTTCGGTGGGATCTTGCCGGCGGGCAGCACGTAGAGGCTGCGCCCGCCCCAGGGGAGCATGACCTCGCCGACCTTGGCGCGGCCGATGAGCACGTCGGTGAGACCCGCGCCGCCTTCCATGCCGAGGTATTCGGCGACCTTGGGCTTGCGAAGGTCGGTGTCGAGCAGGGCGACGCGCTTGCCGGCGTCGGCGAGGGCGATGGCGAGGTTGATCGTCGTGGTCGACTTGCCCTCGCTGGGGATCGAGCTGGTGATGACGAAGCTGGATCGGCCGCCCATGTCGAGGAACTGCAGGTTGGTGCGCAGCGCCCGGAACGACTCGGCCCGGGGGCTGAGCGGATCGGCGTGGACGATGAGCGGGCGCTCCTTGGCCTTCGTGTCGTAGGCGATCGCGCCGATGCCGGGCGAGCCGGTGATCTGCTCGGCCTCGCGGGGCGTGCGCACCCGGTTGTCGAGGGTGGTGCGCAGCACCGCGACGCCGATGCCGAGGGCCAGGCCGACGAGAACACCGAGGGCGAGGTTCAGCGGCACGTTGGGGCTCGACGGCTTCAGCGCGGGCTGCGCGTCGCTGACGCGGCTGAGGCGGATGGCGCTGGCCCCGCTGTTGCTCTCGGGCTCGAGCTGCGGCACCGCGGAGGCGAGGCTCGCCGCGATCGCGTTGGCGATCTTGGCCGCCTGGACGGCGTCGGGGTCGGAGACCGTGATGGTGATGAGCGTGGAGTTGAGAGCGGCCGACGCCTTGACGTCTTTCGCGAGATCTTCGGCGGTGCGGGCGAGGCCGAGGTCGGCGATCACCGGGTTCAGCACGACGGGCGTCGTGGTGAGTCCCACGTAGGTGTTGATGCGCGCCTGGGCGAACGACGATCCCTGCTGCAGCTCCTGGGCCGTGTTGCCCGACTGCGTGGAGACGAAGACCGTGCTCGCGGACTCGTAGATCGGGGTCCTCGTGAGGGAGTAGCCCGCTGCCGCGCCGAGTCCCAGCAGGGTCAGCACGACGATCACGAGCCAGTTCTTGCGGAGGATGCGGATGTAGTCGCTGAGCTCCATGGTGCCTCTCGAAGACGCGCTGCCAGCCAGGAGGGGGGTTGCAAGGCCGGGACGATCGGACTCAGTCTGCCATAGCGGATGTTTCGGGCCGGTGTCCGGGCGGCAACACGTGCGTGTGCAGCCTGCACAGGTCGTCGTCGCCGTCGGTGCCGCCGTGTGGATCCGTCATCATCACCCCACATCGCTCAGCAGCTCAGCGCGTAGCGGGCACCCCCACCGATGCGGGGCGTGCGATCGGCGTCGATCCACGGCGGCGGGATGAACCACACCCGCGCGGCCACTCCGACGCCGTCGACGCGGATCTCCCACCCGTCGCTGTGGATGCGATGGTGGCAGCCGGTGCACAGCAGCACGCCGTTGTCGAGGTCGGTGGGCCCGGCATCCCGGTTCCACCAGGCGATGTGGTGTCCGTGAGTCCACGCCGGCGGAGCCCCGCAGAACGCGCAGCCGCCGTCGCGTTCGGCGAGGGCGAGCTTCTGTGCGGGTGAGAAGAGGCGACGCGTGCGACCCCAGTCGAGAATCTCGCTGTCGCCGCCGAGAACGCACGGAATGACCTGCAGGTCGGCGGCGAGCCGGCGCACTTCCGCGGCGGGCAGCGATGCGTCGAACCCATCGATGCGCGCGACGCCGCACCCCGACTCGAGCTGGTCGAGCGTCATCCGCACGACGACGGTGGTCGTCGCGACCGTGGGGACCTGCTCGCAGCCGAGGGCGTGCGCGCACAGTTCGTGCAGGGCGTCGGCTCTCATCTGCGGCACCGTGCGCTCGTCGCGAAGAGCGCCTGCCTTGGGGTCGTCGCCGCCCCCGCCCCCGTGCCCATGCCCGTGTTCGTGCCGCGGGGCGTGCTCGTTGTTCTGCAGCACGCGGGTGACCATCGCGTCGAGCACCGTCTTGATCGGCGCGGCGGTGGCCACGTCGAACACCCCGGTGAGGTGGAGCATGCCGTCTCGCTCCTGCATCCGCAGCGCGCGGGCCGACCGATGCTCCTCGTGCGCGGCGGCGAGCCCGTCGGGGTCGAGTTCGGCCTCCGCGTGCGCCAGCAGCCGGGTCAGCTCGTCGGCCCGCAGTCCGGGTGCCCGCTGGCAGAGGTCGCGCTCGGCGGCATCCCTGCGCGCGGAATCGACGCGGAGCGACAGCTTGTCGAGCAGAGTGATGATCGCCGACGCCGCCGTCATCGACAGAGCGCCCGCCGCCACAGCCGCCGCCACGTGCGGATGCGCGGCGGGTCGCGACTCGCCGCTGATACTGGTGCGCGGCGCCGTGCTCTCGCCCACCTGCACGAGTCTGATCGCTTCGCCCACGCTCGCGCCGGTGGTGGCTTGGATCAGCGCGACGGGGGAGCGGAAGCCCTGCTTCTTGGCGAGGGAGTCGCCCCCGAGCTGCGGCCGCGACTGACGGGAGATCTCGGCTGCGACGGGCGCGAACGCGGCGTCGACCTGGCGCATGAGCACGCCGAAAGCGCGATTCACCTCGACGAGCGCGCTCGGTGAGAGCGCGGCCGGCGCCTGTGCACCGCCCGCCGCCGCGAGCGCGTCGAGCGCTGCGGCGATGCCATCGAGCCTGTTCTCCATGACTTCGACATTAGAACATACCTACGACACTCGTCGGAGTTGTCCACAGGGGTCGAGGTCAGCCGAAGGCGATCCGCACGACGCGTTCGACGGCGACGAGCCCCGGCTCGAGCTCGACCGCAGAGCGTTCGTACGTGGCCGCGGAGCGACCGTAGGGGTCGATGACGTCGTCGTCCTCGGGGGATGCCGGGGGCAGCGTGATCCCGCGGCGCCCGGCGATCGCGCCCAGCGCGGCGGCGAAGCGCTCCCGCGGGGGTGCGCCCTCCCCGGCGGTCGCTGCGGCCGTCCGCAGGTCGTCGTTGCTCAGATCGGCGGCGAGGCGGGCGAACTCGCGCGCCGTGAAGGCCTGTCGCATGCGCGAGGGGTCGAGCTCGACGACTTCGCGGCGGTGGTCGCGCGCCATGGAGAGCACGAGATCGGCGGTGCGCACGTGCACCGGGGTGAGGTAGCGGGCGCCGTGGGCCGCCACGAGCGCCGGGTCGACGCCGCGGGCGAGGGCGAGGTCAGCGGCTTCGGGAGTCATCGGCATCCCGTCGCGCGCGCGAGCGCCGGCGCTGGAGACGCGCACCGGAAGATCGGCGAGGCGGGTGGCCAGCAGCTGCGCGGCCAGGGGGGAGCGGCAGATGTTGCCGGTGCACACGGTGAGGATCTCGAGCACGGTGACTTCCGGTGTCGATAGAGCGGGGGAGGGAGTGTGTGGCTCGCCGCGTGACCGGTAGTTTGGCCACGTGCCCGATCAGCTTAGCGACCCCGGTTCGTCCGCCGTCGAGGCGTCGACGCCTGCGCGCCGGTCGCCGAGTGGGCGCGGCGCGTCGGAGGCCTCTGGCGAGACCGCGACGCCCGGGCGCCGTCGTCGCAAGCGCACCGACTGGCGTCTGGGCGGCACGTCGGTGCGCCGTTGGGACCTCTCCGTCCTGTCGGCAGCGCTCATCGGGGTGGGGCTCGGCGTCGTCGGCGGCGGCGCCGTGAGCCGCATCGCGGCGCCGTGGGCCGCCACCGCCTCGACCGTGGTGCTGTGGCTCGGGCTCGGTGCCGCTGTCGCATTCGCGTTCGCGCGGTCGCGGCCGGCCGGGCTGCTGAGGTTTCGGCCGATCGATGTGCTGTGGGGCGTCGGGCTGGGGCTCGGCCTGCGTCTGCTGCAGGGCTGGGTGAGCGGTGCGGATGCCGCGGCCTTCCCCTCCGCGATGGCGCTCGACGGCGGCCTGCCCTCGGGGTGGTGGCTGACGGAGGCGATTCCGGCGGGGCTGGTCGCGCCGCTGGTCGAGGAGTTCTTCTTCCGCACGGTCGTTCTCATCGCGGTGTATCAGTTGCTGCGGCGGAGCGTGGGTGGGGTGGCGGCCGGGGTGACGGCGGCGCTCGTGTCGGCGGGCGGGTTCGTGCTGCTCCACGCGACGGCCGGGGCGTTGACGCTGGTCGACGGCATCCAACTCTTCGCGGTCGGGGGCACGTGCGCGCTGGTGGTTCTGCTTACGGGCCGCATCTGGGGCGCCGTGTTGACGCACGTGGTCTACAACGTGTCGTATCTGGTGCTCGTCGTCGTCGGAACGTGGGGTGCCGTCGCGCCCGCGGCGCCGTCGCTCGGCTGACGGATCCGCACGCGACACCAAGTTTTCACCAAAAGGATGATGAGAGCCCTCTCATCGTGCTCATAGGCTCGGGTGTCACCGGGAGTCATCAGACCGTCACGCGTCACACACCTGACACATTCGGCTGATAATCTCCCGACAGCCGGGGGGCCGAAACCGAGATATAGGAGGAAGCCGAAGTGTCGACCGATATTCAGGTCGATGCGACGACGGAGTCGCCTCACGACTCGACAGCACCCCGCGCGGACAGCGGCTCCATCACTGCTCCGGCCGGTGCGTCGACTCAGGCCACCAGCACTATGCGTCCCGCTGCCCCACCCTTCAACGATTGGCGTCGCCGCTTTCAGCGCCGGCTCGTCGTCAGCGACTTCCTCGTGCTGACCTGGGCCGTGTTCGGCGCTCAGATCGCGTGGTTCGGGTTCGGTAACGCGCAGATCGCCATGCGTGACGACGTTCGCATCACTGATTTCTCTTATTGGGCGTTCTCGGTTCTCCTCATCGTGCTGTGGATGGGCGCGCTGTCGTGGAGCGACTCCCGCAGCTACCGCGTCATCGGCATTGGCACGAGCGAGTACGTGCGCGTCGCCGTCTCGAGCTTCCGGTTGTTCGGTGTGATCGCGATCGTCGCGTTCCTGACGCGCATCGATGTCGCCCGCGGCTTCCTTCTCCTCAGCCTGCCGATCGGTGTCGCCGTGCTCCTCTGGACGCGCTGGCTCTGGCGGCAGTGGCTGCTGTCGAAGCGCCGCCACGGGAAGTGGTCGGCACGGCTCCTCCTGGTGGGGTCGGAGTCTTCGGTGGGACAGATCGCCCGCGAACTGCAGCGCTCGCCGCGGTCGGGGTATGTCGTGGTCGGGGCCTGTGTGCCGCATGGCAAGATCGCCGATGTGATCGATGGCACGAGCGTGCCGGTGATGGGCAGCGTCAACGCGGTGGCGTCGGCGATGCAGGCGGTGAACGCCGACACTGTCGCGATCACGAGCACCGATGAGCTTCCGGCCGACAAGGTCAAGGAGATCTCCTGGGGCCTCGAGGCGGGTCGTCAGCACCTGGTGCTCGCGCCGAGCATCATCGACATCGCCGGCCCGCGTCTGCACACGCGCCCCGTCGCCGGTCTGCCGCTCATCCACGTGGAGACCCCGCGGTTCACGCGCGGCCAGCTTTTCGTCAAGCGGACTTTCGACATCATCGCCGCCACGATCTTCATCGTGCTGCTGTCGCCGGTGCTGCTGGTGGTCACGGTCGCGGTGTCGTGGACGAGCATCGGTCCTCTTCTTTATAAGCAGGAGCGCATCGGTCGCAACGGCGAGCCGTTCAAGATGCTCAAGTTCCGTTCGATGCGCGTGGGCGCCGACAAGGAGCTCAAGGCGCTGCTCGAAGCGCAGGGCACCAGCGAGAAGCCGCTGTTCAAGATCAAGGACGACCCGCGCATCACTCCGGTGGGCAAGTTCATCCGCAAGTACTCGCTCGACGAGCTGCCCCAGCTGTTCAACGTGCTCGGCGGCTCGATGAGCCTGGTGGGCCCTCGCCCGCAGATCGCGGCGGAGGTCGCTCTTTACACGGATGCCGCGCGCCGGCGTCTGCTGGCTCGCCCCGGCCTCACCGGCCTCTGGCAGGTGAGCGGCCGTTCGAGCCTCGATTGGGAGGATGCCGTGCGTCTCGACCTCTACTACGTGGAGAACTGGTCGCTGGTGAGCGACCTGGCCATTCTGATGAAGACGGCCAAGGCTGTCATCGCGCCAGGGGAGTCGGCCCATTGACTGACACAGCAAGCTACAAGCTAAACGGAGACCTGATGTCTGCCAGGTGGTCGCTCATAACTGTCACGTACAATAGCGCTGCGAAACTCCGCCAATACTGGTCCGAGCTCAACCTCCCTGACGCCGTTGAATGGGTCGTAGTCGACAATGCCTCTTCCGACGACTCAGTTGCGGTAGCGCAAGAACTGGGGGCACGGGTTATTCCTCTTCCGCGCAACGTAGGTTTTGGCGCGGCGAACAATATCGGATTCGAAGTCACAGAAGGCGCGTACGTTGCGTTTGTCAACCCCGATGTGACGCCTGTGCTTGATGATTTGAGTCGGCTTGCACAACACCTATCGAACAATCCCAACGACCTTGTCGCTCCCCAGCTGGTTAACGATGATCTGAGCCTTCAGCCCAATGGGCGAGGGAGACCATACCTCTCGGCGAAGATTGTCAACCGCCTACGGGATCGCGGTGGACGCGACGGGTATTTGCTCGTTGCTCAGGCGGGCGAGGTCCTGGAGACTGACTGGCTCATGGGAGCGATGGTCGCAGGTACACGCGACCGTATCAAGAAGATTGGCGTCTGGGATGAGCGCTTCTTCGTATATTACGAAGACAGCGATCTGGGGCTCCGAAACGCGGCGCACGGCGGCCGGTCAGTGGTGCTAGGTGACATCAGGTGGATTCACGGGTGGGCGCGCGAAACCAAGGCCCCGAGCCTTGCTGCGTGGCGGCTCGAGTTGCCCTCCATGGTCAAATTTTACTCAAGGTATCCGAACCTCATCCTGGGTTCCTCACCGCATAGAAGGCGAGTGGAAGCTAAATGAAAGCTCTCATCACAGGCATCGCTGGGTTCGTTGGCAGCACGCTGGCGCTCCGACTACTTAGAGATGGCTATGACGTACTAGGTGTCGATTCCCTGACCGACTATTACGACACGACCCTTAAAGAGAAGAACCTTGAGCTCCTGGACTCTGGCCGTCGTGGTTCGCGGTTGACCGTGCTACGAGCAGACCTTCGCGATCTAGACCTTCGCGAACTCCTTGTGGACATCGACTACGTCTTCCATCAAGCGGGCCAGCCAGGAGTCCGAAAGTCGTGGGGCAGGGACTTCTCGTTCTATATCGAGTCCAATATCGACGTGACACAGCAACTTCTCGAGGCTGCGCGCACTGCTCCGCGACTGAAAAGGCTCGTGTACGCCTCTTCCTCCTCGGTTTACGGCGATGCTGAGACTTATCCGACTTCGGAGACTCTTCGCCCACAGCCGCGAAGCCCGTACGGAGTGACAAAACTCGCTGCCGAGCATCTGTGCGTTCTCTACGCGGCCAATTTCGGAGTTCCGACCGTTTCACTTCGTTATTTCACGGTTTATGGTCCGCGCCAACGCCCGGATATGGCCTTCACTCGGTTCCTGCGTGCTATCAAGGATGATCGGCCCATTACCCTCTTCGGTGACGGAGAACAGATTCGCGATTTCACGTTCGTCGATGACATCGTTGATGCCAACATCCGAGCCGCAGAAAGCGCATCCCTAGAGAACGGTGCGGTGCTAAACGTTTGCGGTGGAAGCAGCGTTTCAGTGAATGAGGTCCTGGGCATAATGCGCGATGTGTCAGGTCGGGATGTCCTCATTGATAGATATGAGGCGGTGGCTGGCGACGTTCGACGAACGGGTGGAGACTCCCATCAGATTAGGCAGTTCCTGGGATGGAGCCCCCGTGTTCAGCTAGAAGAAGGGATCGCGCGTCAGTGGGCGTGGGTCCTTGAGTCGGACGGTTGAGCGAGGGCGCCATGGGCGATTCGCGGCTCGAGATGAGGGTGGTCTTCGCTCTGAGGTCGGATGCTCTCACGAAGCCCGGAGGCGACTCTTCCAAGGTTCACCGTTATCGGTCTCACTTAGCGGCTCTCGGGTGGGACTCGTCGATTGTCACATCGCCGCAGGACCTCGCGAAGGAGCGAGCGGACGTCGTGCACATTGTGAACCTGGATCTTCCCATCGAGAACTCCGGGTACGTGCGTGTCGCTAATCGTATGGGCGCTCCGATCGCATTGTCGACGATCAGGCACCCCTTCGACGGCGTGGAAGCTATGTACCATCATGGCGCTGATTCCTTTTACAAGTCGACAAGGCGTCTCCTGCTATCCGCCGACCAGGCAGTGGCGGCAAGGGAGCGTATCAAGCTGTTCAGGGCAAAGAATCCGTCGTGGAGGTTAGGTGGATCGAGCTTCTTCCGCAATCAGCATCGGCTTATCGGGAGCGTCGACGCGTACCTGCCTATGGCAGAGGGGGAGAGGCTCGATCTCGAGCGGCTCTTCCGCCCACCCGGACAGTGTTCAGTAGTCCGTAACGGGTTCACCTTTGGCGGCCTCAAGACCGCCGAGGAGGCTTTCGCTGATCCCACGTTCGACGTGATTTCGGTCGGGAGGATCGAACCTCGGAAGAATAGCGTCGCTCTAGCGAGAGCGGCGCTTCAGCTGGGAGTTACAGTCAAGTTCGTTGGTGCGCTAAATACTAAGCACCGTGCATACGCGATGGAGTTTGAACGGCTAGTAGAATCCTCGAGCGCTATTGTGCACCAGCCGGCCGTCCCTCAGGACGAGTTGCCGAAGATTCTTGCGCAGGCTACGACGTATGTGAATCCTGCGTGGTTTGAAGTCGTTTCGCAGGCAGATGCCGAAGCCGCGACGCTTGGACTGAAGATTGTCACGACAAAGCACAGCTACATTCAGGATGCGCTCGGACCGTCGACTCCTGTGTTTGATCCGACGGACCTCATAGCGACCCCAGCGGACGCCTTGGCCGCCGCTCTAGGGAAGGCGACCACAGTGAGCCCACCAGCGCCGATTCAATGGAGTGATGCCGTAGCGGACCTCGTTCGCGCATATGAAGGGATAGTGCGCAGATGACAACTCCTAGGCGCGCATCTCGCGGCGACGCGATCTTTCATTACAACCTAGATCCGGGACAACGGGTGTCCGTTGCGAAGCGCCTCGTGAACCCTTCCTTGTTGGCGGCCCGGCTCTTTCGACTTGCCGCAAGTGAGGCCAAGGCTCCGCATCTGATCGGACGCTGGCTTTGCATCTTCCTGTTCTCGTCGGATGTGTCGAGGGGGGCGCGCTTTGAAGGGCCGATAGATCTTCCCCATCCCGTGGGTATCACTATCGGCACGGGTGCGATAGTCGGTCCCCGGGTGCGCATATATCAGAACGTGACGATCGGCTCCTCGCGTGCAGGTCTGTACCCCCGGATAGGCGAAGGGGTGACAATCTACAGCAATGCGGTAGTCGCGGGAGGCCTGACTGTGGGTGATGGAGCCGTGATTGGCGCCAACTGTACGGTCACCCAGAATGTCCCAGAACGTAGCGTCGTTCGCAGTCTGCCGATTGCATGAGCCGCCGGATTCGGGCCGCGCTCAGCTTGTGTCTGGCCGCGACCAGCTGGGTACTTCTTTCGGCCGCTCTACTGCTTCCTACGCTGTTCGGTTCCGGAGCAATGGCGACGTTGTTTGCGGCTGGCTTCATCGCCGGTGTCCAAGCCGGCCAATCGAGCTTTGTGCAGGTGGCGCCTAGTCTGTTGAAGTACTGGGTTGTTGTGGAGGCTGTGCTCACGGTCGCAGGTATTGCGAGTGCCGCATTGGCTGGGTGGACAACGAGTCTCGCTGTAGTCCCGATTGCCGCCACGATCTCGGGTGCATGTCTGGGAATACCCCTCGGTGCGTCGGCTAGTCGAGTCCTCGCGTCGCGTGGTGGATTGGCCTATCAAGCCTTCCAGGTTCAGCGCTCGGTTCTCATCTGTGTGGCGGTCGCTCTCGCTTCTCTCGTGTTCCGTGACAGTTCGACGGCAGCCTTCGCGCTCGCGGCTGCCGCACTCGGCCTCGGTGGTGCGGCGCTGACGATGATGGGACGGAGCCAAGCGCAAGCTGTTCTATCAGAGCAGCTTGAGGCGCCCGCGCTTGTGAGGCCGCTTGCTTATGTCTGGGTAGTATTCGGGCTGCTCGCTTCGCTCTACTACAGGAACGACACCACGTGGCTTCGGGCCAGTGTCGCAGCTGAGCCTGAATTCGAGATCTGGCACATCTCGTTGATTGGCTATTCCGCGCTTCAAGGGTTTATTGGATTCGTTGTGGTGCAAAGACTCTTCGCGCGCCGGGCCGAAGTGGCGGTCATGCTGCAGGAAAAAGCCGAGCGCTACCGTCTCGTTGTTATGCTCGGTTGGATCTCGATCTCTTCCGTGATCCTTGCCACTAGTGTTCTGCTGCCTATTCCATTCTCCGTTGCTATGTCTGCGCTGCTATCTGTCGTAGTCGGTTTTGCCTCGGGTTTGGCTCACGTCGCGCGAAGGAACTGGGCACCTTACCTCGGCGGCATACTCGGTACGACAGCGTTGCTATTGATTCTGCGGGCCGATTTCGACCCACGACTGGCGCTCGCCGCCACCAACGTTGTCATTGGGTATGTCCTTTTGGGTGCGCTAATTTCTGTCAAGGAGAAGCGCTGATGGCCGCCTTTTCCCTCGTTTTCGTTTCCATCGCTGGACTTGTCCAGATAATTGTCTGGGCGAGAAGACGGCTCTACGTGAGATCCTTGTTCTGGCTCGTATTTATAGTCTGCTACCCGATGGATCTGCTCTGGATTAACGGATCTCAAGAAGTCTACCTGAGCGCGACTATCTATGGACCGCTTCCGGATAGCGGCTCGCTCACTACTGCCGCTGTGATGGTGGTTGGATGCTGGGTCGTTATGAGCGCCGTCGTCTCGCTCTCGGCGCGCGGGCGCGGCGAGAGTTCACTCCCGCGTGTGTTGGGCGGTGACTACGCACCGTACCGGCTTCGCTTCTTTGCTTTTGTTCTATTGACATCAATGTTGAGCCTGGTGATTATTTCCAAAGTCGCGCTACATGGCGTCGAACAGACTTTGGCTTCTCGTCAGACCGTGTTCGGTGACGATCCTGTCGCCTTGCTCGCATACTATGCCCTCCCGCCGCTCGCCGTTTTCGGCGCTGCAGCGCTCGGGACGCTCTCCTGGGCCCGGCGGTTCGTCGTAGTTATCCTCATCGTCGTCTCGCTGGGAGTCACCTTCTTGACGGGAAGTCGATCAGGTTTGTTGTTAAGCTTCCTTCTCCCGATTCTCGCCCTCGCTTGGCGCGGAATTTCGCGACGTTTGCGTGGGTATGCGAAGGATATGTCTCGCATTCTCGTAGTAGGGTCCTTGGTGCTGGCTGCCTCTTTTGGTGGGGCTTGGTACGTCAGCGAGTTCCGTGGAGTTTCGACGTCGGAAGGCTTTTTCCGCAGCACGGACCTTTCCCAGGCTGATGTTCTCGTCGCGTTGGTAGCCGCCAATCCTCCTGTCGTCGGCGGGTCGAGCTACTTGGCGGGTGTTACGACACTCATTCCCCGATCGGTGTGGCAAGCGAAGCCGCTGCCGGGGAACGTTTGGTCGAGCATTGTTCTCACGCCCGACAGGTATCAGTTGACGGGTGCTGAGACAACTGCGGGTCTCCTCGGCGAGGCGTTTTTGAATTTCCACTTGATCGGATTTCTCGTAGCGGGGCTCCTCCTGGGCCTGATTGTTGTCTTGTGTGAGCGACTGACCGAGGCCAGACGTCCAGATCTGACTTGGATATTCGGAGTACTTCTGGTTACGCGCGGCATAAATATCGTCCGCGGTGACCTGGCAAACGTGTGGGCTCCTGTGTTCGTTGCGCTAATCGCCTGGCTAATCGTCGTTAAGCGAACGCGCGCTCGCGTCGAGGGGCAAGGTCCTGAGCCGGAATTCCAGCCATCGCGTTCGCGAACAGGATCCGCGAGAACGTGACACAAAAAGTCGGAATTGAGTCAATGCCACCGCGTGTGGTGTGAGTGAGAGGTGTTCAATGAAAATTTCCGTGATCGGCTGTGGCTACCTGGGAGCAGTTCATGCCGCCGCGATGGCCTCGATTGGCCACGATGTTGTCGGCGTTGACGTGGATCAGCGGAAAGTAGCCACACTTTCGCAGGGCCATGCCCCGTTTTTCGAGCCTGGACTCGAAGACCTTCTTCGTGCTGGCCGCGAGTCGGGGCGTCTCAGCTTTACGACGGACATGGCGGAGGTCGTGAACGCGTCCGTTCACTTCATCGCGGTGGGTACTCCCCAGCAACGGGACAGTTACGCGGCTGATCTCACCTTTGTCGACGCGGCGATTGATGCGTTGTTGCCGTTCCTCAAGCAAGGTGACATCGTCGCTGGCAAGTCGACGGTTCCCGTCGGCACAGCAACTCGGCTCTCAGGACAGGTGGAATCGACCGGCGCTACTTTGGTTTGGAATCCCGAGTTCTTGAGAGAGGGCTGGGCTGTGAAGGACACGCTCGAGCCGGATCGTTTAGTGGTCGGTGTTCCGGATGGCGCCGGCGGCGAGCGCGCTGAACGTGCCCTTCGTGAGGTGTACGGCCCAGCCGTAAAGTCTGGAACTCCGTTCCTTGTGACAGACCTTGCAACCGCGGAACTCGTGAAGGTTTCTGCTAACGCGTTCCTCGCTACCAAGATCAGCTTCATTAACGCTATGGCTGAAATCGCTGAGGTAACAGGGGCAGACGTCAGCAAGCTGGCGGAGGCGATTGGATATGACGAGCGCATCGGCCGTCAATTTCTCAAGGCCGGGATCGGCTTCGGCGGTGGCTGTCTGCCGAAGGATATTCGCGCATTTTCGGCGCGCGCGGAAGAACTCGGCCGGGGGGAGTCCGTAGCGTTTCTTCGCCAGGTCGACGAGATCAATCTGCGTCGCCGCGACCGCGCCGTGCAGCTCGTGGTTGACGGTCTTGGAGGTTCCGTCTTCGAGAAGAACGTGACGGTGCTCGGGGCAGCTTTCAAGCCTCACTCCGACGACATCCGTGACTCGCCCGCTCTCGACGTTGCAGTGCGTCTGCACGGACTTGGAGCGAACGTCACAGTCACCGACCCGGCGGCGATCGAGAACGCACGCCGCGTCCACCCACAGCTCACCTACGTAGAAGGCCGTGACGAAGCTATCCGTGACGCGGACGCGCTCGTGCTCGTCACCGAATGGGACGAGTACCGTCGCCAGCTTCCTCCTGAGCACGCGTCGTCGCTCACCGACGGCCGCGTCGTCGTGGACGGCCGCAACGGGCTCGATGCGGCCGCGTGGCGCGCAGCGGGATGGTCGTATTACGGGATGGGGCGGCCCTAGATCCGATCGATTGGGGCGCCGCGCTGGGTGGCGCCCCCAAACCTGATCCTGGAGACGTAACAACGTGCGCGGAATAGTTCTCGCTGGTGGCTCGGGCTCGCGCCTTTGGCCTATTACCAAAGGTGTGTCGAAGCAGCTCGTTCCTGTGTATGACAAGCCGATGGTTTATTACCCGTTGTCGACGTTGATGTTGGCGGGGATTCGGGACATTTTGGTGATCACGACGCCGCATGATGCGGAGCATTTTGTGCGGTTGTTGGGTGATGGGTCGCAGTTCGGGATCAGCCTCACGTATCAGGTGCAGCCGTCGCCGGATGGTCTGGCACAGGCGTTCACTCTGGGTGCAGACCACATCGGGCCGGACAAGGTCGCTCTCGTCCTGGGTGACAACCTCCTCTATGGGCCGGGGTTGGGGTCGCAGTTGCAGCGTTTCGCCGACGTGGATGGTGGTGCGGTGTTCGCGTACTGGGTCGCGGAGCCGGAAGCATACGGTGTCGTCGAGTTCGACGGGGCGGGGCGGGCGGTGTCGTTGGAGGAGAAGCCAGCGGTTCCGAAGTCGAACTATGCGGTTCCCGGTCTGTACTTCTATGACAACGATGTGGTCGAGATCGCGCGGAGCTTGAAGCCGTCGCCGCGTGGTGAGTATGAGATCACGGATGTGAACCGTGCGTACTTGGAGGCGGGCAAGTTGCAGGTGGAGGTGTTGCCGCGGGGGACCGCATGGCTGGACACGGGGACGTTTGATCAGATGCTCGATGCGGGTGAGTATGTGCGGACGATGGAGCGGCGTACGGGGATGAAGATCGGTGTGCCGGAGGAGGTTGCGTGGCGTCAAGGGTTCCTGTCGGATGCGGAGCTTGAGGCGCGTGCGGCGGGGTTGGTGAAGTCGGGGTACGGGACGTACTTGCTGGAACAGTTGAAGAGGGGCCGTTGATGACACGCAACCTGTTGGTGACCGGTGGCGCCGGCTTCATCGGCTCCAACTTCGTCCACCACGTCATCGCGCACACCGACGACCACGTCACCGTGCTCGACAAGCTGACGTACGCCGGAAACCGGACCTCGCTGGACGGGCTCCCGGAGGACCGGCTCGCGTTCGTCGAGGGCGACATCGCCGATGCGGCGCTGGTCGACGAGCTGTTCGCCGGGGCGGATGCGGTGGTGCACTACGCCGCGGAATCGCACAACGACAACAGCCTGAACGATCCACGTCCGTTCCTGGATACGAACATCATCGGCACGTACACGCTGCTGGAGGCCGCGCGTAAGCACGGGACGCGTATGCATCACATCTCGACCGATGAGGTGTACGGGGACCTCGAGCTGGACGATCCGGAACGGTTCACGGAGAACACCCCCTACAACCCCTCGTCGCCGTACTCGTCGACGAAGGCGGGTTCCGACCTCCTCGTGCGCGCGTGGGTGCGCTCCTTCGGCGTGCAGGCGACCATCAGCAACTGCTCGAACAACTACGGCCCGTACCAGCACGTCGAGAAGTTCATCCCGCGCCAGATCACGAACGTGATCCGCGGCATCCGTCCGAAGCTGTACGGCAAGGGCGAGAACGTGCGCGACTGGATCCACGCCGACGACCACTCCTCCGCCGTGCTCACGATCCTCGACAAGGGTGTCATCGGCGAGACGTACCTCATCGGCGCGGACGGCGAGAAGGACAACAAGACCGTCGTCGAACTGATCCTCGAGCTCATGGGTCAGCCCGCCGACGCCTACGACCACGTGACCGACCGTGCCGGCCACGACCTGCGCTACGCGATCGACTCCACGAAGCTGCGCACCGAGCTGGGCTGGACGCCGCAGTACCGGGATTTCGAGGCGGGTCTTGCCGCGACGATCGACTGGTACCAGCAGAACGAGGCGTGGTGGGCGCCGGCGAAGGACGGCGTCGAGGCGTTCTACGCGTCGAAGGGGCAGTGACGCGGTGACCGAGTACGGGAAGAACCTTGCGGTGACCGAAACCCCGATTCCGGGGCTGGTGGTGTTCGATCTGCCGGTGCATGGGGATGCGCGGGGCTGGTTCAAGGAGAACTGGCAGCGGGAGAAGATGACCGCACTGGGCCTGCCCGACTTCGGGCCGGTGCAGAACAACATCTCCTTCAACGATGCTGTCGGCACCACCCGCGGCATCCACGCCGAACCGTGGGACAAGTGGGTCTCGGTCGCGACCGGTCGCATCTTCGGCGCCTGGGTGGACCTGCGCGAAGGCCCCACGTTCGGGGCGGTGTACACGACGGAGCTGGACCCGTCGAAGGCGATCTTCGTTCCGCGCGGCGTCGGCAACTCCTACCAAACCCTCGAAGCGGACACCGCGTACACGTACCTCGTGAATGATCACTGGTCACCGACCGCGGAGTACTCCTTCCTCAACCTCGCCGACGAGACCGCCGGAATCGACTGGCCCATCCCCCTGGATCAGGTGGAGATCAGTGAGAAGGACAAGAACCACCCCCGCCTCGCACAGGTGACCCCGATCCCGCCGAAGAGGATCCTCATCATCGGAGCGAACGGGCAGCTCGGCAAAGCCCTCCGCGCCCAGTACGGTGACGCCGCGCACGTGGAGTACACCGACCGGAGCTCCCTGGACATCACCGCCCCCGACCTGGAGAGCGCACGTCGGTGGCGGGACTACAGCGTCATCATCAACGCCGCCGCGTACACCAAGGTCGATGCCGCCGAAACCGACGAGGGACGCCGCGACGCGTGGGCCGCGAACGTCACCGCCATCACTGCCCTGGCCCGCATCGCGACCACCAACAACATCACCCTCGTGCACGTGTCCAGCGACTACGTCTTCGACGGCACGAAGAACACCCCCTACACCGAGGATGACCCGCTCTCACCCCTCGGCGTCTACGGGCAAACCAAAGCCGCCGGCGACCAGATCGTCGCCACCGTTCCCCGCCACTACATCATCCGCACCAGCTGGGTCATCGGCGACGGCAACAACTTCGTGCGCACCATGGCCACCCTCGCCCAACGCGGCATCAACCCCAACGTCGTCAACGACCAAACCGGACGCCTCACCTTCACCACCGACATCTCCGCCGGCATCCACCACCTCCTCACCACCCACGCCCCCTACGGCACCTACAACCTCACCAGCAGCGGCGAACCCCAAACCTGGGCCGACATCGCACGCGACGTCTTCACCCTCACCGGACACGACCCCCACCGCATCACCGGCGTCACCACCCACGAGTACTTCGCCGGCGCCACCGCACCCATCGCGCCTCGACCACACAACAGCGTCCTCGACCTCACAAAGATCACGGAAGCCGGATTCTCACCATCTGGGGAACTGCAGAGCTACCTGGGTGCTGAGGCACCCTGAGAGGACTCTCGATTTTTCACGGTACCGCTCCCATTGCCGTGATCACGCGGGTGGGAGTACGTTCTGATCGAGCTGGGGAGAGTCGATGGCGAACGTGCAACCGGGGTGGTATCCCGACCCGAACAAGGCGGACACGATCCGGTGGTGGGACGGCACGGCGTGGACCGCGCACGTCGCCGAGAAGACCGGGGCCGCGGCATCCGCAGACACCGCGGTGACGACGGCGGCGGCGACGAAAGCTCCACGGCGGGGGCTCTCGCGCCGCACGAGCATCATCGTTGGCGCAGCAGCGGTGCTGGGCATCGCGCTCGTCGGGGGAGCGGTCAACGCGGCCACGGTCGCCGTACGCTCGGCGGGCGAACAGAACGGTGCGGTCGCGTTCGTCGCGGCGACCGGCACGGCTGCGGCATCCACCCCCACGCCCACGCCGACGCACACGCCGGTCGTCACCACCCGCGACGAGGCCGTCACCGAAGTCGTGCCGTTCGAGCGCACGTCGGTGGACGACTCCACGATGGCGCAGGGACAGAGCGCGGTCACGACCGCGGGACAGAACGGTGAACGCACGCGCACCTACCGCGTCACCCTCACCGACGGAACGGAGACGAAGCGTGAACTCATCTCCGACACCGTCACCGTGCCGCCCGTCACCGAGGTGACGTCCGTCGGCACCTATGTCGAGCCGGCCGCTCCTCCGCCCGCCGCCGCGCCGGGCAACTGCGACCCGAACTACGCCGACGCCTGCGTGCCCATCGCCAGCGACGTCGACTGCGCGGGCGGCAAGGGCAACGGCCCCGCCTACTTCGACGGCGTCGCGCGCGTCGTCGGCCGCGACATCTACAAGCTCGACGGCGACGGAGACGGCTGGGCCTGCAACGGCTGACGCGTCGCGTCGGGGGAGACGGCACTGCGGAAGAAGTCGGGCCACTCGCCACTCATCTCACCCAGGCCCACAACATCGGCCGCATGCGGCTCGAGAGACCGCGCGATCGACCGGACGTCGTTCGGAGTATCGGTCGATCGGCGCAACGCTCCACGGAGAAATGCGCCAAACGACGCGCTGTCGAGCGCTGGCGTCTGCACGTGGCCGCGTGAGTCGCCCGCGGGGCGCGTGCCACTGAACAGTCGCACCTCGGGGTGGCTGTACAGCACGGCGGTCTGAATCCACGACACCTGATCGTGTTCCGCCTTCAGCATCCGCGACAGGTGCGCGGCCTGCGCGCGAGCCTGCGCGCGCGGAGACGGGCGCAGATCGACGCTCAGCGGCGTGTTCTTGCCGCCGCGCAGGTGAATCGCGAACGAGGAGGGAAGCTTCAGCGATGCCGAGACCGGCGCGAGCGCGGGATGAAGCGTCGCCGGATCGACATCGTCGAAGACCACACCCTGCCAGTGCTTCGCCTCGACGACCACGATCGCCTGCGCCGTCACGAGCAGATGATCGATCTGCGTGACGAACGGCGCACCTCCTTCGTCGGCGGTGAGGAGAAAGAGGTTCGTCACCAGCACCCCATCCACCTGAAGCGCCGCCGCCTCGCGGCGGATGAACTCCCGCGATGTCTGCTCCCACTTCATCCCGTGGCTGAGCTGGGCCAGCAGCGCATCGACCTGCTCGCTGCGTCGGATGCGCTCCGCCTCGAGCGCGTGCACGCTCATCGCCTCCTGCTGCTGGAGCCGCGTACGGACGGCCGCCGCGGACGCCTCGTGAGCGGCGAGCTCCGCCCGGTGAGCGCGCTCGGCATCTTCCAGCCGGCGCCGCAGACGCGACCGAACGGCGACGGCCGCGCCGGTTGCGGCTGCCACAGCGGTGAGGGCGACGATGAGCAGGATGACGTGCAGCGGCGTCTCTGCGGGTGTGGCGACGGCGGATGTGGCGAGTACGGTGTTCATTCTCTCCCTGACGGATCGTGCGGTGGCGCGCGCGAGCGCCTCCTCGGGCGCCCCGTTCACACAGAGAGATGTCGCGCGCGTCGGTTCATGACGCGACATCGGTGGCGTCGATGTCATTCTCATCATTCGAACAAATGTCCGAGGGTGTCGCTACCCTTGAGGCATGGAAGAGACCACGCCGATGAGCGAAGACAGCGACCAGCTGTCCGTGCTCGCGGCTCTGGTCGCCGAGACCGAGACGGTGCTGGCAGAGGTCTCGGCGGCCCAGGTGGCTGAGGTGCGGCTGCTCGCGCGGGCCGGCCAGCTCGCCGAGCGTCAGGCCGCCACCCAGCGGGGCTCGGTGCGCGTGCACGACATGGCCCTGCGTTCGATCGCCGCCGAGCTCGGCGGTGTCATGCGGGTGACCGACCGCACGGTGCAGCAGCGCATCGGAGAGGCGCGCGAACTCGTCGAGAGCTACCCTGCCACCCTTGAGGCGTGGGAGGCCGGGCGCCTCACCCGCGCCCACGTGCGCGTGATCCTGGATGCCGGGGCGTGCGTGCCTGCCGATCGCAAGGCCCCGTTCGAGGCGGAGGCGATTCGGCTGTGCGCCGCCGACACCCCCAACCGGGTGCGTTCCGCGGTCGAGATCCTCGCCGAACGCTGCGCCGAGCGCTCGTTCACCGAACGGCACGCGGAGGCGAGCCGCGGCCGACGGGTGCGTGTGGTGCCGGGCGCCCAGGGCATGTCCGACCTCATCGCGACGGTTCCGACCGTCATCGCGGAAGGGGTCATGGACCGCCTCACGCAGCAGGCGACGGTCATCATCGATGCGCGCACTCCCGACGACGACCCGCGCACCACCGATCAGGTGCGTGCCGACGTGTTCAGCGACCTGCTGCTGACGGGCGCGCCGGCGCTCGATCCGACCGCCTGCGGCGACGGGCCGGGAACGCTCGGTGCGATCCGCGCCCAGGTGCAGGTCATCGTGCCCGCCCTCACCCTCCTCGGCGCCGACGAGGGGCCCGTCGACCTGGTCGGCCGCGCACCCATCGACGCCGCCACCGCGCGGTGCCTCGCTGCCGAGACCCACTCGCTCGCGCGCGTGCTCACCGATCCCGTCGACGGCACCGTCATCGCGGTCGACCGGTACCGCACCGCCGGACCGCAGCGGCGATTCCTGCGCGCCCGCGACCAGCACTGCCGTTTTCCCGGATGCCGCCGCGCGGCCATCCGCTGCGAGATCGACCACACCATCGACCATGCCCGGGGTGGACCCACCGCGCTGTGGAACCTGGCCCACCTGTGCCAGCGGCACCATTCGATGAAGCAGTTCACCGCGTGGAGGGTGCGACAACATCCCGGCGGCGTTCTGGAATGGACATCCCCGACCGGCCGCCTCTACCGCGAAGACGCACCCGTGCCGCCGGTCGCGTTCGTCGTGAGTCCCGCGCCACCGCCGGTGATGGCCGACTCCGCACCGCCGTTCTGATCCGCACGCTGGCCGTCCGGCATGCCGTGCACCGGCGCGCGGTCGTCAGAACCGCGGCGCGGTGGCGTCACGACAGCGGTGCGGCGCCCTCCGACAGGGTCGACGCCGTCACGCCCGGAACGTCCTCGAGGGCGTAGTACACCGGCAGGCCGCGCGCCTCGGCGATCGCGACGTCCTGATCCGCACCGCGCGACGCTCCCGGCAGGCGCAGCACCGCGTCGCAGCGCTGCAGCAGGCGCTCCGCCGTCGGGTACATCACCTCCGCGGCCAGCGGGTCGGTCGGGCCCGTCGCCCCCGCGCTGTCGAGCACCGGCAGCGCCACCCATTCGCCGATCATCGGCAGGTGGCCGGCTCGAAACAGCGGCCACGCCGCCGTCTCGAGCCGTTTCAGGTTCTTCGCCATCAGCGCGGGGTCACCATCGGTGCCGGATGCGTAGGGGCCGGCGATCAAGATCATCAAAGACGTACTCATGTCGGCTACACTAAGACATAACGTGCAAAAACAAGAAAGAACGTGAATGCTCGCCGCTGCCCGCAAAGACCTCCTGCTCGACCGCCTCCGCCGCGATGGGCGCATCGTCGCGAAAGAGATCGCCGCCGAGCTCGGCCTCTCCGAAGACAGCATCCGTCGCGATCTGCGCGACCTCGATGCCGCCGGCCTCGCCGTGCGCGTCTACGGCGGCGCCCTGCCCGCCTCGCCCGCCGTCGTCGACTACGCCTCCCGCGCCGCCGTCGCCCCCGACAGCAAGCGCCGCGTCGCCGCCGTCGCGGCATCCCTGATCGAACCCGGCGCCACCGTCATCCTCGACGGCGGCACGACCAGCCTCGCCGTCGTCGACGCGCTCCCGCGCACCCAGCCCGGCACCGTCATCACCCACAGCCCCACCATCGCCGCCGCCCTCCTCGACCACGTCGTCGACGTCTTCCTCATCGGCGGCCAGCTGTTCAAGCACTCCGCCGTGGCCTGCGGAGCCGCCGCCGTCGAAGCGGCCGGCCGCATCAGCGCCGATCTCTTCTTCGTGGGCGTCACCGGCATCCATCCCACTGCTGGGCTCACCACCGGCGATGCCGACGAAGCTGCCATGAAACGCGCGCTCGCCGCCCGCGCCGCCGACACCTATGTCCTCGGCAGCGACGAGAAGGTCGGCACCGCCTCTCGGTACGAGGTGCTCGCTCTCGACGCCGTCACCGCGATCATCGCCGACGTCGTCGACGCCGACCCGACCGCACGCGCACTCGCCGCGCGCGGCGTGACCCTGCTGCACGCACGCTGACTCAGACGGCGATCATCACCAGACTCGCGATCGTGCCGACCGGGTGGTCGGGCCGCACCGACAGCGTTGCCTGATTCGCCCGCACGGCATGACGCGGCGCGAACGCCGGATCTCGCGTCGCCGTGCGGTGATCGGCAGCGCCCATGAGGTGCGCCAGCTGTCGCCGTCGCTCTTCGTCCGTCGTGTGTCGCCCGTCGTCGGCCACCGACACCGTCGTGCGGTGATGATCGCGATGTGCTCGCACCACGATCCTGCCCGCCGTACGGCAGTGCCCGATCGCATACGACAACAGGTCGGCGAGCACCTGACGCAGCTGCGTCTGCTCGAACCGCACGCTGCCGCAGCCCTCATCGATCACCTGCAGCGTCACCCCTCGGGCCCCTGCAACGCCCAGGAACACGGCGCATACGTCCGAGAGCGCCGCCGACACCTCGGTGGCGGGTATCGACCGCGCGACGTCCTCACGAGCCGTGCGGAACAGATCGTCCACCACGTCGACCAGCTGCTCCGTCGCCCGACTCAGCCGCCCGCCGATCTCACCGGCCGGGGAGTGCGATTCGAGCAGCTCGGCATAGCCGGCCACCGTCGTCAGGTGACCGCGCAGGCGGTGGGCCGCATCGCGCAGGAAGTCGTCACGGATCCGCGACGCCTCGAACACCGTCGTCATATCGCGCGCCACGATCACCGCGCCCCGCCGGGCGCCGCGCTGATCCCGGAACGGGCGGGCGGTGATCGACATCGCGCGCTGCTCGGCCCCTTCGCCCACCCACGTCGTATACGGAATCGCGTTGCCCGTCGACGCCACGTGGTGCAGGAGCTGCGGCCCCACCGCGATCGGCGTGGTCCGGTCGGCGTGGAAGAGGCGCAGGTCGCGGTACTCCGCACCGGCGCTCAGGGTCTCGGGCAGCCCCGCCCGTGCGAACGCGTCGCGTGCCGGGCCGTTCAGGCGCAGGGGGATGCCGCGCTCATCGGTCACGATCACCGCTTCGCCGACGATCTCGTTCAGGGCCGACAGCACGAGCGGCCCGTCATCGCAGGCGCGGCGCGAGAGGCGGCCGCGTCCGCGCGCCGTCGATCCCGTGCTCCTCCTCGCCATGCTCATGGGTCCTCTTCCGTGCTCGCCACGGTGTGCATCCCCCTCGACGGTTCTAGCAGAGGGCTTCGCCCGGCTCCGAGCGCAGCGCCGGCAGTTGTAGGTGGAATCACCGACGCGTTCTGCGCTGCCGTGCGCGAACTCGCCGTCTTCTTCGTCATTTTCGACGGCGAGCCGCACGAGTGCGTGAAAATGGTCGTCGGCGGGGGGCCACTCGACAGGAGAATGCACATGTCACGCCCGTGCCCCCGATCGCTCCGCCTCCACGTGATCCCGCGATCGTGACGGGGCAGCTCCGCGTCCTCGACGTCATGGTCGTCGAGGATCAACCGCTCTTCCGCGAGATGCTCGCCGTGCTGTTGGCCGATCAGAACGGCCTGCGCGTCTCCGCCGTCGCCTCCTCGGCGCAGAGCGCCCGCAACACCGACGTCCGCACTCTCGATGTCGCCCTCATCGACCTGCGCCTGCCCGACGGCGACGGCATCCGGCTGGGCCGCGAGCTGCGGCTTCGCCGCCCCGGTCTCGGCATCCTCGTGCTCTCCGCGTCCGACTCGATCAGCACCCTCCTGGAGGTTCCGGGCAGCGAGGCCGCCGGGTGGGGCTTTCTCTCCAAGAACTCCTCGCTGTCGGCATCCGCGCTCGTCTACGCCATCCGTGCCGTCGCCGCCGGGCGCACCGTGCTCGATCCCGCGATCCGCGCTCAACGCGAGATCCGCCGCAACAGCCCGCTCACCCGGCTCAGCCGGCGCCAGCGCGAAGTGGTCGCCCTCGTCGCCGAGGGCTTGACCAACGCGGCGATCGCCGACCGGTTGGGCATCTCGCCCCGCTCCGTCGACGCGCACCTCAACGCGGCCTACGGCCTGCTCGGCATTCCGGCCAGTCGCGAGCGCAACCCGCGTGTCGAGGCGGTGCGCAGTTACCTGCAGCACACGACGTCGCCCTGGACCTCGGCGGGATGATCCGGTCGGGCCCCTCGCGCGACGTGCGTGCGGATGCCGTGACCGACCATCGGATCGTCCTGGTCGCGACGGCGGCGGCCACCCTCGCTGTCACGATCTACACCAGCCTGCAGGGTTGCCTGCTCAGCGGCTGCCCCGCCGTCGCCGGTGGAGGCGTCGCGGTGTGGGCGACGGTGGGCGCGGCCGTGGTCGCACCGGCCGTCATGCTGTCGGCCGTGCACCTGCTGCGGCCCGAGCGCTACGGCTACCTCGCCCGGTGCCTGTCGGTCGTCGCGATCGCGGTCGGAGCGGCCCTCACGCTCGCAGCCGCTCGAGCGGTTCTCGCGGCGATTCTCGCGCCGGATGCCGTCGCGCCGACCAGCATCGGCGACTACGTCAGCGCCGCGGTGGCGGCGGCATGCGCGGTCGGTCTCGGACTCGTGCAGGTGGACGTCGCCCGCCGCATCCGCCACGCCGAGCGGGAGCAGTCGATCGCGCAGGCACGCGCCGCGGGCCTGGTCGCCGAACTGCAGGAGGAGGAACTGCGCCTGCGTTACGAGCTCGCCGAGACGATCCACGGCAGCGTGCAGGGCACCTTCGTCGTCATGGAGGCGCGGCTGCGGCATCTGGCACTGTCGACCGCACACGCCGATGCGGGAGTGGCCGGCGAGCTGCACGCGGTCGCCGACCAACTCCAACGGCTGCGCGAGAGAGAACTGCGCGCGCTCAGCGGACGGCTCTACCCCGTCGACCTCGAGCGCGGGCTCGCACCGGCCGTGCGTGCGCTCGTCGTGCGCCTGCCGCCGTCGGTGGCCGTCACAGCGCCCGACGACGCCGTCTTCTCGGCTTTCGAGAGCCGTCTCTCGCACGAAGCCCGCGTTCTGGTGGTGCGGGTCATCGAGGACGCCCTCTCCAACGCGCTTCGCCACGGCTCGGCCGACCACGTCGTCATCTCGGCGCGCGAGAGCGGCGGCATCCTGCTCGTCGTGGTCGGCAACAACGGCTCCGCGCCCCCGGCGACACCGACACTGTCGGGGCTGGCGCGCCTTCGGAGACGGGCGCAGGTGCTCGGCGGAGAGCTCGTGCTCGAAACGCTGCACGGCGGGCGCTCGCGCACCGGCGCCCGCCTGAAGCTCACGCTGCCGCTGAGCGCGGAGAGTGCCGGGGATGCCGCGGCATCCGCTTCCGCCACAGCAGCACCGCACACACCGCCCCCTGCACCATGACGACCGCGCTGATCGTCGACGCGATCACCCCCGCAGACTGATCCGCCGCGGTCAGCAGATCGAAGCCGGCGTGCCACAGCACCACGGGGACGATGCTCCACCGTGCGCCGGCCGTCATCCACGACAGGACGAACGATCCGAGCACCAGAGCCAGCATCCAGCCGACGATGCCGGCGCCCATCGCCTGATACGTCGGGTTGAAGAAGAACGCCGGAGCGTGCCAGACGATCCAGACCACGGCGACCAGCACCGATGCCCAGAACACCGTGACGCGCTCCGCGAGCGCGGGAAGCAGCCATCCGCGCCACCCGGCCTCCTCGCCCAGGCCGAACGTCGCCGCCCACACCAGTGCGACCAGAGGCCAGGGCAGGCCCGGCAGCTTTGCCGTGGTGCCGAAGGCGGCCGGGTCGGGCCAGCCGCCCACGGCGAACGCAGCGGTGAAGAAGCCGATCAGGTAGTACAGCGCCGGCATCCCCAGCGCGGCGAACCACCAGAACCCGCCGAACCGCAGGCGCAGGATGCGTCGCGCCCACCGCGCCACAGCCGCCGGCCCCGCCGCGAACCAGGTCGCCGCCATCGCTCCGACCGCCGGTCCCACCGACGCGATGAAGAACGTGGCCGGTACGGCGTCGAGCGTGCCCGACGCCGCGGTGCGCGCGTCGACGAGAAGCGGCAGCCACAGCCCCCAGGTGACGGCGAAGGCGACGCCCAGGAACACCGCCACGGTGCCGCGCCGCGCGGGCGCCGCGATCCCCGCCGCTGGGTACGCGCTCATGCGTCGAGTCAACTCCGCCCCTCGCGGCGCAGCCAGCGGTCGCGGCCGTGTCAATCCGTCGCCGCGGGAACGCTCCCAGTCCGACCGCGCGATCGCCGGCGTCTGCGCCCCTACGTGCTTCCACGTAAAACTCTCGTGAAATCGCGGATATCCGTCGATGGGCTGTTTCGCGCTGAGACACAATGATGCTGCGCCTGGTCTTGGGGCCCGGCGCGACCCTTCCGTTTCTGGGAACGGAGCACTTTCTGCAGCGCTGCGCCTCCCTCGCCGGATGCGCCGGGCCTGCGGTCGGCGGGTCGCATCTTGGGGAAATGAGGAGTGACGATGAGTCGAGCCGGCGACGCTCGCATTGTGGAGATCTACGTCAACGCGCACTGGCAGCCCGCGCCCTCGCGCCGTTACCTTGATCCGCCCACGGCTCGCCAGCTGCGCGCCGAGGGCATCACGATGGTGCGGGTCGCCCCCAGCCTCTGGAGTCGCATCACCGGCCGCGCCGCCGGTCTCGCCGGTCGCGACATCTCCGTCGCCCGCTACCTCGCGACCACCACGCACCGCGGCGGCGACGCCACCAGCCGGGCGTGACCGACCGGCCGCGCTCGGTGCGCGTGCTCGTCGTGGAGGGGCAACCCCTCCTTCGCGATCTGCTCGCGCGTCTCATCGATCAGCAACCGGGCATGCGTGCCGTCGCGCTGTGCGACTCGGCCCGCGCGGCGATCGAGGCGACCGAACGCGCGATCGACGTGGCCCTCATCGGCCCGCACGTTCCCGACGGCGGCGGGGTTCCGCTCGGCGAAGCTCTGCGTGCCCGATCGAGCCGCCTCGGCATCGTCGTGCTGGCGGCGCCAGAGACGCGGGATCTTCTGCGCCGCGTGCCGGCGGAAGACGCGGCCGGCTGGGCCGTGCTCTCCAAGAACCTCTCGCTCACGTCCCCGGCTCTCGTGTACGCCCTCACGTCGGTCGCCGCCGGACGCCGCGTGCTCGATCCCGCCATCCGGGCGGAGAGCGTCGAATGGCGCGAGAGCCCGCTGTGCCGCCTCAGCGCCCGCCAGCGCGAGGTGCTCTCCCTCGTCGCCGAGGGTCTCAGCAACACGGCGATCGCCCGGCGACTCGCCCTTTCGCCCCGCTCCGTCGAAGCGCATCTGCGGGCGGCGTACGCCGTGCTCGGCGTGGGGTCCGACCCCGCACGCAATGCCAGAGTCGATGCCGTGCGCGCCTATCTCGCGCACGGGGGAGCCGAGCGCGAGACCGCGATGGGTGAGATTCCTCTCATCTAGCCCCACGAGCCGCCTCGGGTGGTCGATGATGGGCGTGCCCCATCCCCATGCGGTGACGAACCCCAGATGTCACCAATGGAAGGCGGTCGCCCTGCCCCTGCCGGGGGGCTGGCGCAGGGCGACCGCATCCCTCCGCGGCGTGTACCTCCGCGCGCCGTGCGCGAAACGTCCCGGCAATGCGTCGAAACCCTGGCGACATGCGGCTTTGGAAGGGTGCGAGTACCCCCGGACGCGCCGATGCGACTTGCAGCATTGGCGTGTCGGTCGTCCTCTCTCCTCACCCGAAAGGACGTCTCCTCGCATGCCTGCACCACAGCACCGCGAAGGGGTGTGGCGCCGACGCGCCCGCGCCATGCTGCTCGCCGCAGCAACAATCACCTTGGCTTCGACTGCGGGCATCTTCGCGCCTGCCGCCGTCGCCGCTTCCGACCCGATCGTCTCTCTTACCGCCCCGGCGTCAGCCCGGGTGGGTGACACCGTCACCATCAGCGTTCCCGTGGATGCCGTCGCTGACTTGTACGCTTACGAGCTCTCGCTGGACTTCGACCCTGCGCTGCTCGCCTACAAGGACGGATCCGCCGTGCTCCCATCCGGCGGCTACAGCTCGGTGTCGTCGTCGAGCGGTCGTGTCACCCTTACCCACACACGACTCGGCACCTCTCCCGGCCTCGTCGGTGCGCAGACCCTCGCGACGGCTGCCTTCACCGTGCTCGCCGGGGGCCAGACGGCGGCGCTGACACCCGCGGCCGTGACGTTCGTCGCCAGCGACGGCAGCACCTCCAACATCACCCCGCCGCCTGCCGCTGTCATCGCGATCGAGGCCGTCCCGGTGGTCGAGCCGTCGCCAGAGCCCCGGCCGTCGGCATCTTCCTCCGCGCCGTCGCCTTCGCTCGCCGCCAGCGGATCCGACAGCAGCGACCCGCTTGCCTCGACGGGCGGCGCCGCACTGCCCGTGATGGTCGGTGGCGCGTTCGCCGTCGCCCTCGTCGCTCTGGGCACCATTCTCATCATTCGCCGTGCGCGCACGAAGGAGTCCCTCCAATGATCACCACCTCTCACCGCACCCGCCGAACGATCGTGGCTACGGCTGCCTTCGTCACGGCATCCGCGGGCGCCCTCCTCGCCCCGGCAGCCGCATACGCTGACGTCGTGCATCCGACGGCACCCCTCCTCGCGCCGTACTACACGGAGTTGGATCTGACCGGCGACCAGCAGGTCACAACCGCCGATCTCGGCATCGCTACGGCAGCGCTCGGAAAGACAGCGGACGACCCCGACTGGGACGCCGTCTCCGTCATCGACGGAGACCACGACGGGCGGATCACCGTCACCGACATCGCCGCTCTGTCGCACCGGATGATCTACGACGACGGTCCCTTCACCCTCATGGAGGCGTCGGTCATCGACATGCAGGCCGCGATGAATGCGGGCGTGACGACCTCGGTCGCGCTGACTCAGGCCTACCTCGATCGCATCGCCGCGTACGACCGTACGGTTGTCGCAGGCGGCACACGCCCCCTCAATTCGATCATCACCACCAGCGCGGTCGCGCTGAAGGCGGCGGCGCAGGCCGATGCCGAGCGTGCCGCGCACGGCATGACGAGCATGCTCCTCGGAGTGCCGATCGCACTCAAGGACAACTACGACACTGTCGATATGGCCACCACGGGTGGTTGCGGTTGCTGGAACGGCAACCAGACCTCGACGGATGCCGCCATGGTCGTCGGTCTGCGTGCTGCCGGTGCGGTGGTGCTCGCGAAAGCGTCGCTCGACGAGTTCGCCTACGGATTCGTGTCGGAGTTCTCCACGAACCAGCCGGCAGGATCCACTTTGCTCGTGGCGTCCCCCTACGACACGACGAAGACCGCCGGTGGCTCGTCCGGCGGCACGGGTGCGGCAATTTCGGCAAACCTCGCGGGGATCGGCTTCGGAACCGACACCGGCGGATCCATTCGTGTGCCGTCGTCTTACAACCAGCTCGTCGGAGTTCGTCCCACCGTCGGTCTCGCCAGCCGTGACGGCATCATTCCGCTCGCGCTCTCGCAAGACACCGGTGGCCCCATTGCACGTTCTGTCCTCGACGCCGCCGTGGCGCTGGACGCCGTCGTGGGCGTGGACCCTGCCGACCCGGTGACAGCGCGTCAGGAAGGGCACGTCCCCGACTCGTACACGACGGAACTGTCGACGACGGCGCTCGCCGGTGCGCGCATCGGCTATGTCGCGTCTATGGTCGGTTCGAACGCGGCGACGATCGAGCGCTTCAACAAGGCGAAGGAAACGCTTGCTGCCCGTGGAGCGACTCTCGTCGAGATCACGCCGCCGAGCGATTTTGCGGCCGTTCTCGGTGAAGGGTCCGGGTCGACCAATGAGTTCAAGCACGATCTGAACGCATACGTCGCCACTCATCTTGCGCCCGAGGTGACCCAGCGCACGCTGGACGACATCCTCGCCGGCGGCAACTTCGTCACCTCGCGGCGCAGTATCTATGTCCAGCGCAACAACGTGAGCGATGATGCGTACCAAGCGTGGGCAGGTCCCCACGGAAGTCACACCACGCAGCTCGCCGCCGGAAAGGTCCTCGTGACCAAGATGATGGACGACAACGACCTCGATGCGCTGATCTACCCGAGTACCAACGCCTATGGCACGATCGGCACCAACATGCGGCTGAGTCCCAATACCGGACTGCCTGCCGTGACGCTGCCGATGGGCGGGACGGGCGCGGGACAGGGGGGTTCGACGGTGGGAATGAACCTCGAGTTCCTCGGCCGCGACTTCGCTGAGGCGCACCTGCTCGGTCTCGCCTATGACTTCGAGCAGGCCACGCACTACCGCACGACCCCCGCGCTCTATCCGGCGCTGGGCTGATCGGATGAAGGGCGGCTCCCGGCGGCGTCTGCCGCCGGGAGCCGTCCTTTGTCACGTCGGAGGTTCGGTGCGCGCCCGGGCGAGCGTCTCCGCGAAGACGGCGAGCACGATGCCGAGGCAGGCCCCCGCCGTGTTGGCGACGATGTCGAGCACGCTCGGCGTGCGCGCGGCCAGCGCGATGGCCTGGCCGGTCTCGATCGTGACGGTCGTGAGGAACGCGATCGGCATCACCAGCCACCGATCGCGCGCGAGAATCAGCGTCAGAAGGAAACCCAGCGGCACGAACAGCAGGATGTTCGCGCCGAACTCGATCCGCGCGTAGGTCAGCAGCGGAAAGAGCCGCGTCACCGCTCGCAGCAGTGGCCCGGCCCCGGAGTCGACGGGAACCGGCCAGAATGCGATCAGCGCGAGCGCGATCACGTACGCTGACAACCACGCCCGGGCACTTCGCCCCCACCGCGTCAGCCGCGTCTGCCAGGTCGTCGCGAGACGCCCACCGAGTGGGGGAGAACCGGCCTCTTCCGTCATCGGGCTTCCCTTCTACCGGGTCGCCCCGTCGCGACGAGAATACGGGCGGATTATAAGCATTTCCCTCTCCCCTCTATGTAGACGAATGGTTACACTGACTACTACTTGGGGGTAGGAATGGTGGGGTTGAGCTGATGGCCCGGCGGGAGCCGCGCGCGATCAACGTGGTGTCAGCGTACTGGGACACCGCCGGAAGTGGCCGCTTCTTCACGCGCTGGAGCGCGGTCGTGTCGCTGCCCGTTTCGGCGCTTCTGCTCGTCGCCATCGTCGAGGGCGCCCGTGACGGCTATGTGCAAGGCATTGCCGCGGCTGTGCTCAGCTGGGTCGTCCTCGCCCTTGCCGTTCTCGCCGTGGCCGCCGCCGAACGCCGAATGCGCGATCACCGCTCTCGTGCGCTCCTCGTCACCGTCACGCTGCTGCTCGTCGCGACCGCGCGTCCGATCCTCAACGAGACGTTCATCCACCTCCTCTACAACGGCCGCTCCGGCGGCGTGTGGGCGGCGCGCATCGGCACCAACGTCATCGTGGCTTTCGGTCTGTTCACCCTCGTCGCGATCATCACCACCCAGTACCAGCAGACCCGTGCGACCGCCGACCGTCTTGCCCACGCTCTGGGCCGCTTGGATGCCGCAACCGAGCAGGTCGTCACCGACGATCGTGACGCACGTCTGGTCATCCGGGGCCTCGTCGCGGAGCTTCGTGCCGAGCGCGACGCCATGCTGGCGCGCGTGATCGACTTCGACGCCGTGCGCGACTTCTCCGAACGCGTGCGCGCCGCGAGCCACCGCTTGGAGGAGATGGCCGCCGCCAGTGCGCCGGTTCCCGCGCTGTGGGTGCCGCGGTCGCGCGCCGCTCGGCACCGTCACGGGCTCGAGCGGCTTCAGCCGACGCCGCTGCTGTGGGTCGGGGCGCTCTACCTGCTCATGGCTGCGCCGTATCTGCTGACGGTGGGAGACGTCTCCGATGTCGTCATCGCCGGCGTCGCCGTCTTCCTGCTCGATCTGGCTGCCGGCGCCGTGCTGCGCGCGGTGCCGATCCACACCCGACGTGGCCGAGGCGTGATCTTCCTCCTCGTGTGGACGTTGGCGGGAATGACGTCCGCGGTCGTGGGACGTCTCCTGCTCCCGGCGACCGGGGCGCTGATGATCATCCCGGCGTTCGCCATGCCGCTCGCGGCGATCGTGCTCTCCCTCGCGATCGACACGTATCGCTGGGCGCGCACCGACGAGGCCGATGCCACCCGAGAGCTCGCCCGTGCGGCGGGTGACTTCGCCGACCGCGTGCGGCGAGCGCAGGCTCCGTTGCTGCACGCGGCATCCACCCTCCACGGGCGCGTGCAGGGGCGCTGCGTGATCTTCGCCGCTCGCGTCGACGAGAATCCGCCGACGGCCGACGACATCGCCCAGTTCCGTGTCGAGACCGACCGGGCGCTCGACGAGGTGCTCGTGCCCGTGCCGACGTCGGAGATCGAGACGGTGGGCGCCTTGCGGCGGATGCTGGCGGGGTGGGAGCCGATCATGGTGCTGGAGACCCGCATCGACGACGCCGCGGCGTCGGCCGTGGACGGTGCCGAGGCCGCCCCCATCGTCTCGGAAGTCGTCAACGAGGCCCTCGTCAACGCGGTCAAGCACTCCGGTGCGCGCGCGGCGCGGATCGACATCTCCACGGATGCCGGGGGAGACCTCCACGTGCGCGTCGCATCGGCCGGTGAGCTGCCTCGCGCGGTCATGCCCGTGCGGCCCTTCGCGGGACGAACGCTCCTCTATCAGGACGGGCGCGACGTCGTGCTCGAGTCGACCCTGCCGGCGACCCTGATCGCGGCCCCTGCCTGAGTCGGCACGTCATCTGGCCGTCGCCCGGCCGACACAGAGCGATCCTCTGCGGGCGCTATGCTCGCCCTACGCGCGCGTCCTCGGACGCCTCGGAGCAGACCCCCCTTCACGCCCCGCAGGAGATCGCATGTCCATTCGCTACAAGGCCGTCATCCCCGCTGCGGGTCTCGGCACGAGGTTCCTTCCCGCCACCAAGGCGATGCCGAAGGAGATGCTGCCCGTCGTCGACAAGCCGGCCATCCAGTACGTCGTCGAAGAGGCGGTGGCCGCCGGCATCCGCGACGTGCTCATCATCGTCGGCCGCAACAAGAACAACATCGCCAACCATTTCGACTCGGTGCCCGAGCTCGAGACGGCGCTGACGACGAAGGGCGACACCGCCAAGCTCGGCAAGGTCGCCCACTCGTCGCAGCTCGCCGACATCCACATCACCCGCCAGGGCGAACCGCGTGGGCTCGGGCACGCCGTGTCGCGAGCGGCCTCGTACGTCGGCGACTCCTCGTTCGTCGTCATGCTCGGCGACGACCTCATCGATGAGCGCGACCCGCTCCTTCCGACCATGCTCGCGGTCCATGAGCGCACGGGCGGTGCCGTCGTCGCGCTCATGGAGGTCGATCCCGAACAGGTCCATCTCTACGGTGTCGCCACCGTCGGAGCTCGCGGCGACGACGGATCGGTCCGCATCCTCGACCTCGTCGAGAAGCCCAGCCGCGAGGATGCCCCCTCAAACCTCGCTGTCATCGGCCGCTACGTCCTGGGGCCGGAGGTGTTCGGAGTGCTGGCGCACACCGAGCCCGGCAAGGGCGGCGAGATCCAGCTGACCGATGCCCTCCGTGAACTCGCGGCCGATCCGGACGGGCCCGGCGTGTACGGCGTCGTCTTCAGCGGACGCCGCTACGACACCGGCGACCGGGTCGACTACATCAAGGCGATCCTGCAGCTCGCCTGCGACCGCGACGACCTCGGGCCCGAGCTGCGTCCGTGGATCAAACAGTTCGCCGCCGGCCTCGACGAGACGGCCGTTTCTCCGGCTCCGCCTGCGGTGGAGACGGCCTGATCCCGGTAGTCTGGTACCGACAACACAGGAACGGTGAGCTTCGCCTGCAGAGCCTGTCCCCCCAACCCCCGGTAGTGTCCCCACACGACCGGTTGGCGGTCGCCGACCCCCCGCGTGCGGCCGCCGCGACCGAGGAGCCGGAGTATCCCTTCGGCTCCTCGGTCGCCCTTTTTCACGGCACGTATCGAGTCGCCGTGCCCGCGTCGTCTCGACGGGTTTGGCGGTGATGACCGCGTAGCGTAGACTTTCCCTTTGGTGCTCGTGCTGCCTGCGGCCGACGCCACGAACGTGAGCCCTCCACTGGCGTGTTCACCTCCGCGGATCTCGTACCCGCGCGGCGAACCACCCCGGAGCGGGATTCACGAACCTCTCCGTTCGAATCAAGAAAGCAGCACTACTGTGACGCGCACCTACACCCCCAAGGCCGGTGAAGTGACCCGCGAGTGGGTCGTCATCGACGCGACCGACGTCGTTCTCGGACGCCTCGCCTCGCACGCCGCCGCCATCCTCCGCGGCAAGCACAAGCCCACCTTCGCGAACCACATGGACACCGGTGACTTCGTCATCGTCGTCAACGCCGAGAAGGTCGCCCTCACGGGTCAGAAGCTCCAGAAGAAGATGGCCTACCGCCACTCGGGCTACCCGGGCGGGCTCACGGCCACCTCGTACGCCGAGCTCCTCGAGAAGAACCCGGTCCGCGCCGTCGAGAAGGCGATCCGCGGCATGCTCCCCAAGAACAGCCTGGGTCGCCAGCAGCTGTCGAAGCTGAAGGTCTACGTGGGCGCCGAGCACCCGCACGCGGCCCAGCAGCCCACCCCGTACACCTTCGGCCAGGTCGCTCAGTAAGCGCGCCGAGAGACATAAGGACAACTCATGGCGAAGATCGCTGACTCCATCGAAGAGAACACCCTCGACAACGCGGAGAGCTACACCACCGAGAGCGCTCCGGTCGAGGCCGCTGCCGCGCCCCGCCCGGTGCTGTCGGTTCCCGGTGCCGCCGTCGGCCGCCGCAAGCAGGCCATCGCGCGCGTCCGCCTCATCCCCGGCTCCGGCACCATCACGGTGAACGGCCGCACGCTCGAGGACTACTTCCCCAACAAGCTGCACCAGCAGCTCATCAACGACCCGTTCACGGTGCTCGACCTCGCGGGTGGCTACGACGTCATCGCGCGCATCTCCGGCGGCGGCCCCTCGGGTCAGGCCGGCGCGCTGCGCCTGGGCATCGCCCGCGCGCTGAACGAGATCGACGCCGAGAACAACCGCCCGACCCTCAAGAAGGCCGGCTTCCTCTCGCGCGACGCCCGCGTCAAGGAGCGCAAGAAGGCCGGTCTCAAGAAGGCCCGCAAGGCTCCGCAGTACTCGAAGCGCTAAAGCTTCATGGCGCTGTTCGGGACGGACGGTGTGCGGGGCCTGGCCAACGGCCCCCTCACCGCCGACCTCGCGCTCACCCTGGCCCAGGCGACTGCCGTCGTCCTGGGCCAGGGCCGTATCGCCGAGGCGCGAAAGGCCGCGGGCAAGCGGCTCACCGCCGTGATCGCGCGCGATCCTCGCGTGTCCGGTCAGTTCCTGTCGGCGGCCGTCGAAGCGGGGCTCGCCTCGTCGGGCGTCGACGTCCTCGACGCGGGAACGCTGCCCACGCCGGCGGCTGCCTACCTCATCGGTGACATCGACGCCGACTTCGGCGTCATGATCTCGGCATCCCACAATCCTGCCCCCGACAACGGCATCAAGATCTTCGCCCGCGGCGGCGTCAAGCTCCCCGACGAGGTCGAGCGACGCATCGAAGAGGCGATGGCGGGGGAGAAGCTGCGTCCCACCGGTGGCGACGTCGGGCGCGTGGTGCGCTTCTCGGATGCCGAAGACCGCTACGCGATCCACCTGCTCGCGTCCCTGCCGCACCGCCTGGATGGGCTGCACGTCGTGCTGGACTGCGCGCACGGCGCGGCATCCGGTGTCTCTCCGGAGACGTTCCGCAACGCCGGGGCGAAGGTGACGGTCATCGGCGCCGATCCCGACGGCGTCAACATCAACGACGGCTACGGATCGACGCACCTCGAGAAGCTGTCGGCCGAGGTCGTGCGCACCGGCGCCGACGTCGGCATCGCGCACGACGGCGACGCCGACCGGTGCCTGGCGGTCGACGCCGACGGGCGCGTGATCGACGGCGACCAGATCATGGCGATCCTCGCCGTCGCGATGAAGCGCGACGGGCGGCTCAAGAACGACACGCTGGTGGCGACCGTCATGAGCAACCTCGGCCTGCACCGTGCGATGGCCGCTCAGGGCATCACCGTCGAGCAGACCGCGGTCGGTGACCGGTACGTGCTCGAGCGGATGAACGAGGGCGGCTTCTCCCTCGGTGGCGAGCAGAGCGGCCACGTCATCATGAGCCGCTACGCCACGACCGGCGACGGCGTGCTCACCGGGCTGCACCTGTGCGCCGAGATGGCGCGGACGGGGCGTTCGCTGGCCGATCTGGCGTCGGTCATGACCGTCTTCCCCCAGGTGCTGATCAACGTGCGCGGGGTCGAGCGTTCCCGCGCGACCGACGCCGACGTCCTCGCCGGCGTGCAGGTCGCCGAAGCGGCGCTCGGCGACAGCGGGCGGGTGCTGCTGCGCCCGTCGGGAACCGAGCCGATGGTGCGCGTCATGGTCGAGGCCGCCTCGCAGGACGATGCGCAGCGCATCGCCGAAGAGCTCGCCGACATCGTCCGCGGCTGAGGCGGCGATCGTCGCAGATTACGCGCCGGTAAAACGTTGCCGGCGCTCTGGCGCTGCGCTCGCGCGGCGCCCTAGCCTGAGCCTGCACTCACTACCCATCCCCGAGCCCTGACCCGACAGGATCGGGGCTCTGCGGGCATGACGACTGGGGTGCGCGGCCCCTCCGTCAGCGTTCCCCCCGACGCACCCCCCCCCGACGGAGGGGCTGCTCCCCTCGATCCGCCGGCGACGGCGACGCTCAGGCCGGTTCCTGCCAGCTCAGCGACTCGATGTACCGCAGCAGCACGCCTTCGCGCAGCGCCCAGGGGCTCACCTCGAGTTCGTCGACGTCGAGCGCCGTCATGGCCGTGTGCAGCACCACGGCGGCCGCGACGATCTGGAAGGTGCGGTCGGCGGTGATGCCGGGCAGCTCCTGACGGGCGGATGCCGGGATGCGTGCCAGCCGCGGAATCCACGAGCCCAGCGCTCCCCGGGGAAGCAGCATCCGCTCGCTGCCGCTCCACCCCGGAACGGGGTAGCCCGCGAGCTTGGCCAGCGACCGGATGGCCTTCGAGGAGCCGACGACGTGGTTCGGTCGCGGCTGACCGGACATGCGCGCGGCGACGGGCGCGAGCACACCCCGCGCGTGCTCGCGCAGCACCTCCACGGCGTCTTCGCCGGGCGGGTCGTGGGGGAGGAACTCCACCGTCGTCCTTCCCGCGCCGAGAGGGACCGATGCGGCCACGTCGGGCAGCTCGTCCGCGCCGGCGGCGATCTCCAGCGATCCGCCGCCGATGTCGAAGAGCAGGATCTGCCCCGCCGACCAGCCGAACCAGCGGCGCACCGCGAGAAACGTGAACCGCGCCTCCGACTCGCCGCCCAGCACCTGCAGTTCCTGGCCGAGGGCCGCCTCGATCCGCGCGATCACGTCGGCGCCGTTCGTGGCCTCGCGCACCGCGCTGGTCGCGGTCGCCAGCAGCTCGACGACGTTCTCCGCCTGGGCGACGGCGCGGGCCTGCGCGACGGCATCCACGAGCGCCTCCACACCCGCCTCGCTGATCGCGCCGTCGGGCTCGAGATAGCGCATGAGACGCAGCACCGTGCGCTGGCTCGTCGTGGCCTGCGGACGTCCGCCGGGATGGACATCGGCGACAAGCAGGTGGACGGTGTTCGAGCCGATATCGAGGACTCCGAGACGCATGGGTTCAGCGTATCCACAGATAGAGTGGGCCCGATGTCCACCGAAGACGAGACGACGATCGACTCGCTGTACCGCGAGATCGGGCGCGCAGACTGGGCACGCCTGGCCGCCGGCATCCCCGCTCCGCTCACCGAGACCGAGGTCGTGCAGCTGCGCGGTATCGGCGATCGGCTGGATCTCACCGAGGTGCGCGAGGTCTATCTGCCGCTGAGTCGGCTGCTGAGCACCTACGCCGAGAACACCCAGCGCCTGGGCGCCGAGACGGCCGCCTTCCTCGGCGAAGCCGACTCGACCACGCCGTTCGTGGTCGCCGTCGCCGGGTCGGTCGCGGTCGGAAAGTCCACCATTGCGCGGCTGCTGCGCGAGCTGATGAGCCGGTGGCCGGGAACGCCCCGGGTGGAACTGGTCACCACCGACGGCTTCCTCTACTCGAACGCGGAGCTCGAGCGCCGCGGCCTCATGGAGCGCAAGGGCTTTCCGGAGTCGTACGACCGCCGCGCACTGGTCAGCTTTCTCACCGAGGTCAAATCCGGCGCCGCGGAGGTGCGCGCCCCGTTTTACTCGCACGTGCGCTACGACATCGTCCCCGATGCGCATGTCACGGTCCGTCGCCCCGACGTCGTCATCGTCGAGGGCCTGAACGTGCTCTCGCCCCCGCCGTCGCCCCACGACGTCGCCGTCAGCGACCTCTTCGACTTCTCGATCTACGTGGATGCCGACGAAGCCGACATCGCCCAGTGGTACGTCGACCGCTTCCTCGCCCTGCGCCGCGGGGCGTTCAGCAACCCGAGCTCGTTCTTCAACGTGTTCGCCGACCTCTCCGACGAGGAGGCCGTCACGACGGCCCTCGGCTACTGGAACGAGATCAACCTGCCCAACCTCCGCGAGAACGTGGCGCCCACGCGTCACCGCGCCACCCTCGTGCTGAAGAAGGCGGCGGCGCACGCGGTGGAGTCGGTGCGCCTGCGCAAGCTCTGACGGCGACATCCGCCGAATTCACGGCGTTTGTCAGGGCTCCGAGCAAATGCCCGCACCTAGCATTGAGCCTATGTGTGGAATCGTCGGTTACGTAGGTCCTCGCGACAGCCAGGCCATCCTGCTGTCCGGGCTCGCCCGCCTCGAGTACCGCGGCTACGACTCGGCCGGCATCGCCGTGATCGACGGCGGCGGTGACCTCGACATGCGCAAGCGCGCGGGCAAGCTGCAGGTGCTGCGCGATGATCTCGCCGCCCACCCGATGCCCGACGGCACGACCGGGATCGGTCACACGCGGTGGGCCACCCACGGGGGGCCGACCGACGCCAACGCGCACCCCCACCTCGCCGACGACGACAAGCTCGCCGTCATCCACAACGGCATCATCGAGAACTTCTCGGAACTGAAGGCCGAGCTGCTCAGCGAGGGGTACACGTTCCGCTCCGAGACCGACACCGAGGTCGCCGCGGTCCTCCTCGGCCGCGAGTATCAGGCCTCCGGCGATCTCGTCGCCGCCTTCCGCACCGTCGTCGCACGTCTGGAAGGCGCTTTCACCCTCCTGGCGATGCACCGCGACCAGCCCGGGCTGGTCGTCGGCGCCCGCCGCAACTCCCCCCTCGTCATCGGTCTCGGTGAGGGAGAGAACTTCCTCGGCTCCGACGTCGCCGCCTTCGTCGAGCACACCCGCCACGCGCTCGCGATCGGTCAGGACGAGATCGTCGCGATCACACCCGCCGGCGTCGAGGTGACCGACTTCACCGGCGCCCCCGTCGAGGTCGAGCCGTTCGAGGTCGTCTGGGACGCGTCGGCGGCCGAGAAGGGCGGCTGGTCCTCGTTCATGGCCAAGGAGGTCTCCGAGGAGCCCGACGCGGTCGCGAACACCATCCGTGGACGCCTGCACGACGGCACCGTGACCATTCCCGAGCTCGAGGGACTGGACGAGCTGTTCACCGGCATCCGTCGCATCGTCGTGATCGCGTGCGGCACTGCCGCCTACGCCGGGCAGACCGGCAAGTACGCACTCGAGCAGTGGACCCGCATCCCGGTCGATGTGGAGCTCGCGCACGAGTTCCGCTACCGCGACCCGGTCATCGGCGAGGACACGCTGGTCGTCTCGATCAGTCAGTCGGGTGAGACGATGGACACCCTGATGGCCGTCAAGTACGCCCGCGAGCAGGGCGCCAAGACGCTGTCGATCTGCAACACGCAGGGAGCGACCATCCCCCGCGAGTCGGATGCCGTGATCTACACGCACGCCGGGCCCGAGGTGGCCGTCGCCTCCACGAAGGCCTTCGTCGCCCAGATCACCGCCCTGTACCTGCTGGCGCTGCACGTCGCGCGTCTTCGCGGCACGATCCCCGTGGCCGAGCAGGCGACGCACGTGCGCGAGCTCGAGGCGATCCCCGCCAAGATCCAGCGGGTGCTCGCGGAGGAGCAGGCGCACATCGAGCAGTTCTCCCGCTGGATGGCCGACACCCAGTCGGTGCTGTTCCTGGGGCGCCACGTGGGCTACCCGATCGCTCTGGAGGGTGCGCTCAAGCTCAAGGAGATCAGCTACATCCACGCGGAGGGCTTCGCCGCCGGCGAGCTCAAGCACGGCCCGATCGCCCTGATCGAACCCGGTCAGCCGGTCTTCGTCATCGTGCCCTCTCCGCGCGAATCGGCGGAGCTGCACAAGAAGGTCGTCTCCAACATCCAGGAGATCCGCGCCCGCGGCGCCCGCGTCATCGCCGTCGCCGAAGAGGGCGACGCCGCCGTGCTGCCGTTCGCCGACGAGGTGCTGCGCATCCCGCTGGCCGGCCCCCTGTTCGAGCCGCTCCTGGCCGTCGTGCCGCTGCACATCTTCGCCATGGGCCTCGCCACCGCGAAGGGCCTGGACGTCGACCAGCCGCGCAACCTCGCGAAGTCCGTCACCGTCGAGTAATCGCCGCCGCAGGTAGGCTGGCGGGGGCGCGCGTGCGGAGGGGGTGGATGCCGTGATCATCGGAATCGGCGTCGACCTCGTCGACATCCCGCGCTTCGAGCGGTCGCTGCAGCGCACGCCTCGGCTGCTCGAGCGGCTCTTCGCGCCGACGGAGCGGGCCCTCAGACCGCACTCGCTGGCCGCCCGCTACGCCGCCAAGGAAGCGCTGATCAAGGCTCTCGGCGGCTCGGACGGCGTGCACTGGACCGACATCGAGGTCGCGAGCGAGCCGTCGGGTCGGCCCGTCTTCGCACTCACCGGCGAGACGGCGGCGACCGTCGCCGCGCGCGGCATCGGCGCCCTCCACCTGTCCCTCAGTCACGACGCGGGCCTGGCGACCGCGTACGTCATCGCCGAGTCGCAGGAGAGCGCATGAGCAGACTCCCCGAGGGCGTGCTGCGCGAAGCCGTCATCGACACCTCCGCGATCACCGCGAACGTGCGGCATCTGCGACAGCTCACGGCATCCGAGATCATCGCCGTCGTCAAGGCGGACGGGTACGGGCACGGCGCCGTGCGGGCGGCCCGCGCGGCACTGGAGGGCGGTGCGCGCCGCATCGGCGTCTCCGACATCGACGAGGCGCTGGCCCTGCGCCGTGCCGGCATCGATGCCCCCCTCGTCGCCTGGCTGCACGCACCCGGAGCCCGTTTCGCCGAAGCCGCCTCCCGCGGCATCGAGCTCGGCGTCTCCAGCCTCGATCAACTGCAGGCCGCCGCCGCGGCGGCGACGGGGGATCGCCCCGTGGGCGTGCACCTGAAGATCGAGACGGGTCTCGGCCGCAACGGACTCGCTCCCGGCGACTACGCGGTCGCCTTCGCCGAAGCGGCCCGCCTCGAGCGCATCGGGCGTCTGCGGGTCGTGGGCATCTTCAGTCATCTCTCCAACACGTCCTCCGCCGACGACCGCGCCGCGATCGAACGCTTCACGGACGGGCTCGCGCTCGCGGCATCCCACGGTCTCGCTCCGCAGCTGCGGCACATCGCCGCCTCGCACGCGGCCATCGCCCTGCCCGAGTCGCGCTTCGGGTGCGTGCGGCTCGGCATCGCGATCTACGGGCTGTCGCCGTTCGCCGACCGCACGTCCGCCGAACTGGGCCTGCGGCCGGCGATGACCCTGCGCGCCGCGGTCGCGGCGGTGCGGCGCGTGCCCGCCGGCCAGGGCGTCTCGTACGGCTACGCCTACCGCACGACGCAGCCGACCACGCTCGCGCTGATCCCCGCCGGGTATGCGGACGGTGTGCCGCGCGCAGCGTCCGGCGGCGGCGCCGTCCGCATCGACGGGGAGGTCTTCCCCGTCGCCGGCCGCATCGCGATGGACCAGTTCGTCGTCGACGTCGGCGACCACCCGGTCGCCGTGGGCGAGGAGGCGGTGCTGTTCGGCGACCCGACGCTCGGGGCGCCGCCGGTGGAGGTGTGGGCGGATGCCGCCGGCACGATCAACTACGAGATCGTCACCCGCATCGGTCCGCGCGTGCCGCGGCGCGAGGGCGCGGTGTGACCGCTCACCTGCGGGAATCCGCGACCCGTCCGCGGTGTTGCACGCCAGCGGAGAGAAGACGAAACGGTGATCGCATGAGCGGATTGGATGAATTCGTCGGGCAGCGCGAGATCGCCTCGCCCGCAGAGATGGAAGAACTGGGTCGGGCTTTCGGCCGCGCGCTGGGCGCCGGTGATCTGGTCGTGCTCACGGGGCCGCTGGGCGCGGGTAAGACGACGTTGACGCGCGGTATCGCCGCCGAGCTGGGGGTGCGCGGCCGCGTGCAGAGCCCGACCTTCGTCATCGCCCGCACCCACCCCTCGCTCGCCGACGGTCCCGCGCTCGTGCATGTCGACGCCTACCGGCTCGGCACCGACGGCGAGCTCGACGATCTGGACATCGACTTCGCCCACGCGGTCGTCGTCGCCGAGTGGGCGGCGCCGTTCGCGGATGCCGTCGCCGACCGCTGGTGGGAGGTCGAGATCGACCGGGGCTGGAGCGGCACCGGCGTCGACAACGCCTGCGGCACCGCCGGTCCCCACATGGCCGCGATGGAGGACGCCGCACCACGGCTCGTCCGCATCACCCGCCACGGGTGAGCGCTCCGGCGGGCGTTCACCCCGATTACCCTGGAGGGGTGATCCTCGGCATCGACACCTCGCTCGGCACCGCCGTCGGCGTCGTCGATCCCGACGGCGCGGTCCGCGCCGACCGCACGAGCGACAACCCACTCGGCCACGCCGAAGTCATCGGCGACCTCCTGCGCGACGCGCTCGCCGACGCGGCCCGGGGCCCGATCGGACAGACCGGGGCGGCAGAGCCGGTCAGCCTCACACACGTCGCCGCCGGCATGGGGCCGGGCCCCTTCACGGGGCTGCGGGTGGGTATCGCAGCCGCGCGCGCCTTCGCTCTCGCGCGGAACCTTCCGGTCGTCGCCGTGCCCAGTCACGACGCGGCGGCCCTGGCGATCCTCCTCGACGATGCGATCGCCGATCCCTACGCCGAGGCGCGCCGGTTCGCCGTCGTCACCGACGCCCGCCGGCGTGAGGTCGCGTACTCGGTCTACGAGGGCATGGATGCCGACGGCATCCCGATCCGCACCGCGGGACCAGCCCTCGCCCTGCGCACCGATATCGACGCGGTGCTGTCCGCTCACGAGGCGGACCGCGTCGAGGTGACGACGATCAGCGCGGCCATGCTCGCCGTCGTCGCGGCGCGCGCCGTCGCCGCGGGACGCGAACTCGCCGGTGCCGAGCCGTTGTACCTGCGTGCTCCCGACGTGACGCTGCCGAAGAGCGTCATCCGCCCGGGCGTCGAGGGGCGCGCATGACGCTGCGCGCCGCCACCGTCGACGACCTCGCGGAGATCATGGACCTCGAACGCGCGTCGTTTCCGACCGACGCGTGGAGCGAGCCGATGATGCGCGAAGAGCTGCTCTCACCCCACGCGCACTACCTGGTCGACGTGGAGGCGGGGCGGTTGCTCGCATACGGCGGGGTGCGCGCCGTCGCGCGCGCCGCCGATGCCGACATCCAGACGATCACCGTCGCCGCGTCCGCGCGGGGCCGCGGGCGGGGGCGGACCTTGCTGCGGGCGCTGCTGGAGGCAGCGCGGCAGCGCGGGGCGCGCGAGGTGTTCCTCGAGGTGCGTGCCGACAACCCGACCGCCGCCGCACTGTACGTCTCGGAGGGGTTCCTCGAGATCGCGCGTCGCCCCCGCTACTACCAGCCCGACGACGTGGATGCCGTCGTCATGAAGCTCGATCTCCTCGCCTGGGCCGCCGAGCGAGACGCACAGACGCAGACCGGGGGAGTGTGCTCATGACCGTTCGTGAACCGCTTGTGCTCGGCATCGAGACCAGTTGCGACGAGACCGGCATCGGCATCGTCCGGGGCCGCACCCTGCTCAGCAACACCATCTCGAGCTCGATGGACGAGCACGCCCGCTTCGGCGGGGTCGTGCCCGAGGTCGCCGCCCGCGCGCACCTCGAAGCTCTGCAGCCGGCGATCGACGCGGCCGTGGCCGAGGCCGGCATCGCCCTCACCGACGTGGATGCCGTCGCCGTCACGAGCGGGCCGGGCCTCGCCGGAGCGCTCATGGTCGGCATCGGCGCCGCCAAGGCGCTCGCCGTCGGCCTCGACAAGCCGCTGTACGCCGTCAACCACCTCGTCGGGCACATCGCCGCCGATCTGCTCACCGGCGAGGACGTCGACTACCCCACCGTCGCGCTGCTGGTCAGCGGCGGACACACCTCGCTGCTGCTCGTGCGCGATCTCGTGAGCGATGTGGAGCTTCTCGGCGAGACCCTCGACGACGCCGCCGGTGAGGCCTTCGACAAGATCGCCCGGATTCTCGGACTGCCCTACCCCGGCGGACCGGAGATCGACCGCGCCGCGGCGGGCGGCGACCCGGCCGCCATCCACTTCCCGCGCGGGCTGTCTCGCGCCTCCGACATGGCGGCGCACCGCTACGACTTCTCCTTCTCCGGTCTGAAGACGGCCGTGGCGCGCTGGGTCGAGCAGGCCGAGGCCTCGGGGCAGCAGGTCGCGGTGGGAGATGTCGCGGCATCCTTCCGCGAAGCCGTCGTCGATGTGCTCGTCACCAAAGCACTCGATGCGTGCGCGCAGCACGGCGTGCCGCGCCTGCTGCTCGGGGGCGGCGTCATCGCCAACCGGCGCCTGCGCGAGGTCGCGCTGGCGCGCGCGGCCGAAGCGGGAGTCGCCGTGCGCATCCCGCCGCTGAGCCTGTGCACCGACAACGGGGCCATGATCGCCGCGCTCGCGTCGGAGCTGATCGCGAGTGGACGCGCTCCCTCGAGCCTCGCCTTCGGTGCCGACTCGACGTTGCCGGTGACCGAGATCCAGGTCGCCGGGGAGGCCACGGGATGAGCGACGACCGCCCCGACACGGCGCCCGACGACGTTCCGCCGCCGCGCATCGACGCCCGTCTGGAGGCGCCATCGGCCGACGTCGCGCCCGCGGGCACGGCGGCCCTGCCCGGAGCGCATCGCGGCGGCTTCCAGCGCGAGCTCACCGAGCCGGTGCCGGTTGCGGTCGGCGCGCCGGTGGAGCCGGATGCCGCGACCACGGGGTCGTGGACACCCGAACCCGACGTGCGGTGGGCGCCGACGCCGCCGGTGCTGCCTCGCAGCGCCTCGTGGGCTCTCGCCCTCGCCGTCGTGGCACTGATCGTCTCGCTGGTCGTCGGCTGGGGCGTGCTCATCGGCATCCTGGCCGCGGTGCTCGCCGTGGTCGCGCTGCGCCGTCCCTGGGAGAGTCGGGCCGTCGCGGTCTGGGCGCTGTGCCTGAGCCTGCTGTCGCTCGCCTACAGCGCGGGCTGGCTGTGGTGGGCGTCGACCCAGGGGCCGCTGTTCGGCTGACGGCGCCGCGCCGGCGCGATCGGCGTCAGCGGGTGACGCGCTCGGCGAGCAGCGCGACGCGTGAGGTCCCCGCACGCGTGAGGATGAGCGTCGCGGCGCGCGGACCGGTCAGCTTCAGCTGGGTGCGAAGGATGGCGGGGTCGACGTCGACGCCGCGCTTCTTGATCTCCAGCGTTCCGATCTCCCGCTCGCGCAGGGCGCGCCGGAGCGCCTTCACATCCGAGGGCAGCTCCTCCAGGATGCGGAAGGACTGCACGAAGGGGCTCGTGATCTCGGCATCGGAGGTCAGGTAGGCGATGCCGGGGGCGAGCATTCCGGCGTCGAGGCGGCGAGCCACCTCGCCGATGAGGCGCGCACGGATGACAGCGCCCTCCGGCTCGTGGACGAAGGCGCCGAGCGGCCGTGTCTCGGCATCCTCGGCATCGGACGCAGCGGTCAGCTCGGCGGCGCTGTCGGAGCGGACGACGAGGGCCGAGCGGCGAACACCGTCGCGAGCGAGCGTTCCGGTCCAGACCACGAGCTCGATCGTCGACCCGTCGACGCTGATCCACTGCGCCTCCGCATCCGCGGGGATCTGTGCCCGGTCGAAGGCCGGTCCGAGTTTGATGCCCGCGGGCATCCGCTGCGCCAGCGCGAAGACCCATTCCAGCGGCGGCGACCAGTCGCCCGCGGCGACCCGCACCGTCTCGGTATGGCCGGCCGTGCGTCGGGCCGGATCGAGCCACACCGCCTCGACGCCGTCGAGGGCGACCTCCTCGGCGCGGGCATGGCGCACGGTCGCGGACTCGCCGAACGGGGCGAGGTTGTACGCGGCCAGGGCGGCCGTGGTCTCGTCGGCGTCGACGGCCAGCACGTCGAGGCCGATCCCGGCGAACGCGAGCGCATCGCCCCCGATGCCGCAGCCGAGGTCGGCGACGCGGTGCACTCCGGCGTCGCGGAACCGGCCCGCGTGGCGGGCGCCCACCGACAGCCGTGTGGCCTGTTCGAGACCCGCCCGCGTGAACAGCATGCGGTCGGCGAACGCCCCGAACTTCGCGCGCGCCCGCGTCCGCAGCCGCGCCTGGCCGACGGCGGCCGAGACCAGCTCGGGCGTCAGGCCCTGCGCCCGCAGCCGCGACACGGTGCGCGCCACCTCGTCGGCGGAGTCGATCGCGCCGAGCTCATCGGCCAGCCGCAGCCCCTCGGGGGTGAGCAGGGCGGTGAGCTCGGCGCGTTCCATCCCGCCAGCCTATGCGGGGCTGCTCAGCACCCGCTCACCTTCGTCCAGCGCGATGCCGACGTCTGCTGCAGACTCGTCACGGTCGCATCCCCCTGCCCCAGGTAGTCCAGGCTGCCCACCGCGTAATACGGGTTGTAGGGATTGACGCCGTAGCTGGTCGCCCGGCCCGCGGCCTTGTGGGCGGCATTGGTCGCGCTCACGCACGTCGCGCCCGGTGCGGTCGGCGTCGGGCTGGGGCTCGCGGTCGGCGTCGCCGTCGGCGTCGGCGTGGGCGTCGGCGTCGGACTCGGTGTCGCCGCGCGGTCGACCCGCCGGTTGTGCGCGAAGAAGAAGCCGGTCACGTACGCGGGGTAGTCGATGCTGTTGGTCGAGACGTACGAGCCGCCCGGCCCGCCGCCGGCCGGCCAGTTGTGACCGAGGCCGGTGTTCTGAATGAGCGAGACGCGCGGACCCGCGGCATCCGCGTACATCGTGCCCGACCCCGCCGTGTTGGTGCCGGCCAGCCCCGCCAGCGAGAACGTCGACGACGACCCGGCGCCGTAGATGCCGGCCATGATCTGCGCGTTGAGAGTGTTGTAGCCCGTCGCGACCGTGGTGTCATTCGATCCGTAGATCACCGAGGTGAGCTGGCTCGAGAACGATGCGGATGCCGAGCCGGCGAAGGTGCGGCACGTGGCCGTGCCCTGAGCCTGCGAGACGGCGACGCTGCCGATCTGTCCCGACGTCGTGCCGACGGTGGGTCCGGCATTGATGCCGATGCCAGCGAACACGTCGGGGGCGAGGCACCCCATCACCATGGTCTCGCCGCCGCCGGAGGACAGGCCCGAGAGGTACACCTGCGCCGGGTCGATGCCGAGCGCCGCGCGGCCGGTGAGCGCCGACACCAGCGCCAACAGGTTGTCGTCGTGGCGGGCGGGTGCGGTGCGCGAATGGTTGCCGTCGTAGTAGTCCCAGCATCCGAGCACCACACCCCCGCCCGGGGCGTCGGGAAGGGCGACGACCATGCCGTACTGCTCCGCCGTCGCGGCCCAGTTGCCGGCGGTCTGCAGAGTCGACGCCGTCTGCACGCACCCGTGCAGGCTGATCATCAGCGCGCGACCGTTGCCCAGCGTCGCGGCGCTCGCCGGCGTGTAGAGCCGCACGCTCATGCCCGCGATCGACTCGGTCGTCCACGACCCCGTCGCCGCCGCAGCGGGGCTCGCTGCCGGTGCGGCCAGGAGAGCGCCGACAGCCAGGGCCGCCGCCGTCAGGGCCGCGGCCAGCGCGCGTCGCCGCCGATGAGCGGGGTGATCCGTCGTGAGGTCGGGGGTGGTCATCGGTCGACTCCGATCCCGCTCCCGCCATCGTCCGGGCACCGTTGCCCGGTCGTCCCGGTCGTGGGAGCGCAGGTCCGATGGTAAGTGAAACATGATTCATGTAACAGGGGGGGTGGTGGTCTCGCAGAGTTGGCACTCGCGTTGCACGAGTGCCAGCCGCGCTCTAGACTTCTGTTAGCACTCCACCCCTGTGGGTGCTAACGAGTCTTGAAGCATCACGCCCAGCAAGAAAGAGGTAGACCGTGTCGGTTTCCATCAAGCCGCTCGAGGACCGCATCGTCATCAAGCAGGTCGAGGCTGAGCAGGTCACGTCCAGTGGCCTCGTCATCCCTGACACCGCCAAGGAGAAGCCCCAGGAGGGCGAGGTCGTGGCCGTGGGCCCCGGCCGCATCGACGACAACGGCAACCGCGTGCCGCTCGACGTCGCCGTCGGCGACCGCGTCATCTACAGCAAGTACGGCGGCACCGAGGTGAAGTTCGGCGGCGACGAGTTCCTCGTCCTGTCGGCCCGCGACGTTCTGGCGGTCGTCGTCCGCTGACGATCGCACACGACGATGGCCCCCGGCAAAGTCCGGGGGCCATCGTCGTTGACGCGGATTGGCGGAGGAACGACGACCAACGGCAGGATGCCTCGGCATCCGTCGGTCCGAAGATGTCACGACCGTCGTAGGCTTTCTCTCATGACACCCGCCGAGACCGCACGTGAAGAGCGGCGCGGGGGGATCTACGCCTTCGCGGCGTACTTCCTCTGGGGATTCATGCCCCTCTACTTCCTGCTGCTGGCGCCCATCGGGCCGTGGGAGATCGTCGTCTGGCGCATTCTCTTCTCCCTCGCGTTCTGCGCGATCCTGCTGACGCTCACCCGCACGTGGGGCAAGCTCATCGCGATCCTGCGTGATCGACGGCTCGTGTTCTGGACGATCATCGCGGGCCTGCTGATCTATGTGAACTGGCAGGTGTTCCTGATCGGCATCCTCACCGGGCACGTCATCGAGGGGAGCCTCGGGTACTTCATCAACCCGATCGTGACCGTGCTGCTGGGTGTGATCGTGCTGAAGGAGCGTCTGAGGCTGGCGCAGTGGATCGCGATCGGGTTCGCGGGACTGGCCGTGATCGTCATCATCGTCGCCTACGGATCGTTCCCTTGGATCGCGCTGACCCTGGCGGCGAGCTTCGGCACCTACGGTCTCGTGAAGAAGCAGATCGGTCCTCGGGTCGATGCGATCAGTGGCCTCACCCTGGAATCTCTCTGGCTCACCCCGATCGCCCTCATCCAGCTGGTCGTGGTCGCCGCCACCACCGGCCTCGTCTTCGGCACCCAGGGCGCCGGGCACACCGTCCTCGTCACCCTTGCCGGCGTCGTCACCGCTGTTCCGCTGCTGCTGTTCGCCGCGGGTGCGCGACGGGCGCCGCTCACCGTGATCGGCTTGCTGCAGTTCGTGGCCCCCATCCTGCAGTTCATCATCGGCGCGTGGATCCTGCACGAGCCGATGCCGCTCGAACGCTGGATCGGGTTCGCGCTGGTGTGGGTCGCGCTGGTCGTGCTGAGCGTCGATTCCGTGGTGTCGTCGCGGCGGGCCCGAAACGTCTCGGACGTCGCCGATCTGGTCTGAGAACGTCTCGACGACGTGAGCGGCGCCCGCGCGACGTTCATAACGATTGCGTCGCGGTGCTTCTCTTCGATGCGTGCGCGAAACATCCTGGTGACACAGCAGGTTTAGCGTTCAAGCCAGACCGCGGAGCCCGTGCGCCGCGCGATGTCATCGAAGAAAGGGAAGAACCCATGGTTCATCGCAACAAGGCGCTCATCGCCGCGTTTGCGCTCGCGGGCGCCGCGTCGCTCGCCCTCGCAGGGTGCTCCAGCTCGGGCGGAGGCGGCACCACGTCGGCTCCCACGGCAACCTCGACGGGGTCGGCGGACCCTGCCGCCGCCTGCACGCCCGGCACGCCCTCGACCGGACCGTTCACTCTCGCGACGATCCTGCCGCAGACCGGTTCGCTGGCCTACCTCAACCCGCCCGCCGAGGCCGGCTACGGCCTTGCCGTCGAAGACATCGACGCCGCCGGCGGTGTGCTCGGTCAGCCCATCAAGGTCGGCCCCATCACCGACTCCGGCGCCTCGTCCGACCTGTCGGTCTCCACCGCCTCGGCTGCGCAGATCGCGTCGTCGGACGCTCAGGTCGTGCTCGGTGCCGAGTCCTCGAGCGTCAGCCTCAACTTCGTCGACACCATCGTCTCGAAGTGCAAGGTGCAGATCTCGCCGGCGAACACCGCGACCGAGCTCTCCGGTTACTCCAGCTACTACTTCCGCACCGCTCCGCCGGACACGGTGCAGGGCTCGGCGCTGGGCAACCTCGTCATCGGTGACGGCGTCCAGAAGGTCGCGTTCATCGTCTTCAACGACGCGTACGGCACCGGCCTGCGCGATGTCGTCGAAGACACCGTCACCAAGGCGGGCGGCGAAGTCGTCTACGGCGCCAAGGGCAAGGGCCAGGAGTTCGCTCCCGGTCAGAAGACCTTCTCGTCCGAGGTGTCGGCGGCTCTGGCGGCCAAGCCCGACGCGATCGTGATCCTCGCCTTCGACGAGACCAAGCAGATCGTCCCCGAGCTGAAGGCTCAGGGCTGGGATCTGTCGAAGACGTACCTCGTCGACGGCAACACGGCCGACTACAGCAAGGACTTCGAGGCGGGCACGCTCACCGGCGCCCAGGGCACCATTCCCGGCGCCCAGCCCGACCCCGAGTTCAAGCAGCGCCTCGTGGACTTCTACAAGAAGAGCGCGAACGCCGACCTGAAGGACTTCTCGTACGCTCCCGAGTCCTACGACGCCATCGTGCTCGCGGCACTGGCCGCCGAGAAGGGCAAGGGCACCGACGGTCCGACGATCCAGGCGAACCTCGCCGCGGTCTCGGGCACCACCAACGGTGAGAAGTGCTCCGACTACGCCTCGTGCCTCGCGCTCATCAAGAGCGGCAAGGACATCACCTACACGGGTAAGGCGGGCATCGGTCCGTTCAACTCCCAGAACGACCCGTCGAGCGCCTACATCGGCATCTACAAGTTCGACGCGAACAACACTCCCGTCTTCCAGAAGTCCATCCAGGGCTCCGTGAACTGACACCTGCGCACGACAGAAGGGGCGGATGCCGCGGCATCCGCCCCTTCTTCGTGTCTCGGCGCGCAGCCGGCGGGTGCATATGCCCGCCGCGGCATCCGATCTCCCGTCGCCAGCGCCGTCAACAGATGCGGATGCGGTCAACGGATGCGGATGCCGTGCCGTTCGGCGTCCGCATCCGTTGCGCATCTCCGCATCGAAAGCCGCGCGCGTGCAGAAGGGGCCTCGCCGAGACGGCGAGGCCCCTTCTGTCCCTGAGCGGTCAGTCCGAGTGCGACGCCTCGACATCCGCGGCGAGCGTGCCGAGGTACAGCTCGATGACCTTCGGGTCCTTCGCGAGTTCGCGTCCCGCGCCCTCGTAGGCGTTGCGGCCCTGGTCGAGGACGTACGCGCGATCGCAGATCTGCAGGCAGCGACGGGCGTTCTGCTCCACCATGATGATGGTCACACCGGTCTTGTTGATCTCCCGCGTGCGGATGAACGTCTCGTCCTGGCGAACGGGGGACAGGCCCGCGCTGGGCTCGTCCAGCAGCAGCACCTTCGGCTTCATCATGAGGGCGCGCGCCATGGCGACCGACTGGCGCTCGCCGCCGGAGAGCGATCCGGCGCGCTGCTTGCGACGCTCGCCCAGCACGGGAAAGAGCTCCCAGATCTCGGCGACGCGGCTCTGGAACTCCTTGGGTCGCAAGAACATGCCCATCTGCATGTTCTCCTCGATCGTCAGGGAGGGAAAGACGTTGTTCGTCTGGGGAACGAAGCCGATCCCCGCCTGCACCAGCTGGTTGGCCTTCTGGTTGGTGATGTCCTCGCCCTCCAGCGTCACGGCGCCGGAGCGGACGTTGACGAGGCCGAAGAGGGCCTTCAGCAGCGTCGACTTGCCGGCGCCGTTGGGGCCGATGATTCCGACGAGCTCGCCCGGAAACGCCTCCAGGGTGCAGTCGTTGAGGATGTTGACGCCCGGCAGGTAGCCGGCGACGAGGCTGTCGGCCTTGACGACCGGCGTCGCCGTCGGTGCCTCGGGCGCAGCCGCGGCGGATGGCATGCTCATTTGTGGTCGTCCTCCTGCTCGGCCTCGGCTTCGACCTCGGCCTCGATCTGGGTGATGAGGCCCGTGTTCACGGCGGCATCGTCGCCGAGATCGGTGTCGTGATACGCGCCCAAGTAGGCGTCGATCACGGCCGGGTTCTTCATGACGCGCTCCGGATCGCCCTCGGCGACCACCTCGCCCTGGGCCATGACGACCACCCAGTCGGAGATGTGGCGCACCATGTGCATGTCGTGCTCGACGAACAGCACGGTCGTGCCGTCGTTGCGCAGCGCCTGGATGTGCTCGAGCAGGCTCTGCGTGAGCGCGGGGTTGACCCCGGCCATGGGCTCGTCGAGCATGATCATCTTGGGATCGCTCATCAGGGCCCGAGCCATCTCGAGAAGCTTCTTCTGCCCGCCGGAGAGGCTTCCGGCCATGTCATCGCGCTTGGTGTCGAGCTTGAAGCGCTGCAGCAGCTCCTCGGCTTTGGCGATGTTCGCCTTCTCGGCGCCGCCCCACAGTGGCTTGACGAGGCCGACCGCCAGGTTCTCACCGGGGTTGTCCTTCGCGCCGATCAGCATGTTGTCGAGCACCGTCATGCGCGACAGCGCCTTCGTCAGCTGGAACGTGCGCACCATGCCGGCGCGGGCCACCTTGGATGCCGCGGTGTTGCCGAGCGTGCGCCCGTCGAACGACCACTTGGCAGCCTCGGCCGGCGAAGGCCCCCCGAAGAGCTTCTTCGCCGACGACGGCTTGTCGAAGCCGGTGATGAGGTTGAAGAACGTGGTCTTGCCGGCGCCGTTCGGGCCGATCAGCGCCGTGATCGCGCCGCGCTGCACCTCGAGGTGGTCGACGTTAACGGCCGTCATGCCGCCGAAGCGTCGCACGATGTTGTCGACCACCAGGATGGGATCGGGCTTGGCCGAGCCGGGCGTCTCCGCGACGTTCAGCAGCGTGGAGCGGATGGCCTGTGTGATCGCGCCGGGCTCCTGCGAGACCGGAACGGCGCGGTCGGCGGTCTGGTCAGGCATTGAAGCTCAACTCCTTCTTATTGCCGAGGATGCCTTGTGGTCGGAAGATCACCAGCAGCATGAGAGCGATGCCGATCAGCACCCACGACAGCCACTGCGTCTGCTGCGTGTTGAGGATCGACGCCGGGATGTACTCGCCGGCGATCTGCACGATCGCGATGCGCACGACGAAGAAGATGATCGATCCGAGCAGCGGGCCGAAGATCGTGGCGGCGCCGCCCAGCAGCATGATCGTCCACAGGTTGAACGTGAGCGGGCGGCCGAAGCCGTCCGGCTGCACGGAGGCCGGCAGCACCACCAGGATGCCGGCGATGCCGCCGAGCACACCGCCGATGATGAGCGCCTGCATCTTGTAGGAGTACGAGCTCTTGCCGAGGCTGCGTACGGCGTCCTCGTCCTCGCGGATGCCCTTGAGCACACGACCCCACGGGCTGCGCATGGCCAGCCAGGTGAACAGCAGGGCGATGGCGACGAGGGCCCACGCGACCAGGCGCGTCCACCAGTCGTTGCCCGACCCCGGGTCGGTGTTGGGGTAGGAGAACCACAGGATCTGCGTGGTGCCCGGAGGCAGGATCGACAGGCTCGTGAACGCCCCGCGGTATTCGGGTCCGACGAGGCCCGTCGACCCGCCGGTCACGTCGGCGAGGGCGGACAGGCGTCCGACCATGCGCACGATCTCGGCCGCACAGATCGTGACGATCGCGAGGTAGTCGCCGCGCAGTCGCAGGGTCGGGATGCCGAGCACGAAGGCGAAGACGACACACGCCACGATCGCGACGAGAACCCCCAACCAGAAGCCGCCGCCGTTGATGACGGTGATGGCGAACCCGTAGGCGCCGAGGAGCATGAAGCCCGCCTGCCCCATGTTCATGAGCCCCGTGTACCCGAAGTGGATGTTGAGGCCGATCGCCGCGATGACGTACGCGGCGGTGATCGGCGCGATCGCGGTCTCGGTGAGCTGCTGCAGCAGCGTGATCCAGAAGTCCATGGCCCTCTCCTTAGCCGACTCGCTCGGCGCGGCCGAAGATGCCCTGCGGCCGGAACAGCAGGATGACGATGAGCAGTGCGAGCGCCGTGGCGTACTTCAGATCGCCCGGCAGCCAGATGTTCGTGAGTTCGACGATGAGGCCGATGACCATCGCACCGGCGAACGCGCCGAACGCGGTGCCGAGCCCGCCGAGGGTGACGGCTGCGAACAGCAGCAGCAGCAGTTGGCCGCCGGTCTCCCAGCCGATGCCGTTGAGCACGAGGCCGAGCAGCACGCCGGCCAAGCCCGCGAGGCCCGAGGCGAGGATCCACACGCCACGGATCACCTTGTCGACGTCGATGCCGGATGCCGAGGCCAGCGCCGGGTTGTCGGAGACCGCGCGGGTGGCGCGACCGAAGCGCGTGTACATCAGGCCGAGCCCGACCGCCGCGATGGCGACGATCGCGATTCCCATCGCGACGTACGACTGGATGGTCAGGGTGACGCCGAAGATCGTCACCGTGGCGGGGTTCGACTTGTCGATGCGCACCGTCCCCGCGCCGATCCACAGCTGCACGACGTACTGCAGCGCGATCGACAGGCCGATCGACACGATCATCATCTGGGTCAGGCTCAGCCGGCGCCGCCGCAACGGCTTCCACAGCCCGGCATCCTGCACCCATCCCAGCGCCGCCATCACGATGACGGCGAGGCCGCCACCGAGCCAGAGGTTGCCGGTGAGCGAGGTGAGGAACCAGGCGAGCACACCGCCGATGGTGACGAGCTCGCCGTGGGCGAAGTTGCTGAGGCCGGTGGTGCCGAAGATGAGCGACAGTCCCAGCGAGGCGAGTGCCAGAAGCAGGCCCAGGCGGATGCCCTGCACCGCTTGCTGCCAGAACCGCGGCCAGTCGAACGCGCTCGCGCTGGCGGCGGCGCCGTCCGGGCTGTCGGAGAGCTTGAAGATCGCCGAGACGTCGGAGTGCAGCGTCACGCTGACCTCGCGCGAGTCGGCGCCGTCGAGGTACTGGCCCTGGGCGAGTGTCGCGGCATCCACCTTCACCGTGTAGGTGCCGTCCTTCGTGACGGCGAACACCCACCGTCCGGCGCTGTCGGTCGTCGTGGTCGGGCTGGCGCCGACGCCGGGGCCGGAGATCGTCAGTCCCACACCCACCGCGGGTGAGCCGTCGCTCTGGCGGATCGTGCCCTGCACGCACGCCGTGGACGCATCGGCGGAGCACGATGCCGCGGCGGCTGCGGCGGGCTGTGCCGGCAGCAGCACCGCCAGCATCGTGATCGCGGCGAACAGAAGGGAGACGAGGAGGGCGACTCGTCGTCGCGGATGGACCCCGAGTCTCGCTGAGGACACGAGCATGGCACTCCACTCTGAAATCGACGGCGGCCATCCGGACGGTCGCTCGTTGGTGGGTCGAGGCTACGACCCGGATGTGTCGCGCGTGTTTCGCACAAGAACGTCGTCGCTCCGTCGTTGGAGCTTCGTCGGGGTGCGCATCGTCGCGTGGAGAAACGCTCCCTCAGATGCCGCCCCGCGTCAAGAGGCGAAACGTTCACGTGAACGTATCGAGATGTCCGGGGCGAGCCGCGCGCCGCACGGGCCGGGAGTATCCGCGGAATGCGCGGAGGTCGCCGCGACTTACAATCGGTACACCCGCCTTTCGCGCGCGCGATACACACGCGACCCGCGCGCGCCGCACATGCCAGACACAGGAGAGCACGTGGAGCACAACGACCCGTTCGGTTTCGTCGGATTGACCTATGACGACGTGCTCCTGCTGCCGGGGCACACCGACGTCATCCCCTCCGAGGCCGACACGTCGTCGCGGGTCACCCGCCGCATCACGGTCGCCACCCCGCTGCTGTCGGCGGCGATGGACACCGTCAGCGAGGCGCGGATGGCCATCGCCATGGCTCGCGAGGGTGGACTCGGCATCCTGCATCGCAACCTCGCCATCGCCGAGCAGGCCGCGATGGTCGACCAGGTCAAGCGCAGCGAGTCGGGCATGATCACCGACCCGATCACGACGACGCCCGACGCGACGATCGAAGAGGTCGACACGCTCTGCGGTCAGTACCGCATCTCGGGTCTTCCCGTCGTGGACGAGGAGGGGCGCCTTCTCGGCATCATCACCAACCGCGACATGCGCTTCGTCTCGGGCTTCGAGCGCCAGACGACCAAGGTCCGCGACGTCATGACCAGCGAGGGCCTCGTCACGGGGCGCGTCGGCATCGGTGCCAACGAGGTCATCGCCCTGTTCGCGCAGCACCGCGTCGAGAAGCTGCCGCTCATCGACGATGACGGCAAGCTCGCGGGCCTCATCACGATCAAGGACTTCGACAAGAGCGAGAAGTACCCGCTGGCGACGAAGGACGACCAGGGGCGCCTGCGTGTCGGTGCGGCGATCGGCTTCTTCGGCGACGCGTGGGAGCGCGCCGAGGCCCTGCGCGACGCGGGTGTCGACGTCATCGTCGTCGATACCGCCAACGGGCAGTCTCAGGGTGTCATCGACATGGTCCGTCGTCTCAAGGCCGATGAGTCGTTCGCGCACATCGACGTCATCGGCGGCAACGTCGCGACCCGGGAGGGCGCGCAGGCGCTCATCGAGGCGGGCGTGGATGCCGTCAAGGTCGGCGTCGGCCCGGGTTCGATCTGCACCACCCGCATCGTCGCGGGCGTCGGCGTGCCCCAGGTCACCGCGATCTGGGAGGCCTACCAGGCGGCGCGCGGGGCCGACATCCCGGTCATCGCCGACGGCGGTCTGCAGTACTCGGGTGACATCGCGAAGGCGCTCGTCGCCGGTGCCGACACCGTCATGCTCGGATCGCTCCTGGCCGGCACGGACGAGTCGCCGGGTGAGATCGTCTTCCAGGGCGGAAAGCAGTTCAAGCTCTACCGCGGCATGGGATCGCTCGGGGCGATGCAGACCCGCGGCAAGAAGACGTCGTACTCGAAGGACCGCTACTTCCAAGCGGACATCCCGAGCGACGACAAGCTGATCCCCGAGGGCATCGAGGGTCAGGTGGCCTATCGCGGCCCGGTGTCGGCCGTGGCCTACCAGCTCGTCGGCGGCCTGCGGCAGTCGATGTTCTACGTCGGCGCCCGCACCATCGAAGAGCTGAAGGCGCGCGGCAAGTTCGTCCGCATCACCGCGGCCGGGCTCAAGGAGAGCCACCCGCACGACGTGCAGATCGTCGTCGAGGCGCCCAACTACAAGCGCTGAGCGCGGCCCGCCGCATCCGCGGCCGCGGCATCCGTGGTGTCACGAACTCCGCAGATTCGCACGAACTCCGCATCCATTCGCGTTATCGGGTGCGGAGTTCGTCACATTCTGCGGGGTTCGTGAACTCCTCCCCAACCGCCGTCGTGAGGCTTCTCGCTACAGATGGCGCCTGGGGCGCCCGGTCGGGCGCGAGAGCCGGTCAGGATGCCGGTATGCAGCTCGTGCCCATCTCGGACCGTCTCCGCGGCACCGCGGAGCACCGTCAGCAGCTGCGGGGTGAGGGGTACAGCGCCGAGCAGCTCCGCGCGGCGGTGCGGTCGGGAGCGGTCGAGCTCTTCCGCCGCGCGTGGTTCGTCGGGCGCGACGCCGCTCACGACCTGCGCGAGGCGGCGCGGTGGGGTGGGCGGGTGAGCTGCACGACGTTCGCGCGCAGGCGAGGGTGGTGGATCCCCGAGGGAGTGGGGGAGGAGCTGCACCTGCATTTTCCGCCCGGATCGACGGGACCCCGCGCCCCCTGGGACGGCATCGCGCACTGGGCGCAGCCGATCGCGCCCCTGGGACGCTCCCTCGTGGCGACGATCGAGGACGCGCTCGCACACATCGCCGTCTGCCTGCCGCCGGACGAGGCGCTCGTGCTCTGGGAATCGGCCGCCGGTCTCGAGCGCCTGGCGCCGGAGGCCCTGCGCGCGATCCGCTGGCCGTCGCGCGCGGCGACGGCGCTCGCCGCGGAGGTCACGGGGTTGGCCGACTCCGGTCTCGAGGTGCTGGTGTGCCGTCCCCTGCGCCGGCTACGCGTGCGCGTGCGGCAGCAGGTCTACGTCGCGGGCAGACCCGTCGACGTCCTCGTCGGCGAGTGGCTCGTCATCCAGATCGACGGCTGGACGCACCACTCGTCGTCCACGCAGCGGTCCAAGGACATCGCCCACGATGCCGAACTGCGGCTGCGCGGCTACACCGTGCTGCGGTTCTCCTACGCGCAGGTCGTGCACGACGCCGCCGGCGTCGAGCGCGCGATCCGCCGGGCGCTCGCCGCGGGGCTGCACGACGTGCCCGCTCGCTGACGCACCCGCGACATCACGTCGCCCGCGGCATCCGTGTGCGTGCGAACTCCGCAGATTCTTACGAAATCCGCATCCATCTGCGCGATCCGGTGCGGAGTTCGCGAGATCCTGCGGAGTTCGCCGGCCGGGCTCGCGCCGGACCGGCGTGCCCGGTTCGCGCGGTCGGGCCGCGACCGGTTAGGCTGGTCGGCTCTGCGCCCGCACCGCGGCGAGGGCGGAAGGACCCGCTGTGGGCTACATCGACATCGCCGCCGTCTCCTTCGTGCTGCCGGACGGCCGACCGCTTCTCGACGAGGTGACGTTCCGGGTGGCCGACGGCAAGACGACGGCCCTCATCGGCCCCAACGGGGCCGGCAAGACCACGCTCCTGCGCCTCATCCGCGGTGAGCTCGCCCCGCAGTCCGGCGTCGTCACGATCGACGGCGGGCTGGGTGTCATGGACCAGTTCGTCGGTCACGGCACGGCGGAGCAGTCCATCCACGATCTGCTCGTCTCGGTCGCCCCGGCGCGCGTGGGCGCGGCGGCACGGGAACTCGAGGATGCCGAGGCCGCAATCATCGAACGCGACGATCTCGACACGCAGATGCGCTACGCGAGCGCGCTGGCGGACTACGCCGAAGCGGGCGGCTACGAGTACGAGACCGTCTGGGACACCTGCACGATCGCCGCTCTCGGCATCCCCTTCGCCCGTGCCCGCTTCCGCGCGCTGACCAGCCTCTCGGGCGGCGAGCAGAAGCGTCTCGCACTCGAAGCGCTGCTGCGCGGACCCGACGAGGTGCTGCTGCTCGACGAGCCCGACAACTACCTCGATGTGCCCGGCAAGCGCTGGCTCGAAGAGCGTCTGCGCGAGACCCCGAAGACCGTGCTGCTCGTGTCCCACGACCGCGAGCTGCTGGCGCGTGCCGCCGACCGCATCGTGACGTTGGAGCCGGGCGGCGCGGGCAGCAGTGCCTGGGTGCACGGCGGCGGCTTCGACGGCTACCACGCCGCGCGCGAAGACCGGATGGCTCGACTCGACGAGCTGCGCCGCCGGTGGGATGAGCAGCACCTCAAACTGCAGCGGTTCGTCGCCGACATGAAGGCGAAGGCGGCCGCCAGTGACGAGTTCGCCTCCCGTTACCGTGCCGCCCAGACTCGGCTTCGTCGTTTCGAAGACGCGGGCCCGCCCGAAGAGCGTCCGCCCGCGCAGAACCTCGATCTGCGCCTGCGCGGAGCGCGCACCGGCAAGCGCGCGGTCGTCGCCGAGCAGCTGGAGTTGACGGGCTTGATGAAGCCGTTCGACCTGGAGGTGTGGTTCGGCGATCGCATCGCCGTGCTCGGCTCGAACGGGTCGGGCAAGTCCCACTTCCTGCGGCTGCTGGCTCGCGGCGGCACCGATCCCGACGCTCTCCTCGGCCACGTCACCGAGGTCGGCGTCGCGCTCGAGCCGGTCGCCCACAGCGGGCGCGCCGTGCTCGGCGCCCGTGTGCGGCCCGGGTGGTTCGCCCAGACGCACCGCCATCCCGAGTACGTCGGGCGCTCGCTCCTCGACATCCTCCACCGCGGCGACGACCGCAGATCCGGGATGCCGCGGGATGCCGCAAGCTCGGCGCTCGACCGCTACGGCCTGGTCCGTCAGGCGGAGCAGAGCTTCGACAGCCTGTCGGGCGGGCAGCAGGCGCGCTTCCAGGTGCTGCTGCTGGAGCTGTCGGGCGCGACGCTGCTGCTGCTGGACGAGCCCACCGACAACCTCGACCTCGTGTCGGCGGAGGCGCTCGAAGAGGCGCTCGGCCGGTTCGAGGGCACGGTGCTGGCGGTCACGCACGATCGCTGGTTCGCGCGTTCCTTCGATCGCTTCCTGGTCTTCGGCGCGGACGGTCGGGTCGTCGAGTCCGATGAGCCGGTCTGGGACGAGACCCGGGTGGCGCGGGCGCGATAGGGGCGCGCCCGCGGTCGTCGGTCAGGCGCCCGGCAGACGGAACGGCTCGGCCGCGCGCGCGTCGGCATCGAGCACGAGATCCGCGAGGGTGGCCCCCACCCCCGGCGCGAACTTGAAGCCCTGCCCCGAGAATCCGGCGCCCACCACCACCGGTCCGACCCGGTCGAGCACGAACGCCTCGGTCGGTGTCGTCGTATAGGTGCAGGAGATCGGCACGGCGGTGTCGGCGTCGAGGCCGGGGAACCACTCGCGGACGTAGTCGCGCAGCTCGCGCTGGAGCACCGGCCGGTGCGGGCGCCGGTCGGGATCGACCTCGTCGCCGATGCCGTGGAAGCCGACCTTCACGCCCTCGCCGGGCGTCGGCATGCCGTAGACGTTCGCCGGCTGCGAGCCCGGAGCGACGAAATGGTTGAACGAGGGCCAGGGGCCCGTGGAGGTCGTCGTGAAATGCGCCGGCGTCTCCTCCGTCACCCGCAGCGGCGGGAGGGGGATGCCGAGGTCGGCGAGAAGCCTCGAGGTCCAGGCGCCCACGGTCACGACGAGCACGTCGGCGCGCAGCGTCTCGGCGTCCGTCACCACGGTCGCGCCGTCGGCATCGGCCGCGACCGCGCGCACGCGCGTGTTCCACCGCACCTCGCCGCCGCCGGCGACGATGCGGCGCTCGAGCTCTCGCAGGGTCGCCGCCGCCCGGGCGACGCCGGCGTCGGGCGAGAACAGCACCGTGTCCTCGAAGCGCATCCCCGGCCAGCGCCGGCCGGCCGTCGCGCCGTCGAGGATCTGCGCCGGGATGCCGCGGGAAGCCAGCTCGCTCGCGATCGCCGGCAGATCGCGCGCCGTCGCACTGCCGAGCGCGAGTCCCGACCCGTGCGAGACGAGCCCGTGCAGTCGTAGCAGCGGTTCGCCCTCCACCGTGCCGAGCGCGTCCCAGCCCTCGCGCGCGCGGACGAGCAGGTCGAGGTAGTGGGCGTCGCCGTACGCATTGTTGAAGTTGCGGGTCTCGCCGTGCGAGGCGCCCTCGTGGTGGCCGCGGGCGAACCGCTCCAGCACGATCGGGCGCTCGCCGCGGCGCACCAGCTGCCACGCGGTCGCCAACCCCATGACTCCGCCGCCCACGACGATGATGCGTTCCGACATGGCATCCCTTCTCCCGGTGCTCCCATCCTGCCGCGCCGACGCCGGAGGGTGAGGGCGGGCTCCGCGAGTAGGCTGAGGGGGTGACCATGGAGATCGAGCTCGGCCGCGCCAAGCGCGCCCGCCGTGCCTACGCGTTCGACGACATCGCGGTCGTGCCTTCGCGGCGCACCCGCAACCCCGAAGACGTCTCGACCGCCTGGTCGATCGATGCCTTCGGCTTCGAGATCCCGGTGCTGGGGGCGCCGATGGACTCCGTCATGAGTCCGCGTACCGCCGTCATGCTCGGCCAGCTCGGCGGACTCGGCGTGCTCGACCTCGAGGGCGTGTGGACCCGCTATGACGACCCCGAACCGCTGCTCGCCGAGATCGCCTCTCTGCCGGCATCGGAGGCGACCCGTCGGATGCAGGAGCTGTACGCCGAGCCCATCAAGCCCGAGCTCGTGCGCGACCGCCTCGCCGAGATCCGCGAGGCGGGGGTCACGGTCGCCGGATCCCTCACGCCTCAGCGCACGCAGGAGCTGTACGAGACCGTCGTCGCCGCCGGTGTCGACCTCTTCGTCATCCGCGGGACCACGGTGTCGGCCGAGCACGTCTCGAGCGTCGACGCGCCCCTGAACCTCAAGAAGTTCATCTACGACCTCGACGTGCCCGTCATCGTCGGCGGCGCCTCCACCTACACCGCGGCGCTGCATCTCATGCGCACCGGCGCGGCCGGAGTGCTCGTCGGCTTCGGCGGCGGGGCGGCCTCGACGACCCGTGCGACCCTCGGCATCCATGCACCGATGGCGACGGCCGTCGCCGACGTCGCCGGCGCGCGCCGCGACTACCTCGACGAGTCGGGAGGCCGCTACGTGCACGTCATCGCCGACGGTGGCGTCGGCACGTCGGGCGACATCGTCAAGGCGCTGGCGATGGGCGCGGATGCCGTCATGCTGGGCGTCGCGCTCGCGCGCGCGACCGACGCGCCCGGCCGCGGTTACCACTGGGGCCCCGAGGCGCACCACCCGAAGCTGCCGCGCGGCAAGCGCGTGGAGGTCGGGCAGGTCGCGCCGCTGGAGGAGATCCTCTACGGCCCCGCCCCGGTCGCCGACGGCACCGCGAACCTCATCGGCGCGCTGAAGAAGTCGATGGCCACCACCGGGTACTCCGACCTCAAGGAGTTCCAGCGCGTCGAGGTCGTCGTCGCGCCCTACATGGCAGGTCGATGACCGCGGAGCCGTTCCCGCCGACGCTGCGCGAGGTCATGCTGCGCCCCTGGTGGCTCGGCATGCTCGTGTTCGCCCTCGTCGTCGCGGCGGTGTTCGCCTGGCTCGGCCAGTGGCAGCTGGGCCGCGCCATCGACACCTCGCCGCCGGCGCCCGGCGCCACCGAACAGGTGCGCCCGATCGCCGACGTGACCGCGCCCGGCGCCTACCTGCCCGAGCCGCTGGTCGGTCAGCGTGTCGAGGTCGCCGGATCGTTCGTCCCCGGCGATTTCCTCGTGGTCTCCTCGCGCTTCAACGACGGTCAGCAGGGGTACTGGGTCACCGGGCAGCTGCGCACCGACGCGGCGACGCCGACCTCCCTGGCCGTCGCCGTTGGCTGGAGCGCCGACCGTGCGGTCGCGGATGCCGCGGCATCCACTCTCAACGCCGACCCCGGCGGCGCGCTCACGCTCACCGGTCGGCTGATCGCCGACGAGGGTCCCGTCGCGCCCCCGCGCGGGGCCGCGGACACCGAGATGACGCGGATGTCGCCGGCCGCGCTGCTGAGCTGGTGGCATGACACCGAGGAGCTGTCGGTGTACCGCTCGTACCTCGTCGCCGACGCCGGCGAACCGCTCGTGGGCGGGCTCGTCGCGATCGACTCGCCGGCACCGGCGGAGGGCTCCAGCGTCAACTGGCTGAACATCTTCTACGCCGTCGAATGGGCCATCTTCGCGGGCTTCGCGTTCTACATGTGGTACCGGCTCGCACGCGACGCGTGGGAGAAGGAGGTCGAGGCGCTGGAGGAGGCGCAGGCCGCCGGAGCGGCCGCGCACGCCGACTAGACTTGACGGCATGCCTCAGCCCAAACTCGCCAGTTTTCCGGCGATCCGCGGGGCGCTCAGGTTCTACCAGATCGCCTCGGTGATCACGGGTGTGATGCTCCTGTCGCTGTGCGCCGAGATGATCGTGAAGTACGCGTTCGGCTACGAGCTGTTCGCGGGCGGGTCCGGGGGAGCGCTGTGGCTGCACCCCGTGGCCCTCGACGGCGGCGCCGACCTCACCGGGGGAGCGATCAACCTCTCCACCGGCATCCTCATCGCGCACGGCTGGTTCTACGTCGTCTACCTCTTCGCGTGCTTCCGCGTCTGGAGCCTCATGCGCTGGGGCTTCGTGCGCTTCATCGTGCTCGCGCTCGGCGGCATCGTGCCGCTGCTGTCGTTCTTCATGGAGGCGCGCGTCGCGCGCGAGGTGCGGGCCTACCTCGCCCAGCGCGAAGCCGACGAATCCTCCGCCTCGATCCCCGCCACGGAAGGCAGCCGGTGACCACCCAGACAGAGACCGCTCAGCGTCCCGTCCTCGTCGTCGATTTCGGAGCCCAGTACGCGCAGCTCATCGCGCGTCGGGTGCGTGAGGCCGGTGTGTACAGCGAGCTCGTGCCGCACACCGTCACCGCCGCCGAGGTCGAGGCCAAGAACCCCGTCGCGATCATCCTGTCCGGCGGGCCGTCGTCGGTCTACGAGCCCGGGGCGCCCTCGCTCGATCCCGGCGTGCTGCAGCTCGGCGTGCCGACGCTCGGCATCTGCTACGGCTTCCAGGTGATGGCCCAGCAGCTCGGCGGCGAGGTCGCCAACACGGGCCTGCGCGAGTACGGCGCGACGGATGCCGTCGTCGTGAACGACGGCGGAGTGCTCCTCGGCGGTCAGCCGGCCGAGCAGAACGTCTGGATGAGCCACGGCGACCAGGTCGCCACGGCACCGGCCGGCTTCGAGGTGCTCGCCTCGACCGCCGCGACACCGGTGGCTGCCTTCGGCAACGCCGAGAAGTGCTTCTACGGCGTGCAGTGGCACCCCGAGGTCAAGCACTCCGACTACGGCCAGGACGTGTTGGTCAACTTCCTCCACAAGGCGGCCGGCCTTGCGGCCGACTGGAACAGTGGCAACGTCATTGCCGAGCAGGTCGATCGCATCCGCGCACAGGTCGGCACCGGTCGCGTGCTGTCCGCGCTGTCGGGCGGCGTGGACTCGGCCGTGTCGACGGCGCTCGTGCACAAGGCCGTCGGCGACCAGCTCGTCGCCGTGTTCGTCGACCACGGGCTGCTGCGAAAGGGTGAGCGCGAGCAGGTCGAGAACGACTACGTGGCCTCCACCGGTGTGCGCCTGATCACCGTCGACGCGCGCGACACGTTCCTGAACGCGCTGGCCGGTGTCAGCGACCCCGAGCAGAAGCGCAAGATCATCGGCCGGGAGTTCATCCGGGCCTTCGAGAAGGTGCAGGCCGACCTGGTCGCCGAGGCGGCCGCCGAGGGCGAGCCGATCCGCTTCCTCGTGCAGGGCACGCTCTACCCCGACGTGGTCGAATCCGGCGGCGGAGCGGGCACGGCCAACATCAAGAGCCACCACAACGTCGGCGGGCTTCCGGAGGATCTGCAGTTCGAGCTCGTCGAGCCGCTGCGCACGCTGTTCAAGGACGAAGTGCGCGCCATCGGCCGTGAACTCGGCCTTCCCGAAGCGATCGTCGGGCGTCAGCCCTTTCCGGGGCCCGGCCTCGGCATCCGCATCGTGGGCGAGGTCACCGCTGACCGTCTCGAGATTCTGCGTGACGCCGACGCCATCGCCCGCGAGGAGCTGACCAAGGCCGGCCTCGACGGGGAGATCTGGCAGTGCCCCGTCGTGCTGCTGGCCGACGTGCGCTCCGTCGGTGTGCAGGGAGACGGTCGCACGTACGGACATCCGATCGTGCTGCGCCCGGTCTCCAGCGAAGACGCCATGACCGCCGACTGGACGCGCCTGCCCTACGACGTGCTGTCCAAGATCAGCAACCGCATCACCAATGAGGTCCGCGAGGTCAACCGGGTCGTGCTCGACGTCACGTCGAAGCCCCCGGGAACCATCGAGTGGGAGTGATCCCCGCATGACGAAGGGCCCGTCCGGCGATCCGGACGGGCCCTTCGTGCGCGGGTGCGCTGTGTGTCAGTTGTTGCCGCGCAGGATCGCGATCATGCGCAGGATCTCGATGTAGAGCCAGACGACCGTCACCATGATGCCGAAGCCGCCAAGCCAGCCGAACTCGCGGGGCGCGCCGTTGCGGACGCCCTGCTGGATCTGGTCGAAGTCCTGCACGAGCGAGTAGGCGGCCATGATGACCACGAGCACACCGATGATCAGGCCGATCGGAATGCCGGCGATCTTCGCGCTGTACAGGCCGAAGGCGCCGGGCGCGATGCCCGTCCACATCAGCACCAGGTTGATGAGGCCGAAGACGAGATAGCCGACCATCGCGATCAGGAAGATCTTGTTGGCGCGGGCGCTCGCGCGCACCTTGCCGCTCGCGAACAGGGCGAGGGTCACACCGACGACGGCGAAGGTGGCGATCGTGGCCTGCATGACGATGCCGGGCCAGATGAACTCGAAGTAGGCCGAGATGCCGCCGACGAACAGGCCCTCGAAGGCCGCGTAGCCGAAGATCAGCGCCGGGCGGACCTTCTTGCGGGAGGTGAAGGAGACGACCATCGCGAGGACGAAGCCGCCGAGCATGCCGAGGATCCACGGCACGATCGTGATCTGCGATGTGCGCGCCACGTCGGTGGGCGAGAAGGCGCCGCCGAGCGTCCACACCCAGCCGATGACGGCCGTGACGAGGAGGATCGCGAACAGGCCCACCGTCTTGGCGACGGTGTCCTCGACGGTCATGCGGCCGGTCTGGTGCGACGCGGCGGCAGGGGCGGCGAACGCGCCCTCGAGCTGGGCGTTCACCGCGGCATCCGTCACCTGGTGCGACGTCGCGGCGTAGGCGGTCGGGGCGCCGGGCTGCGGTGCGGCAGGCGGCGTGAGGCCGGGGCGCTGCTCTTGGAACGCCGGGTTGTTGAATGCGAAGTTGCCGGAGGCCATGGTCTCTTTCCACTCCCTAGGGTGCACCGGTCGGGTGCACAGCGAGGTGCTGTGGATAACAGGCTATCGGACGGCTGCGCCGCATCGTCAGGCGCCGGCTGTGCTGCTGCTGTGAAGGCGCTCAGACGGGCCTCGATCGGTAGCCTGGGCCCATGCCTCGTGCCCGCCCGCTGGTGATCGGTCATCGCGGCGCCCCCGGATACCGCCCCGAGCACACCCGCTCGTCGTATGAGCTGGCGCTGGCGATGGGAGTGGATGCCGTCGAGCCCGATGTCGTCTTCACGAAGGATGCGGTGGCCGTCGTCCGGCACGAGAACGAGATCTCGGGGACGACCGACGTCGCCGACCGTCCGGAGTTCGCGGACCGTCGCACGACGAAGCCGGTCGATGGCGTCCCGCAGACGGGCTGGTTCACCGAGGACTTCACCTGGGCGGAGCTGTCGACGCTGCGCTGTCGCGAGCGACTGCCGCACCTGCGCCCCGGCAGTGCGGCCTTCGATGACACGGAACCGCCGCTGCGGTTGCGCGACCTGCTCGATCTCGTCGCGACAGCCTCACGTGAACAGGGGCGCGACATCGGCATCGTGCTGGAGATCAAGCACGCCACCTTCTTCGGGGCGCGGGGCTTCGATCTCGCGGCGCTGGTCGCCGCCGAGCTGCGCGACGCGGGGTGGGCCGAGGGAGCGCACCCGCTGTTCGTGGAGTCGTTCGAACTGACCGTCCTGCGACAGCTGCGTGCGCGCGGCATCCCCGCGACGTACGTCTACCTCGTCGAGGCCGACGGTGCGCCGTTCGATCTCGTCGCGGCCCACGGTGAGGCGGCGACACCGTATCGCGACCAGGTCAGCGCCGCCGGGCTGGCACGGCTGGCGCCGGAGGTGGACGGCATCAGCGTCGACAAGGCGATGCTGCTGAGCGCGTCGCCGCCGGGGGGAGCCGAGCTGGTCGCCGAGGCGCACGCGGCGGGGCTTGCCGTGTTCACCTGGACGTGTCGTCCCGAGAACACCTTCCTGACGCCCGCGTTCCGCCGCGGTGAGGACGACGCCGCCTTCGGCGACTACCGTGCGGAGTGGGCTGTCCTCCGGGATGCCGGGATCGACGGTGTCTTCGTCGACCATGCCGACCTCGGGGTGGCGTCCTTCGGCTGACCGGCCCTCCGTTCGGCCGCTGAGTGTTCACCGTGCGCTTCGCAGCTGCGACACAGCTCTCGCATAGGGTGAGGGCATGACCCTCCCCGGCATCGTCGTCACCGGAGTGCGCCGGTCGTTCGGACACGTGCAGGCCGTGCGCGATGTCTCGTTGGAGGCGCGGGCGGGCGCCGTCACCGGGCTCGTCGGCCCGAACGGCTCGGGCAAGACCACGCTCATGCTCATGCTGGCTTCGCTGCTCGCGCCGGATGCCGGTTCGATCCGCATCGGCGGCGTCGACCCGCTCGCCGAGCCCGCCGCCGCCCGCGCGCTGCTCGGCTGGATGCCCGACGCCCTCGGCGCGTGGCCGACCCTCACCGCCCGCGAGACGCTCGTCATGACCGGCCGCCTCTACGGTCTGGACGCCGCGGCGGCCCAGGCGGGCGCCGCGCGGCTGCTCGACGAGGTGGGGCTCGGGACGCTGTCCGATGCGCCGGCACGCGTGCTGTCGCGCGGACAGAAGCAGCGCCTCGGCCTCGCGCGCGCCCTCGTGCACGATCCCCGCGTGCTGCTGCTGGACGAGCCGGCCTCGGGCCTGGACCCGCAAGCACGCATCGACCTGCGCGTGCTGCTGCGCCGCCTCGCTGCCGAGGGGCGCACGATCCTCATCTCCAGCCACATCCTCTCCGAGCTCGAGGAGGTCGTGGACGAGGCGGTGTTCCTCGTCGACGGCGCGACGGTGAGCAGCGAGCGGGTCGCGGCGGCGGCGACGCGTCTGCGCACGTGGCGCATCCGCCTCGCCGGCCGTGATGCGACGGCGGCGGTGCTGCCGGTCGCCCAGACGCTGGGCCTGGACGCCGCGCTCGTCCCGATCGACCGCCGCGACCTGCTGGTCTCGTTCGCAAGCGACGACGACGCGGCATCCGCCCTCGCCGCCCTCATCGGGGCGGGTCTGCCGGTCGCGGAGTTCGCGGCGGCGACAGGACTTCTGGAACACACGTTCCTCGACCTCGAGGGGGAGCGCTCATGAACGCCACGCGGCTGTGGACGATCGCCCGCCTGGAGCTGCTCCAGCGGGTGCGCACCGTGTCGTGGTACGTGCTGCTCGGTGTGTTCGCGCTCCTGCTCATCGGCGTGACCGCGCTGGCCTACCTCGCCTATGGCGGCTGGGGTCAGAGCGGCCCCGGGATCTATTCCGTCGTCGTCTGCGTCACCCTGCTGCTCGTGCTGCTCGTCTCGCCCACCCTCAGCGGCAACAGCATCAACGGCGACCGGGATGCCGCGACGCTCGCTCCCGTGCAGGTGACGCTCGTCACGACGGGGGAGATCCTCCTCGGCAAGTTCATCGCCGGCTGGATCACCGGGCTGGCCTTCGCCGCCGTGGCGGCGCCGTTCCTGGTGATCGCCACCTTCGCGGGCGGCGTCGACCCGCTCACCGTGGTCGTCTCGCTCGTCGTGCTCGTGGTGGAGACCGGCGTCGTCGCCGCGATCGGGGTAGCGCTGTCGGGCCTGCTCGCACGTCCGCTGTTCTCGGTCGCGACGACCTACCTCGTCGTCGCCGCCCTGACCGTCGGAACGCCGCTCGGGTTCGGGCTGATCGGCGCCGCGGTCTCCAGCGAAGGCACCTCGATCACCCGCTCCTACGAGACCGGTCCCGACGGAGCGCCGCTGTGTCAGGACGGTGCCCGCTTCTGCGGCGACACCCCGGAGAAGTTCGTCTGCGGCCCGTGGCAGACCGGCACCTACCGCGTGCCGCGCTTCGACTACGTGTGGTGGCTGCTGTCGGCCAACCCCTTCGTGATCCTCGGCGACGCCACGCCCACACGGTTCACCGAGTACGGCTACCCCGACGACCTCTTCGGCTCGCTGAAGCTGTCGGTGCGGTCGGCGCAGCTGCCCCCGTCGCTCGAACAGCGCTGGGACGATTGTGCGCCGGGCACGTACCTGGACTCGACGCAGCCCACCCCGCGCCAGATCATCGACGAGACCGTGCCGAGCTGGTTCGTGGGCCTCGCCGTCCAGGTGGTGCTGGCGGGCCTGCTGCTGTGGGGTGCCTGGGCTCGTACGCGCACACCGGCGCGATCGCTGCCGCCGGGAACGCGCATCGCATAGACCTTCGGATGAACTCGGATGAGGATCCTCTCATCCGTCTTTCGCCTCGTGCAGGGGATGCATAGCCTCCATACAGCCGCGTCCTACCCCGATGTGGCGCATCCCCCTGCACGAAAGGCGGTCTTCCCTTGCAACGACCACGGCAACGACGCATCCTCGCCACGGCAGGTGCGATAGCACTGCTGCTCCCCTCCACGGCCGCATTCGCCGCGACCGCCGACGACGCCGACCCGTCGTCGCGGTTTCTGACCGCGGCATCCGCCGGAAAGATCTCGACGTCGTTCACGTCGGCGGCCATCGACGCCAACGGACTCGTGAGCGTCGTCGTCGAGATGACGGGCGATCCCGTCGCCGTGGTGGAAGCCGAGCAGGGCCGCGAGCTCAGCGACGGTGAGCGCGGCGACGTGAAGAACCGCCTCAAGGATGCGCAGGAGCCGGTGAGCTCGGCCATCGAGGACAAGGGCGGCTCGGTGCAGGCCGAGATGCAGTCGGCGTACAACGGCGTGCAGGCGAAGGTGCCGGCGGCCGAGCTCGACGCGATCGCGTCTCTGCCGAACGTCGTCGCCATCCATCCCGTGCGCAAGTACACCGTCGACAACGCCGTCTCGGTTCCCTTCCTCGGTGTCCCCCAGGTGTGGGAGAGCACCGGCTACACGGGACAGAACGTCAAGGTCGCCATCATCGACACCGGCATCGACTACACCCACGCGACCTTCGGCGGTCCCGGCACGGTGGCGGCCTTCGACGCCGCGAAGGCGAACTCGGCCCAGCCCGCCGATCCCGCCCTGTACGGCCCGGATGCTCCCCGCGTCAAGGGCGGCATCGACCTCGTCGGCGACGATTACAACGCCGACCCGAACAGCGCCTCCTACCAGCCGGTGCCCCACCCCGACGACAACCCGCTCGACTGCAACGGCCACGGCTCGCACGTCGCCGGCACCGCGGGCGGCTCGGGTGTGCTCGCCGACGGCACCACCTACCGCGGCCCGTACGACTCGACGACCCCCTCGAACCAGTTCCGCGTCGGACCGGGTGTCGCCCCGCAGGTCGACCTGTACGCCGTGCGGGTCTTCGGGTGCGAGGGTTCGACCGATGTGGTCGTGCCCGCCCTCGACTGGGCGGTCGATCACGGCATGGACGTCGTGAACATGTCACTCGGCTCGTCGTTCGGACGTGCCGACGACCCGGATGCCGTGGCCGCCGCCAACGCGGTCGGTGCCGGTGTCGTGGTGGTCGCGTCGTCCGGAAACGCGGGTCACAACCCGTACCTCACCGGATCTCCCGGAACCGGTGACGGTGTGATCTCCGTATCGGCCGTCGACAGCGCCGAGGGTTTCCCGGGCGCGACGATCACGGTCGGCGGCACCCCCGTCGAGGCGATCAACGCCAACGGTGCCTCGCTCGACGGCATCGGCGATCTGACGGTCGTGCGCCTCACCGGCGACAACGCGCTCGGATGCTCGCCGGCGGCATTCACCGCCGCGGGAGTCGTCCCGGGTGGAAAGCAGATCGCGGTCGTCGACCGCGGGTCGTGCGCCCGTGTCGCCAAGGCCATCTACGGCCAGCAGGCCGGAGCGGCGGCCGTGGTCATGGTGAACAACACCGACGACCTGCCGCCGTTCGAAGGCGTCGTGACGGCGAATGCCGACACCGGGGAGCCGTTCGACCTGACGATTCCGTTCCTCGGCGTGCGCTCCTCGAGCGGTCCCGCCTTCGTCGCCGGCGCCACGGCGAGCCTCGTCGCCACGCAGATCGCCAACCCCGGCTTCCGCGGCTATGCGTCGTTCAGCTCATCGGGTCCGCGCTCGGGCGACAGCGCCATCAGCCCGGACGTCGCCGCCCCCGGCGTCTCGATCTCGTCGGCTGCGGTGGGCTCGGGCAACGGTGCGGCGATCCTGTCGGGCACCTCGATGGCCGCCCCGCACGTGGCGGGTGTGGCGGCGCTGTCCGCCGAAGCGCACCCGTCGTGGACGGCTCCGCAGATCGCGGCATCCGTGGTGTCCACCGCCGATCCCGACAAGGTCGCCGGCCAGAGCCTGACGCTCGGCGGCGTGGGTCTCGTCGATGCCGCGCAGGCCGTGGCGACGACGGTGACGGCGACGGGTGACGCGTTCCGGACGGAGAGCGGTTGGGCGCGCGAGTCGGCGCTCAGCTTCGGCTTCCAGGAGTCGCCGCTGGGCTTCGGTGGCGTGAAGACCGTGACGGTGCGCAACGACGGGCCGACCGCGGTGCGCTACGACGTCTCGACGACCCCGTCGGCGCAGTCGAAGAAGGCACGCATCCTGCTCTCGAACCGCTCGATCACCGTCCCGGCGCATGGCTCGGCGAAGGTGCTGCTGATCGTCACCGCCGCCGCGAAGGACGTGCCGAGCTCGGTGGGCGCCGACGACCAGTTCGCGTTCTCCGAGATCTCCGGTCACATCGTGCTCACGTCGTCCGACTCCACGCTGCGCGTGCCCTACCTGCTCGTGCCCCGCGCCGACAGCACGGTGCGCGCGACGATGAACGGCCCGTGGTTCAGCGGCAAGCAGAAGGTCGCCGACGGCACCAAGAAGCTGACGCTGCGCAACCTCGCCGGCGCCCTGCCGGCCGGTGCCGACGTGTACACGTGGGGCCTGTCCGACCCGCAGGACGCCAGCAAGACCCTGGCCGACACCGGGTACGACATCCGTGCGGTCGGGGTGCAGTCCTTCCCCGATGGCGACGACACGCTCATGGTGTTCGCGATGAACATGCACCACCGCTGGTCGAACGCGGCCGCGAACGAGTACGACATCGTGATCGACAGCGACCGCGACGGCACCCCCGACTGGATCGTCCTGTCCGCCGACTCGGGCGGGGTGCGCAACGGCGACACCAACGGTCTGTCCGAGGTCTTCATCGTCAACGCCAAGACGAAGGAGACGGCCGCCGCGGGCTTCCTCACGCAGGCGCCGACCGACAGCAGCACCCTGCTGATGCCGGTGCGGGCGAGCGATCTGGGCATCACGGGGGCGTTCTCGTACACGGCCCAGACCTTCGCGTCCAACGACGCGTCGGACGCCGTGGACGGGTGGGCGACGTATGACCCGACGGCGCCGGCGATCAGCAACGGCCAGTTCGTCACGGTGCCGAAGCGCGGTTCGGCCAGCGTCGACGTCACCTTCAACGCGAAGCAGATCGACGCGCAGAAGCCGCTGGGCTCGATGGTGGTCGTGATGGACAACCAGTCGGGCGCCGATGAGGCGCTGCTGCTGCCGCTGAAGAAGTAGCCCCGGCGAGAAAGAAGAGGGGGTGGATGCCGCGGCATCCACCCCCTCTTCTTTCGTGTGCGCTGTCGCGTCGTCGCGTGTGCTGTCGCGAGGTCAGGCGCAGAGCTTGGGCTCGGCGCCCTGACCGAACCGGTAGTCGTAGGTCTTGCCATCGACCGAGACGACCACGCGCATGCCGTCGATCTGCGCTTGCGTGTAGGACTGACCCGGAGACGGGCAGCCGAGCGAGCCGTCGTTGAACGTCACCGCTTCGGAGGACACGAGCGCGGGGGTGCCCGTCACGCCCCGCTTCGTGAGGTCGGCGACGAGGGCGTCCCAGCGGCTCTGGGGTACGGCGATCGCCGGCCCGCTCGGGCCGATCGGTCCCGGTGTCGTCGTCTGCAGCGGCGGGCGCGTCGACGGGGAGACGCCCGGCAGCTCCGCAGCGGGATCGGTGCCGCCGGAGCTGCACGAGGTGAGGGCGAGCGCCGCCAGGGCGATCACGGTCAGGATCGGGGTTCTGCGCATGGGGGCCTCCTCGCGCCGACGGATGCGGTGTGCCGGATGAAGTGAGGGTAGGCCCTGCGCCTGCGAATGCGCGGAGAGAACGGGGAAGTCCTGCGTCGACGCGACGGCGGGAGTCGAACCCGCAACGCACCCGGTTATGAGCCGGTGCCCGGGTCCGCCCGGATCGCCGCGATGCCCCGGTGAGGGGACGCCCCCACGCTAACCCGCCGCGACCGCCGGGAACAGGTGTGTGACCTGTGGTTGCGATATGTGTCCGCGCGTGACGCGGGCGATCGTCGGGGTCACAGCGTCCGATCGAACGCGCCCTGGCGCGTGGAGACGATGTCTTTGCCGAGGGGCATGAGAGAGATCGGGATCATCTTGAAGTCCGCGATCGCCATCGGAATACCGATGATCGTGATGCACAGCGCGATGCCGCTGACCAGGTGTCCGAGCGCGAGCCACCACCCGGCGAGGATCACCCAGACGACGTTGCCGAGGAACGAGCCCACGCCCGCCGTCGGCTTCGGCACGATCGTGCGCCCGAACGGCCAGATGACGTAGCCCGCGGTGCGGAACGAGGCGATCGCCCAGGGGATCGTGATGATCGGAATGCACAGCACCACACCGGCGACCACGTAGCCGACGAACAACCAGAATCCGGCGAAGATGATCCAGACGATGTTGAGGATCGTGCGCATGCGTCCATTCTCCCGGCCGCGCGGGGCTACGCGCGACGCCGGGTCGCCGCGGCATCCCGCATGCGGTGTCAGAGCCGCGACCTAGACTTGACGGGTTATGAGCGACCCGATCAAGCCCGTCATCGTCGGCATGCCCACGGACGCCGCGCGCGGCTCGGGAGGCCGGGCCGACGAGGACCTCCTGGTCGGTCTCAACCCGCAGCAGCGAGAAGCGGTGACCTATCGCGGACAGGCGCTGCTGATCGTGGCCGGTGCGGGTTCGGGAAAGACGAGCGTGCTCACGCGCCGCATCGCATCGCTGCTGCGCGCACGCGAGGCATGGCCGAGTCAGATCCTCGCGATCACCTTCACCAACAAGGCCGCCGGCGAGATGCGCGAACGCGTGCAGCAGCTCATCGGCGACACCGCGCAGGGCATGTGGATCTCGACGTTCCACTCGGCATGCGTGCGCATCCTGCGCCGTGAGGCCGACCAGTTCGGCTTCACCAAGAGCTTCACGATCTACGACTCCGGCGACTCGCGCGCTCTCATCAAGCGACTCGTCAAGCAGTACGAGGCCGACGCGTTCGGGTTGACCCCGGCATCCGTCCAGGGGCGCATCTCGAAGCTGAAGAATGAGCTCGCGGATGCCGAGTCGTTCGCGCGCACGGCCAACATGAGCGACCCCGCCGAGCGCCTGTTCGCAGAGATCTTCGCCGACTATCAGCGTTCGCTTCAGCGCGCCAACGCGTTCGACTTCGACGACCTCATCGCGCAGACCGTCTACCTCTTCCGTGCGTTCCCGCACGTCGCCGACACCTACCGCCGACGCTTCCGCCACATCCTCGTCGACGAGTACCAGGACACCAACCACGCCCAGTACGCGCTGATCCACGAACTCACGCGGCCCATCGAAGACGTCCGTGCCCTGCTCGACGAGACCGACGGCGCGTCGCTGACCGTCGTCGGCGACTCCGACCAGTCGATCTACGCCTTCCGCGGCGCGGACATCCGCAACATCACCGAGTTCGAGCGCGACTACCCCGGCGCCAAGGTCGTGCTGCTCGAGCAGAACTACCGCTCGACGCAGAACATCCTGACCGCGGCCAACGCCGTCATCAGCAATAACTTCGACCGCAAGGACAAGAAGCTCTGGACCGACGTCGGCGCCGGAGACAAGATCGTCGGCTTCACCGGGTATTCGCAGCACGACGAGGCCCAGTTCGTCGCCGACGAGGTCGAGGCGCTCCACCGCGCCGGTCTGCCGTACGGCGAGATGGCCGTGTTCTACCGCACCAACTCGCAGTCCCGCGCGCTGGAGGAGATCTTCATCCGCGCCGCCGTGCCCTACAAGATCATGGGCGGCACGAAGTTCTACGAGCGCGCAGAGATCAAAGACGCGATGGCCTACCTCATCGCCGTCGCGAACCCCGCCGACGAGCTGAGCGTCCGCCGCATCCTGAACAAGCCCCGCCGCGGCATCGGCGACGTCACGGAGACCTCGATCGCCCGTTACGCCGCCGACCAGGACACCACCTTCCGCGATGCGCTCGCCAACGCGTCGGCGCTGGGAGTCGGCCCCAAGATCCAGGCCGCGATCGCCCAGCTCGACGCCGTGCTGGTCGAGGCGACGGCGATCATGCTGCCGGCCTCGGGCGAGGCGCCGCCGTCGACCGCCGTCGCCGAGGGTCTGACGCTGCTGCTGAACAAGAGCGGCTACCTCGATGCCCTCCGCATGTCGAAGGATCCGCAGGACGAGGCGCGTGTCGAGAACCTCGACGAGCTCGTCGCCGTCACCCGCGAGTTCGCCCGTAACAACCCCGACGGCACGATCCTCGACTTCCTTACGGAGGTGGCCCTCGTCTCGGATGCCGATGACCTCGCCGACGCCTCGGGCTCGGTATCGCTGATGACGATGCACACCGCGAAGGGCCTCGAGTACGACGCCGTGTTCGTCACCGGTGTCGAAGAAGACCTCATCCCGCATCGCATCTCCGCGGGAGAGCCGGGCGGCCCGCAAGAGGAACGCCGCCTGTTCTACGTCGCGCTCACGCGCGCCCGCAAGCGCCTGCACCTCTCGCTCGCCATGACCCGCGCCCAGTTCGGTGAGGTCTCGGTCGCGATGCCCTCACGCTTCCTGCAGGAGATCCCCCACGAGCTCATCGACTGGCGCCAGTCGCCGGGAGACATCAACGCGCGTGGTCAGGGAGGATCGCGAGCACTGAACGGACGGAGACCTGGCGGCTTCGGCGGTGGGGGCGCATCGGGCGGCTCTCGTTACGGCGACGACCTCGTTCCCCTGCCGCGGCGGGAGAAGCCCGCGGGCGACCTCGCGAAGTTCGCCAACCGCATTCCCGCGAAGGTACGCGACAACGGTGACATGGAGCTGGTGCCCGGCGATCGCATCCGCCACGAGGACTTCGGAGAGGGGCGTGTCGATCAGGTGACGGGCGAAGGCGCCAAGCGCGTGGCCCACGTGCGCTTCGACCGCGCCGGGCAGAAGAAGCTGCTCATCAAGATCGCCCCGATCGAGAAGCTGTAGTCCGGCGGTTCGCGCTGTCGAATCCGGCACGCGCGATGCGTGTTTCGGTAGCGCGAGACGGAAGGGAGCGCGCGAGGCGGATGCCGCCCCGCCGCGGGCCGGTGGCGGTCCCAGCTAGGCTCGGACCCATGGCACTCTTCTCGCGTCGCGACCGTTCCGACAAGGGCGACGGCGCCCCGGCATCCGAGGTCGAGTCCGTCGACACCGTCGCGGAGACGGACGAATCCGCCGAAGCGGCATCCGTTGCGGCCGAGGGGGTGCCGCAGGTCGGCATCTCGGTCTCCACCTTCGGCGCCGACCCGACGGCTCCGGCGCCCGCAGCGCCGACGCGCCCCGCGGCGACCGCACCGGCTCCGCGCGAGATCGTGCCCGGCCTGGTCGACAACGCCCTGCTGCAGGCGGCGCTGGCGGGCCTGTCGGCGGAGCCGCAGAACACAGAGATCATGAACGTGATGCGCCAGGCGCTGCAGGGGCAACTGTTCCTGCGGGCGCAGGGCGACGTTCAGGCGCTGATCGCTGCGGGCCAGCAGATCAACCTCGCGATCGCCTCCGTGGAGGGAGAGCGCTTCCTCCTCGCCTTCAGCGGCGGCGCCGCACTGCAGGCCAGCGTCGACTCCGAAGGCGGGGCGGCCACCTCGGTCATCGGGCAGCCCGCCATCGAGGTGCTGCGCAACGCGGTGGCCGGGGGATACGACGGCATCTACCTCGATCACGCCACCGCCGGCGCCCGCGTCATCCTGCCGAAGGAGCTCATCGCCCGCGCCGTCGAGGAGAGCGAGCCCACGTTCGAGATCAAGACGCTGCTGTCGGCGCCGCGCGATGAGAGCACGGCCGCACGCGTCGCCGACGCCCTCTCGCGCCTTCCCGTCTGGGTGGCCGGCAACAGCGACGCCGAGGGGCGCATGGGCCTCGCCGAGGCGCGCACCCCCGACGGTCAGCGCCGCATGGAGGTGTTCTCGCACCCGTTGGAGGTCGTGGCTCTCGGCCGTGGCGACAGCCCCCTGCCGGTGCAGCCCGAGCAGCTCGGCCGCGCCCTGGCATCCGAGCCCGGCCTCACCGGCGTCGTCGTCGACCCGGGCGGCCCCTGGATCGAGCTCGACCGCGACGCGCTGGCCGGTGTCATGGCGCTCGCCGGCTGACGCGCGGACTGATACTTGCGGACGGACACGCGCCGCAGGCCCCGCAGATTCGGATGAATGCAGCGGATTCGGATGCCGCGCGGCATCCGGTCCGCATCCGTTGCCGGCCACGGAATCTGTGGCGACCCGCGCGAGCGCGGGATCGCCCCCTTTCGCGACCGGCGCCCGGCCCGTAGGGTCGGGGCATGGCCTCGGAGCGCATCACCTTCGACGTCGCCGGGCGCGACGTCTCGCTCTCCAGCCCGCACCGCGTGATCTGGCCGGAGCTCGGCATCACGAAGCAGGAGCTCGCCGAGTACGTGATCGCCGTGTCCGAGCCGTTCCTGCGGGCCAACGGCCACCGCCCCGTCTCGCTCGAGCGCTTCCCCGACACCGTCGACGGCGAGCGCTTCTTCTCCAAGAACCCGCCACGCGGTGCCCCCGACTACGTCCATGAGGTGATGTGCACCTACAACAGCGGGCGCCGTCACCCTCAGGTGGTGCTCGACGAGGCCGCGGCCATCGTCTGGGCAGTGCAGATGAACACCGTCGTGTTCCACCCGTGGGCCTCGCTCGCCGCCGACACCGACAATCCCGTCGAACTGCGCATCGACCTCGACCCGCAGCCGGGCACCGACTTCGCGGATGCCGCCGCCGTCGCTCCAGTGCTGCGCGACGTGTTGCGCGAGGCCGGGCTCGAACCGTGGCTGAAGACCAGCGGCAATCGCGGCATCCACGTGTTCTGCCCCATCGAGCCGACGCACGAGTTCCTCGACGTCCGCCATGCCGTGATCGCGGCGGGGCGAGAGCTCGCACGACGGCTGCCGGATGCCGTGACGGTCGACTGGTGGAAGGAGGAGCGCGGTCGGCGCATCTTCGTCGACTTCAACCAGGCCAACCGCGATCGCACGATGGCCGGTGCCTACAGCCCGCGCGCTCTGCCGTCGGCGACGGTCGCGACGCCCATCACCTGGGCGGAGCTGGCCGAAGGCGTGGATCCGGCCGCGTTCACCGTGCGGACCGTGCCGCAGCGGCTCGCCGCGGTCGGGGATCCCTGGGAGGGACTGCAGGAGAACCCCGGACGCATCGATCTGCTGCTCGAGTGGTGGCAGCGCGACCTCGAAGCGGGTCTGGGCGAGCTGCCATTTCCCCCCGAGTTTCCCAAGATGCCGGGCGAGCCGCCGCGCGTCCAGCCCAGTCGCGCAAAGAAGGACTGATCGGGTTCACCAACCGGTCGCTCGGCGGCATCCCCTCCGTCACCGGCGACGGCTAGCGTCACCCGTGATCGCCGCTCGGGTGGCGGGACAGGAGAGCGCCGGCATGCGAACGAGGATGATCGCACGCGTCGTCGGTGCGTGCCTCGTCGTCGCCGCGGGCCTCGGCCCTATCGACATCGCGCGCGCGGCGGACGACGACTCGTCGGGCACGTCGCCGTCGAACGCGCAGATGGTGATCGCCGTCGTCGTTCCGCCGCATGAGCGCGGGCCCGCGACGCCTGCGCCCACCCCCTCCACCGTTGCGGGCGGCCCGGACGACGGTGCCGTCGACGGGCGTGCGCCCGGTGGTCGGCTCGCGCCGACGGGCGACCAGCTCGCCGGAGCGCTCGTGTTCGCCGCCGCCGCTGCCGCGCTGATCGGCGGCGGCGCTCTTCTTCGCCGCCGCGCCGCGCGCGACTGAAGCGCGTACGACGCGCTCCCGCCTCAGGCGCGCCCGTCGGAGACCGTGCGCAGCGTGGTCGTGCTCGGCGTCGCGCCGACGACCACGTCGCCGGCCGTGTCGTCGGGTGCGGGGGCCGGCTGGGCGCTCGCGAGGGCGTCGGCGACGGCGCGGGCGACCCGCTCATCCTCGTTGCGGCGTCGTGTCGCGCCGGCGCGACGCCGCCACCACAGCGCCGCCACGACGAGCGCGATCGCGATCATCGCGATGACCATCAGCAGCCACGGCACGGCGAAGCCGATCGCCTGCGTCGTGACCGGGGTGAGCCCCGTGGTGGATCCCGACGCGTCGACCACGATGGGGGTGATCGTCGCCGAGCCGATCAGGGCGAGCATGCCGGCGACACCGGGCACCGTGATCTGCACGTCGCGCGTCTCACCGGGAAGGATCTGCACCTCGGGGGCGACGTCGCCGGCATCGGTGGGAAACCAGCCGAGGGGCCCTGCGATCGTCGCGCTCTGCTGCGCGCCCATCGTCGTGTTGCCGGTGTTGTGCAGCGTGTAGCTGAGCGTGGCGGCGCCCGTGCCGAGCGACCACGTGCCACCCCAGGTCACCTGCGGGTTCTCGATCGCGAGCGAGGGTGCGAGTGCGCCCGAGACGCGCAGGCCGATGCGGATGCCGAGGCGGCGGTCGACCGAGATGCCCTGGTCGGCCGACGAGCCCAGCGAGGTCACGATGCCCCCGACGTAGTCGCCGGGGGTCGCCGTCGTGGGAACGGACACCACGAAGGGCACCGTCGTGGACTCGTTCGGCGCGACGGTGACGGTGGCCGCCGCCGCGTGCGTCCAGGCGCCGATGCCGGTGGAGCTCTCCGCGGGCGTCAGCAGGTCGAGCTGCCCGCCCGCTCCGGTGTAGCCGTCGGCGGCGTACACCGCCAGCTGCAGCGCGGCGGCGCCGTGGTTGGCGATCACGAGGGCATCGCTGACGCTCTGACCCGGGTCCACCGCATACGTGTAGGACGTGCGCTCCGCGCCGAATCCGTTCGACTCCGTGCGCACCGACCACGTCACGTCGTCCGCGCTTCCGGCGTCGTCGGCGGCGGCGTGGGCGGATGCCGCGGGAAGCGCGAGGGGCCACACCAGCGCCACCGCGGCGAGGGCCACGGCGGTCAGCGCGGAGCCGCGACGGAGTCGGAGAGAACGGAGCATCGGATTCCTTCGGAGGACGAGAGACGGGTGAGGCGCGAAAGGGGTGCGTCCCGGGACGCACCGACCGGGTGGGTCGACGCGTCCCGGGTCGCGGGACGAGCTGTTCAGTTGTCGGTGATCATCAGTTGCTGATCGCGGTGAGGGTGAGGGTGCCGCGGTAGCTGCCCTTGTCGACCTCGACCGGGATCTTCAGATCCAGGTCGGAGCCGAGCACGGCGGTGCCGCGGTCGTGGCCCTGGGCCGCCGAGCCCAGCGCCCGCGAGTCGGACAGGCCGGTGCCGCCGTCGTAGCCCGAGCCGACCGGCGCACCCGCGACCGCGCCGCCGCCGGCGGCGACGATCTTCGGGGTCCAGCCGAGGTACTTTCCGGAGAACGACTTGCTGCCGTCGGTGAAGTCGCCGACCTTCGCTGCGATCGACCAGGGGGCCACGGCGCGGCGGGTGTCGGTCACCGTGATCGGGTTGATCTGACCGGTCGCCTCGAAGTAGCTGTTGTTCTTCTCGGTGGCCGTGCCGAGGTCGACGAGGCCGTTGTGGCCGTTGATGGTCCAGCCGAACTCACCGGGAGCGGCGTCGGGCACGTCGACCTGGATGTCCTGGCCGTCGCCGTGGTTGGGGTGGATGGTCACCTCGTCCTGCACGGAGCCGACCGGCAGCGCCGCCTCGGTGCCGTTGGCGGGGCCGCACCAGACGACCTTGCGCAGCTCGACGGCGGCGTTCGGCGCGTCGCACGTGCCGGAGCGCACGTTCTGCACGACGAGGGCGTCCTTCTGCACCTGCACCTTGACGAAGGTGCGCACGTGCTCCTGGTTCTGCACCGAGTTGTACCAGTAGTTCGACGGGTTCAGCGGGTCGGCGCCGTTGCCCCGGCCAGAGGTGGCGTCGCCGGCGACGGGCGTCGTGAGGTCGTAGTACTTCGAGCCGGATGCCGAGTTCGCCGTGACGTAGACGACGCCGCCGGGACCTTCGAAGACCTCGTTCTGGCCGGGCTTCTCGTCGGCCTTGGCCTTCTCGCCGTTCTTGATCTCGTACGAGCGCGAGTAGCTGTGGTCGTGACCCTGGAGCACGAGGTCGACGCCGAGCTTGGAGAACGTGGTCGGGAAGTCGACGCGACGCGTCTTGTTGTCCTCATCCTGCGCGTGGTCGGCGGGGGAGTAGATGGCGTGGTGGTAGACGAGCACCGTGTACTTGGCCTGGGCGCCGTGCGCGTTGATGACGTCGGTCACGTACTGGATGTGCGCCGCGTCGCCGCCGCCTCCCGTGGAGGTCTTGTAGCTGTTCGAGTTGAGGTCGATGAACAGCACGTCCTTGTGGATGAACCAGTAGTCGCCGCCCGACGAGTTGGACGTCGGGTCGCCGTTGACGTAGTACTGACCGGAGCGGTCGGTGTTGGGCGTGAAGAAGTGCTGCTCGTAGGCCTTGCCGCCCACGTCGTGGTTGCCGATCGTCGCGACCCAGGGGTAGCTGCGCAGCTGCGCGGGCGCGAGGAAGCCGTCCCACTGCGCCTCGGTGTTGGCCTTGTCGACCTGGTCGCCGCCCGAGACGAGCAGCTCGGCGTTCGGGTTGGACTGCAGCGAGACGTTGACGGTGTCCACCCAGCCGGCGGTGTCCTTCGCGACGTCGCCCGACGAGCCGATCTGTGGGTCGCCGTAGAACAGGAAGTCGAAGTCGCCCTCGAAGGAGTGCGTCTGGAACGTCGTCGTGGTCGACCAGGCGCCCTCGGAGCCGACACGGTAGGAGTACTGCGTGTTCTCCTGCAGTCCCGTGATCGTCGCGTGCCGGTTGAAGCCGCCGCTGGTGGCGATGTTGGCGGTACCCGTGGCGGCGAAGGTGACGGCGGATGCCGGGAAGGCGTCACCCACGAGCGAGGCGGTGGGCGCGACCTGGACGACCTGGGCGGTGTCGGCGGAGGAGTACCAGCTCACGATGCGCTGGGTCTCGTCGGCGCCGACGCCCAGGATCACGCCGGTCAGCGTGGTCGGGGTGTCGGCGAGAGCGGGAGTCGCGACGACTCCCGCGAAAGCCGTCGCGCACAGCGTGGCGGCGGTGATCCAGGCGATCGTCCGGCGCGCAGGGCGGGGCGCTCGCGGTTCGGCGGAGTGCGGCATGGTCTGTCCGTTCGTGAAGGAGGGATGCGCGGCGAAGGCCGGTCGCAGGCGCCGCGGAGGGCGTCACCTGGACGATCCGCCTTCGCGGTGACAAGGCGGTGAACATCCCGCCCAGAAGCGGTGACGTCCCGGCGAAACTCTGAGGGTTCGCCCAGAGCCGGATCAGTCCCAGCCGAACACGCGCTGGACGAACCAGATGAGGCCGGCGAGGGTCACCGCGACGGCGAGTGCGCCGCTGGCCCACATCGCGACCCGGGGCGCGCGGCGGCGCAGCAGCACCAAGACGGGGAACACGATCGCGATCAGGCCGATCTGCACGGCCTCGATGCCGAGGTTGAACACGAGCAGCGACCACAGCAGCGTCCACGACCAGGGCTCGTCGATCCCGAGGGCGGAGGCGAAGCCGAGGCCGTGGATCAGGCCGAAGCAGAACACGACGAGCAGGCGCAGCCAGCCCGCCCGGTCGAGGCCGAGCGGGCCGGAGTCACGGGTCAGCTCCGTGGCTGCCTCGCCCTTGCGCCACAACCGGAACAGGTACCAGGCCGCGACGACCGAGATCGACAGGGCGATCGCCGGCTCGATGATGATGCTCGGAAGGCTCACCAGCTTCGTGGCGGCCAGGATGAAGGTCACCGAATGAGCGAGCGTGAACACGGTCGCCGCGAGGACGATCTCGCGGAGCTTTCGCGAGCCGGCGATGAGGGCGAGGAGGAACAGGATGTGGTCGATGCCGGTCAGGAGATGCTCCGCGCCCAGACGGAAGAACTCCACGAACCGGTCCCAGGTGCTCTGCGCCGTGGAGAACTCGGGCGCGGAGGCGTCGAGCGCGGCGGAGCCCGAGTGCAGGTCGATGTCGTAGGTCAGGATCGTCTTGGTTCCCGTGACGTAGCCCTCCTCGTCGGCGAACAGGGTGCTGCGCACGATGTGCGCCTCTCCGGCCGGGCAGGTGAGGGTGCGGGGGATGACGACGTAGGGAACACCCTCCTGCACCGTCATCGATACGGCATCCAGGGGGCTGAGCGTGCAGCCGGCGGCATCGCCGCCGCTGGTGCGGATCGTGAACCGCTCGTCGAGGTAGCGGGAGACCGTGTCGCGATGATCCGTGACCGCCTGCGCCATCGCGGTGTCGTCCCGGGCGTCGAAGGCGGCGGTGCCCGAACGGAAGAACGCATCGTCGTGCTGCGTGTCGGCTGCGGAGACCACGAGGAGGTCGTACTCCAGCTGCAGGGTCGCGACGGTTCGTCCCTGCTCGTCGCGGGAGAGGTCGGCGAACACGACCGAGCTGAAGCCGTGCGCGAGGGCGGCGGATGCCGAGGCCAAGGGGGAGAGGGCGGCGATCGCGACGGCGAGCAGGAGCACGGCGCGGAGGGAACGACGGTGAAGGGTCACGGCGTGAGCGTGCGCGTCGTCGGTGAACGGGGATTGACTCGCGCGTCAATCTTCGAGGAACGACGGTCGCCGCGTACCGCCGCCGCGGACCCGCGACGCGATGCTGGAGGAGTGCGTGTCGCCCGTTCCCGTCTCACCGTGGCCGTCGCGGTGTCCGCGGCGGTGATCGCTGCGGCATCCCTCGCCGGATGCGCTGCCGACTGGACCGCGCCACACCCCGCGCCCAGCCTGATCGCGGCCGCCGATGCCGGCTTCCTTCCGCCGACCCCCCTGGCTCCGGCGGCGACGATGACCCCGAGTCCGGGATCGTGGGTCGGGGCGCGCCCGACGGCGGGACTGCGCGTGGTCCTGCTCACGATGGGCGACGAGGCGGCGACCGTCACGATGACCGACGCGGTGCGCACGTGGGCGCGTGAGGTGGGTGCCGACCTGCGCGAGGTACGGGCCGGGAACGATCCGATTCCCGCGATCACGCAGGCCATCGACATGCACGCCGATGTCGTCATGTCGGCGGGTGACGCCCTCGTGGACCCCCTCGCGATCGTCACCGCGAGCCACCTCGACCAACCGTTCCTCGTCTTGGGCGGCGAACTGGCCGAGCCGACCCAGAACGTGCTGGCCGTCGACTGGGCCGGTGCCGGCTTCCGCGGTGAGGATCTCGGTCAGGCCGCCCACCACGATCCGGCGAGCTTCACGCCCGAGCGCTGCAGCAACGCCGTCGCCGCCGGGGTCGCCGCGCTGCTCAGCGGGCAGAACGGCGTCGTCGTCTGGATTCCCTGACGCCGTCCCTCAGACGCTGGCGATCGCCTCGCGGCGGTGCGGGCGGGCCCACCTCGCCGGGGTGTGCGGTCCGTCCCACACCTGCACGATCCCCCACGCGACCGCGGTGATCGGCACGGCGAGCACGGCCCCGACGATGCCGCCCAGCACGGTGCCGGCGGTCAGGGCGATGAGGATGACGAAGGCGTGCAGCTGCATGGAGCGTCCCATGAGCACCGGCTGCAGCAGGTTGCCCTCGAGCTGGTTGACGAGCACGACCACGCCCACCACGAGCAGCGCCACGACCCACCCGTTGGCCACGAGGGCGACCAGTGCGGCGAGGATGCCGGCGAGGGTCGCCCCGACGATCGGGATGAACGCGAGCAGGAACACCAGCACCGCCAGCGGCACGGCCAGCGGCACCTGCAGGATCAGCAGGCCGATCAGGATGCCGACGGCATCCACGGCGGCCACGGTCGCCGTGCCGCGCACGTACGAGCCGAGCACCGTCACCGTCTTGTCGCCGACGCGCAGGGCCCGCTCGTAGGGCTCACCGCGGAACGGCCGCAGCAGGAACGCCCACATCTGCGGGCCGTCCTTGAGGAAGAAGAAGAGCATCACGATCATCAGCACCAGGCCGGTGATGAAGTTGGCCACGGCGCTGACGCCGGCGAGAGCGCCGCTGCCGAACTGCGCGCTCGTCACGAAATCGGTGAGGGCTTTCAGCCACTCGTCGATCTGGGCGTGATCGATCTGGAAGGGCAGGGTGCCCGCCCAGGCCATCAGATCGGTGAAACCGCCCTGTGCCTGCGTCGCCAGCTCGTCCCACTGGTCGCGCACCGCCCAGACGATCAGCCAGCCCACCGCGGTGAGCACGAGGGCGATGGCGAACAGGGTGATCAGCGTCGCCACGAGGGAGGGGATGCCGCGCCCGCGCAGCCAGGCCATGAGCGGCGCGAACGCCGAGGCCAGGATCAGCGCGATCACGAGCGGGATCGTCACGACGGTCAGCTGGCGGATGCCCCAGATGATCCCCGCGGCGAGGGCCACGACCACGATGATCTGCACCGCCCGGATCGCGAGGGCGCCGAAGGTGTCGGCCCAGAGGCTCCACGGTCTGCCCACGGCGCGCACGTGGACGCCGTCCGTGCCGTGCTGGTCGATGCGGACGGTGCGGTCGCGGAACAGTCCCATGCCTCGACCGTAGACGACGCGTCGCCTCCGCGTCGGTCACCGGGCCGGACGCGACCACTCCCGCTCGGTGAGCACGCGCGCCACGGTCAGGCCGATCGCGAGCGCCACGACGACGAACAGCGCGGTCGTCGCATTCTGGATCGCCGCCACCGTGTCGCCGCCGATGACACCGGCGATCGAGCGGTATGCGGCCGCCCCCGGAACCATGATGAGAACGGCCGGTACGGTCAGGGTCACGCGCGCGGCGCGCAGCCGATCGCCGAACAGGTAGGCGCCCAGGCCCACGGCGAGGGCAGCGGCAGCCGCGGCGACGGCGGGATTGACGTGGGCGTCGACGAGCGCCAGGCGCCCGACGTTCGCCACGGCGCCCAGGCTCGATGCGGTCAGCGCGATCGCCCACGGCGTGCCGAACAGCAGGGCGAAGCCGAGCACGCCGACGAAGCCCGCGGCGAGTCGGACGAGCGACAGGAGAGGCTCGGCGAACTCGGGCGCGGCGACCTGGGTCACGGTCGCGTCGAAGACGGTCGCGACTCCCCAGACGGCGGTGCCCGTCGCCAGCAGCACCAGGACGGCATAGGTGACCCGGGCGATGCCGGCGTTCAGATCGAGGCGGGCGAGGTCGAGGGCGCCGGTCACGAGCGGGAAGCCGGGAACGAGGTAGAGCACGGCGCTGGTCAGTGCCGCGTCGTGCTGCCCGCCGGGCACGCCGAAGGCGACGAACACCTGCGCGGCGGCGAGGTAGACGAGCAGCGCCGTCATCGCCGAGGCGAACACCAGCAGGAACTCGTTCGTCCGGAGGCGATGGATGAGCATCCGCACCCACTGACCGGCCGCGGCGGCGATCCCGACGGCGACGAACTCCTGCCACCCGCCGTTGTTCAGCAGCGCGAAGGCTGCACACGCCAGCGCCGCCGCGAGCACGCGCGTCAGATCCGAGTAGCGCCGCGGCATGCGCTCGATCTCACGCAGCGCCCCCTGCAGCTGTACCGGGGTCGTCCCCGGTTGCAGACGCGCCGTCAGCCGTTTGAGCGCCGTCATGCGGTCGGCGTCGACGGTCGGACGGGGAACCTCCGCCACGCGCGTGCGAAACATCTGACCGCGCCCGGCCGTGAGCACGATGTCGGTCATGCCCACCCGGCAGTGCACGTCGTCGATGCCGACCGCCTCGGCGGCACGCACCATGCTGTCGCGTACCCGCGCGGACGACGCGCCCGCGCCGAGCATGAGCGAGCCCAGCCGCAGCACCGCGTCGGTACGCGCGATGAACTGCACCGGTTCGAGTGCGAGCTCCTGCGTCACCGTGGGTTCCGAGGGCTCGGACGGCGCAGCGGACGGCTCGTCGGGCGGGGCGGGGACCATGGTCCGATCCTCGCACCGGCGCCGCCGCAGGGCGAGGATCGCGAGCCGGAACAACGGATGCCGATATTCACGGTCGCCGACCGATCAGCGGTTCTTCGCGCGCCCGTAGGCTCGGCATCACGGAGGAGGGGAGAGCGCCCCTCACCATCCGCACCAACGGATCGCATGTCCGGCCGCCGGAACCCGGCGCCGATGCGAGCGTGGGCGGGAGAGCCGGATCCGGCCCGTGCGGTGCTGCGCGGGTCGGATCCGTGCGCCGCGGTTTCAGTCCAGGACGTCCGCCAGGTCGTATGCGCGCACCTGTTCCAGCTGGGCGAAGGTGCACGAGCGCGGGTCGCGGTCGGGCCGCCACCGCTCGAACTGCACCGTGTGGCGAAAGCGTGCGCCCTCGAGCTGGTCGTAGCGCACCTCGAGCACGCGCTCCGGCCGCAGCCGGACGAACGAGGTGTCCTTCGTCGCCGAGAAGCGCGAACGGTCGGTCTGTCCGGTCACGGCGGTGCCCTCGGCATCCGTGACGACGAGAGGCGCCAGCTCGTCGACGAGCTCCCGTCTGCGCACATCGCTGAAGGCCGACGCTCCGCCGACGTTGCGGAGATCGCCGTTCTCGTCGTACAGCCCCAGCAGCAGCGAGCCGACACCGTGGCCGCTCTTGTGCACGCGGTAGCCGAGCAGCACGACGTCGGCCGTGCGGGCGTGTTTGATCTTGAACATCGTCCGCTTTCCGGGCGCGTAGGGCAGGGCGAGCGGTTTGGCGATCACCCCGTCCAGCCCGGCGCCTTCGAAGCGGGCGAGCCACTGCGTCGCCAGGTCGTGGTCACCCGTCGTGCGCGTCACGTGCACCGGGGCGGGGACCGTCCGCAGGAGGTCTTCGAGTTCTGCGCGGCGCGTCGAGAACGGCTCCTGCTGGAGATCGCGCTCGCCGCGGGCGAGGAGGTCGAAGGCGATGAACATCGCGGGCGTCTCACTGCTCAGCAGGGCGATGCGGGAGGCGGCGGGGTGGATGCGCTGTGACAGCGCCTCCCATGACAGCCGCCGACGCCCGTCGGATCCGGCGAGCGCCACGACGATCTCCCCGTCGAGCAGGCATGGCTCGGGCAGCAGGGCGGTGCACGCGGCGACGAGTTCGGGGAAGTAGCGGGTGAGCGGCTTCGCGCCGCGCGAGCCGATCTCGACGTCGGTGCCGTCCCACGACAGCAGGGCGCGAAATCCGTCCCATTTCGGCTCGAACGCGAGGCCCCCGGGGGTGCGGGCGGGGTCGGGAACGGCGCTGACGGCCTTCGCCAGCATCGGTGCGGGGATGTCGAACGGCATGGCTCTCATCATGACGGCGGGGGCACGCGGGCGACAGGGGACATCCGACGACTCGCGATGAGACTGAGTATCACTTATGATGGTCCGCAGTCTCATTCGCATTCTTCATCGGGATCGATCACCGAGACGCCGCGAGCATCCGAGGAGTTCCCATGGCCGCTGAGTACCAGGCCCCCACCGCCGACTACGCCTTCCTGTTCGGCGAGGCGTTCGGTCTCGACATCGTCGCCCGGGCGACCGGCGGCGAGCTCACCGCCGCCGACGGCGCCGACGTGATCGCCGGAGCCGGTGAGTTCGCGGCATCCGTCCTCGCGCCGCTGCAGAGCATCGGCGATCGCGAGGGCGCTCGCCTCGTCGACGGCCAGGTGCGTCTGCCCGACGGGTTCGCCGAGGCCTACGCCGCGTTCGTGGAGGCGGGGTGGATCAGCGCCGAAGCACCGGTCTCGGCCGGCGGCGACGGACTCCCCGGGGCGATTCGGGCCGGCCTCGGCGAGATCTGGAACGCCTCGAACGCCGCGTTCGCGCTGTGCTGGCTGCTCACCGCGGGGCAGATCCACGCGCTGGATGCCGCGGCATCCGATGAGATCCGTGAGACGTACCTGACGAAGCTGGTCTCGGGCGAGTGGACGGGCACGATGAACCTCACCGAACCGGCGGCGGGCACCGACCTCGGCGCCATCCGCACGATCGCCACGCCCCGCGGCGACGGCACCTACGCCATCCGCGGTCAGAAGATCTTCATCACGTGGGGCGACCACGACGTCGCCGAGAACATCGTCCACCTCGTCCTCGCCCGCACTCCCGGTGCCCCCGAGGGAGCCAAGGGGCTGTCGCTCTTCGTGGCTCCGAAGCACCTCGTCAACCCGGACGGCTCGCTCGGCGAGCGCAACGCCGTCACCACCGTCGCGGTCGAGCACAAGCTCGGCATCCACGGCAGCCCCACGTGCGTGCTCTCCTACGAGGACGCCACCGGGTACCTCGTCGGCGAGGTCGGCGGGGGACTGGCCGGCATGTTCGTGATGATGAACTCCGCCCGCATCGCGATGGGGTTCCAGGCGACCGGAATCGCCGACAGGGCGCTGCAGCAGGCCACGGCCTATGCCGCCGATCGGGTACAGGGACGCGTCCTCGGCCGCGAGGGCACCGCCCCGATCGCGGAGCACCCCGACGTGCGCCGGCTGCTGCTGTCGATGCGCAGCGAGGTGTACGCGATGCGGGCGCTGGGCGTCTACGTCGCCGACCTCTTCGACCGTGCCGAGCAGACCGACGATGCCGCGGTACTCGCGATGGCCGAGTTCTTCGTGCCGATCCTGAAGGGCTGGTCGACGGAGGATGCCGTGGCGTTGACGAGCGACGCCATCCAGGTGCACGGGGGCATGGGCTTCATCGAGGAGACCGGTGCGGCTCAGCACTACCGCGACGCCCGCATCATGCCGATCTACGAAGGCACCACCGCGATCCAGTCCAACGACCTCATCGATCGCAAGGTCATCCGCAACCAGGGGGCCACCGCCGAGGCGCTCTTCGCCGACATCGAACGCACCGTCGAGGCCCTGCGCTCCGCCGGCGGCGAGGTCGCCGCGCGCACCGCCGACCGTCTCGAGCGAGCCCTGGCCGCCGCCCGCCGCGCCACCGCGGCGATGGTCGCGTTCGGCTCTTCGCCGCGCGACGCCCACGCCGTGAGCGTGCCCTACCTCATGCTCCTCGGCGTCCTGGCCGGTGGCTGGATGCACGCGCTCGCGGTGGTCGCCGTCGCGGCGCACGAGAGTGCGCACGAGGCGGATGCCGCGCGTCTCACGGCCGCCGACTTCTACGGAGCCCACCACCTGCCGCGCGTGCACGCGCTCGCCGAGACGGTGGCCTCCGGCGAGACCGTCTGAGCCGCCACCCGGCGCTTCGCCCTCCGGGCGTCGAGCGAGTGCAGCGAGTCGAAACGCCGCGCGCTCAGAGCTCGTCGCGCAGGCGCCGCACGACCTCGGCCATCGGCATCCGACGGGGGAAGGTCGCCACGACGACATCGTCGTTCTGCGCCTGCTCGCCGTCGGGGTGCACACCGAAGCGGTGCATGAGCTCGTCGTAGGCGTCGGTCAGCACCGACTCGGGGATGTCCTCGGTGCCCCGCAGCAGACGGCGCAGCACGTGGTTGTGCACCGCCGTCACGGCGGCAGAGAACGCCACGGCGTCGATCGGATCGAGACCCGGGAGGGCCGAGCGCAGGTAGTCGTCGAACAGCCGCTCGTACTGGAAGACCGTGACGATCTCGCGGTCGCGCAGCGCCGGGACCTGGCGCACCACGGCGTAGCGTCGACGGGCGAGTTCGGGCTCGGCGGCGAAGTGGCGGAACACGTCGACCGAGGCCGCACACGCCGCCGCCCACGGGTTTCGGCCCAGGCCATCGCCGCTCGTCAGCTTCTGGCGCAGGTGCGCGAGCAGCACGTCGTGATCGCTGAAGACGACGTCGTCCTTACCGCCGAACTGACGGAAGAAGGTCGATCGCGACACTCCCGCCGCCTGCGCGATCTGCTCCACCGACGTCGCTTCGAAGCCCTGAGCGGCGAAGAGATCCAGCGCAGCGGCGACGACGGCGTTGCGGGCGGAGGTGGGTGCGGCGTCGGTCATGCCCGTGAGCCTAACGCCCCGCCGAGCGCACGGCACCCCGCCCGCGCGCGGTCGGATCCGCACGGAGGGTCGACTAAGCTGGGGGATCGGTCGATCTCTCGATATCGAGATTGTTTCGGCACTTTTGTTCCGATACCGAGAACCCTTCGGCACGACACCCACTGACGCCCAGCGAAGGATTGCACGTGGATCTGTACGAGTACCAGGCACGAGACCTGTTCGAGAAGTACGAGGTGCCGGTGCTCCCCGGCATCATCGCCGACACACCTGAGGAGGCGAAGGCGGCGGCCGAGAAGCTCGGCGGCGTCGTGGTCGTCAAGGCTCAGGTCAAGACCGGGGGCCGCGGCAAGGCCGGCGGCGTCAAGGTCGCCAAGACTCCCGAAGACGCGTACGAGGCCGCGAAGGCCATCCTGGGCCTGGACATCAAGGGCCACGTCGTCAAGCGCGTCATGATCGCCGGCGGCGCCCAGATCGAGAAGGAGTTCTACTTCTCCGTGCTGCTGGATCGCGCGAACCGCTCGTACCTGAGCCTGTGCTCGGTCGAGGGCGGCATGGAGATCGAGCAGCTCGCGGTCGAGAAGCCCGAGGCGCTGGCCAAGGTCGAGGTCGACCCGCTGACCGGCATCGACACGGCCAAGGCGCTCGAGATCGCCAAGGCCGGTGGCTTCGACGACGAGCTGGCCCCCAAGGTCGCCGATGTGTTCGTCAAGCTCTACAACGTCTACACCGGTGAGGGCGCGACCCTCGTCGAGGTCAACCCCCTCATCCTGGATGCCGCGGGCAGCATCATCGCCCTCGACGGCAAGGTGTCGCTCGACGACAACGCCACCGAAGTGCGCCACCCCGAGCACGAGGAGCTCGAGGACAAGGACGCGGCCGACCCGCTCGAGGCGAAGGCGAAGGCGTCGGGCCTGAACTACGTCAAGCTCGACGGCCAGGTCGGCATCATCGGCAACGGCGCGGGCCTGGTCATGTCGACCCTCGACGTCGTCGCCTACGCCGGCGAGAACCACGGCGGTGTGAAGCCCGCCAACTTCCTCGACATCGGCGGCGGCGCCTCGGCCACCGTCATGGCGGCGGGCCTGGACGTCATCCTCGGTGACCCGCAGGTGAAGTCGGTGTTCGTCAACGTCTTCGGCGGCATCACCTCGTGCGTCGCCGTGGCGGAGGGCATCGTCAAGGCGCTCGAGATCCTGGGCGACACCGCCACCAAGCCGCTGGTCGTCCGCCTCGACGGCAACCAGGTCGAGGAGGGCCGCGCCATCCTCGCCGCCGCGAACAATCCGCTCGTGACCCTCGCCGCCGGTATGGACGAGGGCGCCGACAAGGCCGCCGAGCTGGCCAACGCCTGAGCCGACGAGAACAGGACTGCAGAGAAATGTCTATCTACCTCAACAAGGACTCCAAGGTCATCGTCCAGGGCATCACCGGCGGTGAGGGCACCAAGCACACCGCGCTGATGCTGAAGGCGGGCACCAACGTCGTCGGCGGTGTCAACGCGCGCAAGGCCGGCACCACCGTCTCGCACGTCGACAAGGACGGCAACCCCGTCGAGCTGCCCGTGTTCGCCTCGGTCGCCGAGGCCATCGCCGCCACCGGCGCCGATGTGTCGATCGCGTTCGTGCCGCCGGCGTTCACGAAGGACGCGATGGTCGAGGCCATCGACACCGAGATCCCGCTCCTGGTCGTCATCACCGAGGGCGTGCCCGTCGGCGACACCGCCGAGGCGTGGGCGTACGCGAAGAGCAAGGGCAACAAGACGCGCATCATCGGTCCGAACTGCCCCGGCATCATCACGCCCGGCGAGGCGCTCGTCGGCATCACGCCCGCGAACATCACCGGCAAGGGCCCCATCGGTCTCGTCTCGAAGTCGGGCACCCTGACGTACCAGATGATGTTCGAGCTGCGCGACCTGGGCTTCTCCACGGCCATCGGCATCGGCGGCGACCCCATCATCGGCACGACGCACATCGACGCGCTCGCCGCCTTCGAAGCCGACCCCGAGACCAAGGCGATCGTCATGATCGGCGAGATCGGCGGCGACGCCGAGGAGCGCGCGGCGGAGTTCATCAAGGCGAACGTCACCAAGCCGGTCGTCGGCTACGTGGCCGGCTTCACCGCCCCCGAGGGCAAGACGATGGGCCACGCCGGCGCGATCGTCTCCGGCTCGGCGGGCACCGCACAGGCCAAGAAGGAGGCCCTCGAGGCCGCCGGCGTCAAGGTCGGCAAGACCCCGTCCGAGACCGCCGCTCTCATGCGGGAGATCATCGAGACGCTCTGACGTCCGACGAGAGAGGGGGTGGATGCCGCGGCATCCACCCCCTCTCTCTGTCTCCGCCCCGTACGTAGCGGCTCGCGGGCGGGGGAGGGGAGGGGGTCAGCCTCCCAGGAGCATCTCGATCGGTCCGCGGGCGAAGTAGATGAGGAAGCCGGCGGCGACCACCCACAGCAGCGGGCTGATCTCCCTCGCCTTGCCGGAGAGCGAACGCACGACCACCCAGCTGATGAAGCCGGCGCCGATGCCGTTGGCGATCGAGTACGTCATCGGCATGACCGACACCGTCAGGAACACCGGCAGCAGCACGCTGAAGTCGCTGAGGTCGATGTGCTTGACCTGCGCCATCATCATGGCGCCGACGATCACGAGCGCCGCCGCGGCGACCTCCGTGGGAACGATCGAGGTGAGCGGTGTGAAGAACATCGCCAGCAGGAAGACCACGCCGGTCACGACGTTGGCGAGCCCCGTGCGGGCGCCCTCGCCGATGCCGGAGCCCGATTCGATGAACACCGTGGCCGACGATGAGGACGTCGCGCCTCCCACGACGGCGCCGACGCCTTCGACGACGAGCGCGGACTTGATGCGGGGGAAGTCGCCCTTCTCGTCGGCGAGCCCGGCCTCTTTCGCGAGTCCGGTCATGGTGCCCATCGCGTCGAAGAAGTTGGAGAACACGAGCGTGAACACGAGCATGATCAGCGCGACGATGCCGACTTTGCCGATGTCGAAGCCGAAGTCGACGGCGCCGAGCAGGCTCAGGTCGGGGATGCTGACCGGAGAGCCGGTGAGCGCGGGGATCGTGAGCCCCCATCCGCCCGGGTGATCGGTCGCCGAGCCGAGGTGCCAGATGGCCTCCACGATCACCGACACGACGGTGCCGCCGACGAGGCCGATCAGCATGCCGCCTTTCACCTTGCGGGCGACGAGCACCCCGGTCACCAGCAGCGTCAGGACGAACATGAGCGTCGGGATCGACGCGACCGAGCCGCCGATGCCGAGGCCGACCGGCGGTGAGTTCGATCCGGTCGCGGTCACGAAGCCGGAGTTGACGAACCCGATGAAGGCGATGAAGAGGCCGATCGCGACGGTGATGGCGAGCTTCAGCTGCACCGGCACGGCGTCGAAGATGAGCTTGCGCAGCCCCGTCGCCGCCAGCAGCACGATGATGATGCCGTTGATCATCACGAGGGCCATCGCCTCGGGCCAGGTGACCTCGTGGATGACGCTGAAGGCGAGGAACGCGTTGATGCCGAGTCCCGCCGCGAAGGCGAACGGCAGCCGCGTCACCAGGCCGAAGAGGATCGTCATGACCCCGGCGGTCAGCGCCGTCGCCGCCCCCACGGCGGAGAACGCCAGCTCGTTGCCGGCGATGTCCGCCTTGCCCGACAGGATGATCGGGTTGAGGATCACGATGTACGCCATCGTGACGAAGGTGACCAATCCGCCGCGGATCTCGCCCCCGATCGTCGAGCCGCGACGGCTGATCTCGAAGAAGCGGTCGAGCGCCCCGAGCGGGGCGTCGGCGGAACGGGTGGCGGACGTGGGTGTAGCGGGCATGGATCCTCCATCCAGAACCGTAGTGGATGCCGCGGCGTCGGCGCCCCGCGCGCCCCGCGCCCGCTCATCACCCGGGTAGGTAGGGTCGAACCCGCATGAACCGCCTGCTCGTCCTCCTCCTCGCCGCCGCCGATGCCCTCATCGCGGCGGCCGTCGGTGTCGCCGTGGTCCTCGCGCCCCTCACCCTCTTCTGGGTGATGGCGCTGGGAGGCACCGCCGACTGGGCCGCGCTGTGGCCCGCGGCCGTGCGCATCTGGCAGCTCGGCCAGTTCGTCCCGCTGCACATCACGCTCGGGGACGACTACCTCGTCGCCGCCGGCATCGCGCCGCAGGCGGCGTCGTTCGTCGTCTCGCTGGCTCCGCTGGCGCTCGCCGTCTTCACGGCCCTGTTTGCGGCACGTTCGGGCGCCCGCGCGGCCCGCTCCGGGGCCTGGGCGGTGGGAGTGGCCGCCGGCACGCTCGTGACGCTGCTGATCGCCGCCGGGCTCTGGGCGACCTCACGCACTCCCGTCGCCGCCGTCTACGGGTGGCAGGCGCTGCTGCTTCCCGCCGCGGTCTTCGGCATCCCCGCCCTGGTGGGCGCCGTCGTCGAGGCGTGGCGCATCGGAGACGACGGTCTCATCGACGCTCTTCGCGACCGGATCGACGGTGCAGATCCTCGGCGCGGCCACCCGTGGGTGAGCGCCGTCTCTGCCGCCGCCCGGGGACTCGCCGCCGCCGTCGCCGGCGTGGTCGGCGTCGGCGCGCTCGTCGTCGCGGCGGCCGCGGTACTGCGCGGCGGGCAGATCGTCGCACTCTTCGAGGCGGCGCACGTCGACGTGCTCGGCGGTGCCGTGCTCTCCCTCGGGCAGCTGGTGTACCTGCCGACCCTGATCGTCTGGGGCGCCTCCTTCGCCGCCGGACCGGGTTTCGCGATCGGCGCCGGCACCGCGGTGTCGCCGGCCGGCACGACTCTCGGGGTCCTTCCCGGCATCCCCGCTCTCGGCCTCATCCCCGACAACCCCTCACCGTGGCTGTTCGCACTCGTACTGGCGATCGTCGCGGTGGGTTTCCTCGCCGGCGCGATCGCCCGCACCCGCCTCGCGTCCGCCGGTGAGATGGATGCCGCGGCGACGTCGACCACGGCGGTGCGCCTCGTCGTCTTCGGCGCGATCGTCGTGCTCGCCGCCGCGGCCGCGGCGCTTCTCGCGGTCTGCGCGTCGGGCGCGGTCGGGCCGGGCCGCCTGGGCGCGGTCGGTCCGGCGGCCGGTCCGTTCGCGTTCTGCGTCGGCGTCGAACTGGCCGTCGGCGCCGCGATCGCGCTGTTCTCTCCGGCGCGCACCAGAGAGCCCGCCGCTGCGCCGGTAGACTGACCGGGTGCTGACGGTCGCCGTTCTCATCTCGGGCACCGGCTCCAATCTCCGAGCCCTCCTCGAGGCCGCCGCCGACCCCGATTTCCCGGCCCGCATCGTCGTCGTCGGCGCGGACCGCCAGGCAGACGGCTTCGCCCACGCCGAAGCGTTCGGCATCCCGACCTTCCTCGTGCCGTTCCGCGAGTTCGAGACCCGCGAGCAGTGGGGCGAGGAGCTCGACCGTCAGCTGCGAGTGTGGAATCCCGACCTCGTGGTGCTCAGCGGTCTCATGCGCCTGCTCCCGGCATCGGTCGTCGACGCCTGGGCGCCCCGCATCATCAACACCCACCCCGCCTATCTGCCCGAGTTCCCCGGCGCGCACGGCGTTCGCGACGCGCTCGCCGCCGGTGCGACCCAGACCGGGGCGAGTGTCATCGTCGTCGACAACGGTGTGGACTCCGGGCCGATCCTGGCCCAGGAGCGCGTCGCCGTGCTGTCCGACGACACCGAGCAGAGCCTGCATGAGCGCATCAAGCCGGTCGAACGTCGCCTGCTCATCGATGTCGTGCGCGCGGTGGCGTCCGGAGAGCTCGAGCTGTCCGCCGCCGCTTCCGACGCACCCGCGTCCTGAAGACCCGATCCACCTCGAACACTGGAGCCCCGCATGGCCGGTCCTGCCGTCGATCCCGCCCTCTACCGATCCCGTGACCTCGTGCCCGTGCGCCGGGCCCTCATCTCCGTGAGCGACAAGACCGACCTGCTGCCGCTCGCTCAGGCCCTGGATGCCGCGGGCGTCGAGATCGTGTCGACCGGCGGGTCCGCGGCGCTGCTGCGCGACGTCGGCCTCGCCGTCAAGGACGTCGCCGAGATCACCGGCTTTCCGGAGTCGCTGGGCGGGCGCGTGAAGACGCTGCATCCCAGCGTGCACGCGGGACTGCTGGCCGACCTCCGGCTCGAAGACCACGAGACCCAGCTCGATGCCCTCGGCATCCTGCCCTTCGAGCTCGTGGTCGTGAACCTCTATCCGTTCGTCGAGACCGTGGCCTCCGGCGCGGTGGGGGACGCGGTCGTGGAACAGATCGACATCGGCGGGCCGGCCATGGTGCGCGCCTCGGCCAAGAACTTCGCGAACGTCGCAATCGCCGTCTCGCCCGAGTCCTACCCCGCGATCATCGAGGCGCTCGGTGCCGGGGGCACCTCTCTGGCCCAGCGCCGCGAGCTCGCCGCCCGCGCCTTCGCGCACACGGCCGCCTACGACCGCGCCGTCGCCACCTGGTTCGCGGAGGAGACCCTCGAGGCGGAGGGCGATCTGCCCCAGCACCTCACCATCAAGGCCGAGCGGCTGAGCACGCTGCGCTACGGCGAGAACTCGCACCAGCGCGCCGCGATCTACACGCGCGCCGGCGCGCACGGCATCGCGCAGGCCGAGCAGCTCCAGGGCAAGGAGATGTCGTACAACAACTACGTCGACGCCGACGCGGCCCTGCGCGCAGCCTTCGACATGGTCAAGCCGGCGGTGGCGATCATCAAGCACGCCAACCCGTGCGGCATCGCGGTCGCAGCGCCCAACGCACTCGACCCCATCGCCTCGGCGCACCTGCGCGCGCACGAGTGCGACCCCGTTTCGGCGTTCGGCGGCGTGATCGCGGCCAACCGCACGGTCACCCTGAAGATGGCGGAGAACCTCCGCGACATCTTCACCGAGGTCATCGTCGCCCCTGACTTCGAGCCGGAGGCACTGGAAGTCTTCGCCCTGAAGAAGAACCTGCGTGTGCTCCGCCTTCCCGCCGACTGGCGGCAGGAGCCGATGGACGTGCGGCTGCTGTCCGGCGGGCTGCTGCTGCAGGACGCCGACCGCTTCCCCGACGACATCGAGTCTGTCGCCAAGAACTGGGAGCTCGTCTCCGGTGAGCGTCCGGACAGCCCCGAGGAGATGGAGAACCTCATCTTCGCGTGGAAGGCCTGCCGCGCCGTCAAGTCCAACGCGATCGTGCTCGCCCAGGGGCTTGCGACCGTCGGCATCGGCATGGGACAGGTCAATCGTGTCGACTCGTGCCGCCTGGCCGTCGAGCGCGCGGCCGAGCGCGCCGCCGGTTCGGTGGCCGCGTCCGACGCGTTCTTCCCCTTCGCCGACGGTCCGCAGGTGTTGATCGACGCCGGCATCCGCACGATCGTCCAGCCCGGAGGATCGGTGCGCGATCAGGAGGTCATCGACGCGGCACGCGCCGCCGGAGTGACGATGTTCTTCACCGGAGAGCGCCACTTCTTCCACTGAGAGGGTCTGCGGCATCCGGCGGACGACCGGCCCCGATAGAGTGAGCGCACTTGGGGAAGGGAAGCGGATGTCGGGTGCGAACGAGGGCACGGCGGGCAGCGTCCAGACGAGGCCGCGCTGGCGGTTGAGCATCCAATCGCGGCTGCTCGTGATGCTCTTGGCCGTCGGCATCGTCTCGGCGGGTGTGGTCGGCACGATCGGCTACGTCAGCGGACAGGAGTCGCTGCGCGACGCGATCGTCGACAAACTGACCGCCGCGCGCGAGCTGCGCACGGGCGAGGTGTCCGCGCTGGTCGGCGAGATCCAGCGCGAAGCCTCGCTCGCCACCGACAACTCCAGCGCACGCGAGGCCTCGGTCGCCTTGAACGCGGGGTGGGACGCGCTCGCCGGCGCGACGCTGTCTCCCGCTCAGAACTCCGCGCTGGAGGGGTTCTACCGCGACGAGTTCCTGCCGAAGCTCGAGAAGCAGACCGGGGAACGGTACGCCGACCGTGCGTTCGTGCCCGACAGCGCGGCGGGCGCGTACCTGCAGTACTGGTACACCCGGCAGAACGGGGGCAGCCCGGCATCCCTCACCCTGACCGATCCGGGTGATGGCAGCGCGTACAGCGCGGCTCACGCTGCGGCCCAGGGCTACTTCGCGAACCTGGTCGAGACCGTCGGCTACCAGGACGTGCTCGTCATGGACCTCGACGCCAACGTCGTCTTCAGCGCCTACAACACCCCGGCGCTCGGCACCAACCTCGACGACGGTCCCTTCCGCGACAGCAAGCTCGCCGACGGCTTCCGCTCGGCGATGACGACCAACTCGATCGACACCGTCGTGACGACCGACATGGAGACCTGGGCACCCTCGGCAGGGGCGGCGACCATGTGGGTCGTGTCGCCCATCGGCGACGCGGGCGGCATCACCGGGGCGATGGCGCTGCAGGTGCCGGTGTCGTGGATCAACGATGTGACGACCGGGTACGGGCAGTGGCAGGCGCAGGGCCTCGGCGACACCGGCGAGATCTACCTCGCCGGCACGGACGGGCTCATGCGGTCGAACTCGCGGCAGCTCATCGAAGACCCCGGCACCTACGCGCAGAGCGTCATCGACAACGGCACGACGGCGGCGGACGCCGACCGGATCGTGGCGGTGGGCGACAGTGCGATTCTGCAGAACGTCGACCAGGAGCCGGTCCGCCGCGCGCTGGCCGGCCAGTCCGGCACGATGACCTCGTCCCAGTACATCGGCAGCGAGAGCATCACGGCGTACGGCCCGGCCAACATTGAGGGCCTGGACTGGGTCGTGGTCGCGCGCATGGAGACGTCGGAGGCTTTCGCGCCGATCACCGACTTCACCCGCACGCTGCTGCTGTCGACCCTGGGGCTGGTGCTCGCGATCAGCGTGCTCTCGCTGCTGCTGTCGCAGGCGTTCACCGGGCCGATCCGCCGGCTGGCCGTGGCCGTGCGGCGGATCGCCGGGGGCGACTACAGCGTGCGCGTCGCAGCGGGCGGCTCCGACGAGATGGGCGAGCTGTCGCGTGATTTCAACGAGATGGCCGCCGGCCTGCAGATCAAGCAGGATCTCATCGACCGCCAGCGGGCGGAGAACGACCGGCTGCTGCGGACGCTCATGCCCGACAGTCTCGCCGCCCGCTATCGCGAGGGCGAGCAGACGATCGCGGAGCAGCACGAGGACGTGGCCGTCGTCTACGCCGAGCTGCTCGGCTTCGACGACTTCAGCCGCGCTCTCGACGGACAGCAGGAGACCCTCGCGCTCAACGAGCTCATGCGCGGCTTCGACGAGGCGGCGGAGCGCGCCGGGGTCGAGTCGGTGCGCACCCTGCGCGGCGGATACCTCGCCAGCTGCGGCCTCACGGTGCCACGCGTGGACAACGCCCGGCGTGCCGTCGACTTCGCACTGGGGATGCGCGCGCACGTGCAGCGCTTCAACGAGCGCACCGGCGCGGCGTTGGATCTGCGCGCGGGCGTGGACACGGGCGCGGTCACGAGCGGGCTGGTCGCCCGCGCGAGTCTCGCCTACGACCTGTGGGGCGACGCGGTCGATCTGGCCAGTCGCGTGCGACGGGCGGCGGATGCCGGGGGCGTCTACGTGAGCGATGCCGTGCACGATCGGGTGCACGGGCTCTGGGAGTTCACCGAGGTCGGCACCGTCGACGCCTCCGGCCACACGAGCACCGTCTGGCGGATCGACGCATGATGTCGGTGCTCGCAGAGGGGTGGGTCTGGTGGGTGGGGGCGCTCGCCATCGGCGTTCCCCTCGTCCTGGTGGTGCTCACGGAGATCATCGGCGCGCTCCGCCGCCGCCGCAGCCCGGCCGTCCGCCCTCTGCTGCTGCTGCGCAACGCGGTGGTTCCCGTTGCGGCACTGGTCGTGCTGCTCGCCTTCGCGACGCGGTCGGACCAGGACCTCGTCTGGGTGCGCATCGTGGGCACGGTGCTCGGGTTCCTGCTCATCCTGCTGGTGCTGAGCGGCGTCAACGTCGCCCTGTTCTCGACCGCGCGTGAGGGCACGTGGCGCGAGCGCGTGCCCACGATCTTCGTGGAGATCGTGCGGTTGCTGCTGGTCGTGGTGGGACTCGCCGTGCTGTTCCAGGTGGTCTGGAACGCCGACATCGAGGGGTTGGTCGCCACCCTCGGTGTGACGTCGATCATCATCGGTCTCGCCCTGCAGAACGCGGCCGGCGGCATCGTCTCGGGCCTGCTGGTGCTGTTCGAGCAGCCCTTCAAGCTCGGTGACTGGCTCGACACGGGCGATGCCGAGGGACGCATCGTCGAGGTCAACTGGCGTGCCGTGCACATCGACACCGGCTCAGGGCTGCAGGTGATTCCCAACGCGACCCTGGCGGGCGCGTCGTTCAGAAACCTCAGCCGGCCGGCGGGCCCGTTCGTCGTCTCGCTGCCGGTGGTGTTCGCGCCCAGCGATCCGCCGCACGAGGTGGCGACGCTCCTTCGCCAGGTGGCCGACGATCTGCCCATGCGTCTTCCCGAGTGCGCCTCCAGCGTCGAGTACGGTGGTGCGGGCGCGTATCAGGTCGGCATCCCCGTCGCCGCCCCCAGCCAGTCGGGCGAGACGACGGCAGCCTTCCTCGGACGCCTCTGGTACGCCGCGCGGCGTCGAGGCCTGTCTCTGGACAAGATCGCGCCGGACGTCGCCGGCGATCGTGAGCAGCGCGAGGTCGTGCTCGATCGGGTGGCGCGGGCGCTCCATCTCGACGGCGAGCTGCGCGCCACCGCGCAGGAACTGTGCCGTGTCGAGCAGTACGCGGTCGGCGAGTACCTCGATCGCGCGGGTGTCGTCCCCTCCGCCGTCGGCTACCTGGTCGACGGCGCGGCCCGCCTCTCCGTGCCCACGGTGCGCGGCGACGTCGCCTGCGGCGATCTGCGTGACGGCGAGTTCGTCGGAAGCGCCGCCGTCACGCGTGAGCCGTCGCTGCTCACCGCCGTGGCCGTGGTGCCCTCGACGGTGCTCGTGATTCCGGTCGCCGTGGTCGCGCAGATCATCCGCGCCCATCCGGTGTTCGCGACCGAGCTCGGCGCCGACCTCGAACTTCGACGGGGTCAAGCGGCGCGAGTGCTCGACACCCCCTCTCCGTCCCTCGCGCGCGACTGATCGCCGAGGGCACCCGCGGCATCCACGGGCACGGTCGGATGCCGCGCGCTGCCGTGTCCGAATTCCGCGAGCGTGCGCCGCGCAGCCGTGTCAGGCTGGACACATGCCACACGTCGACGCCCCCGCCGCGATGACGTTCGACGAGCGCTACCGCGCCATCGACGCGCGCGACGTGCGCTTCGACGGCCAGTTCGTCACGGCCGTCCGTTCGACCGGCATCTACTGCCGACCCAGCTGCCCCGCGCGCACCCCGAAGCCTTCCAACGTCACCTTCTACCCCACGTCGGCGGCGGCGCACGAGGCGGGCTACCGCGCCTGCAAGCGGTGCCTGCCCGAAGCCGCACCCGGCTCTCCCGCGTGGGACCTGCGCGGTGACATCGCCGGGCGCGCGATGCGGCTCATCGCGGACGGCATCGTCGAGCGCGAAGGCGTTCCCGGGCTTGCCCGTCGCCTCGGCTACTCCACCCGCCATCTGACGCGTCTGCTCACCGCAGAGCTCGGCGCGGGGCCCCTCGCCCTCGCCCGTGCCCAGCGGGCGCACACCGCGCGGATGCTCCTCGTCTCCACCGACCTGACGGCCGCCGACGTCGCCTTCTCGGCCGGATTCGCCAGCGTCCGCCAGTTCAACGACACGGTCCGTGAGGTGTTCGGCCTCACGCCGGGCGAGCTGCGTGCCCGCCGGCCGGCGGCGGCGCGCGCGGTGAGCGCCCCGGCCGCCGGGACGATCGATCTCGTCCTGCCCTACCGTGCGCCCTTCGACGCCGCCGGGTTGTTCGCCTGGATGCGTGCCCGCGCCGTCGCGGGCGTCGAGGATGCTGGTGCCGACTCCTTCGCCCGCGTCCTGCGTCTGCCCGGCGGTCCGGTGTGGTTCGCGATCCGGCTCGACGGGGCGGGGAAGCTGCGGCTGAACGCGCGCCTGACCCATCTCGGCGATCTCCCCGTGCTCGTCAGCCGGGTGCGGCGCCTGTTCGACCTCGACGCCGACCCGACGGCGGTGGATGCCGCGTTGTCGGCGCACCCTGCCCTCGCGCCGCTGGTCACGGCGGTCGGCGGCATCCGCGTGCCCGGCGCCGCCGACCCGCACGAGATGCTCATCCGCGCGATGATCGGTCAGCAGATCACGGTCGCCGCAGCACGTACGGCCCTGACCGCCCTGACCGACGCGCTGGGGGAGCGCGTGGCGTCGCACGACGGCCTGGACCGCCTGTTCCCCACGATGGCCGCCATCGCCGCGCACGGCGCCGAGGTGCTGCGCGGCCCTGCCGCGCGCATCCGTGCGGTCACCGGCGCGGCCGCGGCGCTCGCCTCCGGCGAGCTCGACCTGGGGCCGGGTGATGACAGTCTCGCGCAGCGCGCGGCCCTGCTGGCGCTGCCGGGTATCGGCCCCTGGACCGCCGACTACGTGCGCATGCGCGTGCTGGGCGACCCCGACATCACGCTGCCCGGCGACGTCGCCGTCCGCGCGGGAGCGGCAGCCGCCGGCATCCCCGCAGATCCGCGCGGGTACGAGGCCTGGGCCGTCCGCACCGCGCCGTGGCGCAGCTACCTCACCGCTCACCTCTGGCGCGCCGCGCCGTCCACCGTGTCCCGCGCGCCCCGCGCGCACACCGCACCCCGCGAACGGAGCCCCCGATGACCGCGACGATCCAGACGATCCCCACCCCCGACGGACCCTTCACCCTGCTCGTCGACGATCACGCTCGGGTGCTGGCAAGCGGATGGAGTGCCGATCCCGCGGCCATCGTCGGACGCATCGCTCTGGCGCCCGCGGACATCCGTGAAGGCGACACGGATGCCGCGTCCGCCGTGCACGCCTACTACGCAGGTGACCTGACGGCGATCGACACGGTCGCCGTCGCTCAGACCGGCACCGCGATGCAGCTCGAGGGCTGGGCGACGCTGCGCCGCATCGCTGCGGGACATCCCCTCACGTACGCCGAGTTCGCCACGGCGCTGGGGCGGCCCGCGGCCGTGCGGGCCGCGGCATCCATCTGCGCTCGAAACGCCCCGGCGCTGTTCGTGCCGTGCCATCGCGTGCTGCGCACCGGCGGCGCCCTCGGCGGATTCGCCTGGGGGCTCGAGGTCAAGCGCGCCCTGCTCGCGCGGGAGTCGGTCGCGCGCGCCTGACGCGCCACGGTGAAAAAACCCTTGCCCTGCGCGAAGCCAGCGGCATAGGCTGGAGGGCTGTCGCGCCCGTGTGAGAAACCGCGTGGGTCGCAGTCCCCGTTCACCGACTCCTTGGAGGAAGCCATGTCCACGGCCATCGTCATCACGAAGCCCGCCTTCCTCCGTCCGTCGAACGCCGCCCCGGCCGCGTTCGAGGCCGCCGGAATCGGTCGGGGATAACGCGCCGCGCGTCCTCCTTCGGCGGCATCGTCCCGCCGCGCGTTACCTCCGACAGGGCCTCTTCGTCCTGCCGCGCCTTCGTGCGCCCACCCGTCACCTCCGCCGGCCGCGTGACCCCGGCATCCGTTCCACCCCTCCGCAAGGATCATGACCTCCTCCTCAACGCCCTCCGAGCTCACCCCTCCCGTCGAGCGCCTGTCGACGGTGCGCGCGCTCGCGCGTCTCTACCCCTTCGCCCGGTCCGTCCTGCCCCGGCTCGTGCTGGGCGCCGTCAGCGCGCTCGTGGCCAGCCTGCTCGCTCTGTCCATCCCGCTCGTGCTCGAAGTGCTCGTGCAGGGCCCGATCGCCGCGGGCGCCAGCGCCGCGGGCGATCGCAGCCAGCTCGTGTGGGGCGCCGCCCTCATCCTCGTGCTCGGGCTTCTCGAAGCCGTCATGGTGTGGCTGCGGCGCTGGTTCGTGCTCGCACCGTCGACCAAGGTCGAATACGACCTGCGCACGAGCTTCTACGAGCGCCTTCAGCGCCTGCCGGTCGCGTTCCACGACCGCTGGCAGTCGGGCCAGCTGCTCTCGCGCATGATGCAGGACATCAGCATGCTGCGACGCTGGATGGCCTTCGGCATCGTGCTGCTCGTCGTCAACCTGCTGACGATCCTCGTCGGCATGGCGCTGCTGTTCCGCTGGCACTGGGCGCTCGGCGTCACCTTCCTGATCGTCTGCGCACCGCTCTGGTACGCCGGCTATCGGTTCGAGAAGACGTACGGCACGCTCGCGCGCCAGAGCCAGGACCAGGCCGGCGACCTCGCGACCAGCGTGGAGGAGAGCGTCCACGGCATCCGTGTGCTGAAGGCGTTCGGGCGCGGAAAGCACGCCCTGCTCAAGTTCACCCGTCAAGCCGAGACGCTCCGCGAGACCGAGCTGAGCAAGGCGCGCGCCGTCGGCTGGATCTGGTTCTGGCTCGTGCTGCTGCCCGAGATCGCGTTCGCCCTGTGTCTCGGTGTCGGCATCGTGCTGCAGCAGCTCGGCCAGCTCGGCATCGCCGAGCTCGTCGCGTTCTTCGCGATGGCCACCGTGCTGCGCTGGCCGATGGAGTCCATCGGCTTCCTCTTCTCGTTCCTGCTGGATGCCCGCACCGCCAGCGACCGCATCTTCGAGGTGTTCGACGAACAGAACACGATCACCGATCCCGCAGCGCCCGTCGCGCTGGGCAGCTCGCGCGGTGCACTCGCGTTCGAGGGTGTGCACTTCCGCTATCAGGATGCCGTGGATGGCGAACGGGATCTGCTCGACGGCATCGATCTGACGCTCGTCCCGGGCGAGACGATGGCGCTCGTCGGACTCACCGGATCGGGAAAGACGACCCTGACCACTCTGCCCGCACGTCTGTACGACGTCACCGCCGGGCGGGTGACGATCGATGGCGTGGACGTGCGCGACCTCACTCTGAAAGAGCTGCGCACCCACGTCGGCATGGCCTTCGAGGATTCGACGCTGTTCTCCCAGACGGTGCGCGAGAACGTGCTGCTCGGTCGCGAAGACCTGGTGCCGGGCAGCGCGCAGGCCGAGGGCGTGCTGCGTGAAGCGCTCGCCGTCGCACAGGCCGGCTTCGTCGACGACCTGCCCGACGGGGTCGATACGATCATCGGCGAAGAGGGGCTGTCGCTCTCGGGCGGTCAGCGCCAGCGTCTGGCGCTGGCGCGCGCGGTCGCGGCGCGCCCCGCCGTGCTCGTGCTCGACGACCCGCTGTCGGCGCTCGACGTCGACACCGAGGCGCTCGTGGAGGATGCCCTGCGCGAGGTGATGGCTGACACGACGACCCTCGTGATCGCGCACCGGCCCTCGACCGTCACGCTCGCCGACCGGGTGGCGCTGCTCGAAGAGGGGCGCATCACCGCCGTCGGCACCCACGCCGAGCTGCTGCGCACCAGCGAGCACTACCGGCACGTCATCTCGAGCCTCGAGGATGCCGAAGCTGAAGAGAACGCCCGCCTGCGGGAGACGGAGGTGAACCTGTGAGCACGGCATCCGTCGCCGGAACCACCGGTGAAGATCGCTCGGACTACACGCGCGACGAATCGCGCGCCATCCGCCAGCGTTCGCTGCGACTGCTGGGATCGCTCGTCGATCCGCGGCGGTGGCAGCTCGTGCTGGCCCTCGTCGTGCTCGTGGTCTCCACCGCGCTGCGCGTGGCCGGCCCTGCCCTGATCGCCTACGGACTGAACACCGCGTTGCCGCAGGCGATGCAGGACGCCGACTGGATGCCGACCATCGTCATCGTCGCCGTGTACCTCATCGCCGGCGTCGGCGGTGCCGCGCTCATCGGCTGGTACGCGGTGGTCGCCGCGCGCCTGACGCAGGCCGTCATGCTCGATCTGCGCACCCGGATCTTCCTGCACACGCAGCGACTCAGTCTCGAGTTCCACGAGTCGTACACCTCGGGGCGCATCATCTCGCGTCAGACGAGCGACCTCGACTCCATCCGAGAGCTGCTCGACGGAGGCCTGAACGAGCTCGTCTCCGGCGTGCTCTACGGGGCGTTCACCCTGATCGCGCTGCTGCTGCTGGACTGGCAGTCCGGCGTCATCCTCGCGATCGCCGGCATTCCGCTGTACCTGCTGATGCGCTGGTTCTATCGCAACTCGCAGCGCGCATACCGTGAGTCGCGGGTGGTCAGCGCCAAGGTCATCGTCAAGTTCGTCGAGACGATGACCGGCATCCGCGCCGTCAAGGCATTCCGCAAGGAGCCGCGCAACGACGAGGAGTTCGGTGATCTGTCGGGTCAGTACCGCGACGTCAACATGCGCTCGCTGCGTCTGTTCGGCACCTTCGAGCCGGGGATGATGGCGGTCTCGGCCTTCGCCGTGGCCGGTGTGCTGCTGTGGGGCGGGCTGCGTGTGGTCGACGGTGCGCTGCTGGTGGGAACGCTGCTCGCCGCCGTGCTGTACGTCCGCAACTTCTTCTCGCCCCTCCAGGAAGTCGCGATGTTCCTGAACTCGTACCAGTCGGCGACCGCCGCGCTGGAGAAGGTCTCGGGTGTGCTCGAGGAGCGGCCCACCGTGCCCGACCCGGCACGCCCGGTCGACCTGTGGAAGGCCGCGGGGCACGTCGAGTTCCGGGACGTCGTCTTCGGCTACTCCGACGAGCGCACGATTCTGCCGCACTTCTCGCTCGACATCCCCGCCGGTCAGACCATCGCCCTGGTGGGAACGACCGGGGCCGGCAAGTCGACACTCGCCAAGCTCGTGTCACGGTTCTACGACCCGTCGCGAGGCGCCGTGACACTCGATGGCGTCGATCTGCGGGAGCTGCACCCCAAGGACCTCCGCCGCGCCATCGTGATGGTCACGCAGGAGGCGTACCTGTTCAGCGGCACGGTCGCCGACAACATCGCGCTCGGAAAGCCCGACGCGACGTTCGAGGAGATCCGCGCGGCTGCCCGTGCCGTCGGCGCGGACACCTTCATCGAGCGGCTGCCGGACGGGTACGACACCGACGTGAACAAGCGCGGCGGTCGCGTGTCGGCGGGACAGCGCCAGCTGATCTCCTTCGCCCGTGCCTTCCTCGCCGACCCCGCCGTTCTCATCCTCGATGAGGCGACGGCGTCGCTGGACATCCCCAGCGAGCGGCAGATCCAGGCGGCGCTGCAGACGCTGCTCGCCGACCGCACCGCGATCATCATCGCGCACCGGCTGTCGACCGTGTCGATCGCCGACCGCGTGCTGGTGATGGAGCACGGTCGCATCATCGAGGACGACACCCCCGCCAGCCTCATCGCCGGAACGGGCAAGTTCGCGCAGCTGCACAGTGCGTGGAAGCAGTCGCTCGTCTGACGCCGCCAAGGGCCTTCCCCGCTCGCAGATTCGGAGATGAGCAACAGAATCGGATGCCGCGGCGCGCGGCATCCGATTCTGGTGACGTGCTCCGATTCTGGTGCGGGCTGGTGCGGGCTGGGCTGGAAGGGGCGCGGCTGCGTCAGCGCGCGAGGTGGAGGCACTGCGCGATCGCGCGGAGGATTGCCGCCTCGACGCGCGGCCACTGGTGCACGACCTCGGCGTACGTGAACCGGAGCACCGTGTAGCCGTGGGCGATCAGTTCCCGATCGTGGTGCAGGTCGCGGCCGCGGTCGGCGGCAGCGGAGTGGAAGGCGTAGCCGTCGAGCTGCGTGACGAGACGGTCTCCGATGAGGCCGTCGACGCGGTGTCCGAGCAGCAGCACCTGTTGGCGCACGGGCAGCCCGAACGCGCGGATCCGCGAGACGAACAGCGTCTCGATGCCCGAGTCGCTGAGGCCCGTGAGGTCGCCGACCAGCCGCCGCGCGGCGGGCGTCTTCCAGCGGTAGCGCTGCAGCACCGCCAGCGGCAGCCGCTCGAGTCGCACCGCCGACTCCCACACGACCAGCGCGTCCTCGTACGACAGGCATCCGGCGATGTGCGCGAGGGCATCGGGGACCGACTCGACGAGGGCGTGCGGGTGCGCCGGCACCATCGGTGCATCCCAGTGGAAGACCGGCGGGGCGATGTCACCGCTCGGCGGCGGCCGATGCGCGTGAGCGCGGACGTGCAGATGCGGGCGGCCGGTCGTGCCCGGCGGCATCCACCATCCCCGGTGCTGCGCCGCGGAGGCGCAGGCCAGCCGCGCGCTCACCTCGGCGGCGTGCACCAACGCGTCCGGGGCCGCGGACGTCGCGACCCAGTAGCGGCGCACGCGGCGGACCTCCCCGGCCGAGATCGCCGCCCGCAACGTGGCGGGGCGGATGCCGACATCGAGTACCGCCTGCCGATGCACGATGCCGCCACCCGCCTCCACCAACTCCCGGATCCCCACACGTCGAGTCTGTGTCCGCCCGCGCCGCCGAGGCCGGGCACCCCTCTGGAGTGAGGACAACTCGCCCGCACCCGCCACAGGGGAGGAGCCTGCGTCTCATGAACAGACGCGGAGGGTGTGAACGGATGCGGATGCCGCAGCGCGCGGCATCCGCATCCGTTGCTCATCTCCGCATCCGGTGAGGCGACGGTGGCCGCGCGCGCTTCGGCAGCGGTCAGTCGGACGGCGTGTCGAGATCGACCTCGAAGACCTCGCTGCGCCCGTCCGGCGTCGTCACGACCACCTCACGGGTGCCGGAGCCGCCGGGGAACACCCGCAGCTCGAGGCCCTCGAGGTAGTCGTAGTCGGGACGGTCGTGGCGGGCGCCCCACGGCAGCACCGCGCCGGGGCGCACGTACAGCGGCAGCGAATCGAAGCCGTGCGTCTCACGACGCCACCGTCCGCCCTCGACGTGCTCGCCGCTCAGCAGCGACGTCCACTCTCCGTCCGGCAGGTAGAACTCCGCCTCTCCGCTCGCGGACATCACCGGCGCGACCAGCAGCGACGGGCCGAGCATGTATTGCCGATCCAGGTAGGCGACGGCCGGGTCGTCCGGGAACTCCAGGGCCATCGGACGCAGCAGGGGGATGCCGGTGCGCGCGGCATCGACGCCGAGCTGATGCAGATAGGGCATGAGCCTCATCTTCAGGTGCGTGAAGCGGCGGGTCACCTCCACCGCCTCCTCGTCGAAGGCCCAGGGCACGCGGTAGGAGTCCGACCCGTGGAAGCGGGAGTGCGAACTGAGCAGCCCGAATGCCGTCCAGCGCTTGAACACCGCGGCATCCGGAGTCCCCTCGAAGCCGCCGATGTCGTGACTCCAGTAGGCGAACCCGCTCATGGCGAGGGACAGGCCGCCGCGCAGTGTCTCGGCCATCGAGGTGAAGGTCGAGGTCGAATCGCCGCCCCAGTGCACCGGCATGCTCTGGCCGCCCGCGGTCGCCGACCGGGCGAACAGCACGGCGTCGCCCTCGCCGCGGTCCGTGACCAGAACGTCATGGACGGCGCGGTTGTACAGCTCCGTGTAGAGGTTGTGCATGCGCTGCGGGTCGCTGCCGTCGGCCCACACGACGTCGGTGGGGATGCGTTCGCCGAAGTCGGTCTTGAAGCAGTCGACGCCCTGGGCGGTCAGCCCGCGCAGCTTCTCCTGGTACCACGCCGTCGCGTCGGGATTCGTGAAGTCGACCAGACCCATCCCCGCCTGCCACAGATCCCATTGCCAGATGGAGCCGTCAGCGCGCCGCACGAGGTACCCGGCATCCGCCGCCTCGCGAAACAGCGGCGAGCGCTGTGCGATGTATGGGTTGATCCAGACGCACACGCGCAGGTCGCGCTCATGCAGTCTCGCGAGCATCCCGTCGGGATCGGGGAACACGCGCGCATCCCACTCGAAGTCGCACCAGTTGAACTCGCGCATCCAGAAGCAGTCGAAGTGGAACACCGACACCGGTAGCTCTCGGGCCGCCATCTCGTCGATGAACGAGGTGATCGTGGCTTCGTCGTAGGCGGTCGTGAAGCTCGTCGACAGCCACAGACCATACGACCAGGCGGGCACCACGGGCGGGCGTCCCGTCAGTGCCGTGTAGCGGCGCAGCACGTCGGCCGGGGTGGGGCCGGCGATGACGAAGTACTCCAGCACCTCGCCGGGAACGGAGAACTGCACGCGCTCCACGGCTTCCGAGCCGACCTCGAACGAGACATGTCCCGGATCGTTCACCAGCACGCCGTAGCCGCGGTTGGTCAGGTAGAACGGCACGTTCTTGTACGCCTGCTCGCTCGAGGTGCCGCCGTCGGCGTTCCAGATGTCGACGGTCTGGCCGTTCTTGACCAGCGGGCCGAAGCGCTCGCCGAGGCCGTAGACGAGCTCGCCGACACCGAGATCGAGCTGCTCGTGCACGTACGCGGGCGCTGCGCTGGCGCGCTGTCCGGCGCGGGCGTTGCCGACGATACCGGTGTCGACCTGCGCGTCGGCCGCCACGCGCAGGTAGCCCTGCGACTTGTGCCCGCTGCCGGTGACCCGGCGTCCGTCGACCTCGAAGGCGAGATCCCAGGGGGCACCCGCGGCGACCCGCGCCGTGAGCAGGCCGGCGCGAACCGTGCCGCCGCTCGGGGTGATCTCGACGCCGTCGGCCGAGCCTCCCGCGCCGGGAAGCGCGAAGCCGCCGTGCCAGGGGGCGCCGGTGTGGTGCGCGATCCGTACGCGGATGACGCCGTCGGCGGGGGAGGAGAGGGTCGTGGTCAGCACGGGCCGGTTGAGCACGTCGCCGCGTCGTGCGATGACGGCCGTGGGGGCGGTGACCATCAGGCCGGGACCGTCGGCGGTGTCGGGGATCTGCCAGATGTCGTACGCCTCCTGTGCGTACAGGGCGGCGACACCGGGTCGCAGCTGCCAGAACCCGTCGGTGAACTTCATTACTTGACTGCTCCTGCCGTGATGCCTCGGGTGAGGGTGCGCTGGAAGATGAGGAAGAAGATGAGCGTCGGGATGATGCCCAGCAGTGCCGACGCGCTGGTCGTGGTGACATCCATGAGGCGGTCACCCTGCAGGACGCTGATGGCCACCGGCACCGTCTGATTCGCGTTCGATGCGAGGAACGTCAGCGGAATGAGGAACTCGTTCCACGTCCAGATGAAGAAGAAGATGAGCAGCACCGAGAGTGTCGGGCGGCTGATCGGGAAGACCACGCGCCAGAGGATCTTCCAGCGTCCGGCTCCGTCCAGGGATGCCGCCTCCAGCACTTCCTTGGGGAACGTGCCGTACACCGACGACAACAGGTAGGTGCCGAACGCGGCCTGCACGACGGTGAAGACGATGATCACCGACCACACGTTGTCGTAGAGGCCGACCGATTTGAACATGTAGTACAGCGGGTACAGCAGCGCCTCCTGCGGCAGCAGGTTCGCGAGCAGGAACAGCAGCACGATCCAGGTGCGTCCGCGTACGCGCCCGATGCCGATCGCGAAGGCGTTGAGCATCGAGATCAGCACGGCCAGCACGGCGACGATGCCCGAGATGAACACCGAGTTCCACATCTTCTGCGGAAAGTTGACGCGCTCCCAGAACGTGGTGATGCCGGTGAAGTCGAGGGCCTGCGGCAGAGCGAGTGGGCCGGAGGTGGCGTAGTCGGTGGGAGATTTGAACGAGTTCACCAGGACGAGGTAGAAGGGCGCGATCACGAGGAGCGCGCCGACGATGACGAGGGCGAGCAGGAGCCAGTCGACTCCGCGCTTGGTCACCATGCCGCCGCGCCCGCGTCGCCCGGAGGGCGCGCGGCGGGGGCGCGCCGTCGTGGTGAGTACGGTTCCGGCAGCCATCACAGGCCCGCCCTTTCTTTGCGCTCGAGAGAGTTCTGCACGCGGATGAACACGATCGACACGATGACGACGAGGATCGTGAGCACGGTGGCGATCGTCGCGCCGTAGCCGACGTCGCGCTTCGTGAAGAACTCCTGGTAGGCGTAGTACGAGGGAACGAGGGTCGCTCCGGCGGGTCCCCCGCGGGTGATGACGTAGACCGGGCCGAACACCTTGAGAGCGGCGATCGTGCAGGTGAGGGTCACGACGAAGATCTCCGGACGGATGATGCTGACCGTGATCGAGGCGAACCGCTGGAACCAGTTGGCTCCGTCGAGTTCCGCCGCCTCGTACAGCTCCGGATCGACGCGCTGCAGTGCCGCCATGAAGACCACCACCGGGTACCCGATCTGCACCCAGACCAGCACCACCATGAGCACGAGCAGGGCGGAGGGCATCTGACCCAGCCAGTCGTAGGGGGCGATGCCGATGCCGCCGAGCAGCTGATTGAGGGCGCCGTCGCTGCCGGGGCGCACGATCCAGCCGATCACGATGCCGGCCACGGCGACCGGGAGGATCTGCGGGAGGTAGTAGGTCGCCCGCAGGAAGCTGCCGACGCGGCCGCCGAACTTGCGTCCGACGACGTCGAACAGGAGAGCGGCGATGAGAAGGCCCACGATCGTGGGCACGATCACCATCGCGATGACCATCCACACCGAGTTGAGGAACGACGTCCAGAAGGCCTCGTCGCCCACGAGCTTGATCCAGTTGGCGGCCCCGATGAACGTGGGTGCGCGCACACCCTTCCAGCTGGTGAAGGTGAGATAGACGTTCCAGACGAGGGGAACGATGACGATGATCAGCAGCAGGAGGAAGCCCGGCAGCAGGTAGAGCCAGTAGGCTCCGCGCCCACGCCCGCGTTGCGGGATGGCGGGTTCATCGTCGATGACGCGGGTGCGGCGAGCACGTGCGGTGAGCGACATGGGGATGCTTTCCGTTCGGTGGTGGGGGCGGCCGTCAGCCGCCCCCACCGGATCTCACAGGGGCCTCAGCGGTAGTCCGCGGTGCCCTCGTCGTAGGCCGTGCCCAGGTTCGCGTTCGTCGTCGCGGCATCCTGCGTGCCCGTCACGAGGCCCTGCAGCTGCTGCACGATCACGTCGTAGAAGCCGGGCGCGGGCCAGTCCGGGTAGAAGGACAGTCCGTCCTGGCCGAGGATGCCGTTGAACGTCGAGATCAGGTCCTTGCTCTTGGCGTCGGTGATGTCTTTCGGATCGGCCGCAACGGGCAGACCGCCGTTGTTGCCGATGATGGCCTGGATCTCCGGTCGCATCGTGATGTCGATGAACTTGTAGGCGAGATCCTTGTTCTTCGCGTTCTGCGGCACCACCCAGAGGTTGCCCGAGGAGCCGAGCGAGAGCTTGGAGCCGGGGAAGGCCTGCATCGTCCAATCGAAGCCGGTTGCCTGCTCCGTGAAGCGCCCGTACCACCACGAGCCCGACACGAAGATGGGTGCGGTGCCGTTGATGAACGACACTCCCGCGTCCTCGGCCTTGATGGAGGAGACGTCCTTGGCGATGTAGCCCTTGGCGACGTAGTCCTTCAGGGTCTCGCTGGCGTAGCTCGTCTCGGCGCCCTGCCAGTCGACCGGGTTCTTGTAGAGCTGGTAGTCGTTGACCCAATCCCGGCTGCCCTTGGTCAGCGCCAGCTGGTACCAGAGCTGACCGAGCGGGTACTCCGCACCTGCTTCCGCGAGCGGCGTGATGCCCTTCGCCACGAACGCGTCGAGCACCTTGATGAACTCGTCGTAGGTGGTCGGAATCTGCAGGCCCGCCGCAGCGAACGCGTCCTTGTTGTAATAGACGCCGACGAACTCTCCGTAGTTCGGCACGCCGTACCAGGTGTCGCCGCCCATGACGCCCTTGTCGGTGTACTTCGCGGTGGTCTGCAGCGACGGTGCGAGCTTGTCGGCCCAGCCGTACTGTGCGACGGCGTCGGAGATATCGCTGATCAGCCCGGTCGAGGCGAGGAAGCCCGCGGTCGCGTTGCCCTTGTTGAACTCCATGACGTCGGGGGCGGCGTCGGTGTCGAGCACTTGGCTCGCCGTCTTCTGGATCTGTTCGAACGACTTCTCCTCGAACTCGACCTTCGCTCCGGTCTCCTTCTCGAAGACGTTGATGGCCTCGGCCCACGCCTTGCCCATCGCGCTGTCGGCGCCTTCGTAGTGCCAGAGCTTCAGGGTCTGGCCGGCCCCGTCGGTGCTGCCACCGCCGGTGTCGCCGGACGACGAGCAGGCGCTGACGCCCAGTGCGGCGGCGGTGAGAACGGCGGCGGCGGTCAGTACCCGCGCCCGCCCGGTGATTCGTGCCATCGTCGGCACTCCTTTCGGTGGGCCGTCATCGGCCCGGTCTGTGATTGCGGTGTTCAGTTGCGATCTTCAGTTGCGTGTGCTGCGGTGAGGTGGCTATCGAAGCGCTTCGATGATGAGCGAACGGAAGGGCTTCCGGTCGGAGGGTTCACACCGAGGGAGGGGCGGTCACCGACCCTGCGTCGCGGTAGACGGGGGCGAGGAGATGAATGCCGGTCGGGCGGTGCGGATCGTCGATCCTCGCCAGAGCGAGGTCGACGGCGAGATCGCACGAGGCCTCGGGGATCAGGGGGATGGTGTCGAGCTGGATCGGCAGCTTCGTGGTGTCGAAGGATGCCGCGATCGAGACGATCGAGATGTCGGACCCCACCCGGATCCCGCGCTCGGTCAGGGCGTCCAGAACCGCCGCGTGCATGTCGTCGACACCGTGCAGCAGCAGGGCGCTGGCACCGGCGTCGAGAGCGTCGCCGACGGCGGTGCGCACGGCATCCGCCTCGGTCACGACCTCTCCGGTCGTGGCGAACGTGTGCGCCAGCCCGCGCTCGTCGGCCCGGTCGGCGACGGCCCGGCGAACGCGCGGGGGGAAGTTGGAGAGCCGGTAGGTGCTCTCGGGCTGACCGATCAGGGCGATCCGGCGGTGCCCGGCATCGGCAACTCGATCGACCGCCAGGCGCGCGGCCGCCTCGAAGTCGAGGTCGACGCAGTCGATGCCCTCGTGATCGTCGGGGATGCCGATGAACACCGTCGGCGTCGTGATCGCTCGGGCGATCGCGACGCGCTCATCGTCGGGAGCGACGTCCAGGACGAGGATCGCGTCGACCAGTCCCGACGCGGTGACCCGGTGCATTCCTTCGGAAGCCTGCTGATCGGTCAGCAGGAGGATGTCGTAGTCGTGCCGACGTGCGGCCACGGCGGCGGCCAGCACGAAGGACATGTGGGTGGGGGCGTGGGTCTCGCGGCGCAGCGGCTCGGTCAGGGCGAAGATGTGCGTGACGCGTCCGGCCAGCATGCGTGCCCCCGCGTTCGGCGCGTAGCCGAGGCGATGTGCCGCATCGACGACCCGACGGCGCGTGTCGGGAGAGATCGGGCGTTTGCCGCTCAGCGCATAGGAGACGGTGCTGATCGACACGCCGGCGGCCGCGGCCACCTCATCGATGCGTGCCATGCCGACTCCTCTGTCGTATCGAAGCGCTTCGAGCGAAGCTGGTGATCACGATAGAGCGCGCGGCGTCATCGACGCAAGAGTTTTGTGGAGATTGGCAACAAACAGGATCATCGGGCGGTTCCCTGGCGCCCGGCTCGGCTGCTCCTACAGACGGACTTCGGCGACGACCTCGCCGAACTCGGTCTCGCCGACGGGGGTGAACCCGACCCTGCGGAAGAACGCATCGGGGCCGCCCTGCCCCTCCTCGTAGATCACGTGCACGTGGTCCATGCCGCGGCTGCGGGCCTCTTCCAGGAGCTGCTCGACGGCGAACCGGCCGACCCCGCGGCCCTGGTCGTCGGCGTCGACGTTGATGCGCCAGAGCACGGAGCGGAAGTGCTCGCTCGGCGCCTCGGGATCGAAGTTCGCGCTCACGAAACCGACGACCTCGTCACCGTCGAGCACCACGCGCTGCCACGCGGTGCTGGGGTTTGCCACCGTGCCGGCGACGGCATAGCTGGTGGGGGCGAGATACTGCTCCTGCCCCGGTTTGAGCGACATCGTGTTGACGGCGACGATCGTCGCGGCGGACAGTTCCTCGAGGCGCAGCTCGGTCATGCCCTCAGGCTACCCCGGGCGAAAGCGCGGGCGGCACCCTCCGAATGGTGAGAAAACCCCCAGCGCTGCGCGTGCGCAAGAGGATGCCGAGGAGCGGGGCGCGAATTATCTTGACGTCAAGATAGTTTCCGTCGATGCGATAGCCTGGAGGCGACCCCGCGACGCTCACCACGACGCCCACGACGACGCTCACGACGGAGAGATCACACGTGCCCGAGTCCACCATCATCTACACCCACACCGACGAAGCGCCGGCCCTGGCGACGGCATCGTTCCTGCCGATCGTGAAGGCCTTCGCCGGGCAGGCGGGCGTCGAGATCGACACCCGCGACATCTCGCTGGCCGGCCGCATCCTCGCCGCTTTCCCGCAGCGCCTCGCGCCCGAGCAGCAGGTCGGCGACGCCCTGGCCGAGCTCGGTGGACTCGCTACCCTTCCCGAGGCCAACATCATCAAGCTGCCGAACATCTCGGCATCCATCCCGCAGCTGAAGGCCGCGATCGCGGAACTGCAGTCGCAGGGCTACGACATCCCCGACTATCCCGACGACGCGTCCACGGTCGAGGAGAAGGACATCCGCGCCCGCTACGACCGCATCAAGGGCTCCGCGGTGAACCCCGTGCTGCGCGAGGGCAACAGCGACCGCCGCGCGCCGCTCGCGGTCAAGAACTACGCCAAGAAGCACCCGCACCGCAACAAGCCCTTCGCGGCCGGGTCCAAGACCCGCGTCGCCACCATGGGGCACGACGACTTCAAGAGCAACGAGAAGAGCTGGATCGCCGCGCACGACGACGTCCTGAGCATCCGTCACACCGCCACGGACGGGACGGTCAGGGTTCTCAAGGAAGGGCTGAAGGTGCTGCCGCGCGAGGTCGTGGACGCCACGTTCCTCTCCGCGAAGGCTCTCGACGCCTTCCTCGCCGACACGATCGCGCAGGCCAAGGCCGAGAACGTCCTGTACTCCGTGCACCTGAAGGCCACGATGATGAAGGTCAGCGACCCGATCATCTTCGGCCACGTCGTCCGCGCGTTCTTCGCCGACGTCTTCGACGCGTACGGAGAGCAGCTCGCCGCGGCGGGCCTCAACGGCAACAACGGACTCGGCTCGATCCTCGCCGGTCTCGGCGAGCTCGCCGACGGTGAGGCGATCTCGGCCCGCATCGCGCAGGACCTCGAGACCGGCCCGCGGCTCAGCTACGTTAACAGCGACAAGGGCATCACCAACCTGCACGTGCCCTCCGACGTCATCGTCGATGCGTCGATGCCCGCTCTCGTGCGCAACGGCGGCAAGCTGTGGGGCGTCGACGGCGCCGAGGACGACACCATCGCGGTCATTCCCGACTCGTCGTACGCCGGCGTCTACCAGGCCGTGATCGACGACGTCATCGCCAACGGCCCCCTCGACCCGGCGACGATCGGTACCGTGCCGAACGTCGGCCTCATGGCGCAGGCCGCCGAAGAGTACGGCAGCCACGACAAGACCTTCGAGATCCCCGCCGACGGTGTCGTCGAGGTGCTGGACTCCGCCGGCACCGTGCTCATCGAGCACCACGTCGAGAAGGGCGACATCTGGCGCGCGACCCAGGCCAAGCACATCGCGATCATGGACTGGGTGCGCCTGGCCGTCACCCGCGCGCGGGCCACCGGCGTTCCCGCCGTCTTCTGGCTCGACGTCAACCGCGCCCACGACGCGCAGCTCATCGGCAAGGTGCACCAGGCGCTCGCGACGCTGGACACCGGCGACATCACCATCGTGATCCTGCCTCCGGAGGAAGCGACACGCTACACGCTCGCGCGCCTGCGCAAGGGCGAGGACACGATCTCGGTGACCGGCAACGTGCTGCGCGACTACCTCACCGACCTGTTCCCGATCCTCGAGGTCGGCACATCGGCCAAGATGCTCTCGATCGTCCCGCTGCTGGCGGGCGGCGGCCTGTTCGAGACGGGCGCGGGCGGCTCGGCTCCCAAGCACGTGCAGCAGCTGCTGGAGGAGGACTACCTGCGGTGGGACTCGCTCGGTGAGTTCTTCGCGCTGGCGGCGTCCTTCGAGCATCTCGCCGAGTTCACCGGCAACGCGAAGGCGAAGACCCTCGCCGACACGCTGGATGCCGCCACCGGCACCTTCCTCGAGGAAGACCGTTCGCCGGGCCGTTCGCTCGGGACGATCGACAACCGCGGCAGCCACTTCTACCTCGGCCTGTACTGGGCTCAGGAGCTGGCCCGTCAGACCGCGGATGCGCAGCTCGCCGCGGCATTCGCGCCCGTCGCCGAGAAGCTCGCCGCGGCGGAGCAGCAGATCGTTGCCGAGCTGAACGGGGTGCAGGGCCACCCGGTCGACATCGGCGGCTACTACCACCCCGACGAGGCGAAGGTCTCCGCGGTGATGCGCCCCTCCGAGACGCTCAACGCGGTCATCGACGCGCTCTGACCCACAGGCGGATACGAGAGAACGGCCCGGGGTGATACCCGGGCCGTTCTCGTTGCGGCGTGCGCGGCGAGCCGAAACGCGTCGCGAGCGTCAGTCGTGGATCCAGACGTCGACTCCCGTCGGCGACCAGTCGTAGATCTGCTTTGCGCGGTAGTTCGGCATGCCCACGCAGCCGTGGCTCTGCGGCGTGCCGAAGTTGTTGTGCCAGTAGACGCCGTGGAACGCCTCATCGCCGTTGAAGTACATGACCCACTCGACGTTGGGCACGTCGTAGTTCCAGTACGGGTTGTTCGGATCGGTGCTCGTCATCGTCTGCGAGCGGATGTGGCTGTTGATGCGGAAATGGCCCGTGTACGTCGGAGACTGCGCGACGCCGCTGGAGATCGGCCACGAGTCGACGACGGCGCCGTTCTCCTTGAGATAGAGCATCTGTTCGCTGAGGTTGACCTCGAGAAGGCGCTGCAGCGTGACGGTGGATGCCGGGGTCAGCGTCACCGGCAGCGCGAAGGCGGCCTTGCCCGCGTCGAGCTGCGCGGCGAACTCCTTCGCCACCGCGCTCGTGTCCCCGAGCGTGCGGCCATCGGCTCCGGGGACGCTGGTTTCCAGCACCGTTCCATCGGAGTTGGTGATCACGGTGCCGTTGGCGGGAGCGCGGTTGACGGCCGCGGGCAGTGCATCGACGGCAGCCTGGATCTTCGCGGCATCCGCCGTGATCGAGAACGCCCCGGACGCATCGGGAGTGACCGTCAGCCACGACGCTGCGGTTGCGGGGTCGATCGGTACGGTGCGCTCGTCGCCGACATAGAAGCCGATCGTCTGCAGCATGCCGTTGAGCTGATCGGCTGCCGACTGGGCTCGTTCGCTCGTCGCGGGCGCGGCGACCGGCACGCTCGCGGCCGAGACCGTGACGGTGCTCTTTCCCGCGACGAAGGCGTCGTGCACCGCGGCGGCGATCGCGTCGAGGTCGAGTCCGGTGCCGGCCACCGCCGGCGTCACGGTGTACGCGGTGCCGGTGAACGACACCTGCGCGGGCACGGGGGCGGTGAAGGCCGAGGGCAATGCCGCACGCAGGGCGGCCTCTGCGCGGTCGGCGTCCAGCGTGACGGGGGCGTCGAGCCCGTCGCCGAACCACTGGGTCACGTTCCACATCGGCCGCGCAGCGAACGCGCGGTCCGCGAGGCCGTGGGCATCGACGGTGGCGCCCAGCTGTGCGGCCGTGACGGTCGGTCCTCCTTCGCCGAGAACCACGGTGGTCGCGCCCAGCCGCTGAGAGATCGCGTCGGTGGCCGCTCCCGCCGTGAGGAAGCCGACGGGAACGCCCGCGATCGCGGTGCCGGGGGCGATGAGGACGAGTGAGGCCGTGACGGCGCCTGCGGCGACGACGGCCGCGGGAACGCCGATCCACAGCCAGAGGCGCTTCTTCTTGCGCGGCGGTTCCGCGGGTGCCCACTGCAGCGGCGGGACCTGCGCGGGGGGAACGGCGGCGCCGTCGATCGTCTCGATCGGGCCGTCGAGCACGGCGGTCGCGGCGGTCGGGGGGCTCGCGGAGGAGGCGTCGGGCGAACCCTCTGCCTCTCGTCCCGTTGCAGGATCGGTCACCTAAACACCCCCGTGTTCTGCGCGGCCGCGCCCTCCCATGGTACGGGATGCACCTCGTTCGCCGTCAGAGGCCTCCATCGGGGTGCGCCCGCGCTCCTGTCGAGGATCAGGAAGCGGGACAGGCGGCGGCGAACGCGCTCAGTGCCGACTGTATCTGCGCGGCAGCGCTCTGCAGCGACTCGAGGCGCGAGAGGTCGCCGCCCGCGATGGCGGACAGGTCGGCGGATGCCGACGTGAACCCCGATCGCAGCGGCGGCAGCAGATCGGCGATGCTGCGGTTGCCCACCGCTCGCGCGGCGTCGTCGAGGCGGGCGGCAACCGCGGTGAACGCGCTGACTGCCGCCGACGGGTCGCCGGCGTCGAGGCGCTGCACCTGGTCGGCGGCGTCCTGGACGCTGGCGCGCACCGTCTCGCACGCCTGGCTCGTCGTCTGCGTATCGCCGCCCGAGGGAGTGGGGCCCGCCCCGCCGTCTGGTGCGCACCCGACGAGGCCGGCCATCGCGGTGACGGTCAGCAAGATCGCGGCGATGCGGCCGATCCGTGTCGTGGCGGTCAAGAAGCTCTCTCCTCCGGTCGGGGCTCGCGCAATGTAACAGTTTTGTAAATCGTCCTTCCGAATCCGCGCCGACGCTTGCGGATGCGGCTTTCGTAAGGTCTACTAACAAACATGTCCGGATCTGATCTCCCGCGTGGCGCCGTCGATGCGGCACCGCCGGCCCGCTCCGTCGTGCCGGGCCGCGCGTTGCGCCATGCGGCGAAGGTGCTGCCGGAGCATGCGCGGGCGCACAATCGCGCCCTCGTGCTGCAGACCCTCTTCCACCAGGGTGCCATGAGTCGTGCGGACCTTTCCCGCGAGACCGGTCTGACGCGGGTGACGATCTCCGATCTGGTGGCCGAACTCATCGACGACGGCTATGTCGCCGAGCGCGGGATGCGCGAGGTGACGGGGCCCGGAAAGCCCGCGATCCTCGTCGACCTCGATCGGGAGGGCCACCGCATCGTCGGGCTGGACCTCTCGGGCACCGACCGATTCCTCGGCGCGATCCTCACGCTCGACGGAGAGATCGTCGCGCGTCGGGACGTGACGGTACCGGCGGACCCCGCCGACATCCTCGGCGCCGTCATGGAGCTCGCGCGTGGCCTCGTGGCCGACGCGCACGCGCCGGTCCTCGGCGTCGGCGTCGGCAGCCCCGGCATCGTGGACGATCGCGGCGTCGTTCTCACGGCGCCGAACTTCGGATGGCAGGGCGTCGATCTGGAAGGCGCTCTGCGTGCCGACCTGGGGCTGCCGGTGCTCGTCGCCAACGACGCCAATGCGGCCGTGCTGGCGGAGTACACCTTCGGCGGAGCCGCCGACGACGTGCTGCTGGTCCGCGTGGGCCGAGGCGTCGGGTCGGGCCTGCTCGCGGGTGGTCAGCCCATGGCCGGCAGTCGGTTCGCCGCCGGAGAGATCGGTCACGTCACCGTCGGCACCGACGGCGGCCCGCGATGCGTGTGCGGAAAGGTCGGCTGCCTCGAGGCGTGGCTGTCGGTTCCGGCGCTGGAGGCGCGCGTGGCCGAACCCGGCGCCGACCGCGACGCGGTGCTGCGCGATGCCGGGGCTCGTCTCGGCATCGCCCTCGCCCCGATCGTGGGCGTCCTCGATCTGTCGGAGATCGTCCTCTCCGGCCGGCCCGATCTTCTCGACGGAACTCTCGCGACCGCGACCGTCGAGACCCTGCGCGCCCGGACGCTCGCCTCGTTCCACGACGGCGTCCAGGTGCGGATGACGGCGCAGGGGGAGGACATCGTCCTCCGCGGCGCGGCCGTCATGGTCCTCTCCGGACAACTCGGGGTGTCCTGACCCCATCACCGCGGGGCACAGCGCCCCGACACCACCAAGAGAGACAAAGGAAGACACCATGAACAAGAAGCTCGGCGCCCTCGCGCTCCTCGGCGCTTCGGCTGTCGTTCTCGCCGGCTGCGCGGCCGGAGACACGGGCGGCAACGACGCCTCCGGCACTCCGGCGCCGGCCCAGCTGCGCGTGTGGCTGAACGGCACCGACACGCCGCAGGATGCCCGCGACTATCTCGTGAAGACCTTCGAAGCCCAGAACCCGGGCTCGACGCTCGTCATCGAGGAGCAGCAGTGGACGGGCCTGGTCGACAAGCTCACCACGAGCCTGTCGTCCAACGACACACCCGACATCGTCGAGATGGGCAACACCCAGTCGCCGGCGTTCACCTCGAGCGGGGCGCTGCTGGACATCTCCGACATCAAGAACGCCATCGGCGGCGACGACCTGCTGCCCGGCTTCGTGGAGGCGGGCTCGTGGGACGGCAAGCTCTACGCCGCGCCGTACTACTCCGGCGCCCGCATCGTGTTCTACAACACGGCCCAGTACGCCACCGCCGGCGTGCAGGTGCCCACGACCCTCGACGAGTACGTGGCCAACGGCGAGAAGCTCGCGCAGGCCCTTCCGGGGGTCTCGGGGGTCTACTTCCCGGGCAAGGACTGGTACAACGCGCTGCCCTTCATCTGGGAGAACGGCGGCGAGATCGCCGTGCAGAAGGACGGCAAGTGGGAGGCGCAGATGTCCAGCGATGCCTCGGTGAAGGGCATCGAGCAGGTGCAGCAGCTGATGACCAAGGCATCGCTCGCCCCGAAGGACGGCGATGAGACCGAGGCCTGGGTTCCGTTCCGCACCGAGAAGGCGGCTACCCTCTCGGCGCCCAGCTGGGCGTACTGGTCGATCGTCGCCGACGAGAACAAGGCCGACACGGCGCTCACCAAGACGGTCGGCTACTACGCGCTCCCGGGCAAGAGCGGCGGCGCCGCGCAGGTGTTCGCCGGCGGATCCAACATCGGCATCTCGGCGAAGTCGGCCCATCCCGAGCTCGCGAAGAGCGCGCTGGAGATCATGCTCAGCGACGACTACCAGACGCTGCTGGCCAAGGCCGGCCTCGTGCCCGCCAAGAAGGCCCTCGGCAGCCAGGTCGCTGCGGCTACTCCGGAGCTCGCGAAGATCATCTCGGATGCCGCTGCGAATGCGAAGCTGACGCCGGCCTCGCCGAAGTGGGCGGACGTGGAGGCGAAGGGCCTGCTGCAGGACTTCTTCGTCCAGGTCGCGGCCGGCGGTGACGTCAAGACGCTCGCCACGGCTCTCGACGAGCAGATCGATTCCATCCTCAACGGCTGAGTCCGTTCGACTCGTCTGCGTTTCGACTCGTCGCTGCGCTCCTCGCTCAACGACCGGCGGTGGTATCGCCTCCCCGGTCGTTGAGCGGGCGCCGCGAGTCGAGATGCCCCCGACACCCACGAAAGGAGAGCCGGCATGACCACCGCTCACGCGCCCGCGGCATCTCCGCGTCGGCGGCGCCGCGACCGCACGCCGCTGGTCCTGTTGCTGCCCGCCCTGGCGATGCTGCTGGTCTTCATCGGCTGGCCTCTGGTGCAGCTGATCGTCATGTCGTTCCAGAAGTACGGGCGCGAGCAGATCTTCGGCAAGCCGCCCACCTTCGTCTGGTTCGACAACTACGTGCGTGTGCTGACCGACTCCGAGTTCTGGGTCGTCCTGGCCCGCAGCTTCGGGCTGATGGTGGTCTGCGCCGCCGCGACGATGGTGCTCGGGGTCGCGATCGCCCTGATGATGAAGTCCCTCGGACGCGTGATGCGCACCGTCGTCTCGGTCGGGCTGCTGCTGGCGTGGGCGATGCCCGCGCTCACCGGCACCATCGTGTGGGGCTGGATCTTCGACACCTCCTACGGCCTCGTCAACTACGCGCTGACGCACATCACGGGGCAGAACTGGATCGGCCACAGCTGGCTGTCCGACCCCCTCAGCTTCTTCGGTGTCGCGGCGATCATCATCACCTGGGGCGCGATCCCGTTCGTCGCGTTCTCCACCTATGCCGGGCTCTCGCAGGTGCCTGACGAGGTGCTCGAGGCGGCATCCCTCGACGGCTCGGGCGCGTGGCAGCGGTTCCGCTTCATCGTCGTGCCCTACATCCGTTCGATCCTGGTCGTGCTGCTCATCCTGCAGGTGATCTGGGACCTCCGCGTGTTCGCCCAGATCTATGCGCTGCAGACCGTCGGCGGCATCCGTGCCGACACCAACACCATCGGCGTCTACATCTACAGCGTCTCGATGGCCACCGGCGACCTCGGTTCGGGAGGGGCGATCTCGGTGATCCTCGTCGTCGTGCTGCTCGCCATCTCCGCTTACTACATCCGCACCATGCTGACCTCGGAGGACGACTGATGAGCGCCCGCACGAGACGCGCCACCGGGCGTGTGCTTCTCAACCTCGCCGCCGTCGTCGTCTTCGTCTGCTCGGTCTTCCCGGTCTACTGGATGGTCAATACCTCCTTCCTGCCCGGCTCGGCCGTCAAGAGCGAGACGCCGCACTTCTGGCCCGACCAGTTCACGCTGCAGAGCTTCCGTGCGGCCTGGGACGGCGGGTTCATGCCGGCGCTGTGGATCTCGCTGGCCGTCACCGTGCTCACCGTCGCCGCGGCCCTGGTCTTCGCCTTCCTCGCCGCCATCGCCATCTCGCGGTACCGCTTCCGTTCCCGCAAGAGCTTCATCGTCGCGATCCTCGTGATCCAGATGATCCCGGCCGAGGCGATGATCATCTCGACCTTCCGCGTGCTCGACGGCTGGCACCTGCTGAACACCGTGATCGGACTGTCGGCGGTGTACATCGCCATGGTGCTGCCCTTCACGATCTGGACGCTGCGCGGTTTCGTCGGCGGCATCCCCGCCGATCTCGAGGAGGCGGCCATGATCGACGGGTGCAGCAGGGGACAGGCCTTCTGGCGTGTGACCTTCCCGCTGCTCGCGCCGGGACTGGTCTCCACCGGGATCTTCGCGTTCATCCAAGCGTGGAACGAGTTCATCTTCGCCCTCGTGATCATGACCCGTCCCGAGGCCCAGACGCTGCCCATCTGGCTGCGCAGCTTCGTCCAGGCGACGAAGGCGACCGACTGGGCCGTCGTCATGGCCGGCTCGACCCTCATGGCGATTCCGGTGATCGTCTTCTTCCTGATCGTGCAGGGCAAGATGACCAGCGGCCTCGTGTCGGGAGCGGTGAAGGGCTGATGCGTCTCGGATTCGACGTCGGGGGCACCAAGACCGACGCCGTGGTCGTCGCGCCCTCCGACCGGGGCGGCGCCGACGCGGCGCACCAGCGGATCCTCGCCCGCGTGCGCCGGGCGACCGGGTGGGGTCCGGATGCCGTGCTCACGACGATCCTCGACGCCGTGGACGAGCTGGCGGCCGCCGTCGGCGTGCACCCCTCGGCCTTCACCTCGCTCGGCGTCGGGATGCCGGGGCAGGTCGCTCCGGGAGGCGCGGTGGTCGCTCATGCGGTGAACCTCGGCATCGACGAGCTCGATCTGGCCCTCGCACTCGGGCCGCGCCTGGGCATTCCGGTGCGTGCCGAGAACGACGTGAAGGCTGCCGCCGTCGGTGCCGCCGCCCTGCGTGGCGCGGACGCGCTGCCGTCGATGGCGTATCTCAACCTCGGCACCGGCATCGCCGCCGGGTTCGTGCACCGCGGCCGACTCTGGCGGGGCGCCCGGGGCGCCGCGGGAGAGGTCGGACACATCTCGGTCGACCCGGCGGGACCCGTCTGCCGCTGCGGGCAGCGCGGTTGCATCGAAGCCTTCAGCGGCGGTGCGGCCGTCGCCGAGCGATGGGGCCGGAGCGCGGCGCTGCCCGTGCGCGACGTGTTCGACGCCGCCGACGCCGGCGATCCGCTCGCGGTGGAGCTGCGCCGCGGGCTCGCATACGGCGTCGCGTCGGCGGTCCGGGTGATCGTGCTGTCCACCGATGTCGATGTCGTCGTGCTGGGGGGAGGCGTCACGGCACTGGGCGACCGTATGCTGAGGCCCGTGCTCGCCGAACTGGACTCCAGCGCCGCGGCATCCCCGTTCCTGCGGTCGCTGCGGCTCAGCGAGCGCGTCGATCTGCTGCCGCCGGGATCGCCCGCGGCGGCACTGGGCGCCGCCATCCTCGGCGCCGAATCAGAGCAGGAGGCTGTTTTCCATGGCTGAAGTCGTCATCGTCCCCTCGGCCGCCGACGCCGGGGCGCTCGTCGCCGATGAGATCGTCCGTCTCATCGCGGCACGCCCGGACGCGGTGCTGGGGCTTGCGACCGGATCGACCCCGCTGCCCGTCTACGAGGCGCTGCGGCCCCGGCTCACCGGCGTCGACGTCTCGCGCGTGCGCGGATTCGCCCTGGACGAGTACGTGGGCATCGACCCGCGGCATCCGCAGAGCTACCGCTCCGTCATCACGACGGAGGTGGTCGAGCCGCTCGGCCTCGATCCCCAGCGCATCCACACGCCGAACGGCGATCTGGCGACCATCGCGCACGCCGGCGACGACTACGAGCGGGCCATCGCCGACGCGGGCGGCATCGACCTGCAGATCCTCGGGATCGGCACCTCCGGTCACATCGGCTTCAACGAGCCCGGGTCCTCCTTCGCGTCGCGGACGCGCGTGAAGACGCTCATCGAGCAGACCCGACGCGACAACGCCCGCTTCTTCGACTCGATCGACGACGTGCCGATGCACTGCATCACGCAGGGGCTCGGAACGATCCTGTCGGCCCGTCACCTGTTCCTCCTCGCCTTCGGCGAAGGCAAGGCCGCGGCCGTCGCGGGCGCCGTCGAAGGCCCCGTGACGTCGTCGCTGCCGGGGTCGGCGATCCAGCTGCACCCCCACGTGACCGTGGTGGTCGACGAGGCCGCGGCGTCGCGCCTGGAGCATGCCGACTACTATCGCTACGCCTACGCCAACAAGCCGGCCTGGCAGGGCCTCTGACGCGTTCGTCCGTCCCCTCCTGTCGCTTCGCCGCGCCGACAGCGACCTGACGGGACGGACGAGCCGGGGTAGGGTCGGGGCCATGACGGATGCCGAGGTCCGAAAGCCCGTTCCCGCATGGATCTGGGGCGGTGCGCTGCTGGCCGCCAGTGCGGTGGTGCCGACGGGGGTGCGGGCTGTGGCGCCGGGCGGTCTCGGGTCGGGTGTCGCGATCGTGGCCATCGTGCTGTTCGCGGCATCCCTTGTCGTCTTCGCCTTCGGGCTGCGAGGGCGGGGGTCGATCGTCGCACGCCGCCCGTCGGGCGTGGCCGCGCTGCTGGTGCTCGCGATCCTCCCCCCGCTCGTGGGCCTCGCGATCGCCGCCCTCTCGAACGAGCAGGACATCCCGCGCCTGCAGATCCTCTCGGCCGTGCACCTCGCCGTCACCGCCGCCGCGGCTCTCGTCGCCGTCGTCGCGATCGGCCGCGCCGCCGTGATTCCCCGACCGTGGCACTGGGCTCCCGCGTGGGGATTCGCGGCCATGGCGGTCACGTTCGCGCTGCCCCAGATCGCGGCGGTCTCCGCGTCGGGCACGGGTCTCGACGATCTGATGGGACTCTTCGTGCTCGGATCGCTCGTGGCCCTGGCGATGCCGCTGGCACTCGGCATCCTCGCGATGGTGCTGGGTGCGCGGGGCCTGACGGTCGCGAGCGCGCAGATCTATCCTCCGGCCGCCTGATCGCGCGGGCTCAGTCGGTGAAGACCTTGCCCGGATTCAGGATGCCGAGGGGGTCGAACACCCGGGTGATCTGGCGCTGCAGCTGCCACTGGTCCTCGCCGAGCTCGTCGACGAGCCAGCGACGTTTGAGGACGCCGACCCCGTGCTCGCCGGTGAGGGTGCCACCGAGCCGCAGGGCCGAGCGGAACAGCTCATCGGCCGCGCGCCAGACGATCTCGGGCACCTCGTCGCCCTCGAAGACGAAGTTGGGGTGCAGGTTGCCGTCGCCCGCATGGCAGACGGTCGGGATCACGAGGCCGTAGGCGCGCTCGATGCGCGCGATCTCGTCGAACATCGCCGGCAGGGCGCTGCGGGGAACCGACACGTCCTCGATCAGCGTGGTTCCCATCGTCTCCATGGCGGGGTGCATCGAGCGGCGTATCGTCCACAGCAGCTCGGCCTCGGCGTCGTCCCGTGCGGCACGCACGGTGCCTCCGGCCGCCTCGAGGACGGCACCGATCGCCTCGGCGTCCACGGATGCCGACGGCCCGTCGGTCTGCACGGTCAGCTGTGCCGCGCCGACCGGAGGAGCGGGCAGCTCGAGCAGGCGGTGCACGGCCGCGAGGCACGCGGCATCCATCAGCTCCATGATCGCGGGCTGCGCGTCCGAGGCGGTCACGGCGGCCGCCGCGGAGGCGCCGGCGCGGACATCGGGGAAGAGGGCCGTGAGGGTGCGTGCCTGCCCCGGGACGAGGCGCCGCAGCTTCAGCGTCGCACCGACCACGACGCCCAGCGTGCCCTCCGAGCCGATGACCAGCGCCGTCAGATCGAGACCGGTCACGCCTTTGACGCTGCGGTGTCCGAGGTGCAGCAGCCGGCCGTCGGAGAGCACGAGGTCGATCCCGAGGACGGCGTCGCGGACGACACCGTACTTCGCGCACAGCAGGCCCCCGGCGCCGGTGGCGATGTTGCCGCCGACCGTCGAGATGGCGCGACTGGCGGGGTCGGGCGCCCACCACAGACCGTGGGCGGCGAGGGCGTCGTTGAGGTCGGCGTTGAGGATGCCGGGCTCGACCACCGCCAGCAGGTCGTCGGCCCGCACCTCCAGGATCCGGTCCATTCCGCGCATCGACAGCACGATCTCGCCGGCACCGGCGTTCGCGCCGCCCGCGAGGCCCGTGCCCGCCCCGCGCACGACGACGGGCGTGCGCGTCGCCGTCGCGATGCGCATCGTCGCCTGGACGTCGGCGACGGATGCCGCGTGCACGATCGCCACCGGACGTCCCGCGGCCGCGTGGCCGGACTTGTCGGCGCGGGCGGCGTCGAGGGCGGCGGGATTCGTGTCGATGCGGTCGGCGAGCTCGGCGGTGAGCAGGTCGAGGACGGCGCTCATGATCGGGCGCGCCTCACGCGGCGAGTCGGCGTCGACCCGAGACCAGTCCGACGGTCACGGCGACCACCGCATACGCCAGGCCGATCCACGCGTTGCCGCTCGTCCACCAGACGATCGTCGCGGAGGCGTAGACGAGCAGTTCGACGAGCGCCCGCACGAACGGGTGCACGACGAACACGGCGCGAGGTGAGACGAACAGGGCCCAGAGCAGGATGGCGATCACCGGAGCACCGATCCCGGCGACGATGTTCCACGGGAACGGCCAGGCGGTGAAGCCCCAGACCGCCAGGGTGACGAAGGCGAACAGTTCGCAGAGGAAGGCGAGGACATCCACCGCATCCAGCGCAGGGCGCACGCCGGCCGGACGTGCGGCGGCACCGTCGGTCGATCGCGGGGCCTCGGGGGCGGCGGGACGGACGTGCGGCAGCTCGGACATTCCGCCAGTTTACGCGGCGGGGCGCGGGCTCAGAGCCCCGGGATGTAGAGCCAGAGCCAGACTCCCGTGCCGACGGGCACACCATCCACCAGGTAGCGTGCCAGCGCATTGTGCGTGTTGTACTCAGACCACGGGACCGAGAACAACACCGTACCTCGCCCGTCTTCCGCGAGCGTGACGCGTGCGACTTCGCGTTCACCTGTGGACACGCTGGTCGACACGACGGACACGGTTTGGCCCGGCGTGCCGACCAGCGTCGCGATCGTGACGACGGGGTTGCTCGTCTCAGTGACGATCGGGTCGCTCGCTAGCGTGAGGTCAACAAGTGGGGTCGGTGTCGGAGTCGGTGTCGGTGTCGGGGTGGGCGTGGGTGTCGGCGTTGGAGTGGGTGTCGGGGTGGGCGTGGGAGTCGGCGTCGGAGTGGGAGTCGGCGTCGGGGTCGGGGTGGGAACGAGCGTCGGCTGCGGCGCCGTCGTCGGAGGCGTCACAGGCCGGCGGGTCGGCGCGGGTTGCGGCTTCGTGTCGGGCTTCGCCGTCGCCGACGGCACCGGCAGCGAGCTGGGGGTCGCAGAGGGGATCGTGCTGGGCGTGGGGGTGCTCGCCGGCAGCGCGGCGCCGGCATCGCCGCCCTCGCCCGCGGAGCCTGCTCCGTCGCCACCCGACCCGTCGCTCGGCGCGGATGCGCTGCTGGCGACCACCTGGGGCACGACGATCACTGCCGCCACCGCGGCCCCGGCCACGAGCACTCCGGCGGCGACGAGACCGACGACGGCGCCGGCTCCGGCGAGCGCGCCGCCGCCCGCAGCAGACCCGGCGGCGCCGGCGGCTCCGGCAGAGCCTCCGGCTCCGGCAGAGCCTCCCGTCCCCCCTGCGCCTCCCGCACCCGCGCCAGCGGCGCCGGCCGTGCCGACGACGGGTGCAGAGCCCGCACCGACGGTCACCGCGCCCGGCATCGTCCCGGACGCGCCCGCCGCGAGCGCGACCAGCGGTGCCGCGCCACCCTGGAGGGTGGCGAGATAGGCGGTGGCGGCACCGGCGCCGATCGTCAGCGGCAGCAGCACCAGGGCGAGGCGGTGCGAGACCTCGGTGGCTTCCGCGGCCACGATCGTGCACCGCGCGCAGTCGGCGAGGTGCGCTTCGAGCTTCTTGTGGTCGCGGGTGCCCAGGTTGTCACGGGCATAGGCGCCGAGCCGTTCGATCGTCCATTGACAGTCCGACCCGTCGGCGACGGTCTGCAGATGCGCCTGGATCCACGCCTCGCGCAGTCCCTCGCGCGCGCGGAAGGCCAGCTGGGCCACCGCCGTCGCCTTCATGCCCAGCAGCGGCGCGATCTCCGCCGGCTTCATCTGTTCGATCTCGGTGTACCAGAGCACCTCCTGCCAGCGGGTCGGCAGGCTCCGGAACGCGCGGTGCGTGAGACTCCGATCGAGCGCCTCGTCGGTCACGTGCGCGTCGGCATCCGGGTCGGGAAGAGCCTCGAGCTCGTCGATCGCCGTCTCACGTCGGGCGCGACCCCACCCGGCGGCCGTGTTGCGGATGCTCGTGAACAGGTAAGCGCGGAACGAGCCCGTCGGGCCCCCGCCCTTCGCGATCGCCTGATAGATGCGTGAGTACGCCTCTTGGACGAGGTCGTCGGCATCGAAGCTCGAGGTGATCGACGAGGCGACGGTCAGTCCCGACCGATAGTGGCGGCGCCACAGTTCGGCGAACGCCTGGCGGTCGCCGGCGCGGGTGCGCAGCACGAGGTCGGCGTCGGCGATATCGGCGGGATCGCGGCGCGGTTGATCGGGGGTGTCCATGACGAGAGAGTCCTGTCGGAGTGGGCGTCGTTCGTTCTCACCCAAGAGACGGCCACGGCGGCGGATTATGACGCGGGTCGCGTCAACACGTCTCATTTTCGCAGGTCCGGCTGGGGAACGGCCGATGGCGGCGGAGGGATCGCAACGTCATCGGAAAAAGTTCGAGAAAAAACTCAGAACTCGCGTAATGGATCGCGTGGTGCGCGCTCTCTTGGGGTGAAGGACTTCCCGTCGTGTGCTCTCCAGGGGGATTCAGGAGCAGCGCCGACGGGAACGGCCAGGGGAACGGAGCGATCCGTGGCCAGGACCGGAAGCGCGGGATCTCGGGGGAGGACCTGCGCGGTACCGGTGGAGGGGGTAGAGCGGGGCGGACGGCGCGGGGGCGCCCTCCGCCCCGCTTCTCTCGTCCGGTGCCCGCGGTCAGACGCGGATGCCGTCGACCCACACCGTCTGCACCCGCAGGTTCTCGTCGAGCAGCACGATGTCGGCGACACGACCGCTCTCGACGACGCCGAACCGGTCGTCGACGCCGACGGCACGGGCCGGAATGCGGGTGAGCGCGTCGACGGCGCTCGTCAGCGCGATGCCGTGGCCGACGGCCAGGCGCAGGGCGGCGTCCTGGGTGAGCGTCGAGCCGGCGATGGCGCCCCCCTCATCGAGGCGGGCGGTGCCGTCGGTGACCGTCACGGCGAGCCCGCCGAGCTCGTAGTGCCCGTCGGCGGCACCGGCGGCGGCCATCGCGTCGGTGATGAGCGCGACCCGATCGGGGGCCTGCGCGAACGCGAGTGCCACGACATCCGGGTGCACATGCACGCCGTCGGCGATGATCTCCAACGTCACCCGCTCGTCACGCAGCGCTGCGACGACCGGCCCGGGTTCGCGGTGGTGGATGCCGGGCATGGCGTTGAACGCGTGCGTGAGGATGGTCGCTCCGGCGTCGAAGGCGGCGAAGGCTTCGTCCTCGGTGGCGTTCGTGTGGCCGACCGCCACCGCGACGCCCGCGGCCACCAACTGCGACACCGCCGCCAGCGCGCCCGGCAGCTCGGGAGCGAGAGTCACCTGTCGGACGGTGCCCCGCCCCGCCTCCAGCAGCCGGCCGACGGCGGCGGCATCCGGCGGCCGGAGGAGACTGAGGGTGTGCGCCCCTTTGTGGCCCGGATCGAGGAAGGGGCCTTCGAGGTGCGAGCCGAGGATCGTCGCATCGTCCTCGACGAGATCGGCGATCACCGCCACGCGGGCGGCGAGATCGTCGAGCGCTGCCGTGACGAGCGAGAGCACCGCGCGGGTGGTTCCGTGCGCACGGTGCATCGCCCGCGCCGTGGCGATCGCCGCGGCGCCGTCGTCGAACGAGGCGCCCCCGCCTCCGTGACCGTGGATGTCGATGAACCCGGGCGTCACCACCCCTCCCGCGGCGTCGATCACGTGGGCCGCCGTCAGGGCGCGCCACGTCGTGCCCGTCCCGCGGCCGTCGATGACGCCATCGGTGAAGGCGATCCAGGCGTCGGGGGTGAGCGTTCCCGCAGAGACGAGACGGGCCGAATGGATGACGGTGGTCATGTGGTGTCCCCTCGTGCGGTGATCGCCTCCATCGGCGTCCATTCGATCTCGGGCAGCGCGGTGAAGCGGATGCCGAGTGCCGTCCACAGAGGCCCGAGCCCGCCCACGCGGGACCGGAACGATTCCCATGTTCGCAGAGGGCGGCTTTCCCATGCCGGGGACCACGCCGCTTCCGCGGCGGCGGCGATGCGCGGGAATGCGAGCGCGTCGATGTCGGCAGGCGTCCGAGCGGTCTCGCTCCACAGCGGCGCCTCCACGCCGAGGATCTGCGTCTCGTCGATGCCGTCGATGACGGCGGTCGGCTCCCACTCGTAGGCGCGACGGGCACTCGTGACCCCGCGTGCCCACGTCAGCCCGAGCGGTGAGTCGGGGTCGAACTTCATATCGAGGTAGATCGCATCGGCGGGCGAGAGGATGACCCGCCCGCCGCGACGGACGAAGCCCCGGGTCTTCTCGTCCATGCCGTCCGTCGGCGACACGAAGCCCCAGTACTGACCGACGGTTCCTTCCGCGACCCTGCCCGAGACTCCGGCCTCATGCCAGGCGATGGCGGTCTTGCCGGTCTCGACCACGAGCCGTGAGACGCGCTCGATGTAGTGGTCGTAGTCATCGGCATCCGTCCCCAACGCCTCGTCGCCGCCGATGTGCAGGTACGGACCGGGTGTCAGCGCCGCCAGCTCGGTGAGGACGTCTGCGAGGAAGGTGTACGTCTGCTCGTCGCGGATGCGCAACGACGAGAAACCCACCCCGATGCCTTCATAGGCGACACCGCTGACCGGCAGGTCGGTGCCGTCCTGCTCCGCCTGCTGCTGCAGCTGCGCGCTGATCACCGGCGGCGCGCACAGCTCGGGGTAGGCGAGGGAGACGGCGTGGGTGTGGCTGGGGCCGTCGATCTCGGGCACGACGACCATGTGGCGGCGGCCGGCGTACGCGACGATGGCGCGGTAGTCGTCGTGGGTGTAGAAGCCACCGCCGTCGGCGCCGACCGAGCTCGTGGCTGCCCTCTCCGTGAGCCGGCGGCGGGAGTGCATCTCGATGCGCCATCCCTGGTCGTCGGTGAGGTGCAGATGCAGAACGTTGAACTTCAAGCCCGCGGCGCGGTCGATGTAGCCGCACACCGTCGCGACGTCGAGGAAGTGACGGGCGACGTCGAGCATGACGCCGCGGTACGCGAACCGGGGTGCGTCCTCGATCTCCATCTCCGGAACGCCCCAGCCCGAGGCGTCCGCCGTGATCGCCTGCGCGAGAGTCTGCACGCCGTAGAAGAGGCCCGCGGCATCCGCACCCGCCACGTGCACGGCGTCGACGTCGCTGCGCAGCCGATACGACTCGGCGGGGCCGTCGTGGTCGAGGCTCAGTCGGATCTGTCGCCGCCCGCCGTCTGCGGGTGTCGGGGGAGGCAGATGGATGCCGGTGCGCGCAGCGATCAGCCGGCGCAGCTCGGCGGCGGCGTCGGAGAGGGCCTCGGCATCCGTCGCCATCACGAGCGCGACGTCGCCTGCCAGGGCGAACGCGCGGCCGTCGCCGACGGTCAGGTGCGCGGGTGCGGGGACGAGGGAGGGCTGCGACACGGTGGCTCCATTCTGCGTGGCGGCCGGGACCGGGGCCAGGGGGTACTCCGTTTGTGTTAGGAGTCTTAACAAATCTGGCAACGCCAGCCTAGCCGTGTGCCTGCGGCGTCGCATCCGATATGCTCGCACTGTCGCGACTGGCGTTGAGGTGGGTCACCATCGGGGAGCGGCGAACACGGCAATCGACCGCACGCCTGGGCCGGCCTTCGTTTGATTCATCGGCGTGCGCCCAGCGCACACCGGCATCCACCCGACGAATGGCAGGAGACCGTCATGACCGATCCGTACTTCAACGCCCCGCTCGCCGAGGTCGACCCCGAGATCGCCCAGGTGCTCGAGCGCGAGCTCGAGCGTCAGCGCGGCTACCTCGAGATGATCGCCTCGGAGAACTTCGTTCCCGTTTCGGTGCTGCAGTCGCAGGGCTCGGTGCTGACGAACAAGTACGCCGAGGGGTACCCCGGCCGTCGTTACTACGGCGGGTGCGAAGAGGTGGACGTCGCCGAAGAGCTCGCCATCCAGCGCGCCAAGGCGCTGTTCGGCGCCGAGTTCGCGAACGTCCAGCCCCACTCGGGGGCCTCCGCCAACGCTGCCGTGCTGCACGCGATCGCTCGCCCGGGCGACACGCTGCTGGGTCTGTCGCTGGATCACGGCGGGCATCTGACGCACGGCATGAAGATCAACTTCTCCGGCCGGCTGTACAACATCGTCGCCTACGGTGTCGACCCGGAGACGTCGACGATCGACATGGACGAGGTCGAGCGCCTCGCCGTCGAGCACCAGCCGAAGGTCATCATCGCCGGATGGTCGGCCTATCCGCGCCGGCTCGACTTCGCCCGCTTCCGCGCCATCGCCGATAAGGTCGGCGCGTTGCTGTGGGTCGACATGGCGCACTTCGCCGGTCTCGTCGCCGCGGGCCTGCACCCCTCCCCGGTGCCGCACGCGCACGTGGTGAGCTCCACCGTGCACAAGACCATCGGCGGACCGCGCTCGGGCTTCATCCTGACCAACGACGCCGACATCGCCAAGAAGATCAACTCGGCGGTCTTCCCCGGCCAGCAGGGCGGCCCGCTCATGCACGTGATCGCCGCGAAGGCCACGGCGTTCAAGCTCGCCGCGACCCCCGAGTTCCGCGAGCGTCAGGAGCGCGTCATCCGCGGCGCGGCGATCCTCGCCGACCGGCTGTCGCAGCAGGACGTGAAGGATGCCGGGATCTCCGTGCGTTCGGGCGGCACCGACGTGCACCTCGTGCTCGTCGACCTCCGCGACGCGGCGATCGACGGCAAGCAGGCCGAAGACCTGCTGCACGAGATCCACATCACGGTCAACCGCAACGCGGTGCCCAACGACCCGCGTCCGCCCATGGTGACGTCGGGACTGCGCATCGGCACCCCCGCGCTCGCGACCCGTGGCTTCGGTGACGCGGAGTTCACCGAGGTCGCCGACATCATCGCGCTCGCGCTGCGGCCAGACGCGGATGTCGAGTCGCTGCGCACGCGCGTGGCCGCGCTGACCGCCGCCTTCCCGCTGTACCCCGGCCTCGCCCAGTAACGGCTCGCCATCCCGGCATCCCCTGTCTGCGAGACACCACCTTCGCACCGAGAAACCGTCTGGCGACGTGTGTCTCGGTGCGGGAGTGGTGTCTCGCGGGACGATTTCTGAGGAGAGAACATGACGGCACAGAAACTCGACGGCCGCGCGACGGCCGCGGCCATCAAGGCGGAGCTCGCCGAGCGCGTCGCGAAACTGAAGGCGCACGGCGTCACACCGGGCATCGCCACGGTGCTGGTGGGGGCCGACCCGGCATCGCAGCTGTACGTCGGGATGAAGCACCGTGAGTCCGAGGCGATCGGCATGAACTCGATTCAGGTCGAGCTGCCGGCCGACGCCACGCAAGCCGACGTCGAGGCCGAGATCGACCGCCTCAACGCCGACCCGACCTGCCACGGCTACATCGTGCAGCTGCCGCTGCCGCGTCACCTCGACACGGATCGCATCCTGGAGCGGATCGATCCGGCCAAGGATGCCGACGGCCTGCACCCTACCAACCTCGGCAAGCTCGTGCTGAACGTCAACGACGAGATCACCTCGCCGCTGCCGTGCACACCGCGCGCCGTGATCGAGCTGCTGGAGCGCAACGGCTTCGCCCTCGCGGGCACGCATGTCGTGGTCGTCGGCCGCGGGGTCACGATCGGCCGCTCGATCGGCCTGCTGCTGACCCGTCGCGCCGTCAACGCGACGGTCACCCTCACGCACACCGGCACGCGCGATCTGCCGTCGTACCTGCGCCAGGCCGACGTGATCGTCGGCGCCGCGGGCGTCAAGCACCTCGTGCGCCCGGAGGACGTGAAGCCCGGCGCCGCCGTGCTCGACGTCGGCGTGACCCGCGAGAGCGACCCCGAGACCGGCAAGGCGAAGGTCTACGGCGACATCGCGCCGGGCGTGGAGGAGGTCGCCGGGTGGCTGTCGCCGAACCCGGGCGGCGTCGGGCCGATGACCGTCGCCCTGCTCATGACCAACGTCGTCGAGGCGGCCGAGCGCAGCATTCGGGCCTGATCGCCGGCGGCGCGCGGATGCCGCGGCATCCGTCCGCGCGGAGAGGGCGCGTCAGCCGCGCGCGCCGCGCAGGTGCTCCTGGACGAGCGCGTCGTGCTCTTCGTCGGTGAGGGCGTCGTAGCCGGCGGCTTCGACGCGGTCGCGGCGTCCCCACCGCACCAGCAGGATGATCAGGATCGGCACGTCGGCGACCTCGGCGATGAACCAGAGCAGATCGCCGGCGAGGTGCTGATCGTGCAGCGGATTCGGCCACCACGCCGCACCCGCGGCGGCTGCCACGCCGTCGACGACCGTGTCGTTCAGGCGCAGGAGGATGCCGGGGATGGAGTCGATGACGAGTTCCACGAAGGCCAGCAGGAACTCGACCGCGAGGAACGTGCTGGTGTGGATGCCGGTGAGGGCCATCAGGGGCACCACGAGCAGCAGCCCGACCACGAGCGAGACGAGCCCGAGCGCCTCGCCGATCACGGGCGAGGTGCGGAGAACTCCCGCGAGCGGCGTGAGGAACACGCAGAAGATCGCCGCGACGAAGATCGTGGCGAACATCGCGTTGCCGAGGACCCGGAACACGCGACCGTCGAGCACGGCGTCCAGGCGCTGGCGACCGGCATCCGACAGGCCCGCGCGCAGCAGATCGAGCGGACGGCCGAGGGAGATGAGACCCGGGACGGCCATGAGCAGCAGCGCGATGCGGGCGACGAACGCCCAGCGGAGCTCGGCCGACCAGGTGCCGAGGAAGCCGAGTTCCACCACGGCGTATGAGCCGAGCCCGAGGGTGAAGAAGAGCACCGTGCGATGGGGCGGCCACGGGGTGCCGCGCTGCCGAGCGCGTCGCACCCCGAGGGCGTAGAGAAGCGCCGCGCCGGCCAGGGCCGCGAGCGTCACGGGGTCGGCGCGCCAGGTCGTCAGCAGAGCATCGATGGGAGGCGTGGCCTCAGCGTACGACCGGCGGCTATGCGTGCGCGGTGAACGCGTACCACGACGATCTGATTGTGTAACAATGTTCCTGTGAGTCGTCCCCTCTCCATCGCCGCCGTCCTCGTTGCGGCACTGTGCTTCGCCACGACGGGCACATCGCGGGCGCTCGCCGACGTGGACGCCGATGCCCTCTCGATCGGCGCGGCGCGCGTGCTCATCGGGGGTGGGCTGCTGGGCGCCATCGCCATCGCCATCGCCCTCGTGGCGCGGTCAGGGCGCACCGCTGCGCCGCACGTGGAGACCGGCCGCGCCCGCCAGACGGTCTCCACGTTCGTCATCGTGCTCGTCGGTGCCGCGGGGGTGCTCGCGTACCAACCGACGTTCTTCTCGGGAACCGGTCTCAACGGTGTCGCCGTCGGCACGGTCGTGGCGCTCGGCTCGGCGCCCATCGTCACCGGCGTTCTCGACAGCGTGCTGCGCCGACGACGGCCGAGCCTGCGGTGGAGCCTGGCGACGACCGTTGCGATCGTCGGTGTCGTGCTGGTGTCGGGCGTGGTCGGCGACGGCGCCGCCGCGCCGGCCAGCGCCCTGGGCGTTGCCGCCTCGGTGGGCGCCGGCGCGTCGTACGCGCTCTACGCGATCGCCAGCAAGATGCTGCTCGACCGCGGGTGGACGGCGCCGGCGGCGATGGGTGCCGTGTTCGGAACCGCCGCGGTGCTGAGCCTGCCCGTGTTGCTGTCGACCTCGACCGCGTGGCTCGGGACGGCCAACGGCGCGGCGCTCGCCCTGTGGCTCGGCGTCGTCACGGTCACGATCGCCTATCTCCTGTTCGGCGCGGGGCTTCGCGGTCTGAGCCCGGCGACCGTCTCGACCCTCACGCTCGCCGAGCCGCTCGCGGCCACGGTGCTCGGCCTCGTGGTCTTGCACGAGCAGCTCTCCGCCGTCTCTGTGGCCGGGCTCATCGTCATCGGGGTGGGGCTCGTGCTGGTCGCCGCCCCGGTGCGCGCGCGGAGCGACGGTGTCTCCGCGCCGGCGTGACGGTTCGCCGCGGCCGACGGCGGACGTGCGCGTCGCCGACGCGCTGCGCGGCGAGATCCTGAGCGGAGCGCTGGCACCGGGCGCGCCGCTGCGCGAGGAGGAGATCGCCCGGGCGCACGATGTCTCGCGGCATACCGTGCGGGCGGCTCTGGCGGCGCTCGGCGCCGAGCGCCTCGTACAGCTCGTCCCCTACGCCGGCGCCCGGGTCTCGGCGCTCGACGACGACGATCTGCGGGGACTCCAGCAGCTGCGGGCGGCGCTGGAGACCGAGGCCGTACGCCTCATCACCGAGGCGCAGGGCTCGGTCTGGTCGCCCGCGACGCGCGCGACGATCGAGGCCGCGATCGATGACCTCGCCGATGCCGAGGCCCGCGCCGACTGGCCCGCGACGATCCGCGCGCACGCCGCTGTCCATCGCGCGATCGTCGAGGTCGCCGACAGCCCTCGTATCGCGCAGGCACACGCGGCGCTCGAGTCGGAGGTGCTGCTGCTGCTGACGCATGTGCGTCCCCACTACGCGCCGGGTGCGCTCGCCGCCGAGCATCGCGCCTACCTCGACGCGCTGCCCCGCGACGGGGGAGCGGCCGTCCGCGCGCATCTCGACCACTCGACGCAGCTCATCCGCGCCGCCCGCTGAGCGCGCAGCCACCGTGCTCCGCAGAGAGTGACGAACTCCGCACGTTTTCTCGGCATCCGTGCGGAGCTCGTGCGATTCTGCGGAGTTCGTGCGCCGCGCTGAGGCGGGCGTGAGGCCCGCCGGCCGTCAGCCGGAGACGCGTGACAGGAACGCCCGCGTCCGCGGGTGCTGCGGCGCGGCGAACACGGATGCCGCGGCGCCTTCCTCGACGATGACGCCGTCGTCGAGGAAGACGACCCGGTCGGCCACGTCACGGGCGAAGGCCATCTCGTGCGTCGCCATCAGGATCGTCGTTCCCTCCGCGGCCAGAGCGCGTACGAGTTCCAGCACCTCGCCCACGAGCTCGGGGTCGAGCGCGGAGGTGATCTCGTCCAGGAGCAGCACTTCGGGATCGGTCGCGATCGCCCGCACGATCGCCGCCCGCTGCTGCTGGCCGCCGGAGAGACGGTCGGGGTGTGCCGTCGCGAACTCCGCGAGGCCCACGCGTGCGAGCAGATCGTGCGCGCGCTCTTCGGCCTGTGCCCGCGGCATCCGATGCACGACGCGCGAGGCGAGGGTGACGTTGTCGAGCACCGACAGGTGGGGGAACAGGTTGTAGCTCTGGAAGACGGCCCCCAGGCGTGCGCGCACGCGGTTGCCGTCGACGCGGGGGTCGGAGATGTCGAGGTCGCCGAGCCAGATGCGCCCGTCGTCGATGGGCTCCAGAAGTCCCAGGCAGCGCAGCAGTGTCGACTTGCCCGACCCGGACGAGCCGATGAGGGCCACCACCTCGTGCGCGGCCAACGAGACGGAGACGCCGCGCAGGACGTCGCGCTCGCCGAACGACTTCCAGAGCTCGTCGGCGCGCAGGACGGAAGTGCCGGATGCCGCGGCGTGCCCGCTCACAGGATCGACCCCTGCTGCTCGCGCTCGCGCAGTCGAGCGGTGTACCAGTCGGTCAGGCGGATCGTCGGGATGGCCAGCAGGATGAACAGGATGCCGGCGACGACGTACGGCGTGAAGTTGTAGCTCAACGACGCCGACGAGCGGGCGGCGGCGATGGCGTCGATCGCGCCGAGGATCGAGATGAGTCCCACGTCCTTCTGCATCGAGATGAAGTCGTTCATGAGGGGCGGCGTCACCTTGCGGACAGCCTGCGGCAGCACGACCCGCCGGAGGGTCTGCACGTAGCCGAGGCCCAGGGCGCGGGCCGCCAGCCGCTGCGACGGGTGCACCGCCTCGATGCCCGCGCGCAGCACCTCGGCCACGTACGAGGAATAGGTGAGCGTGACCGCCACGACGCCGAGCATCACGACGGGGATCCGCGTGTTCATGATCGTCGGCACGCCGAAGCCGATCAGGTAGAGCACGATGATGAACGGCAGACCGCGGAAGAGATCGGTGTAGGCCGCCGCGAGGACGCGCAGCGGAAACAGCACCGGCCCGCGCGCGGTGCGCAGCACCGCGATCAGAAGGGCAACGGCCGACACGGTGACGAGCGAGAGGCCCAGCACCTGCAGATTGATGAGGAAGCCGTCCCAGATCTTCGGCAGTGACTGCAGCGCGATCTGCGGGTCGAAGAACGCCTGCTGCACGCTCGCCCATCCGGGCGTGTTGATGACGCTTGCCCAGACGATCGCGGCGAACACGAGGCTCGAGGCGATCGCGACGAGCACCGAGCGCCGCTGCCGCCCGCGGCGGAACGCGCGACGCTCGAGCTCGAGTGCGCTGGGGGAGTGAATGGTCACGGACCGACGTTACCCGAGCGGGTCACTTCAGCTGCGGCACGCCCTCGGTCAGCACCGACAGCCACTGCTTCTTCAGCTCGTCGAGGGTGCCGTTCTGGCGCAGTGCGTCGACGGCAGCGCTCACCTTCGCCGTCAGCGGCGAGTCCTTCGCCAGCAGCAGTCCCCACTGGTCGGGGACGCCGGCGGCGGGCAGTTCGCCGACCACGAACGAGTTGTCGATGTAGGGGGCGTTGACCGCGACGTACGCGGTGGGCGTGTCGAGCACGATCGCGTCGATCTGGCCGGCCTTGAGCGCGGCGACGGCGTCTTCGTTGGAGTTGTAGAGCGACGGCGCGGTGGTCGGGGCGATCGCCTTCTCGAGCGTGGCGGCGCTCGTCGAGCCGGTCATCGCTCCGATCGCGAGCCCCTTGAGCCCCGCGATGTCGGTGATGCCCTGGGCCTTTCCGCCCTTGATCGCGACGACCGACTGGCTCGCTTCGTAGTAGGGCGTCGAGAAGTCGACGGCCTGCTTGCGCTCGTCGGTGATCGTGTACTGCTGGATGTTGATGTCGAAGTTCTTCGGTCCGGGCGCGATCGCCGACTCGAACGACGTCCGCACCCAGACGACATCGTCCTTGGCGAAGCCGAGCTGATCGGCAACGGCGTACGCGACCGCTGCTTCGAAGCCCTTCCCGGATGCCGGGTCGTCGCCGTAGACGTACGGCTCGTACGCCGTCTCGCCCGTGGCGAACGTGAGCTTTCCGGGGGTGATGTAGCCGACATCCGTGCCGGCGGAGTCGGACGCCCCACCCGCCGGAGTCGACGTCCCTCCGGCGCAGCCGGCGAGGACGAGGGCGAGAGCGGCCGCGGTGGCGGCAAGGGCGGTGCGCAGGATGGGGCGCGGCATGGAGACCTCCGGGTGGGATGAGCGGCGCGCCGAATCGTGTGCGCGGATGCCGCGACATCCATCTTCCCCGCTGGCGTGGTGCCGGGCCTCGCCGGGCGACGCTTTGTTACAGGGTCTTCACCCGCGCCGCCCGAGGTGGGCGAGAGGTGTCGTCGGTCGAGGGGCGCCGCGCGCGGCGGGGTGATGCGGCGTCGGCGTTGCCGTGCCGCGCCACGCGCTCGATCCAGCCGCGGCGGGCAGTGTCATCGCTGAAGCGCACGGGCGTGAAGCGTGCGATGCCCACCGTGCGCACGCCGCAGTAGCCGAGAGTCGCCCGGGAGAGCGATGCTTCGGCGGCGCCGCGGTAGACGACGCGGTTCCAGAACCGAGGAGAGTCCATCGTCATGACGATGCGTGCCGTGCGACCGGCGAGGAGACGGTCGGACAGGGCAGAGCGTTCGCGATAGCGGAACGTCGCGTTCGAGAGGAAGACGCGGTCGATGAACGCCTTCAGAGCTGCCGGTACGGTGCCCCACCACTGCGGATGGAAGATCGCGATGTGATCGGCCCAGAACAGGTCGTCCAGGTACCGGGCGACGTCCGGATCGAGCGGCAGATCGTCGGTGCGGCCGACGCGCGGCGCGCGCAGCTGGTCGCGCGTGCGGGGATGGTCGGGAATGGGGTCGTGGGCGAGATCGATCAGGCGCACCTCGGCGCCGGCGGCGCGGGCACTCGACACGTAGCTCTCCGCGAGCGCGTGGGTGAGGGTATCGGGCAGGGGAGTGCCGACGATGACGAGCAGGCGGCGGTTCATGGCGTGCGACCTTTCGCGAGGACGATGTCGGTGAGCGCCGACAGATGGGCGTTGAGCGCGGCGGGGGTGATGCCGGTGCCGGAGGAGACCGGATCCAGGCGCGGATCGGCGAGCATCTGGGCGAACTCGGCCTCGAGCTCGCCGCCGGCCACGCGCACCAGCTCGACGCCCTTCGGGGTCAGCTCCAGAAGGATGCGGCGCCCCTCGCCCGCGGTGGTGCGCAGCCACCCGTCGGCGACCAGGGCCGGGACGCGCTTGCTGACCGCGGCCTTCGTCACGCGCAGGCAGCGTGCGAGCCCGGTGATGTCGATCGGCGCCCGCTCGGAGAGGGTCGCCAGGATCTCGAACAGGTTGAAGGTCACGCCATGTCTGTCTCGCAACCAGGCGTCCGCGAACAGATCCAGTTCGCCGACGAGCTCGTGGAGGGTGACGGTGAGACGGGCGGCCATAGCCAGAGTCAACCAGTTGACATCCCTGGTGTCAACTGGTTGACTCGCGCGGTCAGGAGATGCTGATCAGCCGATCCAGGTCGTCGTCGGGAAGGGTGTCGGCGGTCGCGGTCACCTGCAGGTCTATGAGGTCGGCGCGTCCGCGAAGGATGTTGAGGAAGGCGGTGTCCGCGGCATCCCGGCCCGTCGCGATGCGAACGAGCGTGTCGCGGGGTGCCAGGGTAGTGGCGTCGACGACGCGCCAGGCGCCGTCGACCCATGCTTCGGCGACGGCGTGGAAGTCCATGGGGTCGAGTCCCGGCGCGTACACCGCGACCAGCCGTGCGGGTACGCCGCCCGCGCGCAGAAGGGCGACGCACAGGTGGGCGTAATCGCGGCAGACGCCGCGGCGGGCCAGGAGCGTGCGGACGGCGCCGTCGGTCGGCAGGCTCGAGCCGCTGACGTACGACAGCTCGGTGCCCACCCACGACGACACGCCCGTCAGCAGGTCGCTCGAATCGGTGATGCCGCCGAACTCGGCCGCGGCCGTCGGCGCGAGTGCGTCGGACTCCGCGTAGCGGCTGGGGCGGCCGTAGACGAGCAGTTCCGTCTCGTCCGCGTCCAGCGGCGTGGCCGCGCCGTCGATGGTCGCCGCGTAGTCCAGTCGCAGGCGGCCGATCGGCGCGTCCACCCGGTGGAGGCGACCTCCGTGTGCGTCGGCGAGTTCGCGCACCGGCACGGGTGAGCCGTCGACGCGCACGTCGAGGGACTCGGATGCCGGGGCATACGCCCGGGATGCGGCCACGGCGAACACGAGGTCGGCGGGGTCGGTGACGTCGAGCTCGATGCGGGCGGTGACGATCCTCTGCATGCTCACAGGGTGGCATGGCGCCGCGCCGGCCGCGCGGGGGTTGACAGCAGCTCGACGCGTGTCGACGCGCGGCGCCCCGTGTCAGTAGGAGTCGCGCTCGGTGTCGTCGTGCTCCGTCGCCCATCGCGCCGCGAGGGCCTCCGACCCGCGGGCCAGCAGCGCCACGTCGGCGCCCACCAGAAGGAAGGCGGCCCCGTCGTCGAGGTAGGTCTGCGCGAGCTGCGGGTCGAACGCGTTCACCCCGACGGGAAGACCCGCTGCGCGCACGGCGGCGAAGGTGCGTCGCACCGCGTCGACCACGTCGGGGTGCGTCTGCTGCCCCAGCAGTCCGAGCGAGGCGGCGAGGTCGCTCGGGCCGACGAACACGCCGTCGATGCCCTCGACGGCGGCGATCTCGGCCGCCGCATCGACGCCCTCGGCGTTCTCGATCTGCACGAAGACCGACACGGAGGCGTCGGCGTTCGCCAGGTAGTCCTCGACCCGGTTCCATCGAGCCGAGCGCGCCAACGCCGAGCCCACGCCGCGCCGACCGCGCGGGGGATAGCGCGTGGCGGCGACGACGGCGCGCGCCTCGTCGGCGGTGGAGACCATGGGCACGAGGATGTTCTGCGCGCCGAGGTCGAGCACCTGTTTGATCGTGACGGCATCGCCGATCGGCACGCGCACGACCGGGGTCGCGCCGGACCCGTCGATCGCCTGCAGCTGAGCGAGAACCGTGTCGAGCGTGTTGGGGCCGTGTTCCATGTCGACCAGAAGCCAGTCGAGCCCCGATCCCGCCATGATCTCCGCGACCAGCGGTGAGCCGGTGCAGACCCAGCCGCCGACGAGGGGGCGCGATGCCGCCCCCAGCCGGTCGCGAAGGGTCGCCCTCAGACGAAACGACACTCGATCACCCCCATCTGTCCGAAGTCGCAGCGCACCGTGTCGCCGCGCTGCACCCACACGGGCCGTGTGAACGATCCTGCCAGGATGATCTCGCCCGCCTCCAGGCGCGCGCCGTGCTGGTGGAACTTGTTGGCGAGCCACGCGACGCCGGTCGCGGGGTGGCCGAGCACGCCGGCGGCGACGCCTGTCTCCTCGATCTCTCCGTTGCGGCTGAGCACGCCCGGCACCCAGCGCAGATCGATCTCTTCGGGGCTCATGTGCACGTCGCCCAGCACCATGGCGCCGTAGGCCGCGTTGTCGCTGATGGTGTCGACGATGGTCCGCCCCTCCAGCTCGATGTGCGAGTTCAGCACCTCGAGGGCGGCGACGGCATAGTCGATCGCGGCGAGGGCGTCCTCCCGCGTGCAGTCGGGACCCTCCAGCGGTGTTTTCAGCACGAAGGCCAGTTCGACCTCGATGCGCACGTTCGAGAAGTGATCCACGGGGATCTCCGCGCCCGAGCGGTAGACGGTGTCGTCGAACATGACCCCGTAGTCCGGCTCACTGATGCCCGTCGCCTGCTGCATCGCCTTCGAGGTGAGACCGATCTTGCGCCCCACGAGGGTGCGCCCCGCGGCGATCTGCGTGTCGCGCCAGCGGCCTTGGATCGCGTAGGAGTCCTCCACCCCGGCGTCCGGGTACCGCGCGGTGATGCGCGGGATCACGCTGTGGGTGCGGTCTGCCTCGGCGAGTTCCGCCGCGATGGCGTCGATCTGTGCGTCGCTGAGCATGTGTCTGCTCCTCTGAGCTTCTGGGTTCGCGGTCCGTGTCCCACTTCCGCCGGTGTGTGTCCCACTTCCTGTCGGCTGAGGGGTGCTGTGACAGCCGAAAGTGGGACACGGCGGGCGGGACGCAGGAGGGTGCGGGGGGGGGGGGGGGGGGTAGTGGATGCCGGGGGGCGGGTGGTCAGAGCTGGTTGCCGAGCTTGAACTCCCCGGCGCCCACCTCTTCGGGGGCACGGGTGTAGCTGAAACCGTCCGCGCCGATCGTGACCGCCATCTCGCTCGCGTCGGTACGGGCGCGCACGGGCTGCGGATTGCCGTCCAGATCGAGCACCACGGATCCGTCGGTGTACCAGGACGGGACGACGGGGTTTCCCCACCAGTCGCGTCGCTGGTTGTCGTGCACGTCCCAGGTGACCACCGGGTTGTCGGGATCGCCGGTGTAGTAGTCCTGCGTGTAGATCTCGACGCGGTGACCGTCGGGGTCGCGCAGGTACAGGTAGAACGCGTTGGAGACGCCGTGCCGACCGGGGCCGCGCTCGATGGAATCCGAGCGGCGCAGGGCTCCGAGCTTGTCGCAGATGGCCAGGATGTTGTGCTTCTCGTGCGTCGCGAAGCACACGTGATGCATGCGGGGTCCGTCTCCGCCGGTCATGGCGGTGTCGTGCACCGTGGGCTTGCGGCGCATCCAGGCGGCGTAGACGATGCCCGCCTCGTCCTGGATGTCCTCGGTGACGCGGAAGCCGAGGGACTGCATGAAGCCGACCGCGCGCGGCACGTCGGGCGTGATCTGGTTGAAGTGGTCGAGGCGCACGAGCTCGCCGGGGGAGTAGAGGTCGTAGCGCCACGACAGGCGCTCCACGTGCTGGGTCTCGAAGAAGAACTCGTACGGGAAGCCCAGCGGATCCTCCACCCGCACCGAGTCGCCGATGCCCTTCGTGAACCCGTCGGGTCGGCGCTCGACGCGGCATCCGAGCTCGGAGTAAAACGCGACGGCCTTGTCGAGATCCTCCGCCGACCGCACGCGGTACGAGAAGGCGGCGACGGCGGCGATCGGGCCCGTACGCAGGACGAGGTTGTGGTGGATGAACTCCTCGGTCGAACGGAGATAGATCGTCTCGTCGTCCTCCTCGGTGACGTGCAGCCCGAGGATGTCCACGTAGAACTCGCGGGATGCCGCGAGGTCGGTCACCACGAGCTCCATGTACGCGCAGCGCAGGATGTCGGGGGCGGCGACAGAGGGCGTCGGGATGGGATTGTCCGCGTGGATCGGCGCCTCCTGCGAGACGAAGAATCCCGAGGATGTTCGGATCATCTGGCTGCGGTCTGTCATCTCAGGCTCCCTTGCCGAAGGTGGGGTTGTGGGCGGGGCCGAGCGTGATGTGCACGGCCTGCTGGTCGGTGTAGAAATCGATGGAGCGGTAGCCGCCCTCGTGGCCGAGGCCCGACGCCTTGACGCCGCCGAAGGGTGTGCGCAGGTCGCGGACGTTGTTGGAGTTCAGCCACACCATGCCGGCCTCGACGCTCTGGGCGAAGTTGTGCGCGCGCTTCAGATCGCTGGTCCAGACGTAGGCGGCCAGACCGTACGTGGTGTGGTTGGCGAGGGCCAGGGCCTCCTCGTCGGTGTCGAAGGGGGTGATCGCGACGACGGGGCCGAAGATCTCCTCCTGGAAGATGCGCGCGTCGGGGGCGACGTCGGCGAACACGGTGGGGCGCACGAAGTTGCCTTCGGCGAAGTCCTCGGGGCGGCCGCCGCCGGCCACGAGCCGTCCCTCGCTCTTGCCGAGCTCGACGTACGACATCACCTTCGCGAAGTGCTCCGGGTGCACGAGGGCGCCGACCTCGGTCGCGGGGTCATCGGGGTAGCCGACCTTCACGCGGTCGGCCTGCGCCGCGTACCGTTCGACGAACTCGTCGTAGATCTCGCGCTGCACGAGGATGCGGCTGCCCGCGGTGCAGCGCTCGCCGTTGAGCGAGAACACGCCGAAGATGGTCGCGTCGATCGCCGCGTCGAGGTCGGCGTCGGCGAACACGACGGCGGGACTCTTGCCGCCCAGCTCCATCGAGAGCCCTTTCAGGAACGGCGCGGCGTTCGCGAAGATGAGCTGGCCGGTGCTGCTCTCGCCGGTGAAGGAGATCAGCGGCACATCCGGGTGCTTCACGAGTGCGTCGCCGGCATCCTCGCCGAGACCGTTGACGAGATTGAACACCCCCTCGGGAAGGCCCGCCTCCTCGAAGATTCCCGCCCAGAGGGACGCTGACAGGGGCGTGAACTCCGCAGGCTTGAGCACCACGGTGTTGCCGGTGGCCAGCGCAGGTCCCAGCTTCCACGACTCGAGCATGAACGGCGTGTTCCAGGGCGTGATGAGGCCGGCGACGCCGATGGGCTTGCGGTTCACGTAGTTGAGCTGACGGCCGGGCACCTTGAAGGCGTCGTCGGTCTGCGCGACGATCAGGTCGGCGAAGAAGCGGAAGTTCTCCGCCGCGCGACGCGCCTGGCCGAGCGCCTGGGTGATCGGCAGGCCCGAATCGAAGCTCTCCCACTCGGCGAGGCGCGCGTCGCGTGATTCGACGATGTCCGCGATGCGGTGCAGCACGCGCGAGCGCTCGCGGGCCTGCATGCGCGGCCAGGGACCTTCGGTGAACGCCGTTCGTGCGGCGGCGACCGCGAGGTCGATATCGGCCTTCTTTCCCGCGGCGGCCTTCAGGTAGGTCTGGTTGGTCACGGGATCGAGCACGTCGAACGTGTCGCCGTCGACCGAGTCGACGAAGCGGCCACCGATGTAGTGCTGGATGCGCTCGGGCAGGTCGGCCGGCACGCGGCGGGTGGTGGTGAGCGGAGTGGTCATGCGGGCTCCTTCGTGGGAGGGGCGGATGCCGGAGACGGCGAGTCAGAAGGCGGGGAGGCCAAGCGCTTCGTCGGGATGCTCGTGGATCATGTAGGCGTCGAGGGTCGCCGAGCGGTGGCGGCGCGAGGCCTTCTCGATCTCGGCGAGCGGAGCGCCGGTCTCGATCAGCACGAGGATGTTCTCGTGTTCGCGCACGGATTCGGCGGCGCGGCCGGGGACGAAGCTGAACGTCGAATCGCGCAGGTGACCCAGTCGTGCCCACTCGGCGTGCACCAGCTCGAGCATGCGCGGGTTCGCACACTTCTCGAAGAGGATCGCGTGGAACTCCTGGTTCAGCGCGGTGAAGGCGCGGGGATCGAAGTGCTCGAGCGTCTCGACCATCAGCTCGTTGACCTGGCGCGCGCGCCGCACGTCGTCCGCGGTGAGCGCGCGCGCGGACAGGGCGGTCGCGGCGCCCTCGAGGATGCTGAGGGACTGCATGCTGAAGCGGTACGCGGTGTCGTCGACCATGGAGACCCGCGCGCCGACGTTCCGCTCGAACATCACGAGACCCTCGGCCTCGAGCTGTCGGATCGCTTCGCGGACCGGCACCACGCTCATCCCGAGCTCGCCGGCGATCGCGCCGAGCACGAGGCGATACCCGGGGGTGAACTCCTGCGCGGCGATGCGTTCCTTGATCCAGTGGTAGGCCTGCTGGGATTTGCTCTGGGTGGATGCCGGGGTCGTCGGAACCATCAGGCGTTCCTCTCGCTCTCGTAGCGGGCCCGCCACTGGGCGTTCATCGGGAACAGGCCGTCGACGGGGTGGCCGGCCGCGACCTGGCGGGCGATCCACGCGTCCTCCCGCTCCTGCTGGAGTGCCGCATCGGCGACCTCCTCGGCGAGCCCGGGCGGCAGGACGATGACGCCGTCTCCGTCGCCGACGAGGATGTCGCCCGGCTGCACCGTCGTGCCGCCGCAGCCGATCGCGACGTCGGTCTCCCACGGCACGTGCCGGCGGCCTAGGACGGCGGGGTGCGCGCCGGCGGCGAACACCGGGATGCCGACGGCGGCGACCGCCTCGGCGTCGCGGACGCCGCCGTCGGTGACGATCGCTGCCGCGCCGCGCGCGTGGGCGCGGATCGCGAGGATGTCGCCGAGCGTGCCCGAACCCGTCTCGCCGCGGGCTTCGATGACGAGGGCCTCGCCCTCCTGCACCGTGTCGAACGCCCGCTTCTGGGCGTTGTAGCCGCCGCCGTGCGCGGCGAAGAGGTCTTCGCGGTGGGGGAGGAAGCGCAGAGTGCGGGCCGTGCCGACGAAGCGACGGCCCGGAGTGAGTGCGTGCACGCCGTCGATCGTGACGTCGTCGAGGCCGCGCTTGCGCAGCTGGCCGCTGAGAGCGGCGACGGGGACGCGGGAGAGCTTCTCGCGCAGGGCGGGGGTGAGCACCGCGGCCGGCGCGCCGAGTCCGGCGGCCTCGGGGGAGCCCCACGCCTCGGCGCGCTGGCGGTCGTCGACGGCCGGGAGCGAGCCGATCGTACCGTCGAAGGCGCGCTCGCCCTGGACTACGGTGGTGCGCAGCCGACCGGTGGACCGCTCCCCGGCATCCACCTGTACCTCGACGACGTCGCCGGGAACGACCACCGACGAGCCCGCGGGCGTGCCGGTGAGGATGACGTCGCCGGTCTCGAGGGTGAAGTGCTGGGAGAGGTCGGCGACGATCTGGGCGAGCGGGAAGAGGAGCCCGTCGGTGGTGTCGTCCTGCGCGAGCTCGCCGTTGACCCAGGTGCGCAGGCGCAGATTCGCCGGATCGATGCCGACCGCGTCGATCAGTGCCGGGCCGATCGGCGTGTAGCCGTCGCCGCCCTTCGAGCGGACGTTCGAGCCCTTGTCGTTCGCGCGCAGGTCGTAGAGGCCGAAATCGTTCGCCGCGGTGATCGCGGCCACGTGCGACCAGGCGGTCTCGACCGTCGTCCATCGGGCGGGCGTGCCGATGATGAGTGCGATCTCGCCTTCGAACGCGAGCAGCTCGGTGCCGGCGGGACGCTCGACCGACGCGCCCGAGGCGGCCAGCGAGCTGGAGGGCTTGAAGAAGTACGACGGGGATGCCGGGCGGCGGCCGCGCTGGTCGGCGCGAGAGGCGTAGGCGAGGTGGACGGCGACGATCTTGCCCGGGCGCGCGCCGAGGACGGCGAACCGGCTGTCGGTGTCTGTCATGGATGCTCCCTTGCGTCGTATCCGAAATCGTATATGATCGTCGTCACCGCGGCAAGCACTGCTTCGCCGTCCGACAGAGACGTCACACCGACACTGGAGTCACCCCATGAGCGCTTCCACGAACCACCCCGTCGGGTTCACCCCGACCGGGACGATCGCGACGTCCACCGACCGCCGCCGCGTCGTCTTCGCCACGATCGTCGGCACGACGGTCGAGTGGTACGACTTCTTCATCTACGCATCTGCGGCCGGCCTGGTCTTCGGAAGCCTCTTCTTCGCTCCCGCCGGAGAGGGGTTCGCTCAGGTGCTGTCGTTCATCACGGTGGGCATCAGCTTCCTGTTCCGACCGTTCGGCGCTTTCCTCGCGGGTCACTTCGGAGACAAGTACGGGCGCCGACTCGTCCTCATGGTGACCCTGATCCTGATGGGCGTGGCGACGACGCTGGTCGGTCTGCTGCCGACGTATGCCGCGATCGGCATGGCGGCGCCGATCCTGCTCGTGCTGCTGCGCATCCTGCAGGGCATCTCGGCCGGCGGAGAGTGGGGCGGTGCGGTGCTGATGGCGGTCGAGCACGCTCCCAAGACGCGCCGAGGCATCTTCGGCGCATCCCCTCAGATGGGCGTTCCCTTGGGTCTGCTCCTCGCGTCGGGCATGCTCGCGCTGATGGCCACGATCGCTCCCGGGGAGGCCTTCCTGCAGTGGGGCTGGCGCGTGCCGTTCCTGCTCTCGTTCGTGCTGATCGTCATCGGCTACTACATCCGCCGCCGAGTGGAGGAGAGCCCGGTGTTCGCGGAGCTCGCCGAGCGCAAGGAGGAAACGCGGATGCCGATCGTCGCGCTGTTCCGCAAGCACACCCTGCTCGTGGTGATCGCGGCTCTCGTGTTCGCCGGCAACAACGCCGTGGGATACATGACCACCGGGGGGTACATCCAGCGCTACGCCACCGACCCGAAGGGACCGATCGGACTCGCGACCGCCGATGTGCTGGGCGCGGTCACCCTGTCCGCGATCACCTGGCTGGTGTTCACCTTCCTCTCCGGTTGGATCTCGGATCGCATCGGACGGCGCACGACCTACATCATCGGCTGGCTGGCCCAGCTGGCCGGCGTCTTCCTGCTCTTTCCGCTCGTCAACACCGGCTCGATCGTCCTGCTGACGCTGGGCCTGGTGGTCCTCACGGTCGGGCTCGGTTTCACGTACGGTCCTCAAGCCGCCCTCTACGCCGAGCTGTTCCCCGCGTCCATCCGCTTCTCGGGCGTCTCCATCTCGTACGCGATCGGTGCGATCCTCGGCGGGGCCTTCGCTCCGACGATCGCGCAGGCGATCGTGCAGGCGACGGGTTCCACGACGGGCGTCACCTGGTACCTCGCCGGCATGACCCTGCTGGGACTGATCGCCACGCTGCTGCTGCGCGACCGCAGCGGCATCCCGCTCGGACCCGACCATGAGGCCGAGCAGACGGTCAGCCCCATCCGAGGGCTCTCGCGGGCCTGAGTCGGAAGGACGACGACGATGCAGTTCCATCACCACGGGTATGTCTCCGCCGACCCCCGCGTGCAACCGGCCGCGGGGACGGGAATCGACCGCCCGGCGGAGCTGCCCGACGAGGTCGACGTCCTGATCGTCGGCTCCGGGCCGGCCGGCATGCTCCTGGCCGCGCAGCTGTCGCAGTATCCCGGGGTCCTCACGCGCATCATCGAGCGACGGGACGGGCGTCTCGCCCTCGGCCAAGCCGACGGCATCCAGCCGCGCAGCGTCGAGACCTTCCAGGCCTTCGGCTTCGCCGAGCGGATCATCGCCGAGGCGTACAACATCGGGTGGATGAACTTCTGGGGACCCGATCCCGAGAACCCCGCGCGCATCGTGCGCCGCTCCCGCACTGCCGACTACGCGTACGACATCAGCGAGTTCCCGCACCTCATCGTCAACCAGGCGCGCGTGCTCGACTACTTCGCCGAAGCGGCCGCGCACGGCCCGGCGCGCATCGCACCCGACTACGGGATCGAGTTCGTCGGGCTCACCGTGCACGAGGGCGAGGACCGTCCGGTCGAGGTGCGCGTACGCCACGTCGGCGGAGAGCGCGCCGGCGAGGAGCGCGCCGTGCGTGCGGCGTACGTCGTCGGCTGCGACGGGGCGCGAAGCGGCGTACGGGCGGCGATCGGCCGGGTGCACGTCGGCGACATCTCGCAGCACGCCTGGGGCGTGATGGACGTGCTCGTCGAGACGGACTTCCCCGACTGGCGCATCAAGTGCGCGATCAACGCCGAGGCCGGCAACATCCTGCACATTCCGCGCGAAGGCGGATACCTCAGCCGCATCTACGTCGACCTGGGCGCCGTGGCGGACGACGACGACCACCGCGTGCGTCAGACGCCCGTCGAGGAGATCATCCGGCGGGCCAACGAGATCCTGCACCCGTACACGCTCGACGTGAAGAGCGTCGCCTGGCACAGCGTGTACGAGGTCGGCCACCGGGTCACCGACGGCTTCGACGACGCGCTCGACGGCGGACGGCAGCCGCGCGTGTTCCTCACCGGCGACGCCTGCCACACGCACAGCGCGAAGGCGGGGCAGGGCATGAACGTCTCGATGCAGGACGGCTTCAACCTGGGGTGGAAGCTCGGCTCCGTGCTGAGCGGTCTGAGCCCGGCCTCCCTTCTGTCGACCTACACCTCCGAGCGCCGGCCGGTCGCTCAGCAGCTCATCGAGTTCGACAAGGAGTGGTCGACGCTGATGGCGCGAAAGCCCGAGGAGATCTCCGATCCTGCCGACCTCGCGACCTACTATCTCGCCACCGCCGAGTTCCCCTCGGGCTTCATGACCACCTACGCCGAGGGGACGGGAGTCGTCGCCGGCACCGCCCACCAGCATCTGGCGACCGGCTTCCCGGTGGGCAAGCGCTTCAAGAGTGCGCCCGTCACTCTGGCGGCCGACGGCAACGTCGTGCATCTCGGTCATCACGCGAGCGCAGACGGGCGCTGGCGCCTGTACGCCTTCGCCGACCGCGACGGGCTCGCCGACGACTCGCCCCTGGCGCGCTTCGCGGCCTGGCTCGCCGACGACCCGGACTCTCCGGTGCGGCGCCATACCCCCGCGGATGCCGATATCGACGCGGTCTTCGACGCGAAGGTGATCTACCAGCAGGGGTTCGACGACATCGATGTCACTCGTGCGCCGGCTGTCTTCCGCCCGCATTCGGGTGCGTTGGCGCTCACCGACTGGGAGAAGGTGTTCGCCGCGGCACCCAACCGCTGGAACGAGGTCGACATCTTCGATGCCCGCGGGCTGTCGCGGGACGGCGTGGTCGTCGTGGTGCGTCCTGATCAGTATGTCGCGGCCGTGCTGCCGCTGGACGCGACCGATGAGCTGGCGGACTTCTTCGCCCGGTGGATGCTCCCCGTCGGGTGACGGACCGAGACGCCGAGTGACGCTCAGTCGAGGTCGTCGTAGCCGCTGAGGCGCAGCTCCTCGGCATCCAGGTGCGCTTCCAGCCGTCGGGCGAGAAGGTCGTCGACCGTACCCTCACGCCGAAGACGCAGAAGGACCTCGCGCTTGCGATCCAGCAGGGCCAGCTTCAGTCGCGTCATCTCCTCGAAGCGCACGAGCGGCGATCGCTGGGTGAGGTCGATTCCGGTCGATGCGGCGAGCATCGTCAGCGAGGTCGCGGCGTCGACGCCCGCCGCGGCCGGATTCAGCCCCACGACGGGCCCAGCGCCGTCCACGACTGTCTGCGCACCGGTGTCGGGGGCCGACGGCGCTGCCACCATGCCCTCGAGCTGTGCGATCTGGTCGGCATCCGCGGCGGCCTGGGCACGGGCGAAGGCACGCGCGTTGGCCAGCTCGAGCATGTCGTAGCCATCCTGACGAGCGCGCTCGCGCACCTCATCGCTGATACCGTGCTCGGCGGCGATGTCGTCGAGAGCGGCGATCGCCGCACCCGAGATGGTCCGCTGCGCCAGCTCGATCTCGTCGGCGGCCCAGTCGTCGCTGGGAAGCTTCGCCCACCGGACGATGGCGGGAAGGAGCGGTCCCTGCACGAGAAGACTCAGCACGATCACCCCGGCCGTCACGAACACCACGGCGTCGCGGCCGACGAGCGGCTGACCGGACGACGTCGTCAGCGGAACCGAGAGCGCGATCGCGAGCGACACGGCACCGCGGAACCCGGCCATCGTGCTCACGATGCGCGCGCGGTTCAGCGATCCCGGGCCGGAACGTGCGGTCAGCGCCGGCGTACGCGGGCGCGAGAAGGGGGCCATCAACAGCTGGAACACATAGCGCACCACCAGCAGCGCCGCCCACGCGGCCACGGTCAGCAGCACGAGGCCCCACACCTCGCTCGGGGAGATCTCGTGCAGGACGAGCTGCACCTCCAACCCGATCAGCACGAACAGCGCTCCGTTGAGCAGGTAGACGCCGAACGGCCACGCCGCCGTCGCGGTGCGGCGGGAGGCGGCGGTGGTGATGCGCGGCGAGGCCCAGGCGATGATCAGGCCCGCGAACACCACGGCGAGAACGCCCGAGGCGTTGACCAGTTCGGCGAGCAGGAACGCCGTGAACGGAACCAGCAGCAGCGTCACGTTGATCGACAGGGCATTGCGCATGCGCCGCAGCGTGAGGTACGCGAGAGCCGCGACGACGATGCCGGCGATCGCTCCGCCAAGATAGGAGACGAGCACGGTGGCGGTGATCGACCAGCCCGTGACGGTGTCGCCGAGTGCGACGGAGATCGCGATGGCATAGAGCACCAATGCGGTGCCGTCATTGGTCAGACTCTCCGCCTTCAATTTCATGAACGTGCGCTGCGGAAGCAGTCGTCCGAGCGCGGCGACAGCCGTGGCATCGGGGGGCGCGACGGCGGCACCGAGGATCATGGCTGCCGGCCAGGGCAGCCCGAAGAGTGTGGCCACCCACGCGACCGCGAACGCCGAGGCGACCACGAGCAGCGTGCTCATCGGGATGATGTAGCGCAGCGACCGGCGAACGCCCCGCAGCGACGTCGTCAGGCTCTCCCAGAACAGCATCACGGGCAGGAACAACAGCAGCACCGTCTCGGGCGGCAGCTCGATGCGGCGCAGCTCCGGCACGAACCCGAGCAGCAGGCCGAGGATCAGCAGCACCAGCGGTGTCGCCAGGCGCAGGCGCGGCGCGAGGAGCGTTCCCGCCAGCACCGACAGCCCGAGCAGGACGGTGACTTCCAGACCTTCCATGGCACCCCGATTCCGCGCAGACCTCCCGACGGACTTCCGTCGCAGCCCAGTGTGCGCCACAGACACAGCGTTTCAACAGGTCTGCGCATTCCCGGCCGCGCAGACAGTTCCGTCCGTGCGGGGCTACCGGCCCCGCGTCAGGAGTTCACGCGAATGATCTCCTGCTGGTACGGGGCGATGACGTCGCCGGAGATTCGGCAGTCCAACAGCAGGAAGGGCCGGTCGGATGCCGGGACCTGCACCCACCGCGCGAGCTCGTCGAGGTCGGCGAGCGTGCGCACGACGACACCTCGAGCCCCGACCGCGGAGGCGAGACCCGCGAAGTCGACCTCGGGGATGAGCATGGGCTCCCGGGCGAGGCCCTGCAGGCCGTACAGGTTGATCTCGGCGCCGTACGCGGCGTCGTTCCACACGACGGCCAATCCGCGGCCCGCCGCCACGCGCACCGCGGATTCCAGATCCGACAGTGCCATCAGTCCGCCGCCGTCGCCGGTGGACAGCACGATGGTGGCCTCCGGCCGAGCCCGGACGGCGCCCGCGACGGAGGGGAATCCCAGGCCGATCGACTGGTACGCGGTGCCGACCATCATCATGCGGTCGGGCGAGGCCACCGACCAGTACATGTTCGCCCAGCCGAGGAAGTGGCCGCCGTCGGTGACGACGACGCGGTCGCGGGTGGAGGGTGCGCTCTCGAGCAGCTCACCGATGCGCTCGGCGACCGACCGTGGGTCGAGACGGCCGTCGGGCGCCAGGGGGTCGCCGCCGTCGCGGGCGCGCAGCGCTGCGATGTCCACGCGCTCGCGCCAGCCGCTGGGCGCGGCATCCCTCGTCGCCAACTCGTCGCAGAGGGCTTCGGCGACGAGGCGTGCATCGCCGCGGATGAAGCCGCCGACGTGCGGGTGCGTCGCCGCGGGGGCGATGTCGACCTGCACGACGCGGGTGCCCGGGGCGAACAGGGCGCCGAAGCGCATCGTGAACTGGTTGAGTCCCGCGCCGAAGACCACCGCGACGTCCGCCGTCGAGATCAGCTCCATGGCGCCGTCGGCGCCGAACCCGCCGGTGACCCCGAGGTCGAACTCCGGCCGAGGGAACATCCCGCGACCCAGCGCCGTGGTCGCCGTGACGGCGCCCGTCGCGTCCGCCAAACGCCCGAGAGCATCCGCGGCGCCCGAGATCCACGCGCCGCGACCCGCGATCAGCACCGGACGCTCCGCGGCGGCCAGTGCGGCGGCCAGGTCGGCGATCGCCGCACGTGCGAACGGGGAGGGGGCGATCGGCGCGGGCAGTGTCGGCTGCGGCGCGGCCGGCACCGAGCCCGCCTCGAGCTTGGCGACGTCGTAGGGGATGGCGAGCACCGTCGGCACGCGATAGGCCAGCGCGTGCTCGATCGCGATGACCGTGGTGGCCGCCGCATCGGCCCGTCCGACGGTGTACGTGCGCGCGCCCACCGCCGAGGCCAGGGCGATCTGGTCGACGTCCCACGGACGGGGGCCCGACGTCGGTTCGTCCCCGACGACGAGTACGAGCGGCACGTGGGCCTGCACCGACTCCGCCAGGGCGGTCAGCGTGTTGGTGAAGCCGGCACCGTAGGTGGCGGTCGCGGCGGCGAGGCGTCCGCTCGCCCGGTGATAGGCATCCGCAGCGACGACGCCGCCCGCCTCGTGGCGCACGGCGGTGTAGTGCACGTCCGTGGAGCGCTCCAGGGCGTCGAGGACGTGGGCGTTGCCGTTTCCCATCACACCGAAGACGTGGTCGATGTGAGCGGCGAGGGTCTGGGCGACGTGCGCAGAGACGGTGGACATGGGGCCTCCGAGAGACGAAACGGTGAAGGGATGCCGTATGTGTCTCGCGTGCCCCTTTTTCGAGCACCGAACGCCGCGTCGCGCCCGGACCAGTCGAGTATAGAAGAACGGATGTCGTCGGCGGCGGGCAGGATGGGCGCATGGACTCCGTCCGTCTGCGCGCCGCGCGTCTGGTGCATCACGCCCTGGTCGTTCCCGAAGCCGGCCTGGGGGCCGCCGCGCGCCGGCTGACCGCCACGCAGGCGCAGGAGTTCTGGGCGGGGCGATGGGCTCTCGGCATCCGCACGGCGGGGGAGGTCACGCTCACCGACGTCGACGACGCCTTCGCGCGCGGTGTGCTCGTGCGCTCGTGGACGCAGCGTGGAACCCTGCACATCGTCGCCGCCGAGGACCTCGCCTGGATCCTCGAGCTGACGCGCGAGCGGCAGCAGCGCCAGGCGGCGGGGGTGCACCGTGCGTTCGGCATCGAGGCCGACGACATCGCGCTCGCCGAGCGGGCCGTCGGGGCCGCGCTCTCGGGCGGCAACCGCCTGACGCGAAACGAGGCGGCGACGGTCATCGCCGCCGCCGGTGCGGATGTCGCGGGCTCCCGCGGAGGTCACCTGATCTCGGCCCTCGCCGTTCGCGGGGGTGTCGTCTTCGGCCCGGTCGTGCCGCGCGACGGCGCGCCCACGCGGGAGCAGTACCTCGTCGCCGCCGACGACTGGCTGCCGGATGCCGCGGCTCCCACCGAGCCCTGGGGCGAGCTGTTCGTCCGGTATCTCGCCGGGCACGCACCGGCCACCCTCGACGACTTCCGCTGGTGGGCCGGCGTTCCCGTCGGTATCGCCCGGTCCGCGCGGGAAGCCGCCGGCGATCGGGTCACGGCGCTCGACGAGGGCCTTTTCCTCGGCGCCGACGCGCCAGCCGGAGACACTGCCGAGGCAGTCTCCGGAGTGCTCGCGCTGCCGCCCTTCGACGAGTACTACCTCTCGTACGCGGACCGCTCCCGAGTCTGTCCGCCGGAGCACCTCGCAACGATCGGTCCGACCCTCAACGGCCTGGTGCGTCCCGTGCTCATCGCCGGGGGAGAGGTGTTCGGCACCTGGCGCCACTCGACGGCCGTCGGCAGACACCATCTGCTACCGATGTCCGACCCCTTCGGTGCCGCGGTCGACGCGGCATCCGTGGAGGCCGCCCTCGGGCGCGTCGCCCGGTTCTTGCGCGTGTAGCGCTGCGCCGCCTCAGGCGAACAGACCCGCCCCGACGTACGAGCCCTCCTCGGCTCCCGGGGGAATGGCCCACAACCCCGAGCCGATGTGGCGGATGTACTCGCTCAGCAGATCCCTCGACAGTGCACGCTGCAGGGCGATGAACTGCGCGGGAGAGCGTTGGTACGCGAGGAAGAACAGGCCGGCGTCGAGTCGTCCGAGATCGGTGTTGCCGTCGACGTAGTTGTAGCCGCGGCGCAGGATCCGGATGCCCTTGTTGAGGTCGGGGTGCGCGAGGCGCACGTGGCTGCGCGTGTCGATGGCCGGTTTGCCGGTCGCGCCGACGGCGGAGAAGTCCGGGGCCGTCTGCTCCTGTCCGCCGGACAGCGGTGCACCGTGCGCCTTGTCGCGTCCCGTGATGCGCTCCTGCTCGCTCAGACGCACGCGATCCCACGTCTCGATAAGCATCGCGATCTTGCGCGCCACGAGATAGGAGCCGCCCACGAGCCAGGCCGGTTCGTCGCCGTCGCCGACCCAGACGTGCTGATCCAGCGCCGCCTGGTCGTCGGCGAGGATGTTGGCCGTGCCGTCCTTGAACCCGAAGAGGTTGCGGGGCGTGGCCTGATCGGCGGTCGTCTTCGACGTCTTTCCGAAGCCGAGCTGCGACCAGCGCAGCCGTGCTCGGCCGAAGGCGATGCGGCTCAGATTGCGGATCGCGTGCACGGCGACCTGCGGGTCGTCGGCGCAGGCTTGGATGCACAGGTCGCCGCCGGTGTGATCGGGCTCCAGGTCGTCGCCGAGAAACGCCGGCAACGCGGTGAGCAGGGCGGGCCGACGGTCGGCGAGTCCGTAGCGGTCGGTGCCGTCGACGGCCGTGAACAGGGTCGGTCCGACGCCGAACGTGATCGTCAGCCCGTTCGCGGCAAGGCCCAGCGCCTCACCGGTGTCGTCCGGCGGCGCCTCCGGCGAGCCTCCCACCGCGCCGCTGGCCGACACATCGAGGCCCTGGGTCATCCGCGCCGCCGCGTAGGACCAGTCCTGGAGAAGCTCGATCAGATCCTCGCGGGTGGTCCCCGCCATCATGTCGAACGACGCGAAATGCAGATGGTCCTGCACGGGCGTCGTGATCCCGGCCTGGTGCGCGCCGTAGAACGCGTAGGGCGACGCCGCGCCGGCGGCGCCGCGCGTGCGGCCGACGGCGACGCCGGCCGCCGCTCCGGCTCCGGCGCCGACGGCGAGCCCGGCCGCACCGACACCGGCCGCGAGGCCCAGCAGGCCCCGTCGGCTGAGACCGGCGCGCGGCGCGGGCTCGAGGCGGTCGCCGCCCGCGAGAGGTCCGTCGGTGCTCACTGCAGGATGGTGGACGTCAGCTTGGACAGCGGCTCGGCCAGCGCGTTGATCAGGTCGGTGAGCTCGCGCTTGTCGGCCTCGCTGAGCTGCCGGTAGTTCACGAAACCGGCGCTCAGCGAGCCATGGCGCGCGAGAGCGGCCTCAAGGGCGGCGTAGCCGCTGTCGATCCGACCGGCGAGCTCCGTTCCGGTCGCGCCGGAGGAGACGGCGAAGTCCTTGACGAGCGAGAACGCCATCTTCGATCCCTCGACATTGGCCGCGAAATCGTACAGGTCGGTGCCGCTCCACCAGTCCTCTTCGCCGCTGATCTTGCCCGTGGCCACTTCGTCCAGCAGAGAGATCGCGCCGTTGGAGATGCCGCCGATGCCCTGCGCGTCGAGCGCCTTCTGGAACTCATCGCCGTGCACGTACGCGTTGAGCTCGCCCACGTCGGCGATCAGCTTCGCCCCGGAGGTCGCGCGCTCGGCGGGCGTCGAGGGCGCCCAGTCCTTCCACGCCGGGGTTGACCCGTCGGAGTTGAGGGCATCCTGCGCCGGAACCCAGAGGTCCTTCTCGATGCGGTGGAAGCCCGTCCAGTCGAGTCCCTCCGCGACGGCATCCACCTCGCGGTAATCGATGCGGGGGTCGAGATCGCCCAGCGACTCCGCCACGGGTTCGATGCGCTCGTAGAACGCACGCGTGGTGGGGAAGAGGCTCCGCGCCTTCTCATCGTCGCCGGCCTCGTAGGCGCTCACGAAGGCCGCCACGGCCGGGACGAGCTGTTCGACCTGATCCTTGACGAACGACGCGTACAGATCGACGGCCTTCTGCTTCTGCGCGGCGTCGTCGCCCGTGGCCGTGACGGCGTCGCCCGTGACCGTGAAGGCGGTGCGTCCGATGCCCTCACCGACCATGCCGGGCTTGCACAGGGTGACGTAGTCACCGGGCTGGGCGACGACGGTGAGGGTGCGTGAGGCGCCGGGGGCGATGTTCTCGACCTCGCCGACGATGCGCAGACCGTCGGAGGCGAGGAGATAGAACTCCGTCACCTGCGAGCTGGCGTTGGTCACCGCGAACGCGAGCGTGCCGCTGGTGGCGGTCGCGGTCGACACCGTGCACGCCGTGTCGGTGGAGGTGACGGTCAGGGCGTCGGACGCGGCGACGTCGGTCTTGGCGACGCAGCCGGCCAGCACGAGGGCGGTCGCGCCGAGCGCGGCGACGGCTCCCCAGGTGCGTGTGCGGGTCATGATGCTCCTTGGTGGTGGGAGAGGTCCGCGTAGTGCGGAACCGACGTGAGGGGTGCGGATGCCGAGGCCCGGGCGGGCCGGCGACCGAGTCCCCGGACGAAGAGGGTGCCGACGACGGCCATGTACAGGGCCCAGGCGATGACCTGCAGCCACGACATCTGCGGCATGAAGCCGACGGTGGCCTGCAGGATCGCGGCCAGGGGGCTTCCCGGCGGGATGGCGGTCGAGAGGTCGAACGCCCAGCCGAAGGGGAAGCCGGCCGCGCCCACGGCGACCGTGCCGCCGACGAGGGGCGCCAGGGCGGAGAACGGACCGGGAAGGGCGCCGGCCTCCTGCAGGTCGTGGATCGCGTACGCCAGCACCCCGGCGGCGACGATCACGAGGAATCCGCCGGTCCAGCCGAAGAAGACGCGGAGGTCGAGTCGCACCATTCCCCGGGCGAGGAGCCAGCCGAGCACGACGGCGGCGGCGAGGCCGAGCAGTGCGCCCAGAAGAGCCGACGGCGTGTCGCCGAAGGACTGCACCATCGACCACAGCAGGAGGGTCGTCTCGATGCCTTCGCGGGCGACGGACACGAATCCGATGAGGACGATTCCCCAGAGACCCCCCGTCGCGAGCGCCCGGTCGACGCCGCCCTCGAGTGTCTTCTTCATCGTGCGGGCGGTCTTCTGCATCCAGAAGATCATCCAGGTCACCATGCCGACGGCGACCAGCGAGAGGAGCCCGCCGATCAGCTCCTGTGCCTCGAAGGTGAGGGCGTAGGCGCCGAAGGTGAGGATCGCGCCGATGCCCACGGCCAGCGCGATGGCGAGGCCCACGCCGACCCACAGTCGCGGCAGGACGTCGCGACGATCGATACGGCGGAGATAGGCGACGAGGATGCCGACGACGAGAGCGGCTTCGAGGCCTTCGCGGAGGCCGATCAGGAAAGTGGCGAGCACGAGCGCTTCTTCGGAAGAGGGGAAAGTGAGGTTAGGCGAACCTCACAAACAGCGAGCGTACACCCAACCGCGCCACCCCACCACGCGCGTCCGCTGCTGCACGCGCGTGCACGCTCACCGGGCCAGGCGCGGATCGCTCGACGGGTCGGCGTACGTCGGCGGGCACCCGTTCCTGCCGGCATCCGGTCGCAGTTCGACGTGCCACGGCTCGTTGTCGTACACCAGGCACAGCCCGAACGCCGGACCGTGACGGGCGATCCAGTCCTGCGTGCCGCTGCCGTCGAGGTCGGCGGCGGCGCCCTGCACGTGCAGGGAGGTGTCGGCCGTCGCGACCCACCGCGCCGCGCGCTCGCGCGAACCGTACTGGCTCACCGCCTGCGACAGCAGCGACTCCTGCTGCGCGGGCGAGCGCCAACCGCTCGTGACGAAGAAGCTGACGCCGTCGGCGTAGGCCTGGGTGCTCGCGCGCTGGAGGGCGTCGAGGAGTGCGGGATCCATCCGCGAGATGCCCGGGTACTGCGTGTCGAACGGGGTCACCCCCCAGGGCAGGTAGCCGTCGGCGACGGACGTCGCCGCATCGGTGGGGGCATCCGTCTCGCCGAGGCTCGGCGCAGACGACGACGTCGACGAGTCCGACATCGACCCGCGGGACTCGGCGGGTGGCAGGTGCGTCAGCGGGTCTCCGAGCAGCAGCATCAGCACCGTGGCGGTGACCAACACGAGAGCTGCGGTCATCCCGGCGGCGAGAAGCCATCGCCGGCGGAGGTGGTGGGCAGAGGGGGCCGCGGGCGGAGTGGAGAGGTGACGTGCCATGCGGGCGAGTCAAACGCGGAGGCCGTTGCGGGAGCGTCGCCGAAATCCGATACGCCGACGATACGCGTGGCCTCTTAGCATCGAAGAATGCGCGTGCTGGTCCTGGAGGACGAACCCCTGCTGGCCGATGCGATCCGTGACGGGCTGCGCCTGGAAGCGATCGCGGCCGACCTCGCGGGCGACGGCGATACCGCGCTGGAGTTGCTGTCCTACACCGACTACGACGTCGCCGTGCTCGATCGCGATGTTCCGGGGACATCGGGAGATGCGGTCGCGGCGTCGATCGTGCAGGGCGGCACGGGGGTGCCGATCCTCATGCTGACCGCCGCCGACCGCCTCGACGACAAGGCGTCGGGATTCGAGCTGGGCGCCGATGACTACCTCACCAAGCCGTTCGCGATGCGCGAGCTCGTTCTGCGGCTGCGCGCCCTCGAGCGTCGTCGCCGACGGGTGCGCCCACCCGTGCGCGAACTCGCCGGCATCCGCCTCGACCCCTTCCGTCGTGAGGTGTACCGCGACGGTCGCTATGTCGCGCTCACTCGCAAGCAGTTCGCCGTCCTGGAGGTGCTGCTCGAAGCGGGCGGCGGCGTCGTCAGCGCCGAGGAACTGCTCGCACGCGCCTGGGACGAGAACGCCGATCCTTTCACCAACGCGGTCCGCATCACGGTGTCCGGTCTGCGTCAACGGCTCGGTGGCCCCGCCGTGATCGCGACGGTCTCCGGCGTCGGCTATCGCGTCGAGGTGCCGGCGTCCGACGCTGAGGCGGAGGGGAGGTGAGTGCGACACCCTCGTCGTCTCCCGGTGCGCGCCGGCGTGCCGCGGGGCTGACCTTCCGGGTGAAGCTCATGCTCAGCTACGCCGGCACGGTTGCGCTCGCCGGCGCTCTGTTGCTGTCCGTCGTGTGGCTGTTCCTCCTGCGATACGTCCCGGAGGAGGCGGCGCCGACGACCGGCGGGTTCATGCCGGGTCGCGGCGATCTGCTGCGGGCATTCGTGCCCCCCGCGCTCGCCGCGTGGGCCCTGCTGATCGTCGTCGGACTGGTGGGTGGGTGGTTCCTTGCCGGGCACATGCTCGCGCCGCTGGGGCGGATCACCCGTGCCACGCGGCTGGCCGCCGCCGGATCGCTGTCGCATCGGATCGGCGCCCACGGCCCCGACGACGAGGTGCGCGAGCTCGCCGACAGCTTCGACGCCATGCTGGCGCGCATCGAAGCGCAGGTCGCGGAGCAGCGTCGCTTCGCCGCGAACGCATCGCACGAGTTGCGCACACCGCTGGCCATCACCCGGGCGATGCTCGACGTTGCCGCCGCTGACCCGGACCGTGACGTCGACGCTCTGCTCACGCGGCTGGCTCGCGTCAACGCCCGGGCGATCGAGCTCACCGAGGCGCTGCTCTCGCTCAGCCGCGCCGAAGGCGGGGCCCTCGACCCCGTCCCCGTCGATGTCTCACTCCTGGCCGATCAGGCCGCGGAGACCTTTCTGTCGCTCGCCGAATCGCGGGGAGTTGCTCTGCAGCTCGAGACACTGCCGGGCATCGCGCGGGGATCTCAGTCGCTGCTGCAGCAGCTCGTCGTCAACCTCGTGCACAACGCGATCGTGCACAACTGCGATGATCACGGCTGGGTGCGAATCGGTGTGCGCTCGGCGCAGGGCAGCGTCGGTCTGTGCGTGGAGAACTCCGGGCCCGTCGTCCCGTCGGAGATGCTCCCGACCCTGCTGGAGCCGTTCCAGCGCGGGGCGCAGCGCGCACATCGCGGCGAGCACGAGGGAGCCGGTTTGGGACTCGCGATCGTCGCGGCGATCGTTCGTGCGCACGACGGGAGCCTGACTCTGTGGCCGCGCGACGACGGTGGGCTGCTCGTGGAGGTCGTCCTGCCGGCCGCGTAGGCTCCGCTCGGCGCCATCAGCCCTGGGCGTGCCGGTCGAGGAAGGCGTACACCTCGCCGTCGTCGACGCCGGGGAAGGCGCCGCGCGGCAGCGGCGAGAACATCTGCATGTGCACGCGGGCACTCGGCCACGCGCGACCCTCCCAGCGCGCCGTGAGCTCGGCATCCGGACGCCGGCAGCACGACTCGTCGGGGCACGTCGAACTCGCCCGCTTCTGCGTCTCACGTCCGCGGAACCAGCGTGCGTCGTCGAAGGGCACCCCGACGGTGATCGAGAACTCGCCGTCCGAGGTGCGTCCGGTCTGGGACGAGCACCAGAAGGTGCCGGCGGGGGTGTCGGTGTACTGGTAGTGCTCGACCGTGCGGTTCTGCTCCGAGAAGGCGGAGCGGGCGGCGAAGTGGCGGCAGACGACCTGGCCTTCGACCGAACCGGTGACATCCATCGGCAGCGGCAGGTCGTCGTTCTCGTAGGCGCGGGTGATGGCGCCCGAGCCGTCGACCCGCAGGAAGTGCAGGCGGATGCCGATGTGCTGCGTCAGGAGGTTCGTCAGTCGCATGCCCGCGGCCTCGTGGGTCACGCCGAAGGCATCGCGGAAATCCTCGACGGCGAGGTTGCGGTCCTTCTTCGCCTGGGCCAGGAAGGCGACCGAGGCGGTCTCGGGCATGAGGCAGCAGGCGGCGAAGTAGTTGATCTCGAGCCGTTGCTGCAGGAAGTCGGCGTAGTCGCTGGGTGGTGTGTGCCCGAGCAGGCGGTGGGCCATGGCCTGCAGGGCCATCGAGCGCAGGCCGTGTCCGCCGGGGATGGATGCCGGCGGCAGGTAGATCCGGCCGTTCTCCAGGTCGGTGACCGAACGGGCCGAGTGGGGGAGGTCGTCCACGTAGATCAGCTCGAATCCCAATTGGGACGCCATGATGCTCACCGTGCGGTGGGTGAGGGCCCCCGAGACGTGGCCGGCGGCCTTCAGCTGCTTCTCCGCGAGCTTCTCGATGTCGGGGAGGTAGTTGTCCTTGGCGCGCATGCGCAGGCGCAACTCCGTGTTCGCCCGCCGGGCCTCTTCAGGGGTTGCGATGGCTGCGCGCTCGCGACGCTGCAGCTCACGGTGCAGCCCCAGCACCGACTCGATCGTCTCGTCGGAGGTCGCTTTGGTCACCCGCAGAGCCGGGATGCCGAGGCTGCGGAAGACGGGGGACTGCTGTGCACGTTCGAGTTCGAGCTCGAGGGCGGCTCGACGGTTCGGCGGCTCGGCCGACAGCAGATCGGTGACGTCCGTGCCGGTGGCGGCGGCGATGGCCTGCAGCAGCGACAGTTTGGGCTCGCGCTTGCCGTTCTCGATCAGGCTCAGCTGGCTGCCGGCGACACCGACGATCGCGCCGAGCTCGTCGAGCGTGAGTCCGTGCGACACGCGCTGGTGACGGATGCGATGTCCGAGCGTCGACAGCTCCAGGGAGGTGGGTGGCATTCCTTGAGCATAGCGAAAGAATCACGTTTCTTGACGGCATCCTTGTGTGCAAAACCCTCCTCACGCCTTCAATCTGGAAGAGACCCCTCCGGATCGCCCCACTGACGCCACGCTGAAGGAGCCCGACATGGCCATCGCCGACATGTTCACCCGTCCCACCGCCACGCGCACCCCCGCGGCGGTCGACGCGACGGACGAGCCCCGGAGCGGCTTCGGCATGCGGCCGGTCCTCGCCGGCACGGGTCTGGAGGCCCTGCATGCCTGGGTCGATGAGATCGCTGCCCTGACGCAGCCCGCGCGCATCCACTGGGTCGACGGCTCTCGTGCGGAGAACGACGCCCTTCTTCGCCAGCAGGTCGAGGAGGGCAAGCTCATCAAGCTCAACCCCGAGTGGCGACCGGGCTCGTACCTCGCCCGCTCGCACCCGAGCGACGTCGCCCGCACCGAGGCGCGCACCTTCATCGCCTCGGCGCGAGAGGAGGATGCCGGCCCCACCAACAACTGGGCGCAGCCGGACGAGATCCGGGCGACCATCATGCCGCTGTTCGAGGGGTCGATGCGGGGGCGGACGATGTACGTCGTGCCCTTCTCGATGGGCGCGGTCGGCGGTCCGCTCTCGCACATCGGCGTCCAGATCACCGACAGTGCGTACGCCGTCACCTCCATCGGCATCATGACCCGGGTCGGGACGGCCGTCGTGGAGCAGATCGCCGCGGGCAAGCCGTGGGTCAAGACGGTGCACTCGGTCGGTGCGCCGCTGGCTGCCGGCCAGGAGGACGTGGCGTGGCCCTGCAACGACGAGAAGTACATCGTCCACTTTCCCGACACGCTCGAGGTGTGGTCGTTCGGATCCGGCTACGGCGGCAACGCGATCCTCGCGAAGAAGTGCTTCGCGCTGCGCATCGCCTCGGTCATCGGGCGTGAGGAGGGGTGGCTCGCCGAGCACATGCTGCTGATCCGCGTCATCAGCCCGGAGGGCAAGCGCTTCCACCTCGCCGCCGCCTTCCCCTCCGCGTGCGGCAAGACCAATCTGGCGATGCTGCGCCCCACGATTCCGGGGTGGCGCGTCGAGACCCTCGGCGACGACATCGCGTGGCTTCGCCCCGGCGACGACGGGCGGCTGTGGGCCATCAACCCCGAGGCCGGCTTCTTCGGGGTGGCGCCGGGAACGGGCGCGTCGACCAACGTGGCGGCCGTCGAAACGCTGTGGGGCAACACGATCTTCACGAACGTGGCCCTGCGTCCCGACGGAGACGTGTGGTGGGAGGGTCTCACCGATGACGTCCCGTCGGAGCTGATCGATTGGGAGGGCAAGCCCTGGACGCCGGCGATGGGGCGCCCGGCCGCACACCCGAACTCGCGCTTCACCGTCAGCGCGGGACAGTGCCCGCAGATCGCCCCCGACTGGGATACTCCGCAGGGCGTGCCGCTGGACGGCATCCTGTTCGGTGGGCGTCGGGCCACGAACGTCCCCCTGGTGCTGGAGGCCACCGATTGGACGCACGGCGTGTTCCTCGGCTCCAACATCTCCTCCGAGCGCACCGCCGCCGCCGAGGGGACCGTCGGTGAGCTGCGCCGCGACCCCTTCGCGATGCTCCCGTTCTGCGGCTACAACATGGCGGACTACTTCGGTCACTGGCTCAAGGTCGGTCAGCGTCTGCGCTTCGACCGCGCCCCGCGCATCTTCCAGGTCAACTGGTTCCGAAAGGGCGACGACGGCCGCTTCCTCTGGCCGGGTTTCGGTGACAACGCGCGCGTGATCGACTGGATCATCCGCCGCATCGAGGGTGTCGTTCCGGCCATCGACAGCCCGATCGGACGACTGCCCCGCACGGAGGATCTGAACCTCGAGGGCATCGAGGTTCCGGACGCCGACCTCGAGGCCCTGTTCGCGATCGACCGCGACCTGTGGCTGCAGGAGGCCGGGCTCACGGAGGAGTTCTACCGCACGTTCGAGGGACGGGTGCCCCCGGCGCTGTACGCCGAGCTCGCGGCTCTTCGCTACCGCCTCAAGCTCGCCGCGTCGCGGTGATGCGGCTGACGCGCACGGTGACGTGTGCGTCAGGTGCGCCCAGCGCCTCGCGCACCCGCAGCGCGACCTCGCTCGCCACCGCGGCGACGCGACCGCCCGTGACGCCGATGCTCACCGTCACCTCGAGCGCCTGCGCGCGCCGCGTCACCACGCTGTACGCGCCGTCGCCGGCGAGCGTCGCCCGCCACAGGCGCGCCGGGAGGGCGGCGGCGTAGTACAGCTCGGCCACGCCGGTGACCGCCCTCGCGGCGGCATCCACGATCAGGGCGAGCTCGGTGGGCGCGTCGCCGCTCGCCGATCGGGTCGCGGTGTCGCTCATCGCTCCTCCTCCCGCAGCCGCAGCGAGTCGATCGTGACGTCGACGACGCCGACGGTCCATCCGCCGTACTCCTCGAGATCGGCGCGCACGCGCTCTCGCACCGAATCTGCGATGCGCGCAAGTCCGCGTCCCGCGCCGAGCACGCTGTCCAGGACGCTGATCGTCAGCCGCACGTCGACGCGTACATCCTCGTGGAGCGTGAGATGCACCCGTTCTACGAGCACGCCCTCCACCGCGTCGCCGGCGTCGCGGACGAGACCGCGCACGGCGCCCTCGGTCACCACGACGCGTACCGGGTCGTCGTCGACGAGAGGCAGGTCGCGCCCCGCGCGAGATTCGCGGGCGACTTCGCCGAGAATCTGTTGGAACCAGGTCTCGGAGACATCGTCACGGGCGTCGGTCTCGATGAGTTCGCGCGACAGTGCCCCGAGGCGGTCCATCGAATCCAGCACGGCTCGGCACTGCGCATCGCCGTCGATCGCGGGGATCGCCGGCGTCCGTCCGCGCTCGTGATAAGCCGCGAGCTCCTCGAGGGTGTGGCCCGAATCGCCGATCTCCTCGCGCGTCATCCCGCTCACCTCCACTCCTTCATCCGGTCGTAGATGGTCGCCCGCGCCCGCGCGAGCCTGCCGCGCACCGCCGTCGCGGACACGCCCAGCTCGCGGGCGATCTCGTCGTAGCCGTATCCGCTCACCTCGCGCAGCAGCCAGGTCGTGCGTTGCTCGACCGGCAGCTCGTCCAGCACGCGCCGCAGCATGTCCAGTTGAGAGGATGCCACGGCAGACTCGTCGGGTGTGGGCTGCAGAGCCTCGGGCTCCGTATCCTCGAGCGGTGCGGTGGGCGCCGCGCTGCGCAGACGGTCGGTGGCCTTGCGTGCCACGATCGTCGACAGCCAGGAACGGACGCGGTCGGGCTCGCGCAGTTCCGGGAGCCGTCGCCACGCGATGATCAGGGCCTCCTGCACGCAGTCGTCGGCGTCGGCGCGTGAGCGCAGCAGCCGGGTGGCGAAGCCGATCAGGTAACCGCTGTGCCGACGCACGAGCACCGCGAACGCGCGCTCGTCGCCGTCGGCGGCGCGTGCGGCCAGAACGCCGTCTTCGACGTGTGTCAGCGTGTCCACACCGCTTCCCCCCTCGCGCCGTCGTCACCCTGCGGGCCGCGCGATGCCCCCTGCATACCTCGACCGTGCCACGCGCAGCTGACGCCGCCAAGGGGTTGCGTCGCCGCCGCGCAGCCATTAGGCGCGCCGACAGCTCCCGCGGCGGCACTCAGCGAACTGCCAGGAAATCCACCGTGACGAAACCCCTGCGGCATCCGTCACACCTGTGAACGCCCTCACCGGAGGGCCGGAAAGGACAAGACATCATGGCTACCACGACCCCCACCACCTCCGCCGTCGCACCTGCTGCGGGCGCCGGCAAGACCGTCATCGTCGACCCGGTCATCGCCAAGATCGCCGGCATCGCCGCCTCTTCCGTGGCCGGCGTGCACGCCCTCGGCGGCGGAGCCGCGCGCGTCATCGGCAGCATCCGTGAGGCCGTGGGCGCCAAGGATCTGGGTCAGGGTGTGAACGTCGAGGTCGGCGAGACGCAGGTCGCCGCCGACATCACGATCGTGGCCGAGTACCCCGAGCAGCTGCAGCGCGTGGCGACCGACGTGCGCACGGCCGTCGCCGATGCCATCACCGAGCTCGCCGGCATGGAGGTCACCGAGGTCAATGTGACCGTCGTCGACGTTCACATCCCGGGTGACGACGAGGCTCCCGCCCCGGAGCGTGTCCAGTGACCGGCGGGGGTCCCACGGTGTGGGGAGCGGTCGCGGGCGCGGTGCTCGCCGTCGCCGCACTGGCGTTCGGCTTCTGGGGCATGGTGCTCGTGGCGGCTCTCGCCGCCATCGGCGGCCTCATCGGCGCCGCGGTGTCGGGTCGCATCGACCTGCGCGCCGCGATCGATGCCGCCCGCGGCCGGCGGGTGGGCTGACCATGGATGCCGCACGGATCCCCGGTCGGGTCACCATCTCCGCACGGGCCTACGAGCGCGTCGCGGCGGCGGTCCTCGCCGATGAGCTGGGCGTTCCCGCCCGCGCGTCCCGCGCCCACGTGCGCGACGCGGGCGGGGCCCTCGCCCTGGATCTCACCAGCGGCATCCGAGCCGACGGCGACCCCATCGCGGCCAGCGCCGCTGCCGCACGCACCCGCACCGGTGAGCGCGTGAGCGCACTCACCGGAGCACTGGTCGGAGACCTCCGACTGCGCATCACTCACCTCGTCACGCAGAACAGGAGCAGCTCGTGAACACCACATCGGCACCCGTCGAGGTCGTTCCGGCGGGAGCGCCCGACCGGCTTCAGAGCGCGGCTGCGCGGCGTCTGCAACGACGTTCGCGTGCTGTCTGGGTGAGCTGCGCCCTGGTCGTGATCATCGTCGTCGCCGCGGCGCTGGCCACCGAGCTGGTGCTGTCGGCTCTCGGGCGCCCCGCGCTGCTCGTGGCCCCGGACGCCGTTCGCTCGGCGCTCGCCGAGGGGGGGACGACCGGCACGATCGTCGCTGCGGCGGCCGCACTGTTCGGCATCGTGTGTCTCTGGGGTGCATTGGCGCCCGGGCGCACTCATCGCCGGGCCCTGGCCGCCGGCCGGGTACCCCTGGTGGTCGACGACGCGATCGTGGCCGGCGCCCTCTCGCGCGCCGCCGCCACGGCCGCAGCCGTCACCAACTCCCACGTGTCCACGCAGCTCGACGCTCGTCGTGCGCGCATCTCCCTCACTCCCGCGACCGGCTTTCCGGTCGACCGTGAACAGGTGGAGCGCGCCGCCGATCGGCTGCTCACCGAACTCGGCGCGGCGCCTCGACTGACGGCTCGCGTCGAGGTGACCCCGGAAGGACGGCTGTCATGAGCCCGGCATCCCGCTTCGTCAACCGCACGATCCTCTTCGTGCTGGCCGTGGGCGCCCTCGCCGTCGCCGCGACCGCGGCCTGGCCGCTCTTCGCCGAGGGGCGACCGTCGCCGCTGCTGGCCATGGCCGCCGATGTCGTCCGCGGCACGGGGGTGGCGTCGCAGACCCAGGCGTGGATCGCTGCGGGCATCCTCGCGCTGGTCGTCGTGATTGCGCTCGTGGTCGTGCTCACCCGCGGTGAGCGGCACGTCCGGGCGGTCCTCGACGAGGGCGGCATCGCCATCGATGACGGCGTCGTCGCCGATCTGCTCCGGCAGTCGCTCGCGGACGTGCCCGACGTGCTGGCGGTCTCGGCGGTGACCTCTCGCCGTCGCCGTCGCCGGCTTCTGCGGGTGCGGGTGCAGGTGCGCCCGCGCGCCGACCTGGGACTCGTCCAGCGTCGCGTCGCCGGTGCGGTCGCCGATACCGACCGCCGGCTGGGGCTCGCGCTACCACTGGTCGTCCAGCTCACGGGCGGTCTGCGTTCCGCCGTCGCCCACGAGCGCCGCGTCGCCTGACGAACGACGCTCACCGAACTTCCCGGGCCGCCCGGGATCCCCAAAGAAACCGGAACCATCACCAGAGAAAGGAGTCCCTCATGGGCCTCGCAGATGACATCAAGAACACCGCCGAGAACCTGACCGGCAAGGCCAAGGAGGCGATCGGTAACCTCACCGACAACGACAAGCTCGTCGCCGAGGGCAAGGCCGACCAGGTCAAGGCTCACGCGAAGGACGCCGCAGCCGACGTCAAGGATGCGGCGAAGGACGCGAAGGACGCTCTCGGCGGCAAGTGACCAGCGCTGACAGCAGAGGGGCCCGCCGGTGACGGCGGGCCCCTCGTCGTCTGTCGGGGTCGCGGGTCAGACGAGCAGTTGGTGCTTCGCGAGGTCGCGGTACAGCGGCACCGTCTCGACGAGTTCGGAGTGGGTGCCCTGCCCGACGACTCGACCGTGGTCCATCACGACGATCAGGTCGCTGTCGACGACCGTCGACAAGCGGTGCGCGATCACGACGAGCGTCCGCCCCGAGGCGACGGCGTCGATCGCTTCGCGCATGCGCTGTTCGTTGAGGCCGTCGAGCGATGACGTCGACTCATCCAGCAGCAGCACCGGGGGAGCGGCGAGAAGGGCGCGGGCGATCGCCAGTCGTTGCCGTTCGCCGCCCGACAGCATGACGCCGGCCTCGCCCACCGGCGCGTTCAGCCCCAGGCTCGAGCGTTCCAGGACGTCGCCGAGGTTCACGGCGCGCAGCACCCGGGCGCATTCCTCGTCGGATGCCGACGGCGACGCCAGCCGCAGGTTGTCCGCGATCGTCCCGGCGAGCGTCGGCGCGTCCTGCTCGACATAGCCGAGCTGGGCACGCAGCCGCGTGCGGTCGATCCCGCGCAGGTCGACACCGTCGAGCAGGATCGACCCTGCCGTCGGGTCGTAGAACCGCTCGATCAGGGCGAGAGCGGTGGACTTTCCCGCCCCCGACGGCCCGACGAGGGCGACGCGCGCCCCGCGGGGGACGCGGAACGACACCCCGCGCAGCACCTCTCCGGGCGCCTCCGAGACCGCCACCGTCGCGTCGGCGTGGGCTTCGGCGAGCAGAGCCGCCGCCTCGGTCTCCGAGCGGCGGCGCGCGCTGACCACGGCATCCGGGTAGGCGAAATGCACCTCGCGGAACTCGATCGCGGCGGCCGTCTCGTGGCTGTCGTGTGCGGCGGCCGTGGAGATCGGGGAGGTGCCGACGGCGACGGATGCCGCGACCTCCGCATCGCACGCGGTCTCGATGCGCAGGTCCAGGACCTCCTGGATGCGCCCCAGTGCTCCCAACGCCTGGCCGACCGAGGTGATCGCGCCGAAGAACGAGCCGAGCGGCTGCACGAGGAAGAACAGGAACATCACGAATGTCACCAGCCCGGCGATCGTGATCGCGCCCGAGGCCACGCGGAAGCCGCCGACGCCAAGCACGACGAGCAGCGACAGCTGCAGGGCGACGCCGGCGACCGGAACCACGAACGCCGATGCCTTGGCGACCTGCACCCCGGCCTCGTACGCTCCCCGCGCGGTGTGCTCGATGCTCTCGCGTTCGCGTTCGGACGCGCCCGAGGCGCGGATCGTGCGGATCGATCCGACGGCGCGCTCCACGCCCGAGGCCAGCTCTCCCACCTTCTCCTGCTGAACGGCGGTCGCGCGGCGGATGCGGCCGCTGAGCGCCACCACGACGGCGACCGACGCGCCGACGACGACCAGGATGAGCACGAGCAGCACCGGGTCGATGATGAACATCGCCACGATCGCGCCGACGAAGATGAGCGCGTTGCCGATCGAGTCCGCCAGACCCTGGGTGAGCACCGCATACAGCAGGGTCGTGTCGGTGCCGACCCGCGAGACGAGGTCACCGGTGCGCCGCGCGTCGTACTCCTGGACGGGAAGATGCAGCAGCTGGGCGATGAGACGGCGCCGACTCGAGTAGACGACGGCCGTACCGGTGCGCTGCAGGAGGAAGTGCTGGATGCCGCTGATCACGGAGGAGGCGACGACGAGACCCACCAGCACCCACACCAGCAGACCGAGCGGGTCCTGTTTCTGCACCCGGTCGATGACCTGACCCACCACCAGGGGCTGGGCGAGGGTCGCGACGGCGGCGAGCACACTCAGCACCGCGACGACGACGAGCACGCCCTTCTGCTCGAAGACGAAGGGGAGCAGCTGTCGCAGACTGGCGCGAGGGCCGTCATCGGGCGTGCGGCGTCGGGAGCGGGAAGGGCGGGTGGTGCTGGCAGAGGACATGAGGAGCTTTCCTGCGGTGTTCGGGTCGTTCTATCTTCCCTCTCGACGACGACGAGCGGCGCCGCACGGTGTCGGAGGCACTGGGTAGGGTGGGTCGGTGCCTGCTCCCGTCATCTCCGCGCATCAGCTCGTGAAGTCCTACAAGATCAAGGGCAAGGCCGACTTCGTCGCCGTCGACGGCCTCAGCTTCGAGGTCGCGCCCGGCGAGTCGTTCGGTCTTCTCGGACCCAACGGTGCCGGCAAGTCGACGACGATGAAGATGATCGGCGCCGTCTCGACCCGCTCGGGCGGCGACCTGCAGATCCTCGGCCTCGACCCGGATCGCTACGGTCCCGAGATCCGGTCGCGGCTCGGCGTCGTGCCGCAGCAGGACAATCTCGACGGCGAGCTCAACGCCCGCGAGAATCTGTACATCTACGGCCGGTATTTCGGCCTCCCCAGCAAGGTGTGCCACGAGAAGGCCGATGAGCTGCTCGCCTTCGCGCAGCTCGAGGACAAGGCGAAGAACAAAGTCGACCAGCTCTCCGGCGGCATGAAACGGCGCCTCACCATCGCGCGAGGGCTCATCAACGATCCGCGCATCCTGCTGCTCGATGAGCCGACCACGGGCCTCGACCCGCAGGCGCGTCACGTCCTGTGGGACCGCCTGTTCCGCCTCAAGGAGCGCGGCACGACCCTGGTGCTGACCACGCACTACATGGACGAGGCCGAGCAGCTGTGCGATCGCCTCATCGTCGTCGACAAGGGGCGCATCATGGCCGAGGGCACCCCGGCATCCCTCATCCGGGAGCACTCCAGCCGTGAAGTGCTCGAAGTGCGCTTCGGTTCGGATCGCAACGCCCAGGTCGCCGGCCAGCTGGCCGGTATCGGCGACCGCGTCGAGGTGCTTCCCGACCGCATCCTGATCTACGCCGACAACGGTGAGGCCGCCCTCGAGCGCGTCACCTCGCTGGGACTCGAGCCGATCACCTCGCTCGTGCGCCGCTCCTCGCTGGAGGACGTCTTCCTCCGCCTCACGGGAAGGTCGCTGATCGAATGAGCACCTCGTCGACGGATGCCGCGGCGCACCCGAGCCTGGAGGCGTTGCGGGCCGAGGCGATGCAGTGGGGTCGCAAGCCCCGCCGTCGCGGCACCTGGTACGTCACCGAGCACATGGTGCGCGCCATGCGCGCCTACGGCTGGACGATCATCGTCGGCGCCGTCGGTCAGCCCATCCTGTACCTGCTGGGGCTCGCCGTGGGCCTGGCGGCCCTCATCCGCGTGCCGATCGTCGATCACGGCCAGGAGGTGAGCTACCTCATGTTCGTCGCCCCGGCGCTGCTGGCGACCGCGACGATCTCGGTGGCCAGCGAGGAGCTCACCTACCCGGTCATGGCGGGCTTCAAGTGGCGCCGTTACTTCTACGGCTTCAACGCGTCGCCGCTGTCGAGCCCGCAGATCGCGAACGGCGTGGTCGCGGGAGCGACCGCGCGTATGGTCGTCGCCTCGGCGGCGTACTACCTGATCGTGTGGCTGCTGCCGTTCGGGGCGGTGCCGCACCCGGCGACCGGATGGCTCGCGGTGTTCGCCGGGGTGCTGGCGGGGCTCGCCTTCGGCATCCCGCTCATGGCCTATGCGGGCTCGATCGAGGACGACAAGGGACAGTTCGCTCTCGTGCAGCGCTTCCTCTTCATGCCGATGTTCCTCTTTTCCGGAACGTTCTATCCGCTCGATTCGCTGCCCCTGTGGCTGCAGTGGATCGGGTGGATTTCGCCGCTGTGGCACGGCGCGGAGTTGGGCCGTGTCGCCACCTACGGCGCGGCGGTCGACCCCGTGATGGTCGCCGTCCACCTCGTCTATCTGCTCGCTCTCGCGGTGGTCGGCTATCTGTTCGCCCGCCGCGTCTTCACCGAGAGGCTCGCGAAATGAGCGCGGTCGTCGAGGCGCCGCAGGGGGCCGTCCGTCGCGGAGGCGTGCGCGCCCTGTGGGCGGGCAACCCCGGTGCCGTCGTCCAGCGCGGCCTGATCGCTGCGCGGTCTTCCAGCTGGGCGGTCGTGCTCTCCGGCTTCTTCGAGCCCGTGTTCTACCTCGCCTCGATGGGTATCGGCCTCGGCGCGCTCATCGGCGACGTCGAGACCGCACAGGGCGCCAGTGTCAGCTACGCCGCCTTCATCGCGCCGGCACTGCTGGCGGTCTCTGCGATGAACGGCGCCATCTACGACTCCACCTGGAACGTCTTCTTCAAGCTCAACTACGGCAAGCTCTACGAGGGCATGCTCGCGACCTCGCTGGGCCCGCTCGACGTCGCGCTGGGTGAGATCCTCTACGCGCTGCTGCGCGGTCTCGCCTACGCGACCGGGTTCATGATCATCATGCAGATCCTCGGGCTCAACCTCGCGTGGACGGCGGTGCTCGCCCTGCCCGCAGTGGTCCTGATCGCGTTCGGCTTCGCGAGCCTCGGCATGGCCGTCACGAGCTACATGAAGACGTTCCAGCAGATGGACTGGATCAACTTCGTCCTCCTGCCGATGTTCCTCTTCTCCGCCACCTTCTACCCGATCACGGTCTACCCTGGCTGGGTTCAGCAGATCGTCATGGCCCTGCCGCTGTGGCACGGCGTGGAGCTGATCCGGGGGCTGACCACCGGCATCCTGAACGTCGACATGCTGTGGCACGTCCTCTACTACGCCGTGATGATCGCGATCGGTCTCGTCTTCACGACGAAGCGGCTGCGCGCGCTGTTCCTCGACTGAGCGCTCGTCAGAGCGAGCCGGTCTCGCCGAGGCCGATGTTCGTCTCGTAGTCGACGTCCTTGGTCTCGCGGGAGAGGATCAGTGCGATGAGGGTGAGCACGGCGGAGCCCGACAGGTAGACGCCCACGAGCCACGGCTCGCCGCCGGCGGCGGCCCAGAGTCCCAGGGCGATCGACGGTGCGACAGCGGCGCCCAGGATCGACGAGACGTTGTAGGCGATCGCCGAACCCGTGTAGCGGACGTTGGTCGGGAAGAGCTCCGGCAGCACGGCGCCCATGGGGCCGAAGGTGGCTCCCATCAGCATGAAGCCGAAGACGAGGAAGGCCTGCACCAGTGCGCCCGTGAACTTCGGATCGACGGCGGGCAGCAGGAACACGTTGAACGTGAGGCCGAGCACACCGATCAACGCCGTGACCCAGATGAGCAGCTTCCGCCGGCCGACCGCGTCGGCGATGGGACCCGACAGCAGCGTGAAGACTCCGAAGAACACCACGCCGATGATCTGCATGATCACGAAGTCGGTGTAGCCGAATCCGAGGCCGGCGACCGGCGCATCGGTCGCCTTCGTGCCGTAGGCGAGGGTGAAGCTCGTCATCAGGTAGAAGAGCACATACGTGGCCAGCATGATGAACGTGCCGAGGATCAGGTTCTTCCAGTGTCCGCGGACGACCTCGCCCAGGGGGAAGCGGCGGATGGCGCCCTTCTTCTCGGCGGCCGTGAAGGTCTCGGACTCGACGAGCTTCAGGCGCACCCAGAGGCCGATGATCACCATGACGGCCGAGAAGAGGAAGGGCACACGCCAGCCCCAGGCGAGGAAGGCTTCGGAGCGCTGGGTCGGGCCGTCGGGGTGCGGCAGGGCGAAGTTGATCACGAGGAAGAGCGCGTTGGCGATGATGAAGCCGATCGGAGCGCCCAGCTGGGGAAAGGTGCCGTACCAGGCGCGCTTGCCCTTCGGGGCGTTCTCGGTGGCCACGAGCGCGGCGCCCGACCACTCGCCGCCGAGGGCGAAGCCCTGGAAGAGGCGGAGGATCAGCAGCAGGAGCGCTGCCCACCAGCCGATTCCGGCGAACGTCGGCAGACACCCGATCAGGAAGGTCGCGATACCCATCGTGAGCAGCGATGCCACGAGCGTGGCCTTCCGACCGAAGCGGTCGCCGAAGTGTCCGAAGACCACCGCGCCGATGGGGCGCGCGATCATCGCTGCCCCGAAGACCGCGAACGACGACAGGAGGGCGGTGGTCTCGTTGCCGGTCGGGAAGAAGAGGGCGGGGAAGACGAGCACGGCGGCGGTCGCGTAGACGTAGAAGTCGTAGAACTCGATCGTCGTTCCGACCAGGCTCGCAGTGATCACGCGAGCGCGGGAGTTGACGGGTGCGGCGGGGGCCGCGGTGGCGGTGGACATGCGCAGAGGCTACCTATCGATGAGAGATCGCAGGTCCTCGTGGGACGCACCGGTGGTGGACGTCCGGGGCAGGGGTGTGTGCAGCGGGCGCCGCGACAATGAGGTCACCGGGGCGCCGGCAGGTTCCCGGCGCACGGCTATCGAGTCTACGCCGCGTGGGGCGTCTCGGCCGTGCGCCGGGAAATCTCCGCGTGGAGACGCGGGGTCAGCGCCAGAGCACGGCGAGGGCGGCGTTGAGGATGGTCAGGATGCCGACCAGCCAGAACATCACGGGCGGCACCGCGCCCGTCTTGCGCTGGCGCGCGGTGCCGATCCCGAGGAGCGCGCCGATCGCGAGCAGCACGACGAGCTTGACGCCGAGCTTGGTGTAGTTCAGCGGGTAGTCGATGCCCCACGGGGCGGCCAGAGCGAGGCCGGCGACGGCCGCGATCAGCATGCCCCACGTCATGAGTCGGGTGACGCGGCGCTGGCCCACCGCCTCGACGACCCAGGCGCCGAAGAGGATGGCGAATCCGGTGAGGTGGACGAGGACGACGACGTGACGCAGGATCTCCATGCCTTCAGCCTAACTGATAGTCGCCGATTCCGCGCGCCGCCCCCGCGCGCACGCAGCGACCGGAAGCGACGTCCCCGCCCGGTCGTTGAGCGCGCGCAGCGAGTCGAAACGCCGCCGGCGCTGGGGGAGCTGTCAGCCGCGAAGGCGCTGGAGGAGCAGCGCGGTGCGCAGCGCGGCATCCGCGGCTTCTGCACCCTTGTCCTCCTTCGAACCGGGCAGGCCCGCCCGGTCGATGCCCTGCTGCTCGTCGTCCAGGGTCAGCACCCCGAAGCCGACCGGCTTGCCGGTGTCGAGGGCGACCCGAGTGAGGCCGTCCGTGGCGGCAGACGAGACGAAGTCGAAGTGCGGCGTGCCGCCGCGGATGATCACACCGAGCGCGACGACGGCATCCGCCCCGGCATCCAGAGCCGCCTTCGCCGCGACGGGCAGCTCGAACGAGCCGGGTACGCGCTCCAGGCTCCACTCGGCGCCGGATGCCGAGAGCACCCGCTCCGCACCGGCGATCAGGCCGTCGGTGATGACGTCGTGCCACAGACCGGCGATGACGACGACGCGCAGTCCGGTGGCGTCGATCGGGGCGGTTTCAGGGGCTCCGTGGCCGCTCATGCGTGCTCCTCCGTGCTGTGCGCGAGAGCCGCATCGAGCTCTTCGGCGGTGATGATGTGGCCCATGCGATCGCGCTTGGTCGCCAGATATTGGTGGTTGTTGGCGCCGACGCCGACCAGCAGCGGCACCTGCTCGACGATATCGAGTCCGAGCTCGCGCAGTTGCTTGACCTTGTCGGAGTTGTTGGTCAGCAGGCGGATGCGATCGACGCCGAGATCGGCCAGGATGCCGCCGGCCGCCGCATAGTCGCGGGCATCGGCGGGCAGGCCCAGGGCGAGGTTCGCGTCGACGGTGTCCAGACCCCGCTCCTGCAGGCTGTAGGCGCGCAGCTTGTTGATGAGGCCGATGCCGCGGCCCTCGTGACCGCGCATGTAGATGACGACCCCGCCGTCCTTGTCGATACGGTCCAGAGCGGCATCCAGCTGCGGGCCGCACTCGCACTTCTGCGAGCCGAACGCTTCTCCGGTGAGGCACTCGGAGTGCACCCGCACGAGCGGCGCGTCCTCGGTGATGTCACCCGAGACGACCGCGATGTGATCGGTGCCGGTCACCCGGTCCTTGTACGCGAGGAAGCGGAACGTGCCGTGGGACGTGGGCACGGTCGCTTCGGCGCGCAGGCTCACGCGGCGCTTCTGCGCCGCCGCGACACTCGCCGGAGCTCCCGTCGGCTCGATCTCGTCGAGGTAGGCGATGAGCTGCTCGATCGTGATCACCGGAACGCCCTCGCGCGCGCCGAGCTCTTCCAGGCCCGGCAGGCGCATCATCGATCCGTCCTCGGCGACGACCTCGCCGATCGCGGCGACCGGCTGCAGGCCCGCGAGGCGCATGAGCTCCACACCGGCCTCCGTGTGACCCGCACGCTCGCGCACTCCGCCGTCCACGGCGCGCAACGGCAGGATGTGACCCGGTCGGATCACCGACGACGGAACGGATGCCGGGTCGGCGAGCACGTTGAGCGTGTGCGAGCGGTCGGTCGCGCTGATGCCGGTCGAGACGCGGTCGGCGGCGTCCACGCTCACGGTGTAGGCGGTGCCGCGAGCGTCCTCGTTCACCGCCACCATCGGCGGCAGGTCGAGGCGGTCGGCCCACTCGGCGGGCATGGGCGCGCAGATGAAGCCGCTGGACCAGCGGATCGTCCAGGCGAGCCATTCGGGCGTGGCGAGCTGAGCCGACAGGATGATGTCGCCTTCGTTCTCGCGGCTCTCGTCGTCGGCGACGATGACGGGCCGTCCGGCGCGCAGCGCCTCGAGGGCCTCGGGGATGGTGGCAAGGCTCATCGTGAGCCTCCTTCGGTGAGGGAGTCGGTGGAATCGGACACAGGGGGAGCGAAGGCGAGCAGGCGCTGCACGTGACGCGCGAGGATGTCGGTCTCGAGGTTGACCCGGTCGCCGGCGACGCGGTCGCCGAGGGTCGTCGCCTCCAGGGTCTCGGGAATCAGCGACACCTCGAACCAGGCATCGGAGGCGGCGGCATCCGACGCATTCGAAACCGTGAGAGAGACCCCGTCGACGGCGATCGATCCCTTGTCGACGACGAGCGGAGCGAGGTCCGCGGGCAGTGAGATGCGGATGACCCGCCACTGCGCTCCGGGGCGAACCTCCCGCACCGTGCCGGTCCCGTCGACGTGTCCCTGAACGATGTGTCCGCCCAGGCGGCCGTGCGCAGCCATGGCGCGCTCGAGGTTCACGCGGGTGCCGGGACCGAACGCGCCCAGGGTCGCCATGTCCAGGCTCTGGCGCATCACGTCGGCGGTGAACCAGTCCTCGCCCTGGTCGACGACGGTCAAGCAGACGCCGCTGACCGAGATCGAGTCTCCGTGGTGAGCGTCGGAGACGGCCAGCGGTGCACGGACGGTCATCCGCACACCGTCGCCCGACGGCTCGACGGCGACGATCTCGCCGCGCTCTTCGATGATTCCGGTGAACATCAGTTCTCTTCCTTCGTGGGGGAGGTGGGGGAGGATGTCGCGTCGTCGAACCACCCGACGACGAGCAGATCGTCGCCGAGGTGTTCGACGGATGCCGCGTGCAGGCGCCGCTGCTCGCCGATCGAGGTCACGCCGATGTCGCCGAGAGCGAGACGCGGGCCACCGATCAGGGTCGGGGCGACGTAGACGAGCACCTCGTCGGCCAGTCCTTCGCGCAGGAACGACGAGGCCAGTGCCGGACCGCCCTCGACGAAGACACGGTGGGCGCCCAGTTCGCCCAGGCGCTCGAGGAGATCGGGGAGGTCGTCGCCCTCGTCCTGCATGAAGGGGCGCGGATGCCGCCGCACGGCGGCCTCCTGCGGCACGGCGCGAGTTCCCACGACCACGGGGCGCGGCTGGTCGTCGTAGAGCGAGCCGTCGGCACGGCGTGCGGTGAGGGCCGGATCATCGGCGAGCAGCGTGCCGGTGCCGACCACGATGGCGTCGGCGAGGCTACGACGGCGGTGGACGTCGGCGCGGGCTTCGGGGCCCGTGATCCACTGACTGGTGCCGTCGGCGGCGGCACCGCGGCCGTCGAGTGACTGCGCCCACTTCACGGTGACGTGCGGGCGGCCGAGGCGCTGCACCTCCAGCCAGGACGCCAGCAGGGCGGTGCCCTCGTCTGCGCGCCAGCCGCCGATCACATCGACCCCGGCCTCTCGCAGACGCGCGGCGCCGCCCGACGACGCCTCCCCGGGGTCGGTGACGGCGAACACGACGCGGGCGACGCCGGCGGCGATCAGCGCTTCACTGCAGGGTCCGGTGCGGCCCGTGTGGTTGCACGGCTCGAGGGTGACGACGGCGGTCGCGCCGCGCGCGGCATCCGGCCCCGCCGCGGCGGCGAGGTTCGTCAGCGCGTCGACCTCCGCATGGGCCGTGCCGGCGCCCCGATGCCACCCCTCGGCGAGCACGTCGCCGTCGGGGGAGAGCAGCACGGCGCCGACCTGCGGATTCACGCCGCGCGGGCCCCGGCGAGCGATCTCCAGGGCGCGCTGCATCGCACGGTCGATCGCCGTGTCGTCGCGGTCTGTCGCGGCCATCCGTCGTCCTTCTGTGAGGCTCCGGGGCACGGCCGACACCGCAGATCCCGCCGCGGCGTGCGCGACGGCATCCGTGCTGCCTCCCATCCGGACTAGCGATCGGGTTCTCGTCGAACCGTCACGCATCACCGTCGGTCCCGGAATTCCACCGGATCAACCCCTCCTGGGAGGGGCTCGCGGACTGTCACCGCCGGTTCGGATTCACACCGACCCCGGAGCACGTATCTTGCACTTGATCCTAGTCAACGCCCTGCAGAGGATTTCATTCCGTGTCGGTGCAGAGCGCGCTACCCTATTTCAGCAGTCGCGACAGTCGCCGGTCGGCGAGCAGCTTTCCGCCGGTCTGGCAGGTCGGACAGTACTCCAGCGAGTTGTCCGCGAAGAAGACGCTGCGTACCTCGTCGCCGCACACCGGGCAGGCCTCACCCCGCCGCCCGTGCACCGACATTCCGCGACGTTTCGCATCTTTCAGATCTGCCGGGGGCCTGCCGGACGCCGATGCGACGGCATCCGTCAGTGTCGTGCGCATCGCGGCGTAGAGGCCGTCGACATCGGCATCGGTCAGGCTCGCCGCGAGCGCATACGGTGACATCCGCGCCGCGTGCAGGATCTCGTCGGAGTAGGCGTTACCGATGCCCGCGATGATCGCCTGGTCGCGCAGCAGCCCCTTGATCTGCGTGCGGCGCCCGGCCAGCAGGGCGGCGAGAGCGTCGCGCGTGAAGTCAGCCGAGAGCGGATCGGGACCCAGTCGTGCGATGCCCGGCACATCCTGCGCAGCGCGAGCGGCGTACACGGCGAGCGACTTCTTGGTGCCGGCCTCGGTCAGGTCGAATCCGGCGCCGTCGTCGAGGCGTACGCGCAGCGCGATCGGCGTCTTGCCCGGTCGGATCACCGTGTCGGGAACCGTCTCGTACCAGCGCAGCCAACCGGCCTTGGCGAGATGGAAGATGAGATGGATGCCGGCATCCGTCGCCAGGTCGACGAACTTGCCGTGGCGCCGGGCTTCACTGATGCGGCCCCCGACGAGACCGTCGATGGGCGGGTCGTAGGTCTTGAGCGCCGCGATGTTGGCGACCGTCACCTTCGTGATGGTGCGTCCCGTCGCGCGCTCGGCGAGGAAGTCGACGAGACCTTGCACCTCCGGCATCTCGGGCATGGCCTCATCCTGCCACTGCGCCCCGACACCGCGTCAGGGTCAGCCGGCGGCGGGCCACACCTGTGGGGCGCGCTCATCGTCGGCGAGCAAGCCCGCGATGAGGCCGTCGGCGCGCACGCCGGCTCCGTTGACGAGAGCGGAGCGTACCCGGCCCTCGTAGCGGAATCCGAGTCGCTGCGCGACGCGGTGCGATGCGGGATTGTCGACCACGGCGCGCCACTCGATCCGTTGCAATCCCAGCCCGTCCGGAGAAAAGCCCCAGTCGATCACCCTCTGCGCCGCCTCCACGACCAGTCCCCGACCGCGCGCGGCGGGCGTCATCCAGTAGCCCAGTTCGCCGGATCCCTGGCCGAGGCGATGCAGGCCCATCATGCCGGCGAGCATGCCGTCGTGGCGCAGCGCCCAGGTCGCCTCCGTCTCGGCATCCCACCAGCCCGCGACTTTGTCGACGAACCCCTCAGCGTGCGCGCGCTCGTACGGCGACGGCACCGTCGTGAAGCGCTGGATCAGCTCGTCCTGGCAGGCGGCGTAGATCGCGTCGACATCGTTCTCGGTCGGCAGCGAGAGTTCCAGTCGCGTCGTCCGCAGTGTCACCGGTTGCATGCCGCGAGCCTATCCCCGCCCGCCCCACCCGCCCGCCTGCCCGACCCGTCCGCCTGCCCGACCCGCCCGCCTTCCCGACCCGTCCCGTCCCGTCCCGTCCCGTCCCGTCCCGTCCCGACGGTGCATAACTCCGCCTGAACGGTGCCGCCGCCTCGTTTCGCGACAACCGCAACCTCTTCAGGCGGAGTTGTGCACGACATCCGCGAACCCCTCCCCAGCGCAGCATCCGAGCGTTCTGTCCGCAGATCGACTGACACGCCGTCCCTGCATCCCGGCGCCGGTCGAGCATCGTCGTCGTGGACCAGGTTGAATGCGTGAGTTCCCGAGAACTACGACAGGCGGGCATGAGCCGTCGCCAGATCACCGACGCCGTACGCGCGGGCGCGATCATCCGCGCCCGCCGCGACCACTACCTGGTGGCTGACGCACCCCGGTCGATCGTCGCGGCCGTGCGCGTCGGGGGCCGGTTGACCTGTCTCAGTCTGCTCGCCGCCGAGGGGGTGTTCGTGTTCGCCAACGATGCCCTCCACGTGCATCTTCAGCGCGGGTCGAGCAGACTGCGCGGCGCCGAAGGGGTTCGTACGCCGATTTCACCTCGGCATCGGCGAGACCGGCTGACGCTGCACTGGCTCCCGCTGATGCAGCCGGATCGGGCGAATTCGGTGCGTGTGGGCCTGCTCGATGCTCTCGCGCACTCCGTGCTCTGTCAGCCTCCCCGGCACGCTATCGCGACCCTCGACAGTGCACTGAACCGCGGCGCGATCGTGCGCTCCGATCTCGACCGGATCTTCGATGTGCTGCCGCGGAAGTACGGCGCGCTGAGGCCGCTGGTCGACGGTCGGTCGCAGGCCGGATCGGAGACCCTCGTGCGCCTGATGGTGCGCGCGACGGGGGCGCACGCGGAGCCGCAGGTGTTCTTCCCCGGCGTCGGCTGGGTCGACCTGCTGGTCGAGGGATGGCTGGTCATCGAGTGCGACAGCCGGCAGTTCCATTCGGACTGGAGGCAGCAGGTCAAGGACCGCGACCGGGACCTCGCGCTGGCTGCCCAGGGCTGCGTCGTGCTGCGGGTCACGGCCGCTCAGGTCTTCTTGCGCCCGCAAGACGTGCAGGCCGCGATCCGAGCCCTTCTCCGAGCACACGCCGTTGCCCGGCCTCGCCCGGCGCGCTCGCGACGTGCGTAACTCCGCCTGAGCTTGTCGCCGGGTGGCATTCCGGGGCGGGATGCCGCGGTGAGGCGGAGTTGTGCGCGGCCGGCGCGCGCGGCAGCGGCGCCCTCGAGGGATCAGCCGCGGCGGAGCAGCCCGACCTTCGCGTACACGTCGGCGAGGGTCGCATCGGCGACCTCGGCGGCGCGGTCGGCGTTGGCGGCGAGCACCCGGTCGAGCTCGGCCGGGTCGGACAGCAGGTCGAGCGCCCGGGCACGGACCGGCCCGAACTCGTTCACGACCACCTCCGCGAGCCCCTTCTTGAAGTCACCGTAGCCGCGGCCCGCGTATTCGTCCTCGATCGAGGGGATCTGACGGCCCGTCAGGGCCGCGTAGATCACCAGCAGGTTGGACACTCCGGGCTTGTTCTCCTTGTCGTAGCGGACCACGCCCTCGCTGTCGGTGACGGCGCGCATGATCTTCCTCGCCGACACGGCGGGGTCATCCAGCATCCACAGCACGCCGGCATCCGACTCGGCCGACTTGCTCATCTTGGCGGTGGGGTTCTGCAGGTCGTAGATGCGGGCCGTTTCCTGCTGGATCACCGGCATGGGCATGCGGAAGGTCTGGCCGTAGCGGGAGTTGAAGCGCTCTGCGAGGTCGCGGGTGAGTTCGACGTGCTGCTTCTGATCGTCGCCGACCGGGACGATGTCGGTCTGATAGAGCAGGATGTCAGCGGCCATCAGCACCGGGTACGTGAACAGACCGACGTTCGTCTGGTCGGCGCCGTACCGCGCGGACTTGTCCTTGAACTGCGTCATGCGGTTCGCCTCACCGAATCCGGTGATGGTCGAGAGCACCCAGGCGAGCTCGGCGTGGGCGCGCACGTGCGACTGCACGTACAGCGTCGACTTCGACGGTTCGATGCCGGCGGCGATGTACTGCGCCGCCGTCCGGCGGGTCTTCTCCCGCAGCTCCGCCGGATCGTTCGGCTGGGTCAGAGCGTGCAGATCCACGACGGAGAAGAAGGCCTCGTACTCCTCCTGCAGGTCACGCCACTGCAGCAGGGCCCCGATGTAGTTGCCGATCTGGAGAGAGTCGGCGGAGGGCTGCATTCCGGAGTAGAGGCGGGGCCTGGTCATTGTCCAAGTCTAGAGAACGGATGCCGGTGCCCTGCCGTCCGCCGGCGCGACGGCTCCGCCGGACAGCTCAGAACGTGTAGTCGGCCACCACGGGCGCGTGATCGCTCCACCGTGTGTCCCACGAGGGTGCGCGCACGACGCGATAGTCGACGACGCGCGCGGCCAACGCCGGAGAGGCGAGGTGGTAGTCGATCCGCCAACCGGTGTCGGTGTCGAACGCCTTGCCGCGGTTCGACCACCACGAGTAGGGGCCGTCGACCTCGCCCGCCCACCGGCGTCCCACGTCGACCCAGCCGAGCCCCGTGCCGGTGGTGCCGTCCGTGCCGACGACCTGTTCGCCTTCGGGGCCCGTGAAGCGGTCGAAGTACGCGCGCTCGCGGGGCAGGAAGCCCGCCTTCTTGACGTTGCCCCGCCAATTGCGGATGTCGAGTTCGCGGTGACCCACGTTGAGGTCGCCCGTGATGAGGGCGAACTCGCCGAGCTTCGGCATCCGGGATTCCATCGCGTCGAGGAACGCGTATTTGGCCACCTGCTTCTCGGTGTCGGCTTCGCCGGTGTGGACATACGCGCTGACGATCGTCACCGTCTCGCCGGCGACGTCGATGTCGGCTTCGACCCAACGTCCGCGGGAATCGAGGGTGTCGTCGCCGAGTTCGATGCGCCAGATGTCGATCGGCTCGCGAGCCGCGATCGCGACACCGGCGCGACCCTTCGCCAGCGCTTCGTCGTTGACGATGTGCCACCCGGGCAGAGCGTCGGCGAGGTGCGTCGCCTCGCCGCGCACCTCCTGCAGAGTCAGCACGTCGACGTCGGCCGTCTCAAGCCACGGGAGCATGCCCTTCCGGGCGGCGGCACGGATGCCGTTGACGTTGACGGAGGCGACGCGCAGGTTTCGGGGCACCCGTCAACCCTAACGAGCGCCGCCGACACGCGACGCGGGTCCGCGGCCCTCAGCCGAGGAGGCCGCGCGGGGGCGGGGGAGCGTCGGCCTCGACCCGCGCGAGGTCGTCTTCGGCGCGCCGGAGCTCACGCGTCTCGTGCCAACGCCGCCACCAGGGTGCGTCGGCGCGCGCGAGGTGGGCGTCGCGCACGCGTACCCGCGCGGCGATCAGCAATGCGGCGTGCTCGCGACGCCGCTGCTCGTCCGCCGACAACTGCTCGATGGGCACGTCCGCGTCCTGCGCCGTGAGGGCGACCCATGACGCCGCGACGAGGATCACGATGCCGACCAAACGGAACCAGAGCAGGAATCCGACGAAGACCGAGAAGGTCGCCAGCAGCGGGTTGGAGGGGGAGTAGGAGAGGAGGATTCCAGCCCCGTACTGGAGGACCACCATCGCGGCGCCGCCGAGTGCGGCGCCGGGGAGGATCAGCCGCCACCGTAACGAGGTTCCGGTGAGGAAGCGGATCAGCGCCCCGATGGCAGCGGTGTTGATCGCGAAGGCGACCGCCCCCGAGGCGATGCGGCCCGTCACCCACACCCAGTTCGAATAGCCGGGCCACTGGAACAGCTGGAACAGCAGCTCGATCGCACCCGCAGCGACGCTGGCGAGGATTGCGCCGATCACCAGCGCCAGTCCGAACAGGGCGGCCGCGAAGAAGTCCCTGGCCTTCAACAACACGTAACTGCGGGTGTCGAACGGCAACCCGAAGATGTCGCGCACGGCGCGCCGGGTGAACGTGACGAAGCCGATCGCCGTCCACAGCGCGGCGATGAACGCCACGGCACCCGTGACAGCGAGCACACTCGCCGACTCCTGCGCGATCTGGGCGACGTCGGCTTCGCTCACCAGCCCCTGGCCATCCTCGCGCCCGATGAGGCCCGGGATGTAGAGGTTGAGGATATGGATGAGTCCGGCGATGGCCTGAGCGCTGCCCCCGAGCCAGATGCCGACGATCGCGAAGCCGAAGTAGATCACGGCGAAGATCGCGAACAGGGACTGGTAGCTGATCGCCGCGGCGAGCAGGAACCCGTTGGCGCGCAGGAAATGACGCCATACGCGGATCGGGAACCACCCGAGCGTCTTGCGCGTGATCTCCGTCGCGCGCTCGATCGGCTCGTCCAGGCGCTCCCGCAGGGGCGACTGCTCCCAGCGCGCACGCCACGCGGCATCCGCGCGTTCCGACGAATCCGTCACCAGATCAGCGTAGCGAGAGCGGATGCCGGGGCCGTTACGGTCCCGGCATCCGCTCTGCTGGTCGGTGGTCGGCGGACTCAGCGACCGCCGCGCATGACGGCCTGCTTGACCTCGGCGATCGCCTTGGTGACCTCGATGCCGCGGGGGCATGCCTCGGTGCAGTTGAAGGTCGTGCGGCAGCGCCACACGCCTTCCTTGTCGTTGAGGATGTCCAGGCGCGTGGTCGCCGCGTCATCGCGCGAGTCGAAGATGAACCGGTGCGCGTTGACGATCGCGGCGGGGCCGAAGTACTGGCCGTCGGTCCAGAACACCGGGCACGACGAGGTGCACGCGGCGCACAGGATGCACTTGGTGGTGTCGTCGAAGATCTCGCGGTCGACGATCGACTGGATGCGCTCCTTGCCGGCCTCGGGCTTGCTGTTGGCGATGAGGAACGGCTGCACCTCGCGGTACGACGCGAAGAACGGCTCCATGTCGACGACGAGGTCCTTCTCCAGCGGCAGACCCTTGATCGCCTCGACGTAGATCGGCTTCGAGATGTCGAGGTCCTTGATCAGCGTCTTGCAGGCCAGGCGGTTGCGGCCGTTGATGCGCATCGCGTCGGAGCCGCAGATGCCATGGGCGCACGACCGACGGAAGGTCAGGGAGCCGTCGACCTCCCACTTGATCTTGTGCAGGGCGTCCAGCACGCGATCGGTGGGGTACATCTCGACGTCGTAGTCGACCCAGCGCGGCTCGCTGTCGGTCTCCGGGTCGAAACGGCGGATGATGAAGGTGACGAGGTACGACTGGATCGGGGCTTCACCGGTCGTCTCGGCGACGACGTCCTGCTCGACGATGGCGGTCGACATCAGTACTTCCTCTCCATCGGTGGGTAGTTGAATTCGCCCTTGTCGTTCTTGGTGAACACGACGGGCTTCCAGTCCAGCTTGATGTGATCCTCGGGGTCGGGCGAGTGCGGGTCGCCGGTGAGGTAGGCCATCGTGTGCTGCATGTACTGCTCGTCGTTGCGGTCGGGGTAGTCCTCGCGCATGTGTCCGCCGCGGCTCTCGCGACGGTTGCGGGCGGCGTACGCGACGATCTCGGCAAGGTCGAGAAGGAAGCCGAGCTCGACGGCCTCGAGCAGATCGGTGTTGAAGCGCTTGCCCTTGTCGTCGATGTGCACGTTCTTGAAGCGCTGGCGCAGGTCGTGGATGGTGCCCATGACGTTGGTCAGGGTCTCCTCGGTGCGGAAGACCTGGGCGTTGGCGTCCATCTCCTCCTGCAGCGTCTTGCGGAGCACCGCGACGCGCTCGGTGCCGGTGTTGCTTCGCAGACCCTCGAGCATCTCGCGGACCTCCTTGGCGGGGTCCTCGGGCAGCGGCACGAAATCAGCGGTCTGCACGTACTGGACGGCGTTGCGACCGCTGCGCTTTCCGAAGACGTTGATGTCCAGCAGCGAGTTGGTGCCGAGGCGGTTCGCGCCGTGCACCGAGACGCACGCGCACTCACCGGCGGCGTAGAGGCCGGGCACGACGGTGTCGTTGTTCTGCAGCACCTCGCCGTTGTTGTTGGTCGGGATGCCGCCCATCGCGTAGTGAGCCGTCGGCATCACCGGCACCGGTTCGGTGACGGGGTCGACGCCGAGGTACGTCCGCGCGAACTCGGTGATGTCGGGGAGCTTGGTCTCCAGGACCTCGGCGCCCAGGTGGGTGCAGTCGAGGTAGACGTAGTCCTTATGGGGGCCGGCGCCGCGACCTTCCAGCACCTCCTTGACCATGCAGCGGGCGACGATGTCGCGCGGAGCGAGGTCTTTGATGGTGGGGGCGTAGCGTTCCATGAACCGCTCGCCGGAGGCGTTGCGCAGGATCGCTCCCTCACCGCGGGCGCCCTCGGTGAGCAGGATGCCGAGACCGGCAAGCCCTGTCGGGTGGAACTGGAAGAACTCGATGTCCTCGAGGGGCAGACCCTTGCGCCAGACGATGCCGACACCGTCGCCGGTGAGGGTGTGCGCGTTGGAGGTCGTCTTGTAGATCTTGCCGAAACCGCCCGTGGCGAAGATGACCGCCTTGGAGTGGAAGACGTGCAGATCGCCCGTCGCCAGTTCGTAGGCGACGACACCGGCGACCTGCGTGTTGCCGTCGGCGTCCTTCACGGTGATCAGATCGAGCGCGTAGTACTCGTTGAAGAAGTTGATGCCGAGCTTCACGCAGTTCTGGAACAGCGTCTGCAGGATCATGTGGCCGGTGCGGTCGGCCGCGTAGCACGCACGGCGCACCGGCGTCTTGCCGTGGTCGGCGGTGTGGCCGCCGAAACGGCGCTGATCGATCTTGCCCTCCGGGGTGCGGTTGAAGGGCAGGCCCATGTTCTCGAGGTCGATGACGGCGTCGATCGCCTCGCGGGCGAGGATCTCGGCGGCATCCTGGTCGACGAGGTAGTCGCCGCCCTTGACGGTGTCGAAGGTGTGCCACTCCCAGGAGTCCTCTTCGACGTTCGCGAGCGCCGCCGCCATTCCGCCCTGCGCCGCGCCGGTGTGCGACCGGGTCGGATAGAGCTTCGTGATCACGGCGGTGCGGGCGCCCGGACCCGCCTCGATCGCGGCGCGCATGCCGGCGCCACCGGCGCCCACGATGACGATGTCGAACTCGTGGTAGTAGACGCCGTCCTTGAGTACGGCCTCGGGATGCTGCTGGGTAGTCACGTCAGGAATGCCTTGTCTTCTGCGTCGTCGTGAGCGTCGTGGTGCGCGCGCTCAGCGCGCGGCGCACATCTGGATGAGCCAGTCCGTCGTTGAGTTCTCCACGCCCAGGCACGGGTCGAAGGTGAAGACGACGAGGGTGCCGAGCACGATCAGGAAGCCTGCGGCGATCCACAGGGCCCACACGAGCACCTTGCGGGTGGTCGCGCCGACGACGTAGTCGTTGACGATCGTGCGCATGCCGTTCGCGCCGTGGATGAGGGCGAGCCAGAGCATCAGCACGTCCCAGACCTGCCAGAACGGGCTCGCGAACTTGCCGGCGACGAAGGCGAAGTCGATGCCGTGGATGCCCTCGCCGAGCATCAGGTTCACGAAGAGGTGCCCGAAGATCAGCACGACCAGCAGCACGCCGGAGGCGCGCATGTAGATCCAGCCGATCTTCTCGAGGTTGGCCCCCTTCTTGCGCACCTGCGGGGCGCGGGGCGCGGGGATGGTCTGGTCGTTGCTCGGGGTGAGGGTGGACATCAGTGACCGCCTCCGATGTTGGACAGCACGATGGGGATGTGGCGTGCGGCGAATCCGCCCACGGTCACGACCCACAGGCCCAGCACGCCCCACCACAGCTGACGCTGGTGGCGGGTCGCCCACGGCCACAGGTCGACCGCGATGATGCGCAGGCCGTTGAAGGCGTGGTAGACGATGGCCGCGACCAGAGCGACCTCGCCGAAGCCCATGATCGGGTTCTTGTACGTGCCGATGACCGCGTCGTACGCCTCGGGGGAGAGGCGGATCAGTGCCGTGTCGAGCACGTGCACGAGCAGGAAGAAGAAGATGGCGACGCCGGTGATGCGGTGCAGTACCCAGGACCACATGCCCTCGTTGCCGCGGTAGAGCGTTCCGCGCGGCGTCTTGGACGTGGTCTGAGCTACCGACGGTGTGACGCGTGCTGGTGCAGACACGGTCGTCCTCCCTTGGTGTGAACGGACACCTCGGTACGGCGGGGGCTGACATCGGCCCCGGGGTTCACAACGGCACTGGACCCTCGGCGTCGCACACGGGCGCAGTCATATCCTAAGTCGGCGTTCGAGAGCAGGGCGACGAAGGCGAGCCTAAGTTCTCTCGATATCGAGAGATTCGGAACGAAACGGCCTTCTTGACGAAATCGGTCCGTCACGTGCGGCCCGGTACCCTGGCGGCATGGCCGATCCGATCGACGACTTCTACGCCGTGATTCCCGCCGGGGGTGTCGGCAGCCGCCTGTGGCCGCTGTCGCGCGCCGACGCGCCCAAGTTCCTTCACGACCTCACCGGATCGGGGCACTCCCTCCTGCGCGACACCTGGGACCGCCTCGCACCGCTGTCCGGGCCCGACCGCATCGCCGTCGTCACGGGACGTGCCCACCGGGCCGCCGTGGAAGAGCAGCTTCCCGGCATCCCCGACCGCAACGTGTTCCTCGAATCCGAGCCGCGCGACTCGGCGGCCGCGATCGGCCTGGCCGCCGCGATCCTGCACCGCCGCGAGCCCGACGTCATCATCGGATCGTTCGCGGCCGACCACGTGATCCGCGGCACGCGGGTGTTCGAGTTCGCCGTCCGAGATGCGGTGGAGGTGGCGCGCGAGGGCTACATCTGCACCGTCGGCATCTCGCCGTCCGAGCCCGCGGTCGGTTTCGGCTACATCAAACGCGGCGGCGAGCTCATCGTCGAGGGCGCGCGGGACGCCTCGCTGGTCGAGCGTTTCGTCGAGAAGCCCGACCTCGAGACGGCGAAGCAGTACCTCGCCGACCGCGACTATCTCTGGAACGCCGGCATGTTCATCTCTCGCGCCGACGTGCTGCTTGCGGAGATCGAGGCCAACAACCCTGAACTGCACGCGGGACTCATCGAACTCGCCGAGGCGTGGGACGACCGCGATCGCCGTGGTCCCGCGGTCGACCGTATCTGGCCCAAGCTGCCGAAGATCGCGATCGACTACGTGGTGGCCGAGCCGGCCGCCGAGAAGGGGCGCCTGGCCGTGGTGCCCGGCCACTTCGACTGGGACGACGTCGGTGATTTCGCCAGTCTCGCCAAGCTCAACAGCGGTGGGCGCAAGAACGACCTCGCCATTCTCGGCGAGAACGCCCGCATCCTCTCCGATGCGGCCAGCGGCATCGTCGTCAGCCACACGAAGAGGGTCATCAGCTTGATCGGCGTGAAGGACATCGTGGTCGTGGATACTCCCGACGCGCTTCTGGTCACCACGAGCGAACACGCCCAGCGTGTGAAGGGCGTCGTCGACGCGCTGAAGCTCACCGGCCGCGGCGACGTGCTCTGATCACGAGCCACCGGGCAGGATGCCGCGTTCGTGTCGGCTTGATTGCGTCTTTGTAACCTTTCGCCCGCACCCGGGTGTGCAGCGTGCAAATCCCACGTCACAGTAGGTAACTTCGATCCGTGCGCCCGCGAAATCCGCGGGTCTATCAATGTGGAGGCTGCATTGACCATCTCGACCACCAAGAAGCTCGCCGGCATCACAGCTGCCGCGGGGCTCATCATCGCCCTCGCCGGTTGTGGCTCGGCCCCGACCCCCGCAGGCTCCGGCTCGGCCGCTGCCGGCGGCACCGTCGTGGACGGCTTCAAGCCCTGCCTGGTCTCGGACAACGGCGGCTTCAACGACAAGTCGTTCAACGAGTCGGCCAAGAACGGCATGGACAAGGCTGCCGCAGAGCTGGGCGTGAAGCCCCTCGAGGTGGAGTCGAAGTCCGACAACGACTACAAGCCCAACATGGACGCACTGCTGTCGGGTGGCTGCACGTTCATCGTGTCGGTCGGCTTCAAGCTCTCCGCCGCGACGGTGGAAGCCGCCAAGGCCAACCCCAATGTCAACTTCGCCATCATCGACGACTCCGCCGACACCGACCAGGACGGCAAGACCGACGCTCCGAACATCAAGCCGCTCCTCTTCGACACGGCTCAGGCTGCGTACCTCGGCGGCTACGCCGCCGCCGCGTGGTCGCAGGCATCCGGCGTGAACAAGGTCGGCACCTTCGGCGGCATGCAGATCCCGCCGGTGACCATCTTCATGGACGGCTTCGTCGAGGGCGTCAAGAAGTACGACGCCGACAAGGGCGCGAACGTCCAGTCGTTCGGCTGGGACGCGGCTTCGCAGAAGGGCTCGTTCACGGGTGACTTCAAGGCGAACGACACGGCCAAGCAGACCGCGCAGGGCATCCTCGACCAGGGTGTCGACGTGATCCTGCCCGTCGGTGGCCCGATCTACCTGTCGGCCAGCGCCGCCATCAAGGACAGCGGCAAGAACACCGTCATGCTCGGTGTCGACTCCGACCTCGCCGTCGCCGACCCCTCGGTCGCCGACCAGATCCTCGTCTCCGTCATGAAGCGCATCGACACCGCGGTGTACACCGCCGTGACGCAGGCGTCGCAGGGCAAGTTCGACGGCACGCCGTACGTCGGCACGCTGGAGAACGACGGCGTCGGCCTCTCGTCGTTCCACGACTACGAGAGCAAGCTGCCGGCCGGTCTGCAGGACGAGCTGAAGGCGCTGCAGGCGAAGATCGTCAGCGGCGAGATCAAGGTCACCTCGCCCAGCTCGCCCAAGTAATCCACGAGCACGAGAGCGGGGCGTTTCGCCGGCCGGCGAAGCGCCCCGCTCTCTTCTCGTGCCCGACCTCTCTGGATAGGGTCACACGTATGAAGCTTGAGTTGCGTGGCATCACGAAGCGGTTCGGATCGCTCGTCGCCAACGACCACATCGACATCGTCGTCGAACCGGGGCAGATCCATGCCCTGCTGGGTGAGAACGGTGCCGGAAAGTCCACCCTGATGAACGTTCTCTACGGTCTCTACCGGGCCGACGAGGGGCAGATCCTGCTCGACGACGTCGTCCAGGATTTCCGCGGTCCGGGAGACGCGATGGCCGCCGGCATCGGCATGGTGCACCAGCACTTCATGCTCATCCCGGTCTTCACGGTCGCCGAGAACGTCATGCTCGGTCATGAGCAGACCGGCGTCATGGGATCCCTCGACCTCGCCGCCGCGCGGGCGCACGTGCGCGCCGTCGCCGCGCGTTTCGGGTTCGACGTCGATCCCGATGCCCTCGTCGGTGATCTGCCGGTCGGCGTGCAGCAGCGCGTCGAGATCATCAAGGCGCTCTCGCGCGATGCCAAGGTCCTCGTCTTCGACGAGCCCACCGCCGTGCTCACCCCGCAAGAGACCGATGAGCTCATGTCGATCATGAAGCAGCTGCGGGATGAGGGCACGGCGATCGTGTTCATCACGCACAAGCTGCGCGAGGTGCGCGCCGTCGCCGACCGCATCACCGTCATCCGTCTCGGCAAGGTGGTCGGCGAGGCCGAACCCACCGCATCCAACACCGAACTCGCCTCGATGATGGTCGGTCGACCGGTCGAGCTGACCGTCCAGAAGAACCCTCCGCAGATCGGCTCGGGCGGCCTCGAGGTCAGGGACCTCCGCGTCATCGGCGCCGATGGCGTCGTCCTCGTCGACGACATCAGCTTCGACGTCCGTCCCGGCGAGGTCCTCGCCGTCGCCGGTGTGCAGGGCAACGGCCAGACCGAGCTCGCCGAGGCGATCATGGGTCTGAGCGCGCACACGACCGGATCGATCCGCCTGGACGGTGCCGAACTGCTCGGCCGCAGCGTCAACCAGGTCCTGGCCAGCGGCGTCGGCTTCGTGCCCGAGGACCGCGGTGAGGATGGCCTCGTCGGAGCCTTCTCGGTCGCCGAGAACCTCATCCTCGACCGCTCCGACGACCCGGGCTTCTCCCGCTGGGGGACCATTCGGCGCGGCATCCTCGACGACTTCGCCAAGGAGCGCATCGCCGAGTTCGACATCCGCACGCAAGGCCCCGGCCAGGCGGCGGGTTCGCTCTCCGGCGGTAACCAGCAGAAGGTCGTGATCGCGCGCGAGCTCAGTCGCAGCCTCAAGCTCTTCCTCGCCTCCCAGCCGACGCGCGGTGTGGACGTGGGCTCGATCGAGTTCATCCACAAGCGCATCGTCGAGACGCGCGATGCGGGCATTCCCGTCGTCGTCGTCTCCACCGAGCTCGATGAGGTCGTTGCGCTCGCCGACCGCATCCTCGTGATGTACCGCGGGCGCATCGTGGGCATCGTGCCGGCGGACACGCCGCGTGATGTCCTCGGCCTGATGATGGCCGGCGAGAACCCGACGGAGGATGCCGCGTGAGCACCACGACCGAACCCGCCCCCCTGGCACCCGGCGCGGCGGTACCCCCTCCGCCGACGGCGAACCGCGTCATGACCGAGATCCTGCGCGGCAATGTCGTGACCACGATCCTGGCCGTCGTGCTGGCGCTGATCGTCGGCGGCGTGCTCATCGCCGTGACCAACCCGGAGGTGCAGGCGGCATCCGGATACTTCTTCGCGCGCCCCGGTGACACGCTCTCGGCCGCCTGGACCGCCGTCGCCGGCGCCTACGCCGCACTGTTCACGGGCTCGGTCATCAACCCGAACGCCCCCGACTTCCTGAGCGCGATCCGCCCGCTTGCGAACACCCTCGGGTTTGCGACACCTCTCATCGCGGCAGCTCTCGGCATCGCCGTCGCCTTCCGGGTGGGACTGTTCAACATCGGCGCCCGCGGCCAGATGCTCATCGCGTGTGCCGCCGCGGCGCTGGTGACCTTCCAACTGGATCTGCCCGCGATCATCCAGGTGCCGCTCACGCTCGTGGTCGGCATCATCGGCGGCGCGCTGTGGGGCGGGCTGGTGGGTCTGCTCAAAGCGCGCACCGGCGCGCACGAGGTGATCCTGACGATCATGCTCAACTACATCGCGTTCTACCTGGTGTCGTGGATGGTGCGTGTGCCCGAGCTGCTCCAGAAGCCGGACAACATCCAGCCGATCAGCCGGCCCACGCCGGAGAGCGCGCGTTTTCCCCTGCTGTTCGGCGAACAGTTCAACCAGCTCAACTGGGGCTTCGTGATCGTCATCGTCGCGACGCTGTTCGTGTGGTGGCTCGTTGAGCGCTCCAGCCTCGGCTTCCGCATGCGCGCCGTCGGCGAGAACCCGCACGCGGCCCGCGCCGCGGGCATCAGCGTTCCCCGTGTCTACATCTACGCGATGCTGTTCGCCGGCGGCCTGGCCGGTATCGCGGGCATGTGCCAGATCCAGGGCACGGTCACGAGCGGCTTCGACGGCGGTATCGACGCCGGTATCGGCTTCAACGCCATCACCGTCGCCCTCCTCGGACGCAGCCGTGCGTGGGGCACGTTCTGGGCCGGCATCCTGTTCGGCGCGCTCAAGGCGGGCTCGTTCCCGATGCAGGCGCTGCAGCAGATCCCGGTCGACATCGTTCTCGTCGTCCAGTCGCTGATCGTGCTGTTCATCGCCGCTCCGCCTCTGATCCGCACGATCTTCTTCCTTCCCAAGACCGACGCCGAGCGCTCGCCGCGTTCGCGTGCCCGCCTCGCGCGGCGCCGCGCCCGCGGCAACGGATCGGATGCCGGCAACGACCAGAAGGCGGTGGCAGCATGACCGCGCCGGTGATCGCTCCCGAGATCGGTGAGCCGACCGTCGTCCAGGTGCGCGCGATGAAGGTGCCGATCACCCTCCTGGTGCTCGCCGGACTCCTCGGCATCCTGTTCCTTCTCGCTCCCCGCGACGGCGTCACCACGTATCGACTCGCCGAAGCCGGGGCGGCGATCGCTCTGGGCGACGTGAGCATTCCGGCGCTGCCCGTGGTGTGGGCGGCGTGGGCGATCGCGACGGCGCTCGCCGTCGTCTCCTTCGTCGCCGCCCGCCGGTATCGCCCGGTCGGGCTCTGGCTGCCGATCGTCTACGCCGTGCTCGCCATGGTCGCGTTCCTGACGTGGGCCGGTGCCGGTGCGTCCGGCGCCATTACTCTGGTCGGGCTGCTCGGCGGCTCGATCTCGCTCGCGGTGCCGTTGGTCTTCGGTGCCCTCGGCGGTGTCATCGGTGAACGGGTCGGCGTGGTCAACGTCGCGATCGAAGGGCAGTTCCTGCTCGGCGCGTTCACGGCGACCGTCCTTTCCAGCATCACGCAGAACCCGTTCGTCGGGCTTGTCGGTGCGATGCTCGGCGGTGTCGTCGTCGCCTTCGCCCTGGCCGCGTTCTCGATCAAGTACATCGTCGACCAGGTGATCGTCGGCGTCGTGCTGAACGTCTTCGTGTCAGGCCTCACCGGCTTCCTCTACGGCGTCATGCTCGCCCCCAACACGCAGACGCTCAACAGCCCGGCGCGGTTCGACCTCATCAAGATCCCGATCCTCGGCGACATCCCCGTCATCGGTCCGGCCCTGTTCAACCAGACCTTCCTCGTCTACTTCATGATCGTCGTCGTCATCGTCGTGACGTGGGGGCTCTACCGCACGCGCTGGGGCCTGCGTCTGCGGGCGGTCGGCGAGCACCCGCAGGCGGCGGACACCGTCGGCATCAAGGTCAACCCGACACGATTCTGGAACGTGCTGCTGGCCGGCGCGATCGCCGGCATGGGCGGCGCGTACTTCACCCTCGTCTCGGTGCCGCAGTTCACGAAGGACATGACGGCGGGGCTCGGCTATATCGCCCTCGCCGCCGTGATCTTCGGCCGTTGGGATCCGGTGCGGGCGACGCTCGCCGCGCTGCTGTTCGGATTCGCCACCAACCTGCAGAACCTGCTGACCGTGCTGAAGACGCCGATCCCCAGCGAGTTCATGCTCATGCTGCCGTACGTCGTCACGATCCTCGCGGTGGTCGGATTCGCCGGCCAGATCCGGGGACCCGCGGCATCCGGCAAGCCCTATATCAAGGAGTGACCTCTTTCATGACCGACATCGACTGGGACGAGCTGCGCGCCGTCGCCACCGAGGCCATGCAGCGCGCCTACGCGCCGTACTCCCGCTATCAGGTGGGGGCCGCGGCGCTGGTCAGCGATGGACGCATCGTGTCGGGCTGCAACGTCGAGAACGCCTCGTACGGCGTCGGGCTCTGCGCCGAATGCGCCCTCGTGGGCGATCTGCATATGTCCGGCGGGGGGCAGCTCGTCGCCTTCGTCTGCGTCAACAAGGACGGTGAGACGATCATGCCCTGCGGGCGGTGTCGCCAGCTGCTCAACGAGTTCGCTCTGCCGGGAATGCTGTTGGAGACCGTTTCCGGCATCCGCACGATCGATGAGGTGCTGCCGGATGCCTTCGGCCCGCGCGATCTCGAGGAGGTGTCGCGATGAGCGCGGCGCAGAGCACGGCGGATGCCGCGGTCGAACCGTTCGACGCGGTCGACGTCATCCGTACCAAGCGCGACCGCGGTGCGGTGCCCGAGGACGCCCTGCGCTGGATGATCGACGCCTACACGCGCGAGTATGTCGCCGACTCGCAGATGGCGGCCTTCGCGATGGCCGTGCTCCTCAACGGCATGAACCGCGATGAGATCCGCGTCATGACCGATGCGATGATCGCCTCGGGCGAGCGCATGAGCTTCGCCGGCCTCGGCAAGCGCACCGTCGACAAGCACTCCACCGGCGGTGTGGGTGACAAGATCACGCTGCCGCTCGCGCCGCTCGTCGCGGCGTTCGGTGTCGCGGTGCCCCAGCTGTCCGGCCGCGGCCTCGGCCACACCGGCGGCACGCTCGACAAGCTCGAGTCGATCCCCGGCTGGCGCGCCGCCCTGTCGAACGAGGAGATGTTCGCGCAGCTGCGCGACGTCGGACCGGTGATCTGTGCCGCAGGCTCCGGTCTCGCTCCCGCCGACAAGCGTCTGTACGCCCTGCGCGATGTGACCGGGACCGTCGAGGCGATCCCGCTGATCGCGTCCAGCATCATGTCGAAGAAGATCGCCGAGGGTACCGACGCGCTCGTGCTCGACGTGAAGTTCGGTTCCGGCGCGTTCATGCGCGACGTCGAGAAGGCACGTGAGCTGGCGCGCACGATGGTCGCACTCGGCACCGACTCGGGCGTGGCCACGACGGCGCTGCTGACCGACATGAACACGCCGCTCGGTCTTACCATCGGCAACGCCAACGAGGTGCGCGAGTCGGTCGAGGTGCTCGCCGGCGGCGGCCCCGCCGACATCGTCGAGCTGACCGTGGCTCTGGCCCGCGAGATGCTCGCCCTCGCCGGCCAGCCCGACGCCGATGTCGAGGCGGCGCTGCGCGACGGGCGCGCCATGGACGCGTGGCGAGAGATGATCCGCGCCCAGGACGGCGATCCCGACGCGGCGTTGCCGACACCGCGTGAGACGCATACCGTGGTCGCCGCTCGCGACGGCGTGCTGACGCGGATGGAGGCGCTTCCGTTCGGCATCGCCGCGTGGCGTCTGGGCGCGGGACGGGCGCGCGCCCAGGATCCCGTCATCCACGCCGCCGGCATCGACCTGCACGTCAAGCCCGGCGCATCCATCGTCGCCGGACAGCCGTTGTTCACCCTCCTGGCGGATGATGACAAGCGCTTCGAGCGCGCCCTCGACGCCCTCGAGGGTGCCTGGGAGATCGGAACGGATGCCCCGGCATCCACTCCGCTCGTCCTCGAGCGCATCACCGCCTGACCCTTCGCTCCACCCGCACCGCCCACCAGAAGGAAGCCCCATGGCCACCGACCCCTACGCCGACCCGAAGCTCGAGGGCGTCTCCATCCGCTCGCTTCCCAAGGTCTCGCTGCACGATCACCTCGACGGCGCGCTGCGGCCGCAGACGATCATCGAGCTCGCCGATGAGATCGGCCTCGACGTTCCGTCGACGGATGCCGAGGAGCTCGCCGACTGGTTCGAGGACCAGAGCGATTCGGGTTCACTCGTCGAGTACCTGAAGACGTTCGATCTGACGACCGCCGTGATGCAGAGCGCCGACGGCCTGCGCCGCGTCGCGAAGGAGTTCGTCGAGGACCTCGCCGCCGACGGCGTGATCTACGGGGAGGTGCGCTGGGCCCCCGAGCAGCACCTGGGCGGAGGGCTCTCCCTCGAAGAAGCCGTCGAGGCCGTGCAGGAGGGCATCGAGGAGGGCGAGGACGCCGTCGATCGCTCGGGTCGCGACATCCGGGTCGGCCAGCTCATCACGGCGATGCGTCATGCCGACCGCTCGCTGGAGATCGCCCGGCTCGCGGTCGCGTTCCGCGGCCGCGGTGCGGTCGGCTTCGACATCGCCGGAGCCGAGGACGGCTTCCCGCCGTCGCGTCATCGCGCCGCGTTCGATTATCTCGCCTCCGAGTTCTTCCCGGTGACGGTGCACGCGGGGGAGGCGGCGGGACTCGACTCGATCCGCTCCGCGATCCTCGACGGTCGCGCGCTCCGCCTCGGCCACGGTGTGCGCATCGCGGAGGACCTCGAGGTCGTGCAGCAGCAGGGCGACGAGGTGCTGGTGACCTTCGGCGACCTGGCGCGCTGGGTGCGCGATCGCGAGATCCCGCTCGAGCTGTCGCCCTCGTCGAACCTCCAGACCGGTGCGATCGCCGCGTGGGGCAAGAACCTCGAGGATCATCCGTTCGACCTGCTGTACCAGCTCGGCTTCGCCGTGACGGTCAACGTCGACAACCGCACGATGAGCCGCACCTCCCTCACGCGTGAGCTCGCGCTTCTGGCAGAGACGTTCGACTACCGCCTCGAAGATCTGGAGGCGTTCCAGCTGAACGCCGCCGCCGGCGCATTCCTGTCGGTGGAGGAGCGCGAAGAGCTCATCGAGCTCATCGGTGAGGGCTTCGACGCCTGACCGTCACCCCACGGCAGACCCGTCACGGGTCCCGGGCGGGCTCGGGTTCTTGTTCGGGTTCGGGGTTCGGGCGGAGCGCGGCGGAGCCCGGTGCGCGTCTCGATCACGGCCACCGTTCACAACTCCGGAGTTTCTGAGCAGGTTCGGCCCTCGGGGACACGGATCGGCCTGTCCGCTCACAGTTCTCCGGAGTTGTGAACTCGCACCGTGCGCGGCGTGGTGCGAGGGCCGCGGGCTACCGCCCGCCGGAGAACCTCGATCACCCATTCCGGACGGAAGAGGATGTCCTCGGCGAGCAGCCGCAGGGTCGTGAAGCCGAGTCCGATTGCGGCGGCATCCCTGCGGCGGTCTCGCTTGTGATCCCCCCACGACCCGTGGTGCGAGAGACTGTCGCACTCGATGACAAGCCAACCGTCGACGAGGAGATCCACTCGGCCGACGCCGTCGATTCGCACCTGCAGTTCCACGTGGCATCCCAGACTGCGCAGCATGAGGCGGACGAGGGTCTCGGTACCCGCCTCCGCACGTTGGTCGAGAAGCGGCCGCAGGGATCGGTAGCGCCCGGGAAGGTGCGCGAAGACGTCAGCGAGACCGTCTTCATCCACTGCCCCGAGATGCCACGCGCTGTCGAGAGTCGCGATTGCATCCCGAGGCCGCTGGCAGCGCACCGCTGCACATAGTGCTTCGCGGACAGGTACGAGCACATCATCGGCGGCGCTGGAGGTGGGACGCCAATGTCGGACGATCTCCGTCGACGCCCCCGGTCGCGGCGTGCGGGAGGCGTCCGGAGCGAGCTGGATGTGCAACCCCGCACGCTCCCGTACGAACACGCCGAGAAGCCGCAACAGTGAGACGCAGTCCAGGCGCCCGCCCCACTGCACCGCCGCGCACACCTGCGGATCGGTGTCCCGGGGCAGATAGCGATCCCTCCGCAGGCGCAGGAGCCGTCCGTCGCGCACCGCGTCGGTGATCTGTCGGCCGGTGACTCCCGCGGCGAGCAGGTGAGCACGCCGCAGAACAGCGGTGGGGACGCCGCTGGGCAGAACGAGGCGGTCGGCAGGAGATCGGAGCATGTCCAGAACTCTGACCGCGACGCCCGTGGGGTGGGGCTCTGTGCGCCGCCTCGGTGGATGACCCGGTTCAGTCGGAGGCGGGGGAGGAGTCGTCGCCGTTCACAACTCCGGAGATGCGCTCGCGACCGTCGGCCACAGCCCTGGCTGGGGGCGGTGTACCGAGGGATCTCCGGAGTTGTGAACGGTGGAAGGGGCCCCCGGGTTCCGCGGCCGGAAGCCAGCGAGGTCCGCCGTCCCCGGGAGGCGGGGGGCGGGAGCGGGTCAGAGCTCGGACTGACGGAGGCGTACGACGGCTTCGACCGCGGCGAACAGCGGGTGGGACGGCTCGAGTCCGGTGACCGCGGCGGTGAAGGTCGCGGCATCCTCTTCGCGGAGGCGGTGCTGCATCTCGACCGACTGCTCGTCGTCGGGCTCGTCGAAATCGAGGGCGGCGCCGATCGCATCGACGAGCGCGCCGGTCGCCAGTCCGCGCTCCGCGGCAGCCGCAGCGGGTCCGACGAAACGCTCGTGGCGTGACAGCTTGCGCAGCGGCTGGCGCCCGACGCGGCCCACGGTGTCGGGAAGAGCCGGGTTGGCGAAGCGGCGCAGGATCGTCGACCGGTACTCGGCGAGCTCAGCGGCATCCCATCCGTGCACCGCGACCAGCAGTGCGGAGGTCTCCTCGAGCGCGGCGGCCACGCGGGCTGCGATGGACGGATCGGCCAGCGCGTCCGAGATCTTCTCAACGCCCGCACGGGCACCGAAGTACGCCGTTGCGGCATGACCGGTGTTCACCGTGAAGAGCTTGCGCTCGATGTACGGGGCGAGGTCGTCGACGAAGTGGGCGCCCGGAATGTGCGGCGGAGCATCGCCGAAGGGCGGACGTTCGATGGCCCATTCGAAGAACGGTTCCACGGTGACGTCGATGCCTGCGCCCTCCGGCTGCGCGGGCACGATGCGGTCGACGGCGGTATTGGCGAACACCGCCCGGTTGCTGATCGCGTCCCAGGCGTCTCCGGCCTGCGCGCGGATCTCGTCGCGCAGGGTGTCGGTCGCCCCGATCGCGTTCTCGCACGCCATGACCTGCAGCGCGGGTCGCGACGGGTCGCGAAGCGCCAGGCCCGCCAGGATGTGGGGCGCGACGAAGCGCAGGATCGTCGGGCCGACCGCGGTGGTGACCACGTCGGCGGTGGCGATCTCGTCGATCAGCGCCTGCGGGTCGGTGGCGCTGTTGATCGCGCGGAAGCCCGTCACGACGGTGTCGGTGCCGCCGTCGCCGACCTCGTGCACGGTGTACTCCGAGGCGGCGTTGATCGCGTCGACCAAGGATGCCGCGACATCCGAGAACACCAACTCGTACCCGCCCTGGTGCAGCAGCAGCCCGACGAAGCCGCGACCGATGTTGCCGGCGCCGAAGTGGACGGCCTTCATCAGCCGTTCACCGTCGACAGCAGCGCGAAGAGCTCTTGCGCGGTGGTCGCGGCCTTCAGTCGTGCGACCTCCTCGTCCTCGGAGAACAGCAGAGCGATCTGCGACAGGATGTCGAGGTGCTCGTCGCCCTTGCCGGCGATGCCGACGACGAAGCTCACCTTCTCGCCGTCCCAGTCGACGCCGCCGTCGTAGCGGACGAAGGAGAGTGCCGAGTCGAGAATCGCGTCTTTGGTCTCGTTGGTGCCGTGGGGGATCGCGAGCTCGTTGCCCATGTAGGTCGACACCGTCTGCTCGCGCTGCAGCATCGCGTCGAAGTACGCGGACGTGACCGCGCCCGCGGCTTCGAGGATGTCGGCGGCCTCCCGCATCGCCTCCTGCTTGCTCACCGTCCCCGGGTGGATGCGGACCTGGTCGATCTTCAGTACGTCGCGTGACATGTCATCCTCGTCTCTGTTCGAAGCTCGTCCCGGTCATCGTACGTCCGGGCGATCTGTGTCTGGCGGGAGCCGCGGGGACGGGGCATCACGCATCCCGTCCCCGCGGCGTCGCGGGTGGCCTGAGCGCTCAGGCCTGGTTCTTGTGCTGCTGGACCACCAGATCGACGACCTCGTCGTACTTCGGCGAGTTCATGAAGTTGTCCACCGACACGTGGGTCGCATTCGGCGTGCGCCCGCGGGCGCGGTCCGTCAGCTGCTGCTGTGTGATCACGAGGTCCTCGCTGCCGTCGAGGTTCGCGATCGCCTTGTTGGTGACCGACACGTCGTCGACGCCGGCCTTCTTGATCTTGTTGCGCAGCACGCTCGCGCCCATCGCCGACGAGCCCATGCCGGCGTCGCACGCGAACACGATGTTCGTCACGCGTCCGGTCGCGGCGATCGTTCCCGTCGCGACGGCGTCGGCAGCGCGATCGGCCGACAGCGAGGACTGGTCGCCCTCGAGGCCGGCGTTGGCCGCCGCGCCCGCGCGGAGCCCGGCGAGCGCCTCGGAGCTCTTGCCCTTGTTCGCCTCGGTCTGGGCGATCGCCGCTTCGAACGACGCGCTCGACTCCGCCTCGGCGGCCAGGTCGCGCTTGCGCGAAGCCCGCAGGATCACCGCGGTCACGAGGAAGGTCACCGTTGCCGCGAGGACCACGGAGAGGTATACGACCAGCAGGTTGCCCACGCCGCCCGCTTCGGGCGTCAACGCCGCGGCGGTGACCGCGATGATGCTGCCCGGTGCAGCCGGGAACGCCAGGCCGCCGTTGAAGATCATGTTCGTCGTGACGCCGGTCGCACCGCCCGCGATGAGCGCGAGGATCGTGAGCGGCTTGCTCAGCGCGTACGGGAAGTAGATCTCGTGGATGCCGCCGAAGAACTGGATGATGATCGCGCCCGGAGCGGAGGCGCGCGCGGCGCCCACGCCGAAGAAGGTGAACGCCAGCAGGAGACCCACGCCGGGACCGGGGTTGGCCTCGATGAGGAAGAGGATCGACTTGCCCGCCTCGGTCGCCTGCTGGATGCCGAGGGGAGTGAACACGCCGTGGTTGATCGCGTTGTTCAGGAACAGCACCTTCGCCGGCTCGACGATGACCGACAGCACGGGCAGCAGGTGCAGATCGACCAGCCAGCCCACGATGCCGCCGAGGAACGTGCTCACGCCCAGCATCACCGGGCCGAATGCGAAGAACCCGAAGATGGCGAGGAGCATGCCCAGGATGCCGGCGGAGAAGTTGTTCACCAGCATCTCGAAGCCGGGGCGGATCTTGCCGTCCCAGAGCTTGTCCATCTGCTTGGTGATCCACGCCGCCAGCGGGCCCATGATCATCGCGCCGAGGAACATGGGGATGTCCGTGCCGACGATGACACCCATCGTGGCGATCGTCGCCACCACGCCGCCGCGCTCACCGTAGACCATCCGGCCGCCGGTGTTGGCGATCAGCAGGGGCAGCAGGTAGGTCACCATCGGGCCGACGAGGCCGACGAACGTCGTGAAGGTCGATCCGTCCTTGTTCTGTGCGAGCGCGGTCATCGCACCCTGCCAGTTGATGGTCGCGGCATCGCCGAAGCCGCCGAGCAGATTGGCGACGGGGAACCATCCCCCCAACCAGCCCGCCGAGATGAAGAGCATCGTGATGAAGCCCCAGGCGATGAAGGCCGCGATGTTCGGCATGATCATGCCGGAGAGGAAGGTGCCGAACCTCTGCACGCCGACGCGTGCGCGGTTCACCCCCGTCGATGTCGTGGACGCCGTTGTCATTGTCTTCCGTTCCCTTCGAATGTGCCGCGCCGTCAGCCGGCGAGGTTCTCAGCGGCGGCCTGAGCCGCCGATCGTGCGGATGCCGCGTCATCGGCGGCGAGGGCTGCCGCGGCGATGCGCTCGGCATCCTCGCGGGTGTACTGCAGAAGCGAGGCGCGCACGTCCGCGAGGGCGGTGGGAGCCATCGACAGCGTCGTCGCGCCGAGCCCGACGAGCACGACCGCCAGCAGCGGGTCGGCGGCGGCCTCGCCGCAGATGCCGACGGGCTTGCCGTTGGTCTTGCCGCCGTCGGCGGTCATCTTGATCAGCTCGAGGACCGCGGGGTGCCACGGGTCCTGGTACGACGCCACCGAGCCGAGCAGGCGGTCGGCGGCGAGCGTGTACTGCGTGAGGTCGTTCGTGCCGATGGAGGCGAAGTCCGCGATCTGCAGGATGCGCTTCGCCTGGATCGCCGACGAGGGAACCTCGACCATGACACCCGCCGTCTTGATGCCGTACTCCTTCGCGAGCGCCACGAAGTAGTCGGCCTCCTCGACGGTGGCGACCATCGGCGCCATGACCCAGAGGTCGGCATCGGTGGCGGCATCCGCGTTGGCGAGCGCCGTTAGCTGCTCGCGCAGGATGTCCTCGCTGGCGCGCAGGGCGCGCAGGCCCCGCAGGCCCAGTGCGGGGTTGTCCTCGTGCGCGTCGTTGAGGAAGGCGAGGGGCTTGTCGGCGCCGGCGTCGAGCGCGCGGACGACGACCTTCTTGCCGGGGAACGCCTGCAGCAGCTCGGTGTACGACGCGGTCTGCTCGTCGACGGTCGGAGCCTGGGTGGCGGAGAGGAAGAGGAACTCGGTGCGGAACAGGCCGACGCCCTCGGCGCCGAGCTCGACCGCCTCGGCGGCGCCGCCCGGCTTGCCGAGGTTGGCCAGCAGCGGAACCGCCGAGCCGTCCTTGAGCGCGCCCGGGGTGAGCGGAGCGGATGCCGCGGCAGCGCGGGCATCGGCGCGGTTCTGCGCCTGGGCCCGCTCGTCCTCGGTGGGATCGACGGTGACGACGCCCTTCGCGGCGTCCACGATCACGGTCTGCCCGTCGACGAGGTCCTTGGCGGCGGCGGCGCCCACGATGGCGACGATCGACTTCTCGCGCGCGAGGATCGCGGTGTGCGAGGTCGGTCCGCCGTCGGTGGTGACCAGCGCGAGCACCTGGTCGAGGTCGAGCAGCGCGGTGTCGGCGGGCGCCAGGTCCTTGGCGACGAGCACGAAGGGGTGACCCGGGTCGGGAACGCCCGGCGCGGGCAGGCCGCGCAGGCGCGCGATGACGCGCTGGGCGACGTCGTCGAGGTCGGCGGCGCGCTCACCCAGGTAGCCGCCCATCGCGGCCAGGGTGTCGCGGAAGCTCGCGAACGCCTCGTGGACGGCGTACTCACCGGTCTTGCCGGCGTTCACCCGCGTGGAGACTTCGGTGTCGAGCGTGGGGTCCTCGGCCATCATCGCCTGCGCCTCGAGCACGTCGCGGGCGAGGCCTCCGGCCTTCGAACCCCGCTCCTCCAGCTCGCGGGCGACGGCGGCGACCGCCTCGCGGACACGTGCGAGCTCCTCGTCGGGGGTGAGGGTGCTGGGGACGTCCGAGGGGGCGGGCAGGGGATCGGCCATGCGGGCGACCGGGCCCTGTGCGACGCCCAGTCCGATACCCACTCCACGCAGTTCACTCATCTTCGGGTCTCTCCTTCGGTTCAGTTCTCGTCGTGATCGGTCGTCAGCAGCTCGGCGAGCACGTCGAGCACGGCGTTCGCGTTCTCACCCTCGGCCGTGAGGGTGACGTAGTCGCCCTTCTCGGCTCCCAGTGAGATGACGCCCAGGATGCTGGCGGCGTTGACCGGTGCGCCCGCGCCCTTGGAGATCGTGACCTCCAGGCCGGAGTCCTTCACGCCCTGGGCGAAGAGCTTCGCGGGTCGGGCGTGCAATCCGTTGGACGATCCGATACGGATCGTGCGGGACACAGAGCTCATGCGGGGTTCCTCTCCGTCGAAGCGGGCATGTCGGGGTCTGCGCTCAGGGTCTCGTCGATCAGCGCGAGGGCGCGCGTACCGTGGAGATCGCTGAAGATGTCGGTCGGAAGGAGGATCACGCGTACCAGACGCGGCGCCGCTTCGCGACGGATGCGGTCCAGGCTGCCGTGCAGGTGGGGGCCCACGAGCACGACGTCTGCGGCGTCGATGTCGATCGGGAGCGACTGTTCGGTGCCGGCGACGGCACTGAGCTCACGCCCGGCCGCCTGCGCCGCGTGACGGACACGCTGCGCGACGAAAGTGCTCGACGCACCCGCGCCGCACACAACGAGGATCCTCATCGATCCGCCTCCTTCTCGGCCATTCTTGTGAAAGGGCTGGGAGGCGACAACCACACCTGTTTCCGCGGGGGCGGAAACACCCCGCGGACGGCGTGGTTGACTGGACGGTGTGAGCAGAGCGCGTCAGGACCGTGTCATCGCGCTGCTCGCGCGGGAGGGCGACTGGCTCACGGCCGCCGAACTCGCCGACATCGTCGGCGTGACCCCTCGCAGCATCCGCAGCTACGTCACCGCGCTCAATGCTCGCGTTCCCCGGGGCGTCGTCGTCGAGTCCGGTCCGCTCGGCTATCGTGCGGGCGCGGATGCGCCCGCTGCGCTGCGAGCCGGAGCGGATGCCGCGACTCCGCGGGAGCGCGTGCACCGGCTCGTGCGCCGGCTGCTGTCGGGACGGGAAGGCATCGACGTCTTCGAGACCGCCGACGATTTCCACGTCAGTCCGGCGACACTCGAAGCAGACCTGGGCCGGGTCCGCGCGCTGCTGGGCGACACGGAGCTCACGCTGGAGCGCAGCGGGTCGCGCGCGCGACTGAAAGGCACGGAGATGGCGCAGCGGCGCCTGCTGAGCCGGCTCGCGCACGACGAGACCGACGACGGCGCGTTCGACCTCGATGCCCTCCGGCGCAGTCTCGGCGCGGGATCGATCGGTGAAGCGGTCTTCGGCCCGTTCAAAGCCGATCTCGTTTCGGGTCTGCGCGAGCTCGGCTACTTCGTCAACGAGTTCGGCATCGGCGACGTGATGATGCACGTCGCCATCACCGCCGACCGCGTCGCGCACGACCGTGCGCTGGAGACGGCCGCGCTCGATGAGACGACGCCCGCTCAGGAGCAGGTCGGGGCTCTGCTCGACACGCTGTGCGAGCGGCATCTGGGGGTGCGGTTGGGCGCGGGCGACCGTCGACACCTCGCCGCCCTCGTCCTCGGCCGCGTCGTGGCGCCCGGTCCCGGTGAGGCGGCGTCGGTCACACGAGCGGGTCTGCAGCCCGAGGTCGAGGCGGCCGTGCGCGACATCGTGCACCGTGCGGCATCCGAGTTCCTCGTCGACATCGAGCACCAGGACTTCGTATTGCGCCTCGCCCTCCACGTGCAGAACCTGCGGCTGCGCGCACAGGAGCAGGCGTGGTCGCGCAACCCGCTCACCCGATCGCTGAAGGCCACCTACCCGATGATCTTCGAGGTCGCGGTCTTCATCGCGGACGGCCTGCGCGGGCTTCTCGGCATCCCCCTGCTCGACGACGAGATCGCCTACATCGCGATGCACGTCGGCGGCCAGCTGGAGCGCAGTCGGCACGCGGGCACCGTGTTGACCGCGACGATCGTGTGCCCTGGGTACTACGAACTGCACGAGTTGCTGCGCTCGAGCGTCGACCGCTCGCTCGGACAGGCGGTCGACGTCGTCGGCGTCGACACGAGGGCCGACCCCGACTGGCGGGCGATCGAGACCGATCTGATCCTCACGACGATCGACCCGCCTTTCACCGGTGACGGCATCGTGCGCATCCAGCCCTTCCTCACGGAGAGCGACATCGAGCGCGTGCAGGCGGCGGCCGGCCGCGTGCGCCGCGCGCGTCGCCTGGCGCGACTGCGGGACGAGCTCGGCCGCTACTTCTCCGCCGATGCCTTCATCGGACGCGTCTCTGCGGATGCCGATGAGGAAAGCGTCATCCGCGATCTGGGAGCCCGGCTCGTCGCGCAGGGCGTCATCGACGAGGGATACGTCGAGCGCACGCTCGAGCGCGAACGGCTGTCCTCGACCGCATTCACGGATGCGCTCGCGGTGCCGCACGCGATCGGGATGACGGCGACGCGCACGGCGATCGCCGTGGGCATCGCCGACCCGTCCATGGCCTGGGGTGAGGGCCGCGTGCAGGTGATCGCGATGGTGGCCTTCTCCGAGAGCGATCGCGAAGCGTTCCAGACGGTGTTCGAGCAGTTGGTCGAGGTTTTCAGCGAACGCGACAGCGTGCAGCGGATCGTCCGCCGCGGCACGTCGTTCGGGCCCTTCCTCGACGAGCTCGTGGCCGTCGTCGACGGTTGAGGCGCGCCCAAGCCGCGTCGCCCGTCGTCGACGCTCAGCGCAGGCGAGCCTGAAGGCCCCGCTTCACCGTCGGCCACTCGTGCGGGAGGATCGAGTAGATCACGGTGTCGCGCAGGGTGCCGTCGGGACCCACTCGATGATTGCGCAGCACGCCGTCCTGCTTCGCGCCGAGGCGCTCGATCGCGGCCCGCGACTGACGGTTGTGCCAGTGCGTGCACAACTGCACGGCGATCACGTGGCACGCCTCGAACGCGTGCTGCAGGAGCAGGAGCTTGGCGGCCGTGTTCACGCCGGTGCGCTGCACTGTCGGCGACAACCAGGTGTAGCCGATCTCCACCCGCGGACTGTCGAGATCGATGGTGCAGAACGTCGTCATCCCCACCGCCACGCCGTCGACCACCACCGCGAACGGGTTCATGCGTCCGCTGTCGCGTTCGGCGAGCCGGTGGGTGATGTCCGCGCTCGCGTCCGAGGGAACGGAGGTGTACCAGGCGTATTCCAGCCCCTCGCGGGCACGCTGGAGCTCGGCCGCGTGATCGGCCCGCAGCGGTTCGAGTCGGACACGCTCGTTCTCGAGGACGACCGGCTCGGTCAGCAGCATGCGCTGAACCTCCCCGGGTCGACCCACCGCCGCACTCACCCCTGCGCCGCGGCGATCAGCGCCCGCGTGCCGGCATCCAGAGCGGCGAGCCGCTCCTGTGCATCGTCCGCCGATGTGCCGCGCACATCCAGGTAGGCCTTAAGCTTGGGCTCGGTGCCGCTCGGTCGCACGATCAGGCGCGACCCGTCCTCCAGCCACAGCCGCAGCACGTCGCTGGCCGGCACGCCGCCGGTGCCCGTCAGCAGGTCGTCGATGCCGGTCACCGCGACATCGCCCACCCGAGCAGGCGGAGCCTGGCGAAGCGCCGACATGATGCGCCCGATCATCGACAGATCGTCGACGCGCAGCGACACCTGCCCCGACGCGAAGAAGCCGAAGGTCTCCTGGAAGCCCCGCAGCAGGTCGGCGAGGCTCTCGCCGCGCTCGCGGGCCTCGGCGATCATGCCGAGAATCGCCACCGCGGCGGAGATGCCGTCTTTGTCGCGTACCGTCTCGGGGTTGACCAGGTATCCGAGGGCCTCTTCGAAACCGTAGAGGATGCCGGGCGCGCGCGAGATCCACTTGAAGCCCGTCAGCGTCGCGTGGAAGTCGAGACCGTAGTGCTCCGCGACGCTCTGCAGGCCGGGGGACGACACCAGCGAGCAGGCCAGCGATCCCGTCTCACCCCGTTCGACGGCGCGGGCCGCGGCACGCCACCCGAGCAGCAGCCCGATCTCGTTCCCGGTCAGGCGGCGCCAGCCCCCAGGCGCGGTCTCGTCGGGCAGGGCGACGGCCAGGCGATCGGCATCGGGATCGTTGGCGATCACGAACTCGGCGCCGACGGCGCGAGCCGTCTCGAACGCGAGGTCCATGGCCCCCGGCTCCTCCGGATTGGGGAAGGCGACGGTCGGAAAGCGCCCGTCGGGCGCGATCTGCGCCTCCACGACGGTGGGTCGGGGATAGCCCGCGAGTTCGAGGATCGCGTGCAGGGTCTCGGAACCGACACCGTGCATGGCCGTGTACACCCAGTTCATGCCGGCCGCACCCGCGGTGGCGGGGGCGACGGCCGCGGTGGCGGCGACGTAGGCGGTGATGACGGACTCGTCCGCGACCTCGTACTCGGCGCGAGCCAGGTCGGGGACCGCCGAGGTCGCCGCGATCCGGTCGATGTGCGCCGCGATCTCGGCGTCGGCGGGGGAGACGATCTGTGAGCCGTGGTCGGCGCCGCCGAGGTACACCTTGTAGCCGTTGTCGTCCGGCGGGTTGTGCGACGCCGTCACCATGACGCCCGCGGCGGCGCCGAGGTGGCGCACCGCGAAGGCCAGCACCGGAGTGGGGAGCATCCGGGGAAGCAGCACCGCCCGCAGGCCGGCCCCCGCGAACAGTTCCGCCGAGTCGCGGGCGAACACGTCCGAATTGCGACGCCCGTCGTAGCCGATGACCACGAGTGGTGTCGTTCCCGGCGCCGCCTTCCCCCGCAGGTAGGCGGCGAATCCCGCGGCGGCCTGAGACACGAGCACCCGGTTCATGCGGTTGCTGCCCGCTCCCAGCCGTCCTCGCAGTCCCGCCGTGCCGAACTGCAGGCGGGAACCGAAACGATCGGCGAGGTCGGCGGATGCCGCCTCGTCGCCGGCCGCTGCGGCATCCACGATGGCACTCAGCTCCGCGCGGGTGACCTCGTCGGGATCCTGCGCGAGCCAGGCGCGCGCCGCATCGAGCACGGTCGTCCCCGCGGCATCCGCGCCGCTCACAGCTGCCCGATCACGCGAGCCAGCAGCGCGGAGATCACGGGCTCGGCGGCCTGGCCGGCCTCGATGACCTCGGCGTGGCTGAGCGGGGTCTTCTGGATGCCGGCGGCGAGGTTGGTGATGAGGGAGAAGCCCAGCACCTCCATCCCGGCCTGACGCGCGGCGATCGCCTCGAGCGCCGTCGACATGCCGACGATGTGGCCGCCGATCGTCTTGGCCATCTGCACCTCCGCGGGGGTCTCGTAGTGCGGGCCGCGGAACTGGCAGTACACGCCTTCGTCGAGGGTCGGATCGACCGTGCGGGCGAGCTCTCGCAGGCGCGACGAATACAGATCGGTGAGGTCGATGAACGTCGCCCCCTCCAGCGGCGAGTCGGCCGTCAGGTTGATGTGGTCGCTGATGAGCACGGGCGTCCCGGGCGTCCACGTCTCCTTGATGCCGCCGGCTCCGTTGGTGAGCACCATCGTCGTCGCTCCGGTCGCGGCGGCCGTGCGGACGCTGTGGACGACCCGGCGGACGCCGTGTCCCTCGTAGTAGTGCGTGCGGGCGCCGATCACGAGCACGCGCTTTCCCTCGGGGGTGACGATGCTGCGGATCGATCCGACATGGCCGGCCAGTGCGGGCGCGCTGAAGCCGGTGACATCGGTCGCGGGAATCGTCGCGGTCGTCTCGCCGACGAGGTCGGCCGCCTTGCCCCAACCGCTGCCGAGCGTGAGCGCGATGTCGTGCCGTTCGACGCCGGTGAGGCGTGCGATGTCGCCGGCGGCGCGCGCGGCCACCTCGAACGGGTCGGCAGAAGGGTCGTCGAGCGGGTTGGTGTTCATGTCGGACATGTTCCCACTCTAGGAACCGCGGCTCCGGCGGGCCACTCGCCTCGTGCGCCGATCGCCGTCATCGCAGCGGCACGGGACGACGCCGGGGGCCTGAGAGAATGGAGCAATGTCCTCGAGCTTCGTCAACACCCAGTCGGTCGCCGTCCTCGGGGGCGGTCCCGGTGGGTACGAGGCGGCGCTCGCCGCCGCGCAGCTCGGTGCGGACGTCACCCTCGTCGAGCGCGCGGGGGTGGGCGGGGCGGCCGTCATCACCGACGTCGTCCCCTCCAAGAGCCTCATCGCCACCGCCGACGCCGCTGTCGCCATCTCGGAGGCCTCCGACCTCGGCGTGCAGTTCTTCGCAAAGGGGGAGAGCGGCGTCGCGCTCAAGCCCGAGGTCGCGATCAACCTCGCCGCCGTCAACAAGCGCCTGCTCTCGCTGGCTCGGCAGCAGTCCGATGACATGCGCGCGCAGCTGGTCGATGCCGGGGTGCGCATCATCTCGGGGCACGGGCGTCTGGACGGCCATCACGCAATCGTCGTGGCCACCGGCCCCGGCGGCACCGATTTCGATCGTGTCGAGGCCGACACCCTGGTCGTCGCCGTCGGCGCGTCGCCGCGCGAGCTTCCCACCGCGCGCCCGGACGGAGAGCGGATCCTCACGTGGACGCAGCTGTACGACATGAAGGCGCTTCCCGAGCACCTCATCGTCGTGGGCTCCGGGGTCACCGGTGCCGAGTTCGCCTCCGCCTACATGAACCTGGGGGCGAAGGTCACGCTGATCTCCAGTCGCGACCAGGTGCTGCCGGGTGAGGACGCCGACGCCGCCGCGGTTCTCGAGAAGGTCTTCACCCGCGGCGGAATGACGGTGCTGTCCACCTCCCGTGCCGACGCGGTCGAACACACCGCCGACGGCGTGGTCGTCTCGCTCTCCGACGGTCGCACCGTCGAAGGCAGCCACTGCCTGCTCGCCGTCGGCTCGATCCCGAACACCGCCGGCATCGGCCTCGAGGATGCCGGGGTGCAGCTGACGCCGTCCGGTCACATCCGCGTCAACCGTGTCGCGCGCACATCGGTGCCGAACATCTACGCGGCCGGCGACTGCACGACATTCGTTCCCTTGGCCTCGGTGGCCTCCATGCAGGGACGCACCGCGATCTTCCACGCGCTCGGCGACACCGTCATCCCGCTGGAGCGTCGCCGCATCACCGCGAACATCTTCACGGCGCCCGAGATCGCGACCGTCGGTCGTCAGGAGAAGGACCTCGAGACGGGGGCCATCAACGGCTACGTCTACAAGCTGCCGCTGGCGGCGAACGCCCGCGCGAAGATGATGGGCATCACCGACGGGTTCGTCAAGATCATCGCGCGCGAAGGCAGCGGCACCGTCATCGGCGGCGTCATCGTGGCCCCGCGGGCCTCCGAGCTCATCTACCCGATCGCCATCGCCGTCGAGCGGCGGCTGACGGTCGATCAGGTCTCGCGCGTGTTCGCCGTCTTCCCCTCGCTCAGCGCGTCGATCACGGACGCGACCCGCGCCATGCACCTCGTCAACCGCGACGACGACTTCTTCGGCTGAGCGGCGCTAGCGCTGCAGCTGCGCGGTCCAGACGCCCTCGCCGTCCGACGAGGTGGCCGTCACGGTGAACGACGTGAGGTTCTGCATCGCGGTGGGAATGGCGATGGGGGTGCGGAGCGCACCGCCCTGGCAGACGATGTCCTGCTGCGTTCCGACGGTCGAGCTTCCCGCGACGTAGCTGAGCGCGAACTCGGCGCGGGCGGCGCCGATGCAGCGCAGTTCCACCGCGCGGAATGCTGTCGCAGGGGAGAACTGGAGGGTCACGCCGCCCGCAGCCGCGGCCGTGATCGGGCCGGATGCGGCGGTGTCCGACGCCGCGCCGACGATCGAGGTCGACCATGCGCTCCACGCGGCGCGGTCGGCATCCGACGGACCGGTGCTGCAGCCGGCGAGGGCGAGGGCGACCAGACAGGCCGCTCCCGCCGCGCGGATCGGACGTGAGCGGGCCGGGCGCATGATCAGGAGATCGTGAGTAGCTGGTGGCCCGCGGACACGGTGGTGCCGGGGTCGGCGTTGATCGCGCCCACGACACCGTCCTTGTGCGCCGGGATCGGCTGCTCCATCTTCATGGCCTCCAGGACGACCACCAGATCGCCCTTGACGACCGACTGCCCTTCTTCGACCGCGACCTTGACGACCGTCGCCTGCATTGGAGACGTGACAGCGTCGCCGGACGCACCACTGACCGAGGAGGCCGTGTGGGAGCGGCGCGAGGGCGGCGCCACGACCGGGCGACCGATCTTGGCCGGGGCCAGGGCGATGCGGTCCGGCAGGCTCACCTCGAGGCGCTTGCCCGACACCTCGACGACCACCGTGTGGCGCGGCTCCGCCTCGGCCGGGGCCTCGGCCTCGCCGTCCCACGGCGCGATGTCGTTGACGAACTCGGTCTCGATCCAGCGCGTGAAGACGCCGAAGTGGCCGTCCTCCGCCGTGAACGCGGGGTCGCGCACGACCTTGCGGTGGAAGGGCAGGACGGTGGGCATGCCTGCGACCTCGAACTCGTCGAGTGCGCGCCGCGAGCGCTCCAGGGCCTCGGCGCGATCACGTCCGGTGACGATGAGCTTGCCCAGCAGCGAGTCGAACGCGCCGGAGACGCTGTCGCCGGCGGTGACGCCGGAGTCCAGACGGATGCCGGGGCCGCCGAACGTCTTGAACTGGTGGATGCGTCCGGGCTGGGGGAGGAAGCCGCGACCCGGGTCTTCGCCGTTGATGCGGAACTCGATCGAGTGCCCGAGCGGCTCGGGGTCGTCGTAGTCGAGGGTGCCCCCCTCGGCCAGGCGGAACTGCTCGCGCACCAGGTCGATGCCCGTGACCTCCTCGGAGACGGGGTGCTCGACCTGCAGCCGCGTGTTCACCTCGAGGAAGGAGATGGTGCCGTCGGCGCCGATGAGGAACTCGCACGTGCCCGCCCCGACGTAGCCGACCTCGCGGAGGATCGCCTTCGACGACGCGTACAGCGTCTCCTTCTGCGCCGCGGTCAGGAACGGCGCCGGCGCCTCTTCGACCAGCTTCTGGTGGCGTCGCTGCAGCGAGCAGTCGCGCGTCGAGACGACGACGACGTTGCCCTCGGCATCCGCGAGGCACTGCGTCTCGACGTGGCGCGGCTTGTCGAGGTACTTCTCCACGAAGCACTCGCCGCGGCCGAAGGCGGCCACCGCCTCGCGAGTGGCCGATTCGAACATCTCGGCGACCTCGCCGAGTTCGCGGGCCACCTTGAGACCGCGTCCGCCGCCGCCGTAGGCGGCCTTGATGGCGATCGGCAGACCGACCTGCTCGGCGAAGGCGACGACCTCATCGGCGCCCGCGACCGGCCCGGGCGTCCCGGGAGCGAGCGGAGCTCCCACCTTCTCGGCGACGTGGCGGGCCGTGACCTTGTCGCCGAGAGCTTCGATCGCCTCGGGCGAAGGGCCGATCCAGATCATGCCGGCGGCGGTGACGGCGCGGGCGAACTCCGCGTTCTCCGCGAGGAAGCCGTAGCCGGGGTGCACCGCATCGGCGCCGGAGCGCCGGGCGACCGAGAGGATCTTCTCGATCGACAGGTACGTGTCGGCGCTGGTGGCGCCCTCGAGCGCGTACGCCTCGTCGGCGAGCTTGGCGTGCATGGCGTCGCGGTCCTGGTCGGCGTAGACCGCGACCGACGCCTTCCCCGAGTCGCGAGCGGCGCGGATCACTCGGACCGCGATCTCTCCCCGGTTCGCGACGAGCACTTTTGTGATCTGCGGGCGCGGGGACGTCAGGTCCAGTGAGCGTGGCATGGATGCCAGCCTACCCACGCAAGAGCGTGCTCCTTTGGATCACCCGCACAAGATCGTCGGCGATTCGTGTGCGAGAGCCTACGAAGTCGCGTCCTCCTTCTGCGTGCCGTCACGGTGGGAGGGGGACGACGTCCACAGATCGGTCCAGACGACGCCGAGCGCCTTGCACAGTCGGCGCACCGTCGACAGGGACATGCCGACCACGGTCGACGGGTCGCCGTCGACGCGCTCGATGAACGGCCCGCCCAGGCTGTCGACCGTGAAGGCTCCGGCCACCTGCAACGGTTCGCCGGTTGCGACGTAGGCGGCGATCTCGGCATCCGAGACGTCGGAGACGAAGGTGACGGCGGCGGCGGCGACGGCGTGCTCCTCTCGCGGCGGCATCCCGGGCCGGACGCGGATGACGCTGTGGCCCGAGTGCAGCACACCCGTCCGGCCGCGCATCTGCTCCCACCGTGCCGTGGCGACCTCGGGCCGCAGCGGCTTGCCGAGCACGTCGCCGTCGATCTCGAACATCGAGTCGCCGCCCACGACGACGCCGTCGAAGTCGGGGATGTCGTTCACGAGGGATGCCGCGACGTCGGCGGCCTTGCGTCGCGCGAGCAGCAGGACGTGCTCGTCGGGAGGCAGGATGCGCGCCTCGCGTGCCTGGATCTCGTCGATGACCGCTTCCTCGTCGACGTCGGGCGCCCGCAGCAGCGGCTCGATGCCGGCCTGGCGCATGAGCATGAGTCGGGCGGGGGAGGTGGAGGCGAGGCACACGCGCATGCCGTCCAGCGTACGTTCCGTCGCGGACGAGGTCGGGGATCCGTGACAGCATCGAAGGATGCAACCCGGAGACCTCCTCGATCTCGACATCACCGACGTGGCCCATGGTGGCGTGTTCATCGCGCGGCACGAGGGGCGGGTCGTCTTCGTCTCCGACGCGATTCCGGGCGAGCGCGTCCGGGTGCGGTTGACCGAGACCGCGAAGTCCTCGTTCTGGCGCGGCGCCGTCGTCGAGGTGCTCGATGCCTCGCCGCATCGACGCCCGCACATCTGGGCGGCCGCCGACGTCCGCATCGACCCCGATCGGCGACCCGGCGGGGCCGACTTCGGCCATATCGAGCTGGGGCACCAGCGGGAGCTGAAACTCCAGGTGCTGCGCGCCGCCCTCGGACGCTTCGGCGGTCTCGAGCAGCCGTCGGCGACGATCAGCGGCGCGCGTGCTCTCCGGTCGGATCGAGGAGAGGTCATCGCCGAGGAGTCCGCTGACGCGACCGGGTGGCGCACCCGTGTCAGCCTCCACGTCGACGGCGACGGTCGGGTGGGCCCGCACGCGGCACGCAGCCACCGGGTGATCGAGGTGGACGAGCTCCCGCTCGCGACGGCCGAGATCCAGCGTGCGGCGCGCACGCTGTCGGCACCCCCGGGGCGGATCGATCTGGTGCAGCCCGCCGACGGGCGGGTGCGCATCGTGCCGCGCCCCGACGCCGTCGCCGCCGGGCGGGCCGGATCGGGCCGTCGTGGCAGCGGCCCGCGGCGCGGCGCGCCGCAACGCGCGGGCGTGGATGCCGCGGCGCACGAGATCATCACCGAACAGGTCGACGGGCGCTCCTTCCAGCTGGATGCCGGGGGGTTCTGGCAGGTGCACCGCCTCGCCGCACACACCCTGACCGGCGCCGTCGTCGATGCGCTCACGGCCGCCGGCGGCGTCGATCCCGAGGCGCAGCACCTCGACCTCTACGGCGGGGTGGGGCTGTTCGCCGCGACGATCGGCACGCTCGGTGGCCCCGCCACGCGCGTCACCACGGTCGAGTCCGATCCGCGCGCGACCGAGCACGCCGGGGAGAATCTCGCCGCGTGGGTGGGAGCGCGCGCGGAGACCTCTCGCGCCGATCGTTTCCTCGCGCGCCTGCACGCTCAGGCGGGCGCCGTCGAGCGCGGTCGCCTCGGTCGCGGGGTCACTCTGCTCGATCCGCCGCGGGCGGGGGCAGGGCGTGAGGTCGTCGACGCGGTTGCGGCGCTCGCCCCGGCATCCGTCGTCTATGTGGCGTGCGATCCGGTGGCCCTCGCTCGCGACATCGGCGCGTTCCGTGAGCGCGGCTATGGCGTTCGCCGCATCGGAGCGTTCGACCTCTTCCCGCACTCTCATCACGTGGAAGCCGTGGCGCTGCTGCAGCGCGAGCCGTGACGCGGCAAGCGCACGAACCTCACTCCTTCGTCGGATGTGGGCGTTCTCGCGTCGTCGTTAGGCTGACGTCATGACCCGCGTCGCCCTCATCGATGACCACGAGTCCGTGCGCCTCGGGCTCGAGGCGGCGTGCGCGCGAGCCGTGACCAAGGAGGTCGTCTTCTCGGGCAGCAGCGTGCGCGCCTACCTGGAGTGGCGTCAGCGGTCGGGGGCGGCGCCGGTCGACATCGTGGTGCTCGACCTCACGCTCGGCGACGGCACCACCGTCACCGAGAACGTCAGCAGCATCGTCGCCGACGGCTCGCCGGTGCTCATCCACAGTGTCGCCGATCGCCCCGCCGCCGTCCGCGAGGCTCTGGCGGCCGGAGCGGCCGGCGTGATCAGCAAGGCCTCGCGCATCGACGACGTCATCGCCGCCATCCGCACGGTGGCGCGCGGCGAAGCCCTGGACAACGTCGAATGGGCCAGTGCCGTCGACGGCGACCGCGCTTTCGCCGATGCACAGCTGTCCAACCGCGAGCGCGACGTGCTGCGACTGTATGCCGCCGGCCTGCCGTTGAAGGCGGTCGCCGACCGGCTCGGCATCGCCTATTCCACGGCGAAGGAGAACATCACGCGCGTGCGCACGAAGTACGTCGAGGTCGGTCGTCCCGCCCCCACGAAGGTCGATCTGCTCCGCCGTGCGATGGAGGACGGTCTCATGCCCGGCCACGCCGGAGCGACCCGCGGTGACGACTGAGCCCCTGCCGATCGCCGTCGACCCGGCGGTTCGCCGTCCCCTGGGCGACATCGCCGCGGGTGCGGAGCGGTTCACGCAGGCGCGGGTCGAGCGGATCATCCGCACGGTCGTCGCCCTGGGGTGCGCGGTGCTGGGCACGCAGGCCTTCCTCAACGCGCTGGGCTCGCGCCAGGAGGCGCCGCCGACGCATCTGCCGCTTCTGCTGGCCGTCTTCATCCCGCTCGCGATGATGGTCGCGGCATCCGTCGCCGGGGTCGGTGTTCGCACCGCGGCAGGAATCTTCGCCGTCGTCTTCCCGATCGTCCTGCTGTGCTGGCCGCTCGTCACCCACGCACGCGCGGATGCCGCGGACGGCGCGCCCTGGATCTGGTACCTGCTGAACGTGGGCACCTCTGCGGCCGTGCTGGCCTTCGGACTTCCCCTGCAGATCGCGTGGGCGGCGGTCATCCCGATCCTGTACGCGATCGCCCGGCTGACCCAACTCGGTGGCGCCCCCGCGGACGTCGTCGATGTCGTGCGCGATGCGGTCTTCGCCGCGATCCTCGCGGCGGTGGTGATCACCCTCGGGCGTCTGCTGCGGGGTGTGGCGGTCGGCATCGATCAGGCGCGCAGCGAGGCCGTCGCCTCCTACGCCGTCGCCGCTGCCCACAATGCCGCCGAGACGGAGCGGGTCGCCGTCGCCGCGCTCATGCACGACAGCGTGCTGGCGGCGCTGATCGCGGCCGAGCGGGCGCACACCCCGCGGGAGGCGGCGCTGGCGGCCGCGATGGCGAGAGAGGCCTTGACGCGGTTGGCCAACACCGACCAGGACGCGGGCGAGGGGCCTGACGAGCCGGTCGCCGTGGCGGCGATTGCGGCCGCCCTTCGCCGGGTGGTGGCCGATCTCGATGCGGACGTGCCCGTCGCCGCCGACATCGCCGCGGCCGCTCCGCTCGTTCCCGGGCGCGTCGCGCGCGCCGTCGTGCTGGCCGCCACGCAGGCCGTCTCCAACGCCATCGTCCATGCGCACGGAGAAGGCCTGCGCGTGGCTCTGCGAGCCGACGGGCAGCGCCTGCGCGTGCAGGTGACCGATCGCGGTCCCGGCTTCGATCCGGCGAGCATCCCCGATGATCGCCTGGGAATTCGTGGGTCCATCGTGGCGCGCATGGCGGCCGTCGGCGGTCGCGCGCGCGTGCGCACGGCGGCGGACGGGACTCACGTCGTCCTGGACTGGGAGTTCTCGCGATGAACTTCCGTGTGCACGCCACCCTGTCGGCGTTGGCGATCGCCTTCACGACGTATCTCGCGATCGGCGGTCTCGTCTGGACGGTCGCGCCGCAGATGCCGCTCGTTCTGGTGTGCGCGGTGGCGCTGTATCTGGCGACGACGTGGATCTGCGTGTTCTGGAATTCGGGTGCTCTGCCCACGCGGCGCGATCCCATCACCGGCGACCTCGGGCGCAGCTCGGTCCTGCCCGCCTGGGCTGCGGTGCTCGCGCTCGCCGCCGCGGTGCTGGTGCCCAACGCGACGTGGCTCGCCGTCCAGCCCGACGCGCGTGGCGCGGATGTCGGGACCTGGAGCCTGGGTGCGGTCGGTGCGCTCCTGACGATCGTGATGGTGCGCCGCCGCCCGTGGATCGCGTGGAGCGGGGTTGTCGTCCTCGCGGCCGAAGCGGCGTTCTGGATCGGTCCGGCCGCAGCCCTGGCGCTCGGCGTGGTCGGCGCGGTGCTGTGGGTGGGGGTCGCGCAGCTGCTGACGTGGCTCGTCGATCGCGCTGCCCGCGATACCGCGGAGCTCACCGCTCTGCAGCGGGCGGCCTCGGAATGGCTCGCGACTCAAGAGGGAATGCGGCGCGAACGTCGCACGCAGGTGCAGCGTGCCCTCGCGCTGGCCGGGCCCGTGCTCACGCGCACCATCGAGGCTGCGGGGCGTCTGAGCGAGGATGAACGTCGCGCGGCACGCATCGCCGAAGAAGCGTTGCGCGACGAGCTGCGCGGCTCTGCCCTGCTCGACGCGCAGGTGCGAGCGGCGCTCGCAGCGGCGCGGGAACGGGGGACGACGGTGTCCGTGCTCGACGAAGGAGGCCTCGACGGCCTGTCGCCGGCGGAGCGAGCGGCGGTGCGATCGCGTCTGGCGGCAGTGCTGGCCGAGGCCGACTCCGACCGTGTCTACGTGCGTGCCGCGACCCACGAGGACGTGGCCGTCACGGTCGTCGGCCGCTCGGCCGCGGATGACGGCGAAGACGAGGTCGACCTGTGGAGCGAGATTCCCCGGCGGCCCTGAGCCCTGAACGCGGCCCTGCATCCACCCGGCCGGTGGTTACGGCGACGCCGCGAGCGCAGAACGCCACGAGGACGTGACGAAGAGGACGCGAGGAAGAGGAGGCGAGGGGCGGCGAAGCCGCCCGCCCCTCGCCATGCGAGTGGTTACCCGAAAACCGACTCGCGAAGGGTCGTTCCGCTCATGAAGCGGGCCGACCGAACGCAGAAGCGTTCCAGCGATATCGATTCTTCCCGGTGGAGAAAGCTGTGTCTGTAGGTATTTTGGGGGACAAGCGATCGGAGGCGGGTTCAGCCCGCGAACCGTCCCCAGGCCACGTCGCGCCGCAGGGGCGCACGCAGGCCGCGCGCCGAGACCTCCCAGGCCGACCGCAACGGCGCATCCTCGACGACGGCGTCCGCAGCCTCGCGCTCGTATGCCTCGGTCACCACGGCGATCACGGCGGCGAGCTCCTCCGCGGTGGGGTTTCCGCGACGGATGTCGATGTGCACGGCATCCGCACCGGCCATATCCGCGTCCGACGCGGGCATCGCGGGTGTGCTCATAGCGGGATGTTACCGTGCTTCTTCGGGGGCAGGCTGGCCCGCTTCCCGCGCAGCGACCGCAACGCCTTCGCGACGGCCACGCGGGTCTGCGCGGGCTCGATGATGCCGTCCAGCTCGCCGCGCTCGGCTGCCAGGAAGGGCGACGCGACGTTGTAGGTGTACTCGTTCGCGAGGCGCTGACGAACGGCGGCCACGTCTTCGCCGGCCTCCTCCGCCTTGCGGATCTCGCCGCGGTAGAGGATGTTGACGGCACCCTGTCCGCCCATCACGGCGATCTCCGCCGTCGGCCAGGCGAGGTTGACGTCGGCGCCCAGCTGCTTGGAGCCCATGACGATGTAGGCGCCGCCGTACGCCTTGCGCAGGATCACGGTGACCAACGGCACGGTCGCCTCGGCGTAGGCGTACAGCAGCTTCGCACCGCGGCGGATCACGCCGGTCCACTCCTGGTCGGTGCCGGGAAGGTAGCCGGGCACGTCGACGAGGGTCAGGATCGGGATGGAGAACGCGTCGCAGAAGCGCACGAAGCGACTGGCCTTCTCGCCGGCTTCGATGTTGAGGGTGCCGGCCATCTGCGACGGCTGGTTCGCGATGATGCCGACCGTGCGGCCCTCGACGCGGCCGAGGCCGATGACGATGTTCGGCGCGAACAGCGGCTGCACCTCGAGGAAGTCGCCGCCGTCGACGATGTGCGAGATCACCTGGTGGATGTCGTACGGCTGGTTGGGGGAGTCGGGGACGACCGCGTTGAGGGTGCGGTCGGCGTCGGTGGTCTCCCACTCGAAACCGTTCTCGTAGACCGGGATCTCCGCCATATTGTTGTCGGGCAGGAAGCCCACCATCGAGCGGACGTAGTCGATCGCGTCGTCCTCGTCCTCGGCGAGGTAGTGCGCGACTCCGGAGCGCGTGTTGTGGGTGTACGCGCCGCCGAGCTCCTCCATGCCGACGTCCTCGCCGGTGACCGTCTTGATGACGTCGGGACCGGTGACGAACATCTGACTGGTCTTGTCGACCATGACCACGAAGTCGGTGAGGGCGGGGGAGTACACGGCGCCGCCGGCGGCGGGCCCCATGATGATCGAGATCTGCGGGATCACACCGGAGGCGGCGGTGTTGAGGCGGAAGATCTCGCCGTACTTGCCGAGAGCGACCACGCCCTCCTGGATGCGGGCACCACCGGAGTCGAGGATGCCGATGATCGGCATGCCGCCGCGCAGGGCGTACTCCATGATCTTGATGATCTTGTCGCCCGCGACCTCGCCCAGCGATCCGCCGAAGGTGGTGAAGTCCTGCGCGTAGACGGCGATCGTGCGGCCGTGGATGGTCCCCACGCCCGTCACGACCGAGTCGCCGTACGGACGCGACCGGTCCATTCCGAAGGCGGTCGTGCGGTGACGCACGTATTCGTCGAACTCCACGAAGGTGCCGGGGTCCACGAGCAGCTCGATGCGCTCGCGGGCGGTCATCTTGCCCTTCGCGTGCTGCTTCTCCTGGGCGCGCACCTCCGCGTCGAGGACCGCCTCCTGATAGCGGGCACGCAGATCGGCGATCTTGCCGGCGGTGGTGGACAGGTCGGGCTGCGCGGACGTCACTGGCTGCACGGAAGGCTCTGACTGCTGAGGCACGCCTTCCACCCTAGCGACCGGGTCCAGGACTCTGTTGGGGGACGCTCACAACGAGACGGGGATTCGGTTGTGGGATGCCGCGCCATCGCACACCGCCGCGGTGCGCTCGCCGCGCGTAGGGTGGCGCTATGTCGATTCCCACCGAGGGCTATCCCCTGACCGCCGCGGTCTCGCCGCGGGTGCACGTCATCGAGAGCGTCGACTCGACGAATGCGAAGCTCCTCCGTGACGTCGAAGGCGCCCCCGACGCCCACCCGCATCTGTCCCTGCTCGTGACGCGTGATCAGCGCGCCGGACGTGGACGTCTCGACCGCACCTGGGTCACACCTCCGGGCTCTGCGGTCGCGATCTCGGTGGTGCTGCGCGTCGGGGCGGTCGCCGTGCACGATCGGGGCTGGATTCCCCTCGTCGCCGGAGCGGCGATGGTCGACGCGGTCGCCGCGCAGCTGCCCGGGCACACCGTCGCGCTGAAGTGGCCGAACGACGTGCTCGTCGATGGCCGCAAGATCTGCGGCATCCTCGCCGAGGTCCTGCCCGCCGATCCGCATACCGTCGTTCTCGGCGCCGGGGTGAACACGGCGATGACGGAGGCGGACCTGCCCGTGCCGACGGCGACCTCCTTCGCGGTCTCGGGTGTCGACGTCGACGAAGACCGTCTGCTCGCCGACTACGTCAGCGGCCTGCGGGACCTGATCGCGGAATTGGCGGTCGGCGGAGGCGACGCCGTCGCGTCGACGGTCGCCGAGCGGTGTGCGACGATCGGGACTCAGGTGAGTGTGACCGTGCCGGAGGGAACGGCGCTCGTGGGACGCGCGCTCCGCCTGGATCCCGATGGCCGGCTGGTGGTCGCCACCGTCGACGGTGCCGAGCGCATCGTCGGTGCGGGTGACGTCGTGCACGTACGCTGAGCGCCGGGCCCGGGTGCCGCCCAACGGCGTGATCGCGTGACGACGGCCCGGTCATGCGCGGTTTCGCCCGGCCACCGGGCACAATGATCTCGTGACCTCGCCCACCGCCTACCCCGGGCGTCCCGCTGCGCCGGCGCCGGGTGCGCCGGCGCCGGAGCGCCGCGTCGCGCGCGTGCGGGCGCACGCGCGGGGTCTGTTCTGGTCGGCGCTGGTGCTGATCGCCGTGGCCGGGGCCACGGGCTACTTCACGGGAAATCTGCCGGAGCCACTGCAGGACTGGATGCTGTGGGCCGCCGCAGGCCTCGTCGTCGCGCTGCTGGTCGTGATCCCCTACGTCCGATGGTGGACGCACACCTACACCGTGACGACGCGCCGCGTCGTCGAGCAGTCGGGCGTCTTCGGCCGTCGACGCCGGGAAGTGCTGCACGCCCGCGGGTACACCATCGAGGAGCGTCGCGGTCCGCTGCAGCGGCTGTGGGGCGCCGGCACGCTCGTGCTGTCGAACGGTGTCGATGAGCCGCTGCGTATGGTCAACGTCCCCGCGGCGCGCCTGCTGCACGAGGCCCTGTCCGATCAGGTGGAAGTCAGCCAGATCCTCGCGCATCGCGACGGGCACTGGGACGGCGCCACCGCCCCGCTCATCGGCGACCCGCCGCCGCTGCCGCGCTGATCGCGATCCTGACGGCCGGGCGAGATCGACGCTGGGCGCACGCCGCGGTGCGCGTGCCCCGCGAACTGAGAAGATGGATGCGACGAAAAGGAGCACCATGGCACTCACCCTCGGCATCGTGGGCGGCGGGCAGCTCGCCCGGATGATGATCGCTCCGGCGGTGGAGCTCGGCGTCCGCGTGCGCGTGCTCGCCGAAGAAGAGGGGATGTCCGCCGCGCTCGCGGCGACCGCCGTCGGCGACTACCGCGACCTCGACACCGTCCGCGCATTCGCTCGCGACGTCGACGTCGTCACCTTCGACCACGAACACGTCCCGCAGGACGTGCTGCGGGCGCTGGTGGCCGACGGCATCCGCGTGCACCCCGGTCCCGACGCGCTCCAGTTCGCGCAGGACAAGCTCGCGATGCGAGCGCGCCTGGCCGAGCTCGGTATGCCGCAGCCGGAATGGGCGGCCGTCACCGACGCCGCCGAGCTGCAGAGCTTCCTCGACGCCAACGGCGGGCGCGTGGTCGTCAAGACGCCGCGAGGCGGTTACGACGGCAAGGGCGTGCGGGTCGTCAGCGATCCCGCCGAGGTCGCCGACTGGTTCGACGGCGGCGCGCTGCTGGCCGAAGAGCTCGTCGACTTCTCGCGCGAACTGGCGCAGCAGGTCGCGCGCCGTCCCTCCGGTGAGCTGCGCGCGTATCCCGTCGTCGAGACGGTGCAGCGCGGCGGCGTGTGCGCCGAGGTGGTCGCACCGGCCCCGCACGGCGGCGCCCGGCTCACGGAGGTCGCGGCCTCGATCGGCACGAGCATCGCGGAAGGGCTGGGTGTGACCGGGATGCTGGCCGTCGAGCTGTTCGAGACCACGGACGAGCGTCTGCTGGTCAACGAACTCGCCATGCGGCCGCACAACAGCGGCCACTGGAGTCAGGACGGTGCCGTCACCGGACAGTTCGAGCAGCACGTGCGCGCGGTGCTCGACCTGCCGCTGGGTGACCCGACGGCGCGCCAGCCCTGGGCGGTCATGGTGAACATCCTCGGCGGACCCGAGACCGATTCGCTGGAGAGCCGCTTTCCGGCCGTGCTCGCCGCGCACCCCGCGGTGAAGGTGCACACCTACGGCAAGGCGCCGCGGCCCGGGCGCAAGGTCGGCCACGTCAACGCCTTCGGCGACGAGGTGGATGCCGTCGTGTACGAGGCACGCGCCGCGGCCGCGTTCTTCGCCGACTGACCTCCTCGACCGCCGCGGGCGTTCCGAACTGCACGGGGCGCCGGATGCCACGGGCCGGAGCGCCGTGCACGGCGGGCGGGATGCGTGGCGTTGCGGGGTTCTTCCAGCGCGCCGTCCTAGCCTGGTCGGGTGACTCGCGCTCTGCATTCCTCGGCTTCCCCTCTCGTCGGCGTCGTGATGGGATCGGACTCGGACTGGCGCGTCATGAGCGATGCCTCTCAGGTGCTCAGCGAGTTCACGATCGAGCACGAAGTGGAAGTCGTCTCCGCTCATCGCACGCCCGACAAGCTGCTGCGATACGGGCGTGAGGCTCGGGAGCGTGGCCTGCGTGTGATCATCGCGGGTGCGGGTGGTGCGGCTCATCTGCCGGGCATGCTCGCGTCGGTCACCGCATTGCCGGTGATCGGTGTGCCGGTGCAGCTGGCGACGCTCGATGGGCTCGACTCGCTGCTCAGCATCGTGCAGATGCCGGCGGGGATTCCCGTGGCGACCGTGTCGATCAACGGCGCCAAGAACGCCGGTCTGCTGGCGGCGCGGATCCTCGGTGCGTCCGACGCCCGGATCGCCGACCGTGTCGAGCAGTACGCGCGCACCCTCGAGGCGCAGGTCGAGGAGAAGAATCTGCGCCTGAAGGAGTCACTGTGAGCACGGCCGCACCGCCGCGCTCGCCGCGCGCCGCCGAGCCGGTGATCGTCGGCGAGCAGCCGATGCGTCGACCCGACACACGGTCGCCGCGCGTGATGACCCGCCGCGCCTGGTGGCTGCTGGTCCTGAACTTCCTGGTTCCCGGCTCGGCGCAGGTCCTGGCAGGAAGCCGGCGCCTCGGCCGGGTGGGGCTGACGGCGACGCTGATCATGTGGGTAGGCGTGGTCGTCGCGGCCGTAGCGGCTCTGGTGTGGCCGACGCTGCTGTTCACGCTCGGCACCAATGCGGCCGCACTGCTGGCCGTGCAGCTGGTGCTCCTGGCCTACGCCGTGCTGTGGGTCGTGCTGACGATCGACACCCTCCGTCTGATCCGCCTCGTGAATCTGCGAGCGGGAGCGAGGCCGCTGGTGGCGACGCTCGCCATCGTCGGGCTCCTCGTCGGCAGCGGCGGCGCCGTCTACGCCGCCCAGCAGCTGCTGGCGCCCGCGCGCGAGGCGATCGCGTCGATCTTCACGAACAACGCACCGCCCGTTCCACCGTCCAACGGCTATTACAACTTCCTGCTGCTCGGAGCCGACAGCGGACTGGGCCGGGACTCCATGCGGTTCGACAGCATCTCCGTGGTGTCGGTGAACGCCGAGACCGGCGCGGTGCACATCACCGGCATCCCGCGCGATCTCGCGTACGCGCCGTTCGCCGACGGTCCCATGCACGATCGGTACCCCGACGGTTTCGAGGGGCATCCCTCGCCGACGTGCGGGTGGGGGCCGGGCATCAATCAGTTGATGAACGCGGTGGAGATCTGCCAGCCCGACGAGGGCAAGGACATCTACCCGGATGCCGCGGCGAACAGCTCCACGCCGGCCATCGAGGCCACGAAGGATGCCGCGGAAGGCATTCTCGGCATCCAGATCCCGTATTACGTCTTCGTCGACATGAAGGGCTTCGCCGACATCGTCGACGCGCTCGGCGGCGTGGACATCACCGTGCAGGAGCGGCTGCCGAAGGGGGGCGGACCCACCTACGAGGGGGAGCCCGCCGAGGACTGGGCGATCGGGTGGATCGAGGCGGGGCCGCAGCACATGGACGGCGACACGGCGCAGTGGTACGCCCGATCGCGGTACACGACGAGCGACTGGGACCGGATGCGGCGGCAGCGTGAGTTGCAGCAGGCGATCCTCGCGCAGGCGAACCCGGCGAACGTGTTGAGCCGTTTCCAGGCGGTCGCCGCGGCGGGTTCGGACCTCGTCAAGACCGACATCCCGGACTCGATGCTCGGATTCCTCGTGCAGTTGGGCGTGAAGGCCAAGGAGCAGCCGGTGCAGACCCTCGAGCTCACCCCCGAGGGCGCCGGCATCGACACCGACAACCCGACCCCCGACCAGTACGCGCACGTGCGCGACCTCATCCAGCAGGCGCTCTATCCGCCGTCTCCGTCTCCGACGAGCGAAGGCTGAGGCATGGTCGCGACTCTGCGCGTGGTGCTCGACCAGCTCGTCGCGCCGACCGACCCCGACCTCGCTCTCGCATCGCGCGAGACGGGGCGTGCCCTCGTCGCGACCACGCCCGGTGGGTGCGAGGTGGCGGCGATCGTTCCCTCGGCGCCCGATGTCGCGGGCGATCTCGAGGGGGCGGTGCCCGGACTCGCCGACGTCACGCGCGCCCCGCTGGCAAGGCGTGAGCTCGCCGCCTCGTGGCAGCTCGGGCTGGCACCGGGGATCGGCGGGGGAATGATCCACTCGCCGACTGCGCTCGCGCCGCTGGTCAAGCACGATCGCGTCCACGACAACGACCAGACCGTCGTGACGATGTGGGATCTTTCGGCCTGGGAGCGGGCGGGAGAGATGCCGCGGACGGCCGTCACGTGGCACCGGGCGATGCTCAAGCGCGCCCTGAAGCACGCGGATGCCGTCGTGGTGCCGAGCCACGCGATGGCGCACCATCTCGCGGAGATCGCGCCCTTCGGCGACCGGATCCGCGTGATCGCGGGAGCCGCGCCGGCCGGCTTCGCCGTTCCCACCGACGAGGTCGGGCGGCGGCGGGCGCTCGATGTGCCCGATGGGTGTCTCGTCGTGCCGGGGTCGTCGGCGGCCTCCGCGGGGCTGTCCACCGCTTTCGCGGCCATCGCCGCGGCGGGAGCGGACCTGCCGGTCGTGGTGATCGGTGCGTCCGAGGGGGACGAGCCGGCCGTTGCTGAGCTGGCGGCGGCATCCGGACTTGCAGAAGGGCGTGTGCATGTGCGCGGCGCCCTGGAGGACGCGGATCGCGCGGCCGTTCTGGGCGGGGCGGTGGCGTTGCTGGCTCCGTCGACGCTGAGCGGTTTTCCGTGGCGGGTCGTGGAGGCGTTGGCCGTCGGTGTTCCCGTCATCGCCGCGGACTCCGAAACGCATCGCGAGGTCGTCTGGGACGGGGGAGTGCTGGCGCCGGCGTCGGAGGACGGTGCGTTCGCGGACGCGCTCGCCGGTCTGCTCGGCTCAGCCGCGGCGGTCGAGCGGCAGGCCGTGCTGGCCGCGGATCGCGGCCGGGCCTTCTCGTGGATGAGTGCCGCCGAGCGGATCTGGCAGCTGCACGCCGACCTGTGAGGACGTGGGGAGCCGCTCGCGGTTCTAGGGTGTAGATCATGCCTCCTCGTGTCAGCGTGATCGTGCGGACGAAGAACCGCCCCGAGTTCCTGGCGAGGGCTCTGGCCGACATCGCAGGGCAGACCTTCGGCGACGTCGTCGTCCTCGTCGTCAACGACGGCGGCGACAGTGCCGCGGCCGCGCAGATCGTGTCCGCCGCCCGCGTCGATGTCCGACTGATCGACACCGCCGCACCGGGCGGGCGGTGCGTCGCCGCGAACGCCGGCATCGCGGCAGCCGACGGGAGCGAGTTCGTCGTCCTCCACGATGACGACGACCTGTGGGATCCGCGCTTCCTGGAACGCACGGTCGCCTGGCTCGACGCGCACCCGGAGGACGTGGGCGTCGCCGTCGCCACCGCGATCGCCTACGAGCAGCGTATCGACGGCGCCTGGGTCGAAACCTCGCGTGTGCCGTTTTGGGAAGGGATGACCCGCGTCTCCCTGACCGACATGCTCGATCGCAACCGCGTCGTCCCGATCTCATTGCTCTACCGACGTCGGGTCCACGACGAGGTCGGCGGTTACGACGAGCGACTGGGCACCGTCGAGGACTGGGAATTCCTGCTGCGCGTGCTCGGTCGACACTCGGTGGGGTTCATCCCCGGCGAGCCGCTCGCGATATGGACCCAGCGTCCTTCCGCCACCGGAGTGGCGTCCAACAGCATGTTCGCCCTCGAGGATCGACACGCCGAAGACGACGCCCTGGTGCGCGATCGCGAGCTCGCCGCCTGGACGTCTGCGAACGGAATGGGCCTTCCGCTGTACCTGGCGGGGATGGAGAGGCGGCTGGCAGATCACGTCGATGCGTCGGCCGACCGCCTGCGAGCGCAGATCCGCGCAGACATCGATTCCCATCAGCCCATCGCTTCGCGTCTGCGGCGTCTGCGACGACGTCTGGGCGGCCGAGGCGACTCGTGATGGCCGCTTCCCGATCGGGTCTGCGCGCCGCCTGGCGTCGCGTCAGGGACGTTCCGGTGGCCGGCGCGCTCGTCAGGGCCGCGGACCGTCTGCTGTGGTGGCGGACCATCCGCCGCTCCGGCCTGGTGGATGGGGAGTATTACGCCGCACAGCGTGGATGGCGCCGCGCCAGTGACGCGCGCGCGATCGTCGATTATGTCACCCGCGGGTTCAGATCCGGTCTCAGCCTGAATCCGCTGTTCGACGAGCTCGTCGCGGGACGGGCGCTGCCTGAGCCTGATCGGGTCCCCGCGCTCTACGCCTACCTCGTGAGCGATCGACGCACGGTATCCGTCCATCCCTGGTGGGACGCGCCCGCTGACGGGCATCGGGCAGGGGGCGTTGCGCCACTTGACGACGTCTGGGCGCGCCGGGAGAGCGCGATCGTCGAGGTTCGGATCGGCGAACGGTCGCGGTCCGTGCCGGTGATGCAGCTGCGCGCCTGGGCGATGGAGGCCGCGCAAGAGTGGCGACGGGGGACGCGCGCACCCGCCGGGGACGCAGATCGAGCCGACCTGGTCGTTCGGATCCTCCAGCGGCGGGATCGCGATTACCCCCGTCGCGTCCTCGAGGTCACCCCCCTGGCCCACACGGATGATGTGGTCGTCGTCGCGGTCGGATGCGAAGCCGGTCAGTGGATCGGGCTCGACGTCGCCGCACGGCTGTTCCCGTCGTTGCGGCGAGTGATCGTTCCGCGCGCCGCGTCCTATCGGGATGCCGTCCGCAGCGCCGACGCCGCGCCCCGACGCGGATCGGGCACGATCACGATCGTCGGCCCGCGATCGGACCTCACCACGGCCGAGATCCGCGCACTGCGGGAAGGCGTCGTGCCGGGCCGGGCGGTCGCACCCGTGGAGATCGCGCCCGACGGAACCGTCGCGGCCTTCGGCGCGGCCGGCACCGGCGGGACCGTGCCCTACGCGATTCTCAGCGGCCATCCCCGCGAAGACCTCGATCTCCTCGGGGCGTCGCGCATCGAAGTGCCCCTTCTGGCCGGTCCCACGTTCGCGATGGCTCGTGAGGATTGGTCCGCGATCGGCGGGTTCGACGGTGTCTCGGCGGGAGCGGCCGTGCCTGCCCTCAGCGCCGCCCTGCGTGCTCGAGTCCCCGGCTTCGTCTGCCAGATCGACGCGGGCATCCGGAGCACGTCGTACGCGCGCCACACCGCGTTCCGGACGGAGGAACCCGCCGCGGCGTCCTTCTCCGACGAGCGCCGTCGCGCCGAAGAGATCCTCCGTGCCGCGGGCTTCGAGGTGACGACCTGGCGCCCGGCGCTGACTCCGTCCGCCGCACCGCTGCCCGAGCTCGAGTGGCGACGCCCGGAGCCGGCGGCCTTGCGGTGGGCCATCAAGATCTGCGCACCGCCCGGTCCCCTCGGCGCCGTCTGGGGCGACACGCACTTCGCCGACGGACTCGCCAAGGCCCTCAGACGACGCGGACACTTCGTGGCCGTGGACAGCTTCGATGCCCGGGACCGGTGGACGTCTGCCCTCGACGACGTGACGCTGGTGGTGCGAGGTCCGTACCGCATCTCTCCCCCGACGACGGGTACCCGCGTCGAGTGGATCATCAGCCACCCCGACCAGATCACGCGAGCCGAGGTGGACGACTTCGACATCGTCTACGCGGCATCCGATCTGTGGAGTGCAGCGGCCTCCGAGCGGTGGAACATCACCGTCTCGCCGCTGCTGGAGTGCACCGACGCCGATCAGTTCTACCCGCGTGGCCTGGCGCGCACCGACGAGATCGTCTTCGTCGGCACCGCGCGAGGAATCGCTCGGCCCAGCGTCGTCGTGCCACTGGCGGCGGGCATCCCGGTGCGCGTCTACGGACCGGATTGGCGCACCTACATCCCCGCCTCGGCCATCGCGGCGGAGAACCTTCCAAACGACCGGCTCAGCGAGCGCTATGAGACGGCCTCCATCGTCCTCAACGACCAATGGCCGGCGATGCGGCAAGAAGGGTTCATCGCCATGCGGCCGTTCGACGTCGTGGCCGCCGGCGGGCGGGTGATCAGCGAGGACGTCGACGGTATCGACCGCGTGTTCGGTGACGCCGTGCCCGTGTTCCGAACGGACGAGGAACTGCTCGAGCTGCTGGCACGCGACCCCGCCGATCTGTTCCCGGATGCGGAGGGGCTCGCGGCCGCGTCCGAGCGCATCCGACGGGATCATTCCTTCGACGCGCGGGCCGGACGTATCGTCGACGACGTCCTCCGCCACCGCGCCGCAGGGGCGGCGCCGCGTGAGCAGTAGAATGGCTCGGATGAACGCGCGTTCCTTGCTTCACCGCGTCCAGTGGGAGATCAATGCCATTCGGCATCGCGATCCTCTGTCGCCACGGCGGTTTGTCCGGTTGTTCGGTTCGCGCCGGCGGCGCTCCTGGGACCCGACGCAGGAGCCGCGCCGGGTCGTCATCCTCCGCAGCGACGAGATCGGCGACACCGTCAGCACGTTGACGCTGCTGGACGCCATGCGTCGCCAGTGGCCCTCCGCGAAACTGCACCTCGTGGTCAAGCCGGGCCCGGGGTCCGCTTTCCATGCCGCCCCCAGCGTCGACCGTCTGATCTTCTGGTCGCCGATCACGGAGGGCTCGGCGTTGAAGCGGCAGATCCTCACGGTTCGGCAGGCTCTGCGCCGGTTCGGGCTCCGCGGCTACGATCTGGCGGTCCTGCCGCGCTGGGACTTCGACGACACCCCGATCCGGTACCTCGCGGTCGCCGCCCGTGCGCGCTCGGTCGTCGGCTTCACCCCCGTCCCCCAGCGCGAGCCCGACTGGCTCGGCGACCAGAGCGCGCTCTTCACCGATGAGCTCCCGCGCGGAAACGACCCCCTGCTGACCGTCGCTCAGCTGCGCCGCCTGGCGGACTGGCTCGGGCTGGCATGGACCCATCCGGGCGCCCGGCCGGTAGGACGAGCCCTGTTCGACGCCGCCGACGCGGCGCGCGCAGAAGCCCGCGCCTCCCTGCCCGGTGAGAGCGGACGGGTCATCGGCCTCGGCATCGGCGCACGGGACGCGAAGCGTCAGTGGCCCGTCGAACGTCTGACCGAGGCCGTCGTCGAGATCGCGAAGAGCGGGCCGGTCCGCGTCCGCATCCTCGGAGGCCCGACCGACCGCGAGCGTGCGGCCGAACTCGTGGGGCTTCTCCGCGACCGCGGGATCGCGGCCGTGGATCTCGCGGGCGAACTCTCCTTGAGCGAGAGCGCCGCGGCGATCTCGCAGTGCGACCTCTTCATCGGCAACGACTCCGGTCTGCAGCACATCTCGAGCTCTCTCGACGTTCCCACCGTCGTCGTCACCTGCCATCCCGCGACGGGCTCGCCCTGGAGCGACAATGCGCCGGAGCGATTCGGCCCGTGGTCGCGTCAGCGAGCGGTTCTCCAGCCGGAACGGCCCGCACCCGGATGCGGCGAGGAGTGCTCGTCGCGCGAGCCGCACTGCATCCTCGCCGTCGACTCCGCCGATGTCGCCGGCGCCGCCCTCGCGCTCATAAGTGAGTCCTCTCGTCCTTCCGAGACACCGGCGTCCGCGGGCTGACCCGCGTCCTGTCTCCGTCACTGATCTGGAACCCGCCATGACTTCTCTTCCCCTCATCACTCCTCACGACGTCCTCGGGTTCCAGGCGGTGCATGTGGTCGTCGTCGGCGACGCGATGCTCGATCGGTACGTCGAGGGCGCGGTGCACCGCATCTCTCCGGAAGCGCCGATCCCCGTGCTCCGCGTCGCCCAGGACCGCTCGGTGGCCGGAGGCGCCGCGAACGCGGCGATGAACATCGCGGGGCTCGGCGCCGCGGCGACTCTCATCGCGGCGTGGGCCGAGGACGAGGCGGGCCGGGAGCTCGAGAAACTGCTCGCGGCCGCCGGCGTCGAGGCGCGCCGCGTCGCCCGAGGCGATGCCCCCACGATCGAGAAGCTGCGGGTCGTGGCCGGGCAGCAGCAGATCGTGCGCATCGATCGCGAGGACACGTCGTCGCTGGATGCGGCCGGTGCGGATGCCGTGCTCAGCGCTGTGCGCGATGCCGTCGAGGGGCACGACCATCGGTGCGTCATCGTCCTCTCCGACTACGCGAAGGGCATGCTCGACGAGGCGGTCGTGCAGCGCGTGATCGCCTTCGCCCGAGAGCGCTCCCTGCCCGTCGTCGTCGACCCGAAGTCGGCGGACATCCGCAAGTACAGCGGCGCGACGGTCGTGAAGCCCAACTTCGCGGAGGCGGCCCTCATGGCGGGGGTGTCGGCGACCGCGCCGACCGAGGAGGTGCTCGCGCAGATCGCCGAGGCGATGGCCGTCCCGGATGTGTCGGCCGTCGCGATCTCCCTGTCCGCGCTGGGCGTCGAGGTCGTCGAGGGCGGCGCGCGCACGCGGCTTCCCACGCGCGCCCGTCTCGTCGCCGACGTCTCCGGTGCCGGTGACTCCATGATCGCGGGTCTCGCAGTGGGCCTCGGCAGCGGCCTGTCCACCCTGAAGGCCGTGCAGGTCGGAAACCTGGCCGCCGGCATCGCCTGCGCCCGTCCGGGCACCGCGGTGGTGACCTCGGCCGACCTCCTCAACGAACTGCTGATCGATTCCTCTCCCGCCCACCGGCCGGGCACGATCGAGGACTGGGATGAGCTGGCGCGACTGGTGCGGGTGGAGAAGGACGCGGGCCGGACGGTGGTCTTCGCGAACGGAGTCTTCGACCTCCTGCACGCCGGCCATGTCGCTCTCCTCAAGGAGGCCCGTTCGCTCGGCGACGTGCTCGTCGTGGGAGTGAACTCGGATGCCTCGACGGCGCGACTCAAAGGACCGTCGCGACCGCTGCAACCGCAGGCGGATCGCATGGCGGTGCTGGACGCCGTACGCTACGTGGATTTCGTCACCGTGTTCGAGCAGGACACTCCCCGCGAGCTGATCCGGGCCATCCAGCCGGACGTCATCGTGAAAGGATCGGACTACCGACCCGATCAGGTCGTCGGGGGAGACGATGCCAAGGCCTGGGGCGGCAGAGTCCATATCGTGACCCTCCTCGACGGTGTCTCGACGACGAAGCTGTCGCAGGGCGAACAGGTGCGTCGCGGCTGAGCCGCGCGGGAGAGGAATCACAAGATGAACATCGTTCAGGAGAACCTGCTCGAGAACGCACGCCGGATGTCGGCCCTCGCGGAGGACGAGCGCTTCGGAGCGTCGTTCGCGGCCGCGGCGGAGACCATGGTGACCTCACTGCGCGGGGGAGGGACGCTGTTCGCCTGCGGCAACGGCGGTTCGATGACCAACGCTCAGCACTTCGCCGAGGAACTCACCGGCAGGTTCCGTGGGAATCGGCCGCCGCTGCGCGCGATGGCGATCTCCGACCCGTCCCACCTCACCTGCGTCGCCAACGACTACGGCTACGAGTTCGTGTTCTCCAAGTTCGTCGAGGCGTTCGCTCGCCCCGGCGACGTCCTGCTCGCGCTCAGCACGAGCGGCAAGTCACCGAACGTGCTCCGCGCGGCGGAGGCGATGAAGGCGGCGGGAGGCAAGGTCGTGGCCTCGTCGGGCACGGCCGAGAGCCCGATCGGGGCGTTGGCCGATGTGACGATCGCCCTCGGCGCCAGTCGCTGGGCCGACCGCATCCAGGAGTCGGAGCTCGTCGTTATCCACTCGCTGATGCAGGCCATCGAGGACGGGTTCGGCTACTCCGCGGAGTGATCCGGCCCCGCGGTCGCGGCGGCGAATGCCGCCAACGTGGGGAACGTGACGTCGGCGTGCGGATCGTCCACGGCATCGATGCGCACGGTCATTGTGCCGCCGGTGCGCGCTCCCAGTCGCCGTCCCATCTCGATGTCCGACTCCGTGTCGCCCACCATGACCGACAGTGCCGCATCGACCTCCGGATGCTGGGCGAGGTAGCTCAGCGCCATCCCGGGAGCAGGCTTGCGGCAGTCGCAGTCCGCGCCCACGAGATGGGGGCACACGCGGATGTCGTCGACCCGCCCTCCCGCCCCTTCGATCTCGAGGCGCATCCGCCGATGGATGTCGTCGAGGTCGGCAGCCGTCATGAGCCCTTTGCCCACGCCCTGCTGGTTCGTCACGACCACGATGCGCGGTGCCCACTGCGCGAGGACTGCCAGGGCCTCGAGTGCCCCGGGTTCGAACGCGAACTGCTCCCACGTGCGCACATAGCCGTCGATGATGCGGGTGTTGATCACGCCGTCGCGGTCGAGGAAGAGACACCACTGCCGACCCGAGGTGTTTCGGCGTCGTGTCTCCTGCGTGAGCCTGTCCACCCGGCGACGCTATCGCACCCGGGCGGCGAAGGCGGCACGTGATCGGGGGCGTGGACGGCGGTGACGCCCTCGGCGGATCCCGGAAGAACGGTAGCGTGTGGTCGAGGCGCGGGAGACGAGCCGTCTGCGGGATGAAAGGACATGACTGTGCAGTCGAATCCACTGGTGTCCGTGGTCGGGGCGCGAAGGCGGCGGGGGCGCCTTTCTCTGTTCAGCGCGGTCTGCGCAGCCCTGGTCGTGGTGATCGTCGCCGCAGGAGCGGGCACCGGTGCGTACGCCGCGCCCGTGGACGCCGCGCCCGCACGTATCGCCGGCTCGACGGCGTCGAGCGCAGCGGCTGCCTCGACCGACATCCCGGTGCACCCGTGGTTCGATCCGACGTACACCGAATTGGGCGGACCCGGCGGCGTCCTCGGCGCACCCCTGCACCCGATGCAGTGTCAGTCGAGCTCGTGCTGGCAGGAGTTCGCCGGCGGAGTGCTCACTTCCGATGGGACCCGGATCGTCAAGCTCTCCACCGAGTACGTCTCGACATGGCTCGCGGCCGGAGGCCCGGACGGCGGGCTCGGGCTGGTCGCGGGCCCCGAATCCTGCTTCGGTACGTACTGCGCCACTCCGTTCACCCACGGTGTCGCACGGTGGACGCCCGGCGTCGGGGTTCAGGTGATCCTCGTGCACCCGTGGTTCGAAGAGGCGTGGAAGCGGCTCGGTGCGGTCACCGGAGAGATCGGCATCCCGCTCAACGGCCTCACGTGCCAGTCGTCCTCGTGCTGGCAGGAGTTCGTGGGTGGCGTGCTCACCTCGGACGGCACCCAGATCGTGAAACTCTCCAGCTCCTATGTGCGCACGTGGCTTGCGTGGGGCGGACCGGACGGCGACATCGGTCTGGTCTCGGGGCCCGAGAAGTGCTACGGGTGGTACTGCGAGGCTTCGTTCACGGGTGGTGTCATCGTCTGGAATCCGGGCGGCTACGGCGTGACGTTCCCCGTCACGAAGCGCTGGTTCTACGGCGACTGGATCGCCCGAGGAGGGGGCGGTGGCTCTCTCGGTGTTCCGCTCCGTGCGATGGAGTGTCAACGAGCGGCGTGTTATCAGCAGTTCAGTAGAGGCACGCTGACGTCGTCGTCCACGGGGATCGTGTCGCTCTCCACGGCGTACGTCGACCATTGGCTCTATCGCGAAGGTGGGCCCGACGGTCACCTCGGTCTCGTCGAGGGGCCCGAGTCGTGCTTCAGCGGCCAGTGCCAGGTTCCGTTCCAGCACGGCCTCATGGTGTGGCAGCCCGGTGGAGGCGTACGAGTGCTCACGGGAGCCGAGGCCGATGCGTGGCGGGCCAGCTATCCCCTGCCGGGCTCCGCGCCGTCGACGGGCGGCTCGTCCGGCGGCGGGACGCCCGCCAACCCCGGCGATACGGTCAACTGCGACGATTTTGACACGCAGGCGCACGCGCAGGCATGGTTCGAGAAGTACGAGCCGTACTACGGCGATATCGCCAGGCTTGACCGCGACGACAACGGGATCGCTTGCGAGTCGCTTCCGTGAGGGGCACGCGGGCTGATCTCGACCATTCTCGCCAACTGTGGTTGATACTGAGGGAGTGAACTACGGTCAACGAGTGCAGCCTGGTCTCGGCGAGCGGCGCGACGCGATGAGGCGCGTCGGTTTCGGCGCGCTGGTGTCGGTCGGCGCGATGATGTCCCTCGTCGCATGCGCGACCGGCTCCGCAGGCTCGCCGGGCTCGACGACGACCGCTCCGGTTCCCCCCACCAGCGCGACCGTTGCCGTGCCGACTCCGACGTCCTCTGCGACCCCGGCGACGCCCTCTCCGATCGCGTCGCCGACGCCCGGCGCCACGGCGACGGTCACGATCGTCAGCTCGGGAGCGGACGGGGAGGACGTCTTCGCATCGGGCCTCGTCACGGGAGACGCCGGTGAGGAGGGGACGTGCTCGCTGACCGCCACATCGGCGACGGGTCGCGTCCTCACCGCCCAGACAGAGGCCCACGCCACGCCCGCAGCCGTGAACTGCGGGCTGATCAAGATCGCGGCCGAGCCCGGCGACTGGACGCTCGTTCTGAGCTTCACCTCGCCGACCTCGGCCGGCTCGTCCGCATCGGTGCTGGTCCATCAGCCGTGAGTGAAGCCCCGCGGACCCTCCGCCGTCGTCTCCTCTCGATGCTGGTCGTCGTTGCGGCGGTGTTCTCGGGACTCGTCGGAGTCGTCGCACCGCTGCAACCGCCGGCCGCGGACGCCGCGACCGCGAGCAGCTTCCAGGCCGGCTATCTGATCTCCGACAGCAACTTCTTCGATTCGGGTTCGCTCTCGGCATCCGACATCCAGAGCTTCCTGAACTCGAAGGTGTCGAACTGTCGGCCGTTGTACGGCATGCCGTGCATGCGCGACTATGTCGCGCAGTCGACGCCGGCGCTCGCGGCGAACGCCTACTGCAGTGCGTTCCCGGGCGGCTCGATGACCGCCGCCCAGTTGATCTCGGCCGTCGCCCAGTCGTGCGGAATCAACCCCAAGGTGATTCTCGTGATGCTGCAGAAGGAGCAGAGCCTCGTCACGGACCCGTCACCGGACGCCGTGCAGTACAGCGCGGCGCTCGGGCAGGGATGCCCGGATGGCGCCGCATGCGACCCCGACTACGCGGGATTCTTCTATCAGCTCTACGGCGCAGCTCGGCAGTTGCAGATCTACATCAAGAACCCGAGCTGGTTCGGCTACCAGCTGGGGTGGAACAACATCCTGTACCAGGCCAACCCTCCGGACACGCAAGGCATCTGCGGGACCAAGCGTGTATACATCCAGAACGACGCCACACGCGCGCTCTACGTGTACACCCCCTACACGCCCAATCAGGCCGCGCTCGACAACCTCTACAGCACCGGTGACTTCTGCTCGTCCTACGGCAACCGCAACTTCTGGCGCCTCTACACTGATTGGTTCGGTGACCCGACCGCTGAGCAGGTCACGGGGGAGTACGCGGCGGTGTGGAAGTCCCTCGGCGGAGCTTCCGGAATCCTCGGCGCGCCGAGAAGCGTCGTCGTCTGCATCGACAACCGCTACTGCCAGCAGTCCTTCGCCGGCGGGACGATCTTCTGGTTTCCCTCGCGGGGCGTGTTCGGCGTCCCGTCTGTCGTCGAGTCGATGTGGCGGAACCTCGGTTTCATCGATGGCAAGCCGGGATTGCCGACGGGCGTGCCGGTCTGCGCTGCTGACTCGACCTGCGCGCAGTCGTTCGACGGCGGGGTGATCGCGGCGGACTCGGTCGGCGGGTCGCTGGTGGGACAACACATCCAGTACACCTGGCTGGCGGCGGGCGGTGTCGCCCTCGGCGGCGCGCGCGGCCCGGAGGTCTGCTCGGCCGGTGACAAGTGCGCCCAGACCTTCGCCCGGGCGGCGTTCTTCTCCGGCGGGGGTGCGACCGCGGTCGTGGGCGGGATCTTCCAGGCGTGGAGCGCGAACGGCATGTCGGCGGGCGCGATGGGGTACCCCCAGAGCGATGCGGTGTGCGCCGGCGGCGGGTGCACGCAGCGGTTCGACGGCGGCCTCATCGTGGCGGCCGGTTCGAACGCCCAGGCGATTCCGACCGCGATCGCGACACCGTACCTCGCGGCGGGGGGATATGCCGCCCTGGGCGCACCGGTCGCTCCCGCAACGTGCGGCGCAGGCACCTCCTGCTCGCAGCTGTTCGAGCGGGCGCGCATCGATGTCTCCACGGCGCGGGGCACGATCATCACCACCGGGCTGTTCCTCTCCGCCTGGGCGGCTCGCGGCTATGACCAGGGTGTTCTGGGTGCGCCGACGGCGGCGGCGGTGTGCACGGCGGTGACGTGTTCGCAGTCGTTCCAGGGCGGTCTGCTGGTCGGTT
>NZ_JBQUZN010000003.1:0-292145 GCF_056313825.1 Microbacterium sp. DMC48 | reverse complement strand
TCCAGCGCGGTGTCCTGGCGTGGACGCCGGCGTACGGGATGGTGACGGTGTCGGGCTGGTTCCTGCAGCCGTGGCAGGCGCAGGGTGCGGGCGGCGGGGCGTTGGGTGCGCCGACGGCGGCGGCGGTGTGCACGGCGGTGACGTGTTCGCAGTCGTTCCAGGGCGGTCTGCTGGTCGGTTCGCCGTCGAACGGCGTCGTCGCCGTGACGGGACAGTACCGTGACGTGTGGCTCGCGACGGGCGGCGTCACGGGCTCGCTGGGTCTGCCGCTGGGCAACGACTCGTGTGACGGCAAGAGCTGTTCGCAGGCTTTCCAGCGCGGTGTCCTGGCGTGGACGCCGGCGTACGGGATGGTGACGGTGTCGGGCTGGTTCCTGCAGCCGTGGCAGGCACAGGGTGCGCGCGGCGGGGCGTTGGGTGCGCCGACGGCGGCGGCGGTGTGCACGGCGGTGACGTGTTCGCAGTCGTTCCAGGGCGGCGTGCTCTCGGGGTCTCCCTCCAACGGCGTGATCGCCGTCCTCGGCGAATACCGTGATCTCTGGATGGCGGCGGGTGGTCCCACCGGCACGCTCGGGCGTGTGCTCGCCGCCGCCACCTGCAACGGGAAATGGTGCGGGGTCGACTTCGACAACGGATCCATCGTCTGGTCGCCGGCAACGGGTGCCAACGTCGTGTCGGCGCCGATCTACAGTCGGTGGATCGCGGCCGGCGGAGCGAACGGGCGATACGGACTTCCGTTGCGCGCGGCCAAGAACGTTTCGGGGGGCACGGCTCAGGACTTCCAGTTCGGCACGATCTCGGTGGCGCCGTGACGGTCGGTCGTCGCGAAGAGTCCACGGCGATGGATGCTAATCTGCTGGGGGCGGGGGAGATCGCCGGCACGCGATACCGAACCCGCGGCGTCCTGATCGCCTCCGAGTCCGCTGCACTGCCTGCCGGGGCGGGCTCATCTGAGGCCGGTCGTGCTCCCCGGTGAGAACCCGGCCCCACGTCCCCTCGCCGAGGGTACTGACGAGAGGATTCCAGATGACCGATGACCGTGTGCTGTCCGCGGATGCCGTCGATTCCGTCTCTCTCGAGCGTGCACTCAAGGACGTCGAGGTCGCGAACGCACGGGTCATAGAACTGACTCGCGGCATGCTGGAGCGCGAGAAGCGGATCACGGAACTCGAGGCCGAAGTCGTGCAGCTCAAACTCATGCTCGATCCGCGGCGCAAGATCGAGCATGTGTTCCGCAAGAACCACACCCTCTACGTCATCGGTCGTCGCGCCAAGCGGATGATGGGCCGGTGAGCGCGCCCACGAGGCCGCGCGTCCTCCTAGCGGTCACCTTCTACAACGGCCGCGATTTCGCCGAGCGGACGATGAACTCGATCGCGACCATCGAGCACGATGGCTTCGATCTCGATGTGCTCGTGCTCGACGATGCGAGCCCCGAACCGGGCTTCGGCGACTACCTCGCAGAGCTCTCCGAGCGCACGGGTGCGACCTACTACCGGACCCCGCGCAACCTCGGCATTCCTCGGAACGTCAACCTGGGTCTCACGACGGCGCAGAAGCTGGAATACGACTACGTCGTGATCTCCAACTCCGACGTCATCTACTCCAAGAACTCGGTGAGCGTGCTGCTGGAGGCGCTGCGCGGGCACGACGACGTCGCGTCAGCGACGGCATGGTCGACCAACGTCGAACCGTACTCGTTGCCCTGCGGTGTGGAACTGTATCCGGAGGAGCAGGACGTCGCCGATCTCATCGGAACCGCCCTCCACAACCGTTTCGGGACGGAGGCGATCGACATTCCCGCCGGCATCTCGTTCGCCATGATGGTGCCCGTGCCGCGACTGGAGGTCGTCGGACTCATGGACCCCGTCTTCGGGCGGGGCTACGGTGAGGAGTCGGACTGGTCCGCCCGGGCGACGAGCGCCGGGTACCGGCACCTTCTCGTCCAGGGGGCTTACGTCTACCACGCCGGACGTGGCTCGACTCTCGCGGCCGGGGTGGTGTCGCAGTCCGATATCGCCGACTGGACGAATCAAGCGATCGTGGAGCACCGCTCACCGATGTTCCGTTGGAGCGTCGATGCCTTCATGCGCTCCGGGGTCATGGACGACGCGCGCCCGGAAGCGGTGGCGGCGATCATCGCGCACGCCGCCGCCGTCAACGGCTATGCGCTGGTCAACGGGGCATCCGACTGGGACGACATCGACCCGAAGATGGTGACGGTGACCACGCGGTCCGAAGTCGACGAGATGTGCATGGCACAGTGGTGCGGCTTCACGACGGAGATCGACACCGATCAGATCGATGTCGTCGGCGCGGTGGTCGCCTACTTCGGCGGGCAGCGCCCTGTTGCGACCAACCTCCGCCCGTCGATCTGGGAGGGCGCCGACACGTTCGGCTATCCCGTCGGATTGTGAGCGCGGATTGACGAGTCTCGCTGTCGCGTTCGACACCCGTAACAACTCCATCGGCTTTCTTCGCTGGCTGATGGCCTTCATGGTCATCTTCTCGCACGCGGGACCCGTCGCCGGTCTCTTCGGCGGCGTCGACATCGGCGCCCAGTGGGGAGCGGAGACGTCGTTGGGCGGAGTGGCCGTCACGGGCTTCTTCTTTCTGTCGGGAATGCTCATCACCCGCAGCATGATGAACAGCTCCTCCCCGGTGCGCTTCCTCTGGCATCGCCTCGTCCGTATCTTCCCGGCTTGGTTCCTCGTCCTCGTCATCACCGCATTCGTGTTCGCGCCCCTGGCGTGGTGGCACGAGCGTGGGACCATTCGCGGCTTCTTCTCCGTTGCAACGGACTCGCCGTGGGATTACGTGGCGCGCAACTTCACGTTGATCCTCGGCCAGTGGTCGATCGCCGGTACGGGCTCCGGCGTTCACGCGGTGCTGGAGGGGTACAACACCTGGAACGGCTCCGCATGGACCCTCATGTGGGAGTTCGGCTGCTACCTGGGGGTCCTGGCGCTCGGCGTCGTGGGCGCACTGGCCGGGCGCATCGTGGGTGCGGCCTTCGCGGTGCTGATTCTCGCGCTCAGCATGCTGCAGGCTCTGCACGTCGGCGACCTGGCCTCGACGTTCCAGCTGCTCGGCAACCCGCAGGTTCTGCAACTCGCCGCGCCCTTCGCCTTCGGCACACTGGTCCAGCTCTTCATCGACAAGGTCCCCTTCGATGATCGGCTCGGGATCGGAATGCTCGTTCTGGCAGCGTTGTGCTGGTGGCGCGGTGGATGGTTCGTCGTCGGCCAGTACGCCTTCGCCTACGGCCTGATCTGGTTCGGCAGTCGGGTGAAGGTCCTTGCCAACTGGGACCGGAGGGCGGACCTCTCATACGGCATCTACATCGCGGGGTGGCCCGTCATGTTCCTTGCGGCGGTATTCGGCGTCGAGAAGTGGGGAACGGTGGCATATCTCGCCGTGGTCATTGTGGTCGTGCACCTGTATGCGCTCGCGAGCTACATGCTCATCGAGAAGCCTGCGTTGGACTTGAAGCATTGGATGCCGCGTGGCGTCGCCGTCCTGGGAGGGTGGAAGCCGGTGCCGCCGAAGGCGAGCTCGTCGCGCGTCCCCTCGTGGCTCCGGATGACGCCGCTCGTGCTTCTGCTTCTCGTGACGGGAGCGCTGGTGGTTGTCGGGGCCCTGAGAGGAGCGATCTAGGATTATGGCGGGATCATCGGTCATCATCACCGGTGCGGCCGGCTACGTCGGAAGGCATGTCGTCACTGCGATCGCCGACCTCGGCTTCGAACCGATCGCCGTCGTGCGGCCCGGCTCCGCCGCGGTCATCGACCCCCGGGCACGTGTCTTCGAGGCCGACATCCTCACAGAGGGCGCGGATGTGGTCCGGGCCGTCGGGGTCGGCGACGTCACGGCGGTCATCCACCTCGCGTGGCAGGACGGTTTCGTGCACAACGCGCCGTCCCACATGGCGCAGCTGTCACGCCACTACGCGTTTCTGACGGGGCTCGCCGACGCCGGGGTTGCGCGCATCGCCGCGCTCGGGACAATGCACGAGATCGGCTACTGGGAGGGGCCGGTGACCGCCGACACCCCCACCAATCCGCTCACGCTGTACGGCGTCGCGAAGGATGCCCTGCGACGCTCGACCACCATCGCCATCGGTGAGCGCTCCGAATACGTCTGGCTGCGCGCCTATTACATCCTGGGCGATGATCGACGAAACCGTTCGATCTTCGCCAAACTGCTCGAGGCGGCCGACCGTGGTGAGACGGTCTTCCCGTTCACGACCGGGAAGACCCTGTACGACTTCATCGATGTGGTGGAGCTCGGCCGGCAGATCGCCGTCGCCGCCGTCTCTCCCGGTGTGACCGGGGTCCTGAACGTCGCGAGCGGCGCGCCGGAGTCGCTCGCGAGCCGAGTGGAGAGGTTCATCGCCGATAACGGTCTGGGGCTCTCGCTCGAGTACGGAGCATTTCCCGACCGCCCCTACGATTCCCCCGGCACCTGGGCCGACGCAGCAGCCATATCCGCGCTCATGTCCGCCTCACCCTTCGCTAAGGAGCATTCGTGACCATCGAGTACGGCAAATCGCTCGCCGCCCGCACCACGCCGATACCCGGGCTTCTCCTCGTCGATCTGCCCGTCCACGGCGACAACCGCGGATGGTTCAAGGAGAACTGGCAGCGCGAGAAGATGATGGAGCTGGGTATTCCGGACTTCGGTCCGGTGCAGAACAACATCTCGTTCAATGACGCCATCGGCACGACGCGCGGCATCCATGCGGAACCGTGGGACAAGTTCATCTCGATCGGCTTCGGATCCGTCTTCGGCGCGTGGGTGGATCTTCGCGCCGGTGAGAGCTTCGGCACCGTCTTCACGGCGGAACTCGACCCGTCGACCGCGATCTTCGTTCCGCGCGGCGTGGGCAACTCGTACCAGACTCTCGAGCCCAACACGGTGTACACCTACCTCGTGAACGACCATTGGAGCCCCGAGAAGCTGGGCGAGTACTCCTTCGTGAACCTCGCCGATGAGACCGCCGACATCCCGTGGCCGATTCCGCTCGCGGACGTCGAGTTGTCCGACAAGGATCGACAGCACCCCCGGCTGGGGGAGGTCACGCCCCTCTGAGCGAGATCACCGACGGCGATCTCGAAGAGCGCGCAGGCGGCGCGCGACGGCTCGCACGGGACTCGTCGCCCGCCATGCGCGGCTCTGCTCGATGCGCTGCAGTCGTGACCGGGTCTCCCGCAGTTCCGATCGCGTATCGTCGAGCTCGCGGGCCGTGCCCATCAGATGCTCATACGTCTGGGTGAACTCCATGGCCGCGGCGTCGCGCTCTGCCGTGCGGATGCGGGCCAGGCGGTCCAGCTGCAGGACGTTCCACTCCGTTTCCGCCTTCGGGACCAGCGCCAGATGGAACGAGATCTCCAGGGTCCCCGCCACCGGCGACGACGACATGTACCACGGGTTCGTCGTGAGGAAGGTGTCGACGCCGTCCGCCGATGACGCACCCTCGGGAACGAGCGCTGCGTCGCCGACGTCCGACATCGCGGAGAGCACCGAGATCCGGCTGACCCATCCGTCCAAGGGGTGGAAGCGGACTCTTTCGATGTTCGTGTAGGCGGAGAGATCGAACGTCACTGTCATCCGGTCGTCGCCGAACACATTGTTCGTGGCGTCGATGCGCTGGTCATCCGTGAAGCCGGCTCCGGTGTCGATCAACAGCTTCGATGCCACCATGTCCCCCGGCAGAAGGCGGAGTTCGCGTGCGCGCTGCTCGGCCTCGGCCGCGCGCGTCGCCAGATCGTAGGCGTCCCAGGGCGCGACGCCCTCGGGCACGTGTGCGCGGACGACGGCGAGGACGTCCTCCAGGAAGAGTTCGGTCTTCTCGACGCAGGCGTCCAGGACGTCGTAAGAGCGCGCTCTTCTCGCCGCACCCTCGAGATCCTCGCCCGGGTTCATGAAGGTCGGTGGGTACTCGAACCGGTCGAATTTCGTCGAGAAGCCTCCGGGGCTCAGGCAGGGCTTGCCCATCAAGGTCGCCCAGTAGATCATGTGATAGCTGTTGGACACGACGATCTCGCTCTCACCAATGAAGGTGAGGATCTCCTCCACGGTCGTTTCATTGGAGATCGTGTCATAGCCGGGGAGGTCCAGCGGGAAGTCCTTGTGGTGCGCGATCCCGAACCGCCTGCGGATCTCGTGCGTCGTCCGCAACTGCGGCATCACGCACGTGACATCCGGGAGGTAGGGGATGCCGTGCTCGTTCTCGAAGTCGCGGACCGTGAGGATCGCGAATCGATCGAAGTCGATCGGCGTCCGAAACGAGGAGGACAAGCCGAAGTGCGTGTTGAACCCCGGCGCCCACGCGATGACGGGCGTACCGACGCGAAGCAATCGATTGATCGCGCGGTTCATGAACTCGGTGTGGTCGAACACGCCGCCGCCGCCGAGGATCACGACATCGTCGTGGTGAATGGCGTCCCAGTCGATGTAGCGGATGTCATGCCGTCGGAAGGGGAAAGCGGCGAACCGCTCCACGTAGTGGGTGAGGGGGCTCGCTACGCTGTCCCCGGCGTTGCTGTCGTCGACTCGGCTGACGAAATGCAGCATCCGGCGCCGGGTGGTGGCTGGCGAGAGGGACATCGCCCTAGCCTATCCGTTTCCTGTGCCAGGCATCCGCCCTACCTGCCTGAAGCCGATGCCTCCACGGGGATGCTCAAGAATCCGATGGCGTGCGGGTCGGCTTCGACGTTGAACGACGTCGCCTGCATCACGTTGTGCAGGGTCTGACCCTGATCGTTCAGCAGTGCCGCGTTGACGAAGTACTTTCCACCGCCGAACGCGGGTGCGCGCAGCAGGAAGCGCACCTCCCGCTCTCCGGACAGCGCCTCCTGCGTCACTCCCAGCCAGTCCGTACCCGTGACGTAGACCTTCTGGCCCATCTTGTCGTCGATCTGAATCCGGCAGGACCAGTCGTCGAGGTGGTCGGCAGCGACAGTGACCACGATTTCCAAGTCTTCACCGCGCCGCAGCGGTCCTTCGGAGCGGGAATCGCCCGTACGAGCGACGACCGTCGTGACGGCTGCACCACCTGTCCGCGCGTTTGCTGCATCCGTCGCCCGTTCCTCCAGGCGCCGTTCCTCGAGGAGGTCTCGGAATTTGGCGACCGCGACGGTGGGGTTGCCGTCGTAGACGATCTTCCCGTGATCCAGCAGGACGGAGCGCCCGCACAAGTCCACCACCTGATCCAACGAGTGGCTGACGAGGATGATCGTGCGTCCCTCGTGCTGGAACTGCCGGATGCGGTCCATGCACTTGCGCTGGAAGGCCTCATCCCCGACGGCCAACACCTCGTCAACGAGCAGGATGTCGGGGTCGGTGTGCACCGCCACGGCGAACGCCAGTCGCACATACATGCCCGATGAGTAGAACTTGACCTGCGTATCGATGAAATCGCCGATGTTGGCGAAAGCGACGATGTCGTCGAACTGCGTCTCGGTCTCCTCGCGACTCAGCCCCAGCACCGAGGCGTTGAGGAAGACGTTCTCGCGGCCGGTGAGATCCGGATGGAAACCGGCGCCGAGCTCGAGCAGCGCCGCGAGGCGGCCCCGTTCGCGCACCGTTCCCGACGTCGGTTCGATGATCCCGCCGATCATCTTGAGCAGTGTGCTCTTCCCGGACCCGTTGTGACCGATCAGTCCGATCGTCTCGCCGGCGCGGATGTCGAGTGTCACGTCGTCGAGGGCCCAGAAGCTCTGCCGATGGCGCCTGCCCGCCCTGCCGAGTGTGACGATGCGCTCCTTGATGGAGGAGTCCTTGCGGATGACGAATCGCTTCGAGACGTGCTCGACGGATGCCACCACGGGAGGCGTGACGTCGTCCTGGTCGCGGGATGAGGAAGGCATGGCCGGCTCAGAGCTCCTGGGCGAAGTTGCCCTGCAGGCGAACGAAGGTGCGGTGACAGAAGATGAGGAGTACGAGCCCGATCCCGAGCGCGACGAGGAGGCGCAGCATGAGTTCGCCGGGCCACACGTGCGTTTCACCGGCGACCCAGAACGCACGCTGGAATCCGAGGACGGCGAGCGTCAGCGGGTTGTTGGTGTACACCTCGAGGAGCAGCGGGCTCGAGATCAGGTTGCGCACCATCTCCCACGAGTACACGACCGGGCTCGCCCAGAACAGCAGCATCGTCACGACCTCGACGAGGTACTGCGTGTCGCGCAGGTACACGTTGACCGCGCTGAACAGCAGCCCGAACGCGGTCGCGTAGACGACGAGGACGAGGAGAGCGGGGAAGAAGTAGAGGAACTGGAGGTGCAGCGGCGGCTTCGCCACGAGCAAGGTCGCGCCGAGGAGGATGACCAGCTGAATGCCGAAGTTGAACAACGCCGATCCGACGCTCGAGAGCGGGAAGATCTCTCGCGGCAGGTAGACCTTCTTCACCAGGCCGCCATTGTTCAGGATCGAGCTCGTCGCTCCGGTGATGATCTCCGTGAACAGTCCGATGGCCGACAGGCCGGCGAAGACGTACACTGCGAAATCAGGGATGCTCTTCGCCGCCTGGAGGAACTGCCCCATGACGACGAAGTAGATCGCGAGCTGGATGAGGGGGCGGGCGGTCGACCAGAAGAAGCCGAGGGTCGAGTCCTTATAGCGGGCCTTGAGGTCGCGGCGAATGAGCAGACCGAGCATCTCACGCCGCGACAGCACGTTGCGCAGGGCTCCGACGGATGAGCGGCGGCCGTGGGATCCGCCGACCTCCTCGAGCGGCGTCGCTGCGAGGCGGCGCATCCGCTCGCCAGCATCCCGGTCTGAAGCAAACATCCTTGCGAGTCTACCTGGTGGGGCCTGTGCGCCAGCCTGAGAATGAGGCCGTCCGCGGGTCACTGTCCCTTGCTGGCGTAGAACGCTTCGACGCCGTCCTTCGCCGGTGCCCACCATGCTTCGTTCTGCTGGTACCAGTTGATCGTCGCGGCAAGACCCGCCTCGAAGTCTCGGTACTGCGGAGCCCAGCCCAGCTCGGTGCGCAGCTTCGTGGAGTCGATCGCGTAGCGCAGGTCGTGGCCGGCACGGTCGGTCACATGGTCGTACGCATCCGCGGGCTGACCCATCAGGGTCAGGATCAACTCGACCACGGTCTTGTTGTCCTTCTCCCCATCCGCACCGATCAGGTACGTCTCCCCGATGACACCCTTCTCTAGGATCGTGAGCACCGCACTGGAGTGATCATCGGCGTGGATCCAATCCCGCACGTTCTCACCCGCCCCATACAGCTTCGGACGGATCCCACGGATCACGTTCGTGATCTGACGCGGAATGAACTTCTCGACATGCTGATACGGGCCGTAATTGTTCGAACAGTTGCTGATGGTCGCCTGCACACCGAAGGAACGCACCCACGCGCGCACGAGAAGATCCGAACCCGCCTTCGTCGACGAGTACGGCGACGAGGGGTTGTACGGGGTGTTCTCCGTGAACCGTTCCGGATCATCCAGCTCCAGGTCCCCGTACACCTCATCGGTGGAGATGTGATGCAACCGTCTCCCTTGCTTACGCGCCGCCTCCAGCAACGTGTACGTGCCGATGATGTTGGTATCCAGGAACGGTCGCGGATCGTTCAGACTGTTGTCGTTATGCGATTCCGCGGCGTAATGCACCACTGCATCCGCCTCCGCGAACAACCCATCCACCAGGGCAGCGTCGGCAATGTCACCCTGAACAAACCGGAACCGGTCCTCCGGCAACCCCTCAAGGGAGGCCAGATTGCCCGCATACGTGAGTTTGTCCAGCACCGTCACATGATCATCCGTGTGGGAGAGGACATGGTGGACGAAGTTCGAACCGATGAAACCGGCACCACCGGTCACCAGGAGTTTGCGCGCCATCAGAGTCCTCGTTCCAGAATGCTGAGCAGGTAGGTGCCGTAGCCTGATTTCACGAGCTTCTGCGCCCGCTCGTTCAACTGCGCGTCGGACAGGAACCCCTGCCGCCACGCGACCTCCTCCGGTACCCCGATCCGCAAACCGGTGCGGCGCTCGATCGTCCGCACGTAGTCTGCGGCATCCGTCATCTGGTCGAAGGTGCCCGTGTCCAGCCACGCGGTTCCGCGCGGCAGCACCTCGACCTGCAACTTTCCCGCCTCCAGGTAGGCCTTGTTGATGTCGGTGATCTCGTACTCGCCGCGCGCCGACGGCCGCAGGTTCCGGGCGATGTCCACGACGTCGTTGTCGTAGAAGTAGAGACCCGGTACCGCGTAGTTGCTGCGCGGCGCGACGGGCTTCTCCTCCAACGAGACGGCTCTGCCTTCGGCGTCGAACTCGACGACACCGTACGCGGAGGGCTCGGCGACCCAGTAGGCGAAGACGGCGCCGCCGTCGACGTCCGTGTACCGCTTGAGCTGGGTGCCCAGTCCGGGGCCGTAGAGGAGGTTGTCGCCGAGGACGAGCGCGACCTTGTCGGTGCCGATGAAGTCGGCGCCGATCGTGAACGCCTGGGCGAGGCCGTCGGGCGACGGCTGCTGAGCGAAGGAGATGTTCACCCCGAACTGGGAACCGTCGCCCAGGAGCCGCTCGAAGAAGGGCGCGTCATGGGGGGTGGTCACGACGAGGATGTCCCGGATGCCCGCGAGCATCAGCGTCGACAGCGGGTAGTAGATCATCGGCTTGTCGTACACAGGAACCAGCTGCTTCGACACCCCGAGGGTGATGGGGTGCAGCCGGGTGCCGGAGCCGCCCGCCAGGATAATGCCCTTCATGGTCTCCCATCCTGCCAGACGGCGGTCGTCTCTCTCCGCAGAACCTGCGGACGCGGCGCGCGTCGGTGTTCTTCCAGGCCGCACGATTAGTGTGGATGGGATCCGCGAGAATCGAGCGGACACGACTCCCGAGGACTTCACCCCGTGACCTGGCTTTTGCTCGCTGTTGCCGTGCTCGCTGCCCTCGCCGTCCTCGCCGTCGTCGGCGGCGTGCTCTCCTGGGCGGTGGGCCTGCGCGGACTGTGGGCGTGTGCCGCGGCTCCGGCATTCGCCCTGACGGCGATCGCGCTCGCCTCCGTCACCGCGCCGTGGGTCGAGTTGGTCTGGTCGCCCGTCCCCCTCATCCTGCTCACTGCGATTCTGGCCGTTGCACTGACGCTGATCCGCCGGAGGTGGGTGCGACCGTCGACGGAGGCGGGGGGTTCGCGCCCCGACTTCTGGGTGCTGGCCGCGATCGTGCTGGGCAGCGGCTTTCTCGTCTGGCGGGTCTGCGTCGCGATCGGGGAGCCGACCAACTTCTCGCAGACCTTCGACAACATCTTCCATCTCAACGGTGTCCGATATGTCCTGGACACGGGAAACGCTTCGTCGTTCAACCTCGGACGGATGACGAACCCGGGGGGCACGCTGCCGTTCTATCCGGCGGCGTGGCACGCTCTCGTCTCGCTCGTGATCACGCTGACCGGTGTGGCCATCCCGATCGGAGTGAACGCCGTCACCCTGGTCGTCTCGGCCGTCATCTGGCCGCTCGGCGCCCTCCTGCTCACCCGCACGCTCCTGGGGACGGGGCGGGTGCTGTCTGTCGCCGCGGTGGTCGCCGCCGTGGGGGTGCCCGCCTTCCCCTTCCTGTTGATGGACTACGGCGTCCTCTTCCCCTTCCAGCTGGGTCTCGCTCTCGTGCCGGTGGCGCTCGCGGCGGCCGTGCAGGCCCTCGGCTTCGGTGCGCGGACGACGATGCCGCGGACCTGGTGGTCGCTCATCTTCCTCGGCACGCTCCCGGGGCTGTCACTGGCGCACCCCGGTGCGTTCGTCGTCGTCCTGGCGCTGACCCTGCCCATGGTCACCCTCTTCGCGTGGCGGCTCTCCCGGCGGACCGCGGGGCGTCGGCGCATCCTGGTCGTGCTCGGCTTCGTGGCCTATGCAGGCGTCGGTCTCCTGCTGCTCAAGGTGCTGCGACCGCCGGCAGACGCCCGTGGATGGCCCCCGACGCTGTCGATCCCGGATGCCGTCGGCCAAGTGCTGACGGCATCGATGTGGTACGCGTCGCCCTCCGTCGTCGTGGCGGTCGCGGTGCTCGCCGGGATCGTCGCCACGGCCGTGTCGCGCCGTCCGGAGGCTTTCGTCGCGCTGTCGATGTACGTGGTCGCGGCCGGGCTGTTCGTCGTGGTTTCATCGTTCACCTATCAACCGCTGCGAGACGTCCTTACAGGGAGCTGGTACAACAACATCCCGCGTCTCGCCGCGATCGTTCCGATGACGATGGTGCCGCTGGCGGCCCTCGGCACGGAGTGGGTCTGGAGGATGCTCAAGCGGCTGGCCGATGCCTCGGGGGTGCGCGTCGGACGCGCCGTGCGCGCCGTGGGGAGCGTGGCGGGCGTCGCCGCGATCGCCCTGGTCCTCACGGGCCCCGTCGCGACGGTCTCTTCCTTCGTCAACACCGTGTACCGCATCGCGCCCGACTCCCTGCTGATCAGTTCGGACGAGTACGCGCTTCTCGAGCGGCTCGGCGACCGGGTGCCGGAGGGGGCGGTGATCGCAGGAAACCCCTGGACCGGCACCGCGCTCGCCTACGCGCTCGCGGGGCGTCAGGTGCTGCAGCCGCACACACTGTCCGAGGTGTCCCCGGACATCCGCACGATCCAGGACGGTCTCCGTTCGGCTCGCGCGGGCGACGCCGTCTGCGCGGCCCTCGATCGCACGCACACGCGCTTCGTGCTGGATTTCGGTACCCGCGAGATCCTTCCGGGAACGCACAGCTACCCCGGGTTCGAGGATCTCGCCACGTCGCCCGCGGTGCGTCTGGTCGACGAGCAAGGTGACGCGCGTCTCTACGAGATCGTGGCGTGCGAGGGACAGGAGGGCCCGTGAGGTCCGTGGATAGAATCGCGGGTATGGGCTCGACCGAGGGACGCGTGCTCGTCATTGTGCCAGCATGGAATGAAGCTCGAAGCGTCGGCCCCACCGTGCGCGAGATCCGCGCGAGCGACACGTCGTTCGATGTCGCCGTCATCGATGACGGGTCGACCGACGACACGGCCGCGCAGGCGCGAGCCGCGGGAGCGACGGTGCTGACTCTTCCCTTCAACCTCGGGGTGGGCGGTGCGATGCGCACCGGCTTCACCTACGCGCAGCGCCGGGGCTACGCGCGCGCCATTCAGGTCGACGCCGACGGGCAGCACAATCCCGCCGACATCGCCCGGGTGCTGCAGGGACTGGAGCACGCGGACATCTCCATCGGCGCGCGGTTCGCCGACGTCGGTGACTACCAGGTGCGCGGCCCGCGGCGCTGGGCGATGATCGTCCTCGCGCGCGTCGTGTCCGGGGTGGCGAAGACCCGACTCACGGACGTCACGAGCGGTTTCCGTGCCGCGAACGCGCGCGCCATCGATCAATACGTGAAGTACTACCCCGCGGAGTACCTCGGCGACACGCTCGACTCGCTGGTGGCGGCCTGTCACGCGGGGCTGACGGTCACGCAGGTGCCCGTCGCCATGAGGCCCCGAGCTCATGGAACTCCGAGCCAGGGGCCCATCGGGGCCAGCATGTACCTGTTGCGGTCGGTGTTCGCGCTCGCGTTGGCGATCACACGCCGTCCGTCGCCGACGCGAGGTCGTCCCGTCGGGGAGGCTGCGGCATGATCGTGCTCGTCGGGATCGTCCTCGCCGTCCTCATCCTCGTCATCGTGGTGTGGATGCTGCTCGCTCGTCGTCTGCGTGAGAAGTATGCGGCGATGTGGCTGGTGATCGGTTTCGCCGTCCTCATCCTCGGCGTCTTCCCCCAGCTGCTCCTGGGGCTTGCGGGCGTGCTCGGAGTCCAGGTGCCGGCGAACCTCATCTTCGCGCTCGGCATCGTCCTTCTCCTCGGTGTCTCGCTCCACCTGTCGTGGGAGCTGTCTCAGGCCGAGGACGAGATCCGTCGGCTCGCCGAGGAAGCCGCCATCGCCCGCGCCGAGATCCAGGGCCTCGCCGCGCGCCTCGCTCTCCTCGAGCGTGAACGCGCCGACCTCGGGACACGGGGCGACGGGTCGGCCGCCGCGGCGAGGGACGACGAATCACCCGGTCCGGGTGATCGTCGGGGCCTCGACGGCTCGACTACTTGAGGAGCTTCCGGCGAGCCATCTCCTCGAGCGACTGCTCGTAGGCGTCGTCCGTCGTCGGTTCTGCACGAACCCAGTCGACGAAGCGGCGGACACCGTCGGCGAAGGGCACGGACGGTGTGAAACCGAGCCGGTCTCGTAGAGCGCTCGTGTCGGCCACGTTGTGGCGGATGTCGCCGAGTCGGTAGTTCCCGGACACCCGCACCGGCACCTCCGTGCCGAACGCGGAGAACAGGGCATGAACGACGTCGATCACGGTCGTCGCCACCCCGGAGCCGACGTTGTAGATGCCTCCGGCCGCGTCGGCGTGCGTGGCGGCGAGGAAGGTCGCCTCCACGACGTCGTCGATGTACACGAAGTCGCGGCTCTCCGCACCGTCCTCGAAGATGTTGATCTCCTTGCCCTGTCTGATGAGGGTCGAGAAGATCGAGAGGATGCCGGTGTAGGGGTTGGTCAGTGACTGGCCGGGGCCGTACACGTTCTGATAGCGCACCGACACCGGCTCGATCCCGAGCGTGGGCGCGACGGTCATGACCAGCGATTCCTGCATCTGCTTCGTGATGCCGTACACGCTCGACGGGTGCAGACGCGCGTTCTCGTCCGTCGGGACCATGCGCAGAGGACCTTCGCCGGCCAGGTGCACCTCGAAGTCGCCCGCCGCCATATCGACCTCGGCGCGGTGCGGCGGATAGACCACGCGCCCGTCCTGTGTCAGGTACGAGCCCTCGCCGTACACCGAGCGGGACGAGGCGATGACGATGCGCCGCACATCGTGCGGTTCGTTGGCGAGAAGGTCGAGGAGTTTCGCGGTCCCGCCGACGTTGGCGTCGACGTAGCGGTCGATCTCGTACATCGACTGTCCGGTGCCGGTCTCAGCGGCGAGGTGGACCACGATCGTCGCACCACGCAGAGCGTCGCGCAGATCCTCGATCGAGGTGACCGATCCACGGCGAACCTCCGCGACACCGTCCAGCGAGCGCAGCAGCGGCGAGGTGATCTCCGGATCCGGCCCATGCACCTGCTCGATGAGCGAGTCGAGCACCGTGACGGTGCAACCGGCCTCCACGAAGGAGCGTGCCAGATGCGAACCGATGAAACCGGCGCCGCCGGTGATGAGGACGTGGTCGGGCATGTGTGGTTCTCCTGGGCGAAGACGGATGCCGCCGAGCGGCGCGGGAGCGGCGTCGGCTCGATACGCGAACACGTGCGCGAATCTCGATTGTATCGTCACCGCTAGATCGTCACCGCTAGATCGTCACCGCGTCGCGGGCCCGAGCCCTCCCTACCCGTTCGCGAGGCGGCGAGATGTCGCCGGCTACGCGAAGACGTGGCGAAGGTAGCGCCGTGCTTGTGAACCTCGTCCGCGGGCGAGCGCCGCCGCGGCCGACACGAGGGCGTTCAGCCGCGGGATGAGTCGCGCCCGTGCGGTCCGCGCGGCGCCGTGCCATCCCCGTGCGGCGAACCGGCGCGCATACGCATCGAGCAGCATCGCTTCCTGGGTGAAGCGCACGTCCCCGTGAGTCCCCGCCGCGGACGCCGACGCCGCGTGCCGCCGATATCGGAACACCAGGTCGTCGGCGATGAGCATCCGCCCGCCGTCCAGCGCGATGTCCAGCAGCAGGGAGAGGTCCAGAGCGATCGCGAACCTGGTGTCGAACCCGATCCGCCGTGCCGTCGAGGTGCGCCAGAGGAGGGACGGGAAGTAGGCCCAATCCGCCCGCGCGAGAGACTTGGCCATCGCTTCTGCCTCGATGACGACGGATGCGCCGCGCGTACGTGGGCGCAGCGCAGCCTTCACGACGTCACCCAGGGGCCGGCTGGGCCGGCCGCCGGCATCGATGACCTCCACGCCGAGCTGGATGATGTCGACACCGGGATGAGCGTGCAGTTGTCGTGACATCGTTTCCAGGTACCCGGGCAGCATGATGTCGTCGCCGCCCATCATGACGAACCAATCCGCCTCCGCGAGCTCCAGACAGCGCGAGAAGTTGCCGGCGACGCCGAGGTTGCGGTCGTTGCGCACGTACTCGATGCGCGGGTCGCCCAGCGACAACAACCAGTCCCGCGGTTCCAGGGAGGGGTAGTGGTCGTCGACGCACAGGAGGCGGAAGTCGCCGTGCGATTGGGTGAGGACGCTGCGCACCGCTTCTTCGAACTGATCCGACGGCCCGTAGAACGGCAGGAGGATGTCGAACTCAGCCACGGCGGGACCTCGCCGGGGGGTGTCCGGTCCGTCCGCGATGGCCGTCGCGCCACCCGCGCCACGCATCGAGCACATCCGGGTGGCGGCCGTGCAGCACGCGGAAGGCGCTCTCCTCAGCGACGCGGCGTGCCACGCCCAGCGCCGAGCGCCATCCGGGAATGCCGGCGCGGCGTGCGAAGAGCACCATGTTGCGGATGCCGAGATACATCGGATGCGCTCCGGGATCCTGGGCGGCGAGCGCCGACGGCACCACGACGGTCTGGCGCCCCGCACGCCGCATCCGCCACGCCGTGTCAACGTCTTCGAAGTAGAGGAAATAGCGCTCGTCGAGCCAATCGATGAGATCGAGCGCATCGGTCCGGTACATGACAATCGCGCCGTCCACCCAGTCCACCGGGTAGGGCGCGTCCGCGGCTGGAGCCACGGTGTTCCATGCCCGCCCGGTGCGCGTGAGCCGCCCGCCCGCCGAGAAGACGGTCGACGGGTTCGACGCCCGGCGCAGCAACGGTCCTGCGGCGCCGACCGCTGGCGAGGCCGCCGCGACCAGCAGTTCGGCCGCGAGCTCCGGCGAGAACTCCGCGTCGTGCGTGAGAACGAGCAGCCGAGCGATGCCGGCGGCACGCACGAACGGGCGAGATTCATTGACCGCCGCGGAGTAGCCGGGATTGTCCGGTCGTCGGATGAGGTGCGTGTGCAGGGCCAGAGGGCTCTCGTGAAGCACGTCCTCGTCGAGGTCGCCGGCATTGTCGACGACGATGACGAGCTCGGGCGGGACCGTCTGCTCCGCCAGCTTCGCCAGCACCGAACGCAGGAGATCGGGGCGTCGGTAGCTGATGACGATCGTCGCGTACTGTTCCATAAAGTGGTCGCTGTCGGAGCGCGTCGTGGGAGAGGTGAAGCGTGGTGTCGGAGTCGAGCGAGGCGCAGCCTCCGCGTCTTGCGAGCTTGACGAAGTATATCCCGTACCCGGGTATCGCCCATGCCGGAGGCCGCTACGTCGGTGCGCATTACCGCGCCCTCGCGTCAGAGTGGGCGATCGATGCGACCGCTCCGCTGACGACGGACAACGCGGACGCGTCTCGACGCGTCGAGGACGTCGCATCGGTGGCTCTGATTCGCGGCAGTGGACTGTTCGCCGGAGGCCGGCTGAAGCCCGTCGCCGACGTCGAGGCCGCCTGGGCGGGAAGCGTGGTCACGCGAAACGTGCGCAACGAGTTCCGCCGAGCGGATGCCGCGGTGTGGGATCGGCTGCACCGGGCCGATGTCATCGAGTTTCAGTGGTCGGAGATGTTCGCCCTCGCCGAGCCGGTACGGCGCCGGATGCCCGAGGGGTTCCTGGTGGGGATCGCGCACGACGTGATCACGCAGCGCTGGGAGCGCGCCGCAGGGGCCACACGAGCTCCGCTGAGCAGTGCGTACCGGGTCGCAGCCGCCCGCAGCAGAGGCCGCGAGCAGCTGTCGCTGGCGCAGCTGGACGTGGTGATCGTCTTCAGTCAGAAGGACGCCGATCTGGCCCGCGAGCTCTCACCGGGCACTCCCGTGGAGATCGTTCTCCCGGGCCTGGGTCCGGAAGAGACCGCTCCAGTCCGCGCGCCGCAGGCGGCGGAGCCGATCGTGCTGTTCACCGGGGCGCTCAACCGCGCGGACAATCATGACGGCATCGAGTGGTTCCTGCAACGGGTGTGGCCCGCGGTGCTGCGTGCCGTGCCGTCTGCGCGGCTCGTCATCGCGGGCGCGCACCCGCGGCCGGGGCTTGAGCGCATGGTCGCGCGCGCGGATCGAGCAGTGCTCACGGGGTATCTCGAGTCGCTCGAGCCGTCCTATGCCGAGGCGTCGGTGTTCATTGCCCCGCTGTTCACCGGCGCCGGTGTGAAGTTCAAGACGATCGACGCGATGGTGCGGGGAGTGCCCGTCGTGGCGACGCCCGTGGGCGCGGAGGGCATCGGCGACGCGGACCTGTTCGCCGGGCTGACGGACGATGCCGACGAGTTCGCCGCATCCGTCGTGGGCGCCCTCGCAGCGAACGGCTCGGCCCGCACACGTCGTGCGCAGCAGTGGGCGGAGAGCCGCTACGGAGTGACCGCGTTCGAACGACGCCTCCGCGGCCTGTACGCAGGGTTCCCACGAACACCCTGATCTACGATGAAAATCCCGCTCCTTTCCAGTGAGAGCGGCCGAGGAGTCCTGTGTCCCACTTCGTCATCGCCGTCATCCCCGTGTTCCACGCGCCGCCGGCCCTCGCTGCCCGCGTGACCGCCCTCCGGGAGCAGGTCGATGCGGTCGTCCTGGTGGATGACGGGACCCATTCGACGGCGGCGCTCGGCCTCGAGCTCCCCTCGTTGCACATCGTCGAGATCGCCGAGAACTCGGGCATCGGCAACGCTCTGAACGAGGGGGTGCAGCGCGCACGCGAGCTCGGTGCCACCCACGTGCTCACCCTCGATCAGGACTCGTCCGCCCCGGCCGGGTACGTCGAGGGCGCACTGCGCATCCTCGCGGCATCAGCGGCGTCCGGGGTTGAGGTCGCGGCCGTCGTGCCCGAGTTCGTCGGCGGCCAGCGCGTCCTGCTGCGTGATGGGTTCGCTTTCGATCCCATCCAGGCCGGTCAGCTGATCCCGATCTCGGTCCTCGACGAGGTCGGACCGTACCGCTCCGATCTGTTCATCGACGCGGTCGACTCCGAGTTCTCCATCCGGGCTGAGGAGCACGGCCTGCGTTTCGTGGTGGCAGCGGGTGCGCAGATCGCCCACGAACTGGGTGAGCTGGTGCCCCTGACGGTCTTCGGCCGTCACCTCGTGATCGCCGGGAAGCCCCGACACGTCCTGTATCATGCTCCGTTCCGCACCTACTACATGGTGCGCAACAGCACCATCCTCGTCCGCGTGTTCGGTCGCCGCCGCCGGCGCTGGATGCTGTTCCGCACCCGCAAGATGGCGGAGATGGTGGTCGGATGCGTTGTGCTGTCGCCGGATCGCGGCGCGCAGTGGCGGGCTGCCGTAGCGGGGCTCTCCGACGGGCTGCGCGGCGTGACGGGTCGCGTCAGCGAGGAGCGGCTGCGTGCCATCCGGGGGAGCCGGCGACGCCGATGAGGCGCCTGTTTCGCCACGAGCTGCTGCGCCGGAGCGCTCTGTTCTCCCTCTCGATCGTCGCTTCGACGCTCGTCGGGGTCTTCTCGCTACCCGTCCTGATCGCTACCGTCGGCGCCGAGCAGTGGGGGCATCTCGCCGTCATGCAGGCCATCACCCAGTTCGCGTCGGTGATCGTCGCCTTCGGCTGGGGGGCGACGGGCCCGAGCATGGTGTCGGCTATCGCACCCGAGGAGCGCAAGGCGGTGTTCATGCAGTCGTTCTCCGTCCGCGGGACGCTGTTCGCGGTGGTGCTCGTGCCTACCGTGATCCTCTGCGCTCAGCTCACGGGCCAGTCGTGGATCAACGCGGTGCTCGCCGCCGGAACCTACACGTTCGCCGGACTGAGTGCCGCCTGGTATTTCGTGGGCACGAATCGGCCGATCCCGCTCTTCCTCCTCGACGCGACGCCCTCCATCGTGGGTCAGGTGCTCGGCCTGGTCGCCGTCTTGATCACCGGAGATCTGACCGCGTACCTCGCTTGCACCGCGGCGCTGACCGCCGTCGGAGTGGCGGCATCCATGGTCTACGTCGTCACCCGTCCCCAGGACGGCCCGCGTCGGGCCGCGCGCCCGACTCCGTGGCGCGAGATCCTGCGCTCCCAGTCCGCAGGAGTGTCGAGCACGATCTCGGCCAGCATGTGGACGGCTGCGCCGACGGTGCTCGTTCAGGCCTTCGCGCCCGCCGCCGTTCCGGTCTTCGCCATGATCGATCGGCTGATGAAATACGGAGTCCTCGCCCTCGCCCCGATCCTGCAGGCCATTCAGGGGTGGGTGCCGGAATCCGGGCGAGCGACCGTGGGCGCCCGAGCGGTGACCGGAGTGAAGGTCGCAACCGGAGTCGGCCTCCTCGGGGGCGTGGCTTTGGCGGCATTGTCGACCCCGGTGTCGTCGCTGCTGAGCCTGGGCGAAGCCGTGGTGCCGTGGACGGTCGCCGTCATCGCCGGCGCCGCCTTCGCCTTCGAATGCGTGGCTCAGATCGCCGGTCTCTCGGGCCTCGTCGCGCTCGGAGGCTCTCGCCAGTTGGCGCTCTCGTCGATCGCGTCCGCGGTGGTCGGTATCCCCGTCATCGCGGCGCTGGTGATCTGGCTCGGACTCTACGGTGCCATCCTCGGCATCCTGATCGTCGCCGCGGCACTCGCCGTCTATCGGGCGGTGCACGTCCGACGATACGCAAGACGGTACGTCTGAGGTCACCGGTCGGCTCGGTACCCTGGGAAAGTGAGCGCCATCGCGCTCGGGATTGGATGTCATGGATCTTCTCATCGTCGGTTCCGGCTTCTTCGGCCTCACGATCGCCGAGCGTGCCGCTGCCGCTGGCCGTAAGGTCACGGTCATCGATCGCCGCCACCACATCGGGGGGAACGCGTACAGCGAGGACGAGGCGACGACGGGCATCGAGGTGCACCGCTACGGAGCGCACCTGTTCCACACGTCGAACGCGACGGTGTGGGAGTACGTGAACCGGTTCACGACGTTCACGGACTACGTCCACCGCGTGTACACGAACCACAAGGGGGTCGTGTTCCCGTTGCCGATCAACCTGGGCACGATCAACCAGTTCTTCCAGGCGGCGCACACGCCGGACGAGGCACGGGCGCTCGTCCACGAGCTGGCGGGGGAGTTCGACCCGAAGTCGGCGCAGAATCTCGAGGAGCGCGGGATCGGCCTGATCGGCCGGCCGCTGTACGAGGCGTTCATCCGGGACTACACGGCCAAGCAGTGGCAGACCGACCCGAAGGAGCTTCCGGCGGACATCATCAGCCGACTCCCGGTTCGGTACACCTACGACAACCGGTACTTCAACGACACGTGGGAGGGCTTGCCGACCGACGGGTACACCGCCTGGTTGGAGCGGATGGCGGACCACCCCAACATCGAGGTCAAGCTGTCGACGGACTACTTCGACGAGACGCAGCCGCTCAACAGGACAGCGACTGTCGGTCAGCTGCCTGTCGTCTACACCGGGCCCGTCGATCGCTACTTCGACTATGCCGAGGGAGAGCTCTCGTGGCGCACCCTCGATTTCGAAGAAGAGGTGCTCGAGGTCGGCGACTTCCAGGGCACGAGCGTCATGAATTACGCCGATGCGCACGTGCCCTACACGCGCATCCACGAGTTCAAGCACTTCCACCCGGAGCGTGCCGACCGCTACCCGACCGACAAGACCGTCATCATGCGAGAGTTCTCCCGCTTCGCGACGCGCGACGACGAGCCGTACTACCCGGTCAATACCCCTGACGACCGCGCCGGGCTCCTCGCCTATCGCGAACTCGCGAAGGGTGAGAAGGACGTGCACTTCGGCGGACGACTCGGCACGTACCAGTACCTCGACATGCACATGGCGATCGGTTCTGCGCTGTCGCTGTGGAACAACCACCTCGCCTGACGGCGACGTCGCCTGGCGCCTCGAGCGAGCGAGCCGTGCTCAGCGGCCCGCGCCGCCGTCGAGGTCGAACGTCCGGCGCCACGCCGACTCCGCGGTCAGCTCCGGCAACGCTCGGCGGTACTCGTCGGACAGCCGGTCCCATCGCCGACGCAACGTGCGGTGCAGACGGATGCTGTCGATGAGCATCCGACGGAACTGTGCGCGGTCGCGGGTGTACACGTTCTTTCCCGATCCGTCCGCCGCGTTGACAAGGGCGCTGTCGAACACCGGGACGCGCCACCAGTCCGCGTCGTCCTTGCCAAACTCGACCTCCGGCTGCGCCACGTTCTCGGGACGCGGCGCGTGCAGCCAATGTGCAGCGAGTGTCGACGCCGTGAACCAGCGCAGCCGTAGGCCGGTGGGATTGCCGAGCTGATGGCGTTTGCGCTGAGGGAACACCAGGCGTCCGCGCCGTGATCGCAAGGGAGTGTCGGTATCGCGGTGGACGACGGTCTCGGGAAACCCCGCCGACAACGCGCGGGCCTGCGGCATGGCGGTCGCCAGGTTCGCTCTCATGTGCGCGGGACCGGAGAGAACGTCGCGCAACGCCCGGTGCCGCAGGGCCACGGGGTAGTACTGCATCATCATGAGGTGCTTCAGATCGAGGCGGCGGCTGTGCTTGAGCAGGGTTCCCCCCTGTGGCGCGCGAGAGTGCAACAACCCGGCGACGATGCGGTTGCGCGCATGGAAATACGCCTGCCAGTCGATCGAGTCGTCCTTGCCCACCCACGACACATGCCACAGCGCGACACCCGGCACCGACACCGTCGGGAAGCCGGCCTCGCGCGCGCGCAGCGAGTACTCGGCGTCGTCCCACTTGATGAACGCGGGGAGGGCCAAGCCGACCTCGCGGATGATGTCCGTCGGGATCAGACACATCCACCAGCCGTTGTAGTCCGCATCGAGACGGGAGTGCAGCGAGGGGGACTGGCGGAGGTTGGCGACCGAGAAGTCGTGCGGCATCCGCTCCTGGTTGAGCGTGCGCCACATGAACGGCATCTCGTCGACGACCTCTGCCCACGCGTGCAGCTTGGGGCGATCGAGGAGGTCGAACATGTGGGCGCCGACGATGGTCGGAATCGTGGCAAAACGAGCGAACATGATCGAGCGTCGGATCGACTCCGGCTCGATGCGGACGTCGTCGTCCAACAGCTGCACGAAGTCGCTCTCGGGCCGCTGGAGGGTCTCGGTCATCGCGCGCGCGAAGCCCCCCGAGCCTCCGAGGTTCGGCTGCGTCACAATCTGCAGAGTGTCGCCGAGCGCTCCCGAGACTTCTTCGTAGCCGGTTTCCGCCGTCACCAGACGGTCGCCTTGATCGATCACGAATACGCGGTCCAGAAGCGGAAGCACCTCGGGACTGGTTGCCAGTGCGCGAAGGGTACCGATGCAGTAATCGGGCTTGTTGTAGGTGGTGATACCGATGCTCGCCTTGCCTCGTCGGCGCGGTTCCGTCTCGGTCGACCAGGTCGCACCCTCGAAGATGGCGGACTTCTCGTCGGCGGCGACGTCGAACCAGATCCACCCGCCGTCGCTGTACTGATTGAGCGTGAGCTCGAACGTTGCGGTGGACTCGCCGTCCACTTCGCGAGTGTCGATGCGCTGTCGCACACCGCTGCCCGTCGAACGGTAGACGAGGATCGTCGCGGGCCCGTTCGTGCGAACGGTGAGCGTGACATCGCGCACGGTCGTCCAGTGCTGCCAGTACGAGGCGGGGAACGCATTGAAATAGGTGCCGAACGAGACGCGACGACCCGCGACGATGCGTGCGGTGGTGCGCCCGAGGATGTTGCCGAGCTGCGCACGGCTGGACACGCGTACGGGCTCCTCATCGATCGAGGTCCAGGTCTCGGGGTCGACGTAGAGCGGCAGCAGATCGGGATCGCGCTCGGTGGGAAGGACGGTGTTCTGCAGAATGTGAGTCACGAGAGGCTCCGAGCGTTGCCAGCGGATGGAGGGGGGTCAGGATGCCGCGCCCGCGCCGACCAGCGGCGGCATGGGCTTCCACGCGGCATCCCGCGAGATCTTGCGTCCGTCGCGCAGGCCTCGGAACAGGTTCGAGGTGCCTCGCACGGTGCGCTCGACCAAGAGCAGCCGGATGAGCTCCTTGCCGAACGTGAGCGCGGTGCCGAAGCCGAACAGCACGGGGTTGTAGACGCCCAGGCTACGGTAATAGCGCTTGATGATCGCGCGGTTGCGCATGATGTAGTACCGGTACGCGTTGCTCGACGCGTTCATGTGCCGGATGCCCATGTCCCACTGCTTGATCTCGCGCGTGCGGCGGAGCACGAACTCGTTCACGATCACCGAGGTAGTCAGCCGCGATGCAAGCCACCCGTAGGTCTGGTCGTCCCAGTAGATGAAGAAGCGGGGATCGGGCAGGCCGATCTGCCCGACGATGTCGCGGTGGATGAACATGCCCTCGAAGCAGCCCGAGTTCATCTCCTTGTAGCCCGACTCGTCGAACCCGCTCGGTGCATACGGGATCGGGATCGCGAGCGGCTCCGCAACGCGGTACTGCCAGTAGAACTCGCTGCCGTCGAAGTCGTAGCGCCGCCCCTGGATCGACTTGAACCGCGGCGCCCAGGCGCCCATCTTCGCGAGACCGTCGGGCAGCACCTCGACGTCGTCGTCCATGAGCCAGATCCACGTCGAGCCGAGTTCGTACGCCACCCGCATGCCCTCGCTGAATCCGCCGGAGCCCCCAGTGTTCTCGTCGAGTCGGCGGTAGACCAGCTCGGTGCCCAGCCGCTCGCGGAAGGACTCGACGACGGCGGTGGTGTCATCGGTCGACGCGTTGTCGACGATCACGACGTGGCCGGGCTTCGGATCCATCGCGGTGATGCTCTCGAGCAGCTTCGTCAGAAGGCCGGACCGGTTGTAGGTGACGATCGCGATCGTCGCGCTGGCGGGCGAGAACGTCTGGTTCGAGGCCGCGTCGGGGCGCGCAGAAATAGAGGCCATAGCGCGAGAAGTCTAACCCGGCGCCCTGCGCATCACCCGTGCCGTCCGCCCGCGCACTCAGCGCGGCACGCGCTCCGTCTCGCCCTGCTCGCCGACCAGCCGTTCTTCCGAGGCTCCGCGTCCCAGCAGGGGTGCCTGCTTGATCTTGAACGCGAGCATGACGATCAGCAACCACCCGCCGCCGACGGTCGGACCGGAGTCAGCCACGCCCTGCACGAGCAGGATCGCTCCGGTCAGCGTCGGCACGAGCGTCACGGGGGAGTAGGGCCGGTCGGCGACGAGGTCCCAGCGGGGGCGGTCGACGGCGAAGAACCAGGAGCGCCACACGTAGGCGAAGAAGGTCAGGGCGAGCAGCGCCATCCCGACGATCCCGAGCTGGAGGAGGACGTCGAGCCACACGCTGTGGGCCTGCGTGAGGGCAGAGTCGATGCCGGGGACCCAGGGCGCGGATGCCGCGTCCAGCGGCGGCCACGGCGTTGCGAAACCCCACCCTTGCACCGGACGCTCGAGCGCCTTCGCCGCGATCAGGGCCCACGTCCCTTCGCGCCCGTCGAGGTCGGTGCTGCGCCCGAGGAACGAGAAGATCTGACCGCGCCCGAGCCAGACGGCCAGAATGCCGGCCGCGGCGATCACGGCGTAGACGACGTAATACCGGGTGCGCTCGCCGGCGCGCTTCGTGGTGCGCATCACCAGCACCGTCGCGAGCACGAGGACGACCGCCGCCGCTCCGAGCCAGCCGAGGGCGGACCCCGCACGGAAGAAGAGGAAGGCCGACAGCGCGAACCACCCGACCAGCAGCGTGCGCCGTGGCGCACGCGAAGCGAAGCGGACGGCGAAGACGACCATGCCCAGCAGTGCAAGAAAGGCCAGCGCCGTGGCATCCCCGACGATGCCCTGGATGCGCCCACCGCTCATCAGCTGATCGCGTGACCAGACGACGGCCCCGTCGGCGACCACGCCGTCGGGCCTTGCGAAGCCCGGAAGCAGTACGCCGTGCCAGACGAGGGACACCCAGAGCTCGAACAGCAGCGACAACCCGAGCACCCACTTGAGCGCCGAGGCCATCGCGCGCACCAGCTCACGCCACGTCAGCACCGCTCCGACGAAGAGGGCCTGAATCGTCGTCACCAGCAGGAGGACGAGCGTCGCGGCCGTCGCCGCGAGATGCGTCGTCCACAGCAGCGAGCACACCGCCCACAGGACATAGGCGAGAGCGAACCACGGCAGTCGACGCCACTGCACCGGGGGACGCGAGAGCGCCCACACCGACGCCGAGACGACCCCGGCGACGACGACCGCGACGGCGGTGGCGGGGATGCCGAGCGCCAGCGGCCACGCGGATCCGGCGAGGGCCGCGGCGAGGACGAAGATGCACCACCCCCGCAGCAGCAGGTGGCCCGACGTCGCGCGGATCGGCGCGGTCGGCGGCGCCGCGACCGGATGCTTCGTGTGGACGGCCATGGTGAGATCAGAGTAGCGCGACGGCGGTCCTAGGCTGGGGGCATGCTGACGCCGATCTCCAACGATCCTCGCGACTACTCCTGGGGTTCCCCGACCCTCATTCCCGCCCTCGAAGGACGCCAGCCGACGGGGGCTCCCGAGGCCGAGATCTGGTACGGCGACCACCCGGGCTGCCCTTCCCGGACGCCCGATGGACGCACGCTCGACGTGGCCCTCGCCGACGCCGGACGTCCCGCGCTGCCGTTCCTGCTCAAGCTTCTCGCCGCGGCATCCTCGCTCTCCATCCAGGCCCACCCGACGCGCGCCCAGGCACAGGAGGGGTTCGCGCGGGAGGAGCGCGCCGGTATCCCGCGCGACGCCGCCGACCGTCTCTATCGCGACGACAACCACAAGCCGGAGATCATCGTCGCCCTCAGCGACCGCTTCCGTGCGCTCGTCGGACTCCGCCCGCTCGCCGAGACCCGTCGCTTCCTATCCGTGCTCGCCGCCACCGGCGACGACGTCCCCGCCGGTGTGGCCCAGCTGCAGAGCCGCCTCGCCGTCGACGAAGACGGGCTCGCCTCCGAGCGTGCTCTGCGTGACGTGCTCGCCTGGGCGCTCGACGAGGCGGATGCCGCGACGGTGGCATCCGTGGCCGCGGCTCTCGACGCCGCGGCGGACAGCGGCGAGACCGAGTTCGCCGACGAGATCGCGGTGCTCCGCGCCGCGGCATCCGACTTCCCGGGCGACGGCGGACTGATCGTGGCCCTCCTGATGAACCTCGTGACGCTCCATCGCGGTGAGGGGCTGTTCGCTCCGGCCGGGGTGCTCCACGCGTACCAGTCGGGGCTGGGCGTCGAGCTGATGGCCGCCAGCGACAACGTCATGCGCGGAGGCCTCACCCCCAAGCACGTGGACGTGCCGGAGCTGCTGCACGTGCTGGACGCGACACCCTCCCCGGCTCCTGTCATCCGTCCGCGCCCCCTCGCGAGCGGGGTCGACGTCTACGACACCCCCGTGGACGATTTCGCCCTCGAGCGCGTCGCGGTCGCCGGCGAGGCGGTCCGTGTCGCGGTGCACGGACCGGCGATCGCACTCTGCACCGTCGGGGAGGTCGTCGTCGCCGGCGACTCCGACTCTGACTCCGCGACCCTCCGTCCGGGCACGGCCGTGTACATCGCCGATGAGGAGGCCATCGAGGTGTCCGGTGTCGGCGAGCTCTTCGTGGCCCAGCCGGGCTCCTGACCCGCCGGCCCTGACCGACCGGCCCCGACCGCGCGGTCTCGGCCGCGACACGCCGACGAGCGTGCGTGAAGGTTCAATCCCGTGTTGAGGGTTTACGATCTGCGACTTGACCGCGGCGAATGACAAGGGTGTAATTATTCCAACACGCGCATCGGCGCATCGGGAAAACGTGGGGAGAACGATATGACGGGTTACCGCTCCGGCGTCCCCGACAACTGGTTCGTCGACCCGGTCAATCTGGGCGTGCCGGGAGTGCGTCGTCCGTCCGTCGCCGACGAGGACACTGCGCTCGCCTGGCAGGCGGACGCCCTCTGTGCGCAGACCGACCCCGAGGCCTTCTTCCCGGAGAAGGGCGGCTCGACACGCGACGCGAAGCGCATCTGCACCTCGTGCGACGTGCGCGGCGAGTGCCTCGAGTACGCCCTGCAGAACGACGAGCGCTTCGGCATCTGGGGCGGACTCAGCGAGCGCGAGCGCCGCAAGCTCAAGCGTCGCGCCTGATCTCGACGACCGCTTCCGCGGCGGCGTGACCGATCACGAGACTCGCGGGCGACGTCCGCGTTCTGCGCCGGCTCCCGCCTAGGCTGACGACGTCATGCCCGCCCGAGTTCACGCACTGCTGGTCGTGCGCCCTGATGCGCGCGTGGCCACCGACATCCGTCTCGACCGCGTCCTTTCCGCGCTCGCGGCTCAGGCGCGCCCGGTCGACACGCTCACCATCGTGCTGTGCGGCCCGCACGCGACCGATCGCGAGCTTCAGCGGATCGCGGGGGAATCCGCCGCCGAGGCGGTCATCACCGCCGATCGAGGAACCTCCTTCGCTGAAGCTCTCGCGCTGGCGAGCCGACGGCTCGGCGGGGATGCCGTCTGGGTGCTCGACCAGGACACCACGCCCGCGCCCGACGCCCTCGTCCGTCTCATGGGCGCCCTCGAGACCGCTCCCTCGGTCGCGATCGCTGCACCGAAACTCGTCCGCGCCGACGACAACGACCGCATCGTGTCGCTCGGTGTGTCGATGACCCGAGGCGGCCGCGCCGTCGGCCTCGCCGACGGCGAGCACGATCAAGGCCAGCACGACGCCAGTGAGGACGTGCTCGGTTCGGATGTGCGCGGCATCCTGGTGCGCACCGACGCGTGGCGCGCGCTCGGCGGTCTCGACACGGCGCTCGCCGGCGCCGATGAAGGACTCGACCTCGGTGTGCGCGCGCGTCTGCGAGGGGGGCGCGTCGTCCTCGCTCCCCAGGCTTTCGTCGCCCTCGCCGACCCCGATCGCACAGACCCTCCTGTTCTCGGCGACCGCTTCGAGCCGGTCGGGGTGCGTCGGGCCTACGGCCGCCGCACGGCGCAGCTGCACCGCCGACTCGTGTACGCGCCGCCCGTCGCCGTCCCCCTGCATTGGCTCTCTCTGCTGCCGCTGGCGATCGTCCGCTCCGTGGTGCTGCTGCTCGGCAAGCGTCCCTCGATGATCGGTCCGGAATGGGGCGCCACGCTCACGGTGCTGCTGCGACCGGCTGCCGTCGCTCGTGCGCGTCGCGGCATCCGCGCGGGTCGTTCCGTGTCGTGGGCGCAGCTGGCACCGTTGCGGGTCAGCCGGGCCGAGTTGCGCCAGCGCCTCGACGACGACGTGATCATCGACGGCACCGCTCGCGGTGAGCTGCACTTCTTCTCCGGTGGGGGTGCCTGGATCGTTCTCGGAGCTCTGCTCGTGTCGGTCCTCGCCTTCCTGTCGCTGCTCGCGTGGCCGGTGCTCGGCGGCGGCGGGCTCGCGCCGCTGCGCGCAACCGTGGGCCAGCTCTGGGCGGACGCGGCCTCCGGTGCCCGACCTCTCGGCTGGGACACGCAGGGGCCGGCCGATCCGTTCAGCGCGGTCGTCGCCGTGCTCGGCTCTCTCTGGCCCGCGGCGCCCTCGCGCGTCCTCGTGGTGCTGTGGGTTCTCGCGATTCCCATGTCCGCACTCGGCGGCTGGTTCGCCGCCACGCGCCTGACCGACAACGCCCTCGCCCGCGCCGTCGTCGCGGTGGGCTACGCGCTGGCGCCGAGCCTGCTGGACGCGCTGGCATCGGGACGACCGACGGTCGTCATCGCACATCTGCTGCTTCCCTGGTTGCTGTGGACCGCCGTCGCCGCGCACCGATCGTGGACCGCGGCAGGCATGGGATCGGTGATCGCCGTCGCGGTGCTCGCCAGCGCCCCGTCGCTGGCTCCGGCCCTCGTCGTGCTGTGGCTGGTCGCGATCGTCCTCACGGCAGCGCTCGGCCGCGGTCGAGGACTCGCGCGGGTCGTCTGGCTGCTCGTTCCATCGGTGATCGTCTGGGCGCCGATGATCTGGCGCCGTCTCGGCTCTGGCGAGCCATGGGCCCTGATCGCCGACCCGGGGGTGCCGCTGCCGTCGGGGGAGTCGACCGATCTCGCCCGCCGCGTCGCCCTCGCGCTCGGGTTTCCCACTGCCGGCGGTTCGGAATGGGGTCAGCTCGTCGACGGCGCGGGGCCGTGGCCGTTCCTTCTCGTCGTGCCCCTGATCGTGCTCGCGGCGGCCGCTCCCATCGTCTCGCGCACAGCGTCGTCCGCCGTGGTCCTCCTCATCGCGCTCAGCGGCCTGGCGACGGCGGTCGCGGTCATCGGCATCGTCGTCACGTCGGATGCCGGGACCGGCATCGCGGTCTGGCCGGGCGCCGCCCTGAGCCTGTACTGGCTCGCCCTGCTGGCATCGGCAGCGCTGACCATCGACGCGCTCCCGGCACGGGCCCGGCTTCGCGCACCGCTGGCCGCCCTGGTGATGACCGCTCTCGCGGTCAGTGCGGTCCCCGTGATCACCGCGCTGCCTCGGGGGACCTCGGCCGTCACGAACGGTCCGAGCAGTACCCTGCCGGCCTATGTCGAGGCGGAGGGCAGATCGGGGCTGGACAACGCCACCTTCGTGCTCACCGCCGCGGCTGACGGATCGGTCGTCACGGACGTCGTCTGGGGCGAGACGTCGGCCCTGGGCGGACAGAGCACCCTGCGCTCGGCGCGCTCGTCCACCGACGCCGGTGACGCCGAGGCCGCGGAGCTGACCGCCGAACTGATCTCCGTGCCCTCGGGTGACGCGGTCGCGCGTCTGGGCGCGCACGGGGTCGCATTCGTCCTGCTCGGCGGGACCGCCGACGGCGAGAGCGACGCGGCGCGCGCCGTGCGCATCGCCGCCGAGACCGCGCTCGATCAGCGCCAGGACCTCGAGATCGTCGGCGACACGACAAAGGGCAAGCTGTGGCGGGTCACCGCTGCGGTCACGGATCGCGTTGCCGCATCGGCGGTCGACAACGCTCGCACCGCCGCCGTGCAGATCGGGGTCGTGCTGATCGCATTGCTGCTCGCTCTGCCCACCCGACGCTCGCTGCGGCTGAACCGTCGTCGCCCGCGCATCATCGGCGCGCGACGCGTACCCGGAGGAGGACTCCGATGAGCAACCGCCTGCCCGGCGTTCGTCGCCTCACGTCCGTGCGGTTCGCCGTCGGCGGCGTGATCACGGCGGCCGCGGTCGCAGCGGGCGTGGCCCTGGTCGCGTTGCCGCTTCCTTCGCACACCGCCGACTCCACGCTCGCCATCGCTGCGCATCCGCCCGCGACGGCATCGGTAGCGACGTGCGTCGGACCCGTGCTGGCTGCGGGGCGCGACGCGACCCGCGCCGCCCAGCTCACCGACGCCGCTCCGGCGGCACTCACCTCTGCCGCGGTGTCGAAGGCGGCCTCGACGGATGCCGCGACCTCCACGTTGGCTGCCCCCGACGTCACCGGCGGAACGGGGCCGACCACCTTGCGCGCCGCTCCCGTGGACGGGGAGCCCGCCGACATCGCCGCAGCGACCTCGGCGCAGGTGAGCGCGGACGACCTCGCCGGGTTCGCTGCGTCATCCTGCGCGCGGCCCGAAATGGAATCGTGGCTCGTCGGCGGCTCCGGGGCGACCGGCGCCTCGGATCTGGTCGTTCTCGAGAATCCGGGTGTGGTCGCGGCGCGCGTGACGATCACCGTGTACGGTGCCGGCGGCGGCGCCGTCCCCGTCGCGGGCAACGCGATCGTCGTCGCCGCCGGCACGCAGCGGATCATCCCGCTCGCCTCCCTCGCGCTGCGCGAGGACAACCCGGTGCTGCGCGTGACATCGGCGCAGGCCCCGATCCGTGCCGCGCTGCAGACCAGCCTCACGCGCGTGCTCGTGGCCGGAGGTGTCGATCAGGTCGGCGCCACCGCCGTTCCGGACACCGATCTCGTGATCCCGGGTGTCCCGGTCGTGACGACGCAGGGTGGCGCCGGCGAGAGCAACGTCCCGACGTCCCTGCGGCTGCTCTCGCCGGGCGCCGACGCCCAGGCGACCGTCACCGTCGTGCGCGACGGTGCGGCCGTGGGTGCTCCGCAGACGGTACCCCTGCAGGCGGGGGTGCCTCTCAAGCTCGACCTGGGCGGACTCGCTACCGGCACCTACGCGGTGCGGGTGAGCGCGACGGCCCCGGTGACGGGCGCTGTGTGGGCGACGTCCGGCTTCGCAGCCGGGAGTGATTTCGGCTGGTTCGTGGCCGCCGACGCGATCTCCGCACCCGCACTCGTCGCGGTCGCCGCGGGGACGGCGCCCACGATGACCATCGTCTCCTCGACGGGCGAGCCGCAGACCGTCGTCGTCACGGCGGCATCCGGCACCGGAGCGAAGACCGACGTCGCGGTGCCGGGGGGCGGTGCGGTCACGATCCCGGTGCGCCCCGGTGAGGTCTACCGTATCGATCCGGGTACGGGCAGTGTCCGGGCCGGCGTGACGTATGCTGCCGCCGGCGCTATCGCGGGCTACCCCGTCGCGCCGAGCGCATCGGCGGCGTCGGCCGTCACCGTCTACCCTCGCTGAGTCCTCGCGGGCCACTCACGCCCACGCGGAACGGTCAGAGGAAGCGGAACCGCTCCGGTCCGAGATCCCAGGGGTCGCGATCGAGGTACTGCGCCGCCGCGCGGAAGACGCAGCCCTCGATGGCCATGCGCCGATGCAGCTCGTCCTCGCGATGCAGGCTGCCCAATCGTTCGATGGGCAGACGGTACAGCACGATGCGCCGCTCCTCGGTCGAGACCGTCCACCGCGGGATGCCGTCCTCGTCGGACGCCGGCGGCATGGCCGCCACCTCGAAGCGCACGTCTCGCAGTTCCGGCCAGGCGCTGCGCAGGAACTCCGCCGCCGTGCCGACGACGAAGTCGAAGCGTTCTTCGCGCGTCTCCTGCGCCGGAAGCGGCGGCCGCACGACGGGACTGCGGTCCTCGCGACCATGCCGTCCATGGCGGGACGGTCGCACCCGCGGGGGAGTGCTCGCGCGCCGCCTCATCATGTTCCGAGTCTAGGTCAGCGGTCGTCGTCGCGGTCGGCGATGCGTGCGGCGGCGGCGCGGCATCCCCCGCCCCGGGCTGTGCCGCCGGTAGCGTGAGGGCGATGCGTACCCGACTGTGCTCGAAGGTGGGCTGTGCCCGCGAGGCCGTGACGACCCTGACCTACGACTACGGAGATCAGATGGCCGCCCTCGGCCCGCTCGGCGCGGCGACCGACCCGCACGCGCACGACCTCTGCGCCATCCACACCGACCGCCTCTCGGTTCCCAAGGGCTGGGTCGTCGTCCGCCACGAGACGCTGCGCGTCTGAGTCCCGGCCGGCATCCGGATGAGGATGCGAGAATGGGCGGATGCCGACCACCGCCGCCCCTACCCGCATCCATGACTTCGTCGTCGCCGACCTGAGCCTCGCCGAGGCAGGCCGTCATCAGCTGCGCCTCGCCGAGAACGAGATGCCCGGATTGATGGCGCTGCGCGAGGAGTTCGGTCCGCTCCAGCCGCTCGCCGGAGCCCGCATCGCTGGGTCGCTGCACATGACCGTGCAGACCGCCGTGCTCATCGAGACGCTCGTGGCCCTCGGTGCACAGGTGCGCTGGGCCAGCTGCAACATCTTCTCCACCCAGGACGAGGCCGCCGCCGCGGTCGCGGTGGGTCCGCACGGCACCGTGGACCAGCCGGCCGGCGTTCCGGTCTTCGCCTTCAAGGGCGAGACGCTCGAGGAGTACTGGCAGTTGGCCGATCGCATCTTCGACTGGTCGGCCGAGGGCTTCGACGGGCCCAACCTCATCCTGGACGACGGTGGCGACGCGACGGTCCTCGTGCACAAGGGCGTCGAGTTCGAGGCGGCCGGCGCGGTGCCTGCGGCATCCGAGAACGATTCCCTCGAGTACCGCATCGTGCTCGACACGCTGCGCGCGAGCCTCGCCCGCGACCCGCAGCGCTTCACGCGCATGGCCGGGCAGATCGTGGGGGTCACCGAGGAGACCACCACCGGGGTCCACCGACTGTACGAGCTCGCGGCAGCCGGAAAGCTGCTGTTCCCAGGCATCAACGTCAACGACTCGGTCACCAAGAGCAAGTTCGACAACAAGTACGGCATCCGCCACTCGCTTCCGGACGGTCTCAACCGTGCGACCGACGTTCTCATCGGCGGCAAGGTCGCCTACGTGGTCGGCTATGGCGACGTCGGCAAGGGGGCGGCGGAGGCGCTCCGTGGCCAGGGAGCGCGCGTGATCATCGGCGAGGTCGACCCCATCTGCGCGCTGCAGGCGGCGATGGACGGCTTCCAGGTCGCACGTCTGGAGTCGGTCATCGGCGACGTCGACATCCTCATCACCGGCACGGGGAACACGCGCGTGGTGACGGTCGAGCACCTTCAGAACCTCAAGCACCTCGCCATCGTGGGCAACGTCGGCCACTTCGACGACGAGATCGACATGGCCGGGCTCGAGGCCATCGCGGGTGTCGAGAAGATCGAGATCAAGCCGCAGGTGCACGAGTACCGTCTGCCTGCCGGTGCCGGTCGTGCGCCGCGCAGCATCCTGGTCATGAGCGAGGGGCGGCTCATGAACCTCGGCAACGCGACCGGGCACCCCTCCTTCGTCATGAGCGCGTCCTTCACCAACCAGGTGCTGGCGCAGATCGAGCTGTACACCAAGCGGGAGCAGTATCCCGTGGGCGTCTACGTGCTGCCGAAGATCCTGGATGAGAAGGTGGCGCGCCTGCATCTGGCGGCGCTCGGCGTGCAGCTCACCGAGCTCACCCCGGAACAGGCCGCGTACATCGGCGTTCCGGTCGAGGGGCCGTACAAGCTGGACCACTACCGCTACTGACGGACCATTCGCGCGCCGTGCGCGGATCCATAGACCCGTCACAGCGAGTGTTCACCCCGGCTTTGTTTTGAATTCTTCAAAACTGGGTAAGGTGGAGGCATGCCCTCGATCGCGACCCCCGCGCACGGTGCCGACGCCGCCGATGCGGCGACCGCGCTGCGGGCGGCGGGGCTGAAGGTCACCGATTCGCGCACGGCGGTCTACGACACGCTGCGGACGCATCCGCACGCCAGTGCCGAAGACGTCTTCCTCGCGATCGTCGAGCGGATGCCGCGGGCGAGCCGTCAGTCGGTGTACAACGCTCTCGGCGACTTCGCCGACGCGGGGCTCGTGCGCCGCATCGAACCGGCGGGTCGGCCGATGCTCTTCGAGCTGCGCGTCAGCGACAACCACCATCACCTCGTGTGCACGTCGTGCGGCGCGGTCGTCGACGTGGACTGCGCGATCGGCGCGGCGCCCTGTCTCGAACCCTCCGACAGCCACGGCTTCATCCTCACCACGGCGGAAGTGACGTACTGGGGCCTGTGTCCCGCATGCGCGCACGCCGCCACCCCACCCCTCACGGAAGGAACACCATGACAGACCAGGACCCGACCAGCGCCGGCATCGGCGCTGACGCGACCGACATCGACCAGTCCGTCACCGTCACCGACACCGACGAGGCGTATGCCGAGGAAGTCGCGACCTGCCCGGTCATCCATGCACAGCCGCATCCGACGAGTGGATCGGCCAACCGGGTGTGGTGGCCCAACCAGCTCAACCTCAAGATCCTCGCCAAGAACCCCCAGGTGCGTAACCCGCTGGATGCGGACTTCGACTACGCCGCCGCCTTCGAGTCGCTCGACCTGGCGGCCGTCAAGAAGGACATCGAGGACGTGCTCACCACCAGTCAGGACTGGTGGCCCGCCGACTTCGGCCATTACGGGCCGCTGATGATCCGCATGGCGTGGCACTCGGCCGGCACCTATCGGGTGACCGACGGTCGCGGTGGCGGCGGCGCCGGTCAGCAGCGATTCGCCCCGCTGAACAGCTGGCCCGACAACGTCAACCTCGACAAGGCGCGGCGACTGCTCTGGCCCGTGAAGAAGAAGTACGGCCAGTCGATCTCCTGGGCTGACCTCATGATCCTCGCGGGCAACGTCGCGCTGGAGTCGATGGGCTTCCGCACGTTCGGCTTCGCCGGCGGCCGCGCCGACGTCTGGGAGCCGGACGACGACGTGTACTGGGGTCCCGAGACCACGTGGCTGGGCGACGAGCGCTACTCCGGCGACCGCGAACTCGAAAAGCCCCTCGCGGCCGTGCAGATGGGTCTCATCTACGTCAACCCGGAAGGACCGAACGGCAACCCCGACCCGCTGGCCTCTGCCCGCGACATCCGTGAGACCTTCGCGCGGATGGCGATGAACGACGAGGAGACCGTCGCGTTGATCGCGGGCGGCCACACATTCGGGAAGACGCACGGCGCGGCATCCGACGACAACCTCGAAGACAACCCGGAGGCGGCGGGCCTGGAGGCTCAGGGCCTCGGCTGGAAGAACAACCACGGCACGGGGCGCGGTGACGACACGATCACGTCCGGCCTCGAGGTCACGTGGACCTATCACCCCACGCGCTGGGACAACGAGTTCTTCCACATCCTCTACGCGTACGAGTGGGAGCTCATGAAGAGCCCCGCCGGCGCGCACCAGTGGCGGCCGAAGGGCGGCCAGGGCGCCGACATGGTTCCGCTCGCCCACAGCGACGGCAAGCGTGAGCCGCGCATGCTCACGAGCGACCTCGCCCTGCGTATGGACCCGGAGTACGACAAGATCTCGCGGAAGTTCAAGGACGACCCCGACGCCTTCGCCGACGCGTTCGCGCGTGCATGGTTCAAGCTCACGCACCGCGACATGGGACCCGTCACCCGCTACCTCGGACCGGAGGTGCCGGCGGAGGAGCTGCTCTGGCAGGACCCCGTTCCGGCGCCGAGCGGCGCTCCGCTGGACGCTGCGCAGGTCGCTGACATGAAGGCGCGCGTGCTCGACTCGGGTCTGACGGTCTCCGAACTCGTCGCGACGACGTGGGCGGCGGCATCGTCGTTCCGCGGCAGCGACAAGCGCGGCGGCGTCAACGGCGCCCGCATCCGCCTCGCGCCGCAGAAGGACTGGGAAGTGAACAACCCCGCCCAGTTGCATCGGGTGCTCGGAGTGCTCGGCGGTATCAAGACGGATGCCGCGCAGGCGGGTGTCGACGTGTCGCTCGCCGACCTGATCGTGATCGCGGGAAACGCCGCCGTCGAGAAGGCGGCCGCGGATGCGGGCGTCGAGGTGGAGGTGCCGTTCCACGCCGGACGCACCGACGCTTCCGAGCAGCAGACCGACGCCGAGTCGTTCGCCTACCTGGAGCCCGCGGCCGATGGCTTCCGTAACTACCAGGGTCCGCTGGCACCGATGCCCGCCGAGTACCACCTCATCGACAAGGCGAACCTCCTCACGCTCACGGCGCCGGAGATGACCGTCCTGATCGGAGGCCTGCGGGTGCTGGGCGCGAACTGGGACGGCTCGCCCTACGGTGTGTTCACGGACCGGGTCGGCGTCCTCTCGAACGACTTCTTCGTGAATCTGCTCGACCTCGGCACCACGTGGACGCCGCTGGACCCCGGCTCCCACGCCTTCGCCGGCGTGAAGGACGGTTCGGGAGAGAAGGTCGGCGTAGGCACGCGCGTCGATCTGCTCTTCAGCTCGAACTCCGAGCTGCGCGCGCTCGCCGAGGTGTACGCCTCGGACGACGCTACCGAGAAGTTCGTCCGTGACTTCGTCGCGGCGTGGACCAAGGTGACCGAGCTCGACCGCTTCGATCTTCACCGCTGAGCACGCGTCAGAACGACGCCGGGGCCCCTTCCGAGCGGAAGGGGCCCCGGCGTCGTTCTGCGCGGCACTCGGTCTCAACCCAGACACGTCGGATACTGTGTTCTTGCGCCCTGCCGCCGTCGCGGCATCCGGCCCACCCGAAGGACGAATCAGGCCAAATGACTTCCCGCATCCTCGTTGTCGATGACGACATCGCGCTCGCCGAGATGATCGGCATCGTGCTGCGCACCGAGGGCTTCGAACCGCTGTTCTGCGCCGACGGCACCGCCGCCGTCGAGATGTGGCGCGATGAGCGGCCCGACCTCGTGCTCCTGGATCTCATGCTGCCGGGGATGGACGGCATCGAGATCTGCACGCGCATCCGTTCCGAATCGGGCGTTCCGATCATCATGCTCACCGCACGCACCGATACCGCCGACGTCGTTCGCGGGCTCGAGTCCGGCGCGGACGACTACATCGTCAAGCCCTTCAACCCGAAGGAGCTCGTCGCGCGGATCCGCACGCGGCTGCGACCCGCCGCTGAGGCGACGGGCGGTGATCTTCGCATCGGCGACGTCGTCGTCGATGTCGCCGCCCACGAAGTGCGCCGGGGGAGCGAGGTCATCGCGCTCACCCCGCTGGAGTTCGAGCTGCTGGTGGCCCTCGCCTCGAAGCCGCAGCAGGTGTTCTCGCGCGAAATGCTGCTCGAGCAGGTCTGGGGCTATCACTACAAGGCCGATACCCGTCTCGTGAACGTGCACGTGCAGCGGCTGCGCGCGAAGGTCGAGATCGATCCGGACAACCCGCGGATCGTCATGACGGTGCGCGGCGTCGGCTATCGCGCCGGCGCGGTGGTGTGATCGGCCGCTCATGACGCCGCAGACGGCGACCGTGCCGACGCTGACCGGCTGGCGCGACTGGCGCAGCTGGCCGCGCCGTGTGGCATATGCGTGGGCCCGGTCGCTGAGGTTTCGCACGCTCGTCATCACGATCGGTGCGACGGCTCTGGCCATCCTCATCGCGTTCGTCGCGATGGCGCTCGCGATCCAGAACGACCTCTTCGAGTCCCGTGTCCAGCAGGTGCAGGAGGCCGTGCAGCGCGCTACGCAGTCCACCCAGCAGACGCTCAACGCCGCGCAGATCGACGGCGACGGTGCCGCATTGCAGTCGCTGTGGAACAACGCGACCGATTCGATCGCGCGGCAGGCCGGGACCGACATGATCGCCGCGTTCCGCATCTCGGATGAGCCGTCGACGATCGCGCCGCAGGACTTCCAGCGCGGAGGGCTGACCGCGGGGTTGATCACGCCCGGACTGCGCGGCGCCGTCCAGGGCGACAGCCAGAAGCGCTGGTGGCAGTCCGTCGGCCTGCCGGCCGCCGACGGCGGCACGGTGCCCGGGATCGTCGTCGGGCAGCAGCTCGAGTTTCCCGAGGTCGGCGCCTACGAGTTCTACTTCGCCTACGACCTCGCCCCGGAGCAGCAGACCCTGCAGTTCGTCCAGATCACCCTGTGGCTCGTGGGCGCCGGGCTCGTGCTGCTGATCGCGGCGATCTCCTCCTTCGTGCTGCGCTCGGTGACCGTTCCGATCGCCGAGGCCGCCGAAACCAGCGCGACCCTCGCTGCCGGCGATCTCGCTGTGCGGCTGCCGGTGCGAGGGGAGGACGAGTTCGCGATCCTCGGCCGCTCGTTCAACGCGATGGCCGACAGCATCGAAGCCCAGATCAAAGAGCTCGCCGAGCTCTCGCTCGTGCAGCAGCGCTTCGTCTCCGACGTCTCCCACGAGCTGCGCACACCACTGACGACCATCCGCCTGGCCAGCGACATGCTCAACGACCAGCGCGACTCCTTCGATCCGACGACCGCCCGCGCCGCAGAGCTGCTGCATGCACAGGTGCAGCGCTTCGAGACGCTCCTGACCGATCTACTGGAGATCAGCCGCTACGACGCGGGCTCGGTGCAACTGGAGTACGAGCCGACCAGCCTCGCGCATCTCGCCGAGGACGTCATCGCCTCGATGCAACAGCTGGCCGATCAGCATGGGACGGACGTGCGCCTGGTCGCCCCCGGAGGCTACTCTCCGGTCGACATGGATCCCCGCCGCGTCCGGAGGATCGTGCGCAACCTGCTCGGCAACGCCATCGAGCACGGCGAGGGTCGCCCCATCGTCGTCACCGTGGACAGCAACCAGCGTGCGGTCGCGATCGGCGTCCGCGACTACGGACTCGGGATGAGCGCCGCCGACGCCGAGCGTGTGTTCGACCGCTTCTGGCGCGCCGACCCGTCGCGCAAGCGCACGATCGGCGGCACGGGACTGGGGCTGTCGATCGCGCTCGGTGACGCGAAGCTGCACGGCGGCACCCTGGCCGTCTGGTCGGATCTCGGACGCGGGACGAACTTCGTGCTGACGCTGCCGCGGCAGGGTCAGCCCATCGACGGCTCTTCGCCGGTTCCGGTCGACCCGGGCGAGGACGGCGTTTCGCTCGACGATCTCGGGCTCACGCAGCCCATCACCGTGTTCGACAAGGGGGGACGCTCATGACTGTTCGGCGTCTGCGCCGGGCGGGCATCACCGTGCTCGCGGGAGCGCTCATGGTGGTGCTCGCCGCGTGCGCGGGTCTGCCGACCTCGGGGCCGGTCAACCCGGGCGTGCGGATCGTGGACGACGGCACCTCCGGTGACATCGCGTTCATCCCGAAGGGCCCGGTCAAGGACGCCACCCCCCAGCAGATCGTCGAGGGGTTCATCGCGGCCGGCACCGGCCCCACGAACAACTGGGAGACCGCCCAGCAGTTCCTCGCCCCCAGCTACAAGGGCACCTGGAAGCCGCAGGCCGGCGTCACGATCTACGCGTCCGGGCAGCGCACCCTTCAGCAGAGCGCATCCGGCGATATCGTGCTGACGGTCTCGCCGGTGGCGACGGTGGATGCCACGGGTGAGATGAGCCCGGCATCCGACAACGGCCCCATCCCGCTGACCTTCAAGCTCGCTCAGCAAGACGATGGGCAGTGGCGGATCACGCAAGCACCCGATGGGATCGTGCTGGACAAGGCGCAGTTCCAGGCGGTGTTCGGCGACTACGCGTTGATGTACTTCGACCCGACGTGGACCTATCTGGTGCCCGACGTGCGGTGGTTCCCGCGTTATTACGCCGCCACCAACATCGCGCAGGGACTGGTCGACGGGGCCCCCGCGCCCTGGCTGCGCGGGGCGGTGGTGAGCGCGTTCACGGATGGTGCACGGCTCGAGCTGACATCCGTTCCGCGTCAGTCCAACGTCGCGCAGGTGACGCTCCAGGACGGTGCGCGCTCGCTCGACCAGATCGCGCTGAACCGCATGCAGACCCAGCTGGAGGCGAGTCTCGACGTCCCCGGGATCACGAGCGTGGACATGCTGCTTCCGGGGGGTCAGCAGCTGACGGCCCAGCGCGTGGACGTCCGCTCCACCGCGGTGGCGGCCAACCCCCTGGTCCGCACCGACGACGCCTTCGGGTTCGTGTCGGGGACGACCATCTCGCCGATCGCCGGACTCTCCGACGCGCTCATGCAGATCTCGGCGACCGACATCGAAGTCAACGCCGATCGCACCGTCGCCGCCGTCCGCGACGCGTCGGGCGCGGTTCTCGAGGTCCCCGCTGACGGCCCCGTCCGCCGCCTCGACCCGCGTCCGAATCTCGTCGCCGCCTCCATCGATCCCGCGGGCTACATCTGGTCGGTGCCCTCGAACGCACCCGGATCGGTGATCGCATATGCACCGGGCGGCACCTCCGTCCCGATGTCGGGAGGATGGTCGGGTGCCTCCGCGGTCATCGCGCAGCGTGTGTCGCGCGACGGAACGAGGCTCGTCGCCGTGGTGCGCGACGGTGATCGCTACGCCATCTGGGGAGCGGGGATCCAGCGGGATCGCAACGGCGCGCCCACCTCGCTCTCCTCGCCGGTGAAGAAGCTCGCGACGCTGTCGGATGCCGCGACGGATCTCACGTGGCTCGATGCGAGCACTCTCGGCGTGCTCGCGGGCGCCGGGCAGGACCAGTACGTCGAGGCGGTGCACGTCGGCGGCTTCTCGGACGCGCCGATCCGCACGCCCGGTGACACCTCGACGCTCTCGGGGCAGACGTCGAACGCGAGCGTGAGTGACACCGACGGCGAGCTCTATGCGCAGCGGGGTGCCAACTGGCAGCAGCTGATCGGGGGCGTCCGGGTACTGGCGGTGCAGCAGGGGATGCCGCGCTGAGGTGGATCCTCCTCCCCGCGTCGCGCTGCGCAGACATCGGTCCACAGGTCCGCGTTCGCGTCCGTGTACAGAACATGCGTTCGGCAGGCTGGCATCATGCTCGAACCGATGCCACTGCGCGCGTCCGCGTGGCGCCGCGTGGGCGAGGCCGCGGCAGCGGCGCTGTCGCTCGTGCTGCCCGTGTGGTGCGCGGGCTGCGACGAGCCGGACGTCGCCCTGTGTGCGAACTGCCGTGAACTCCTTCGACCGTCCGTGCGCGTCGGTTCACTCCGTCCGGGCCTGCCCGTGTGCTCCGCACTGGATTTCTCGGGCGTGCCGGCACGTGTTCTGCGCGCGTTCAAGGAGGACGGGCGGACAGGACTGGCCCGGCCCCTCGGCGCCGCCCTGGCCGCGGCCGTGGCGCGGCTGGACGGTGACGGCATCGATGTGGCGGTCGTGCCCGTGCCGTCCTCACGCCGCGCGTTCCGCCGGCGCGGATACGACACCGGAACCCTGTTGGTGGGGCGCGGCGGACTGAAGCCGCTCCGGGCGCTGAGCTCACGCGGCGCGGTCGCCGACCAGCGGGGGCTCGGTCGCGAGGCCCGCGCGCGCAACGTCGCGGGAACCCTCCGTGCCCGTGACGTCGCCGGTCTGTCGGTCATCGTCGTCGACGATGTGCTCACCACAGGGGCGACGCTGCGAGAGGCCGTGCGGGCGCTGACGGCGGGCGGTGCGCACGTGATCGGGGCTGCGACCGTCGCTGCCACCGCCCGACACGCCCCGTGAGCGCAGATCCATTGCCGATGCTCAGAGAATCGGTCCGTTACTCCCGGGATTCTCGCGTGACAGCGCCGCCTCGCCCCGATAGCGTGGGAGGGACCAAGGCGAACTCAGGGTCCGCCCTTGACCGGCCGGACCCGGAACAAGGAGGTCAGGATGGAAACTAGCATCGTCGGCGTGGGCGTGAGCATCTCCGATCGTTTCCGCACCGTCACCGAAGAGAAGTCCGTTCGCATCGGAACGCTGGCGCCGCGGGCGCAGCGGCTCGACGTCAAGGTCACTCACCGCGCCTATCACAACGGCAGTCGCGAGGAGGAGACCGTCGAGCTCACCGTCACCGGCAAGGGCCCGCTGGTGCGTGCGGAGGCCACCGACGGCGACAAGTTCACGGCGCTGGACATGGCCGTCGACAAGCTCGCCGAGCAGTTGCGGCGTGCCAAGGACAAGAGGGTGGATGCCCGTAACCACCCGCGGGGAGCCAAGCTGGACAAGGGCAGCGGCGCGCTCTCCGGCATCGATCTGCAGCCGGCCTCGGTCGAGACGCTGCGTGCCGTCGCGACCGGCGAGATCCCGATCGCCGTCGGCGACGAGGGCGAGGACGACTACACGCCGGTCGTGATCCGCACCAAGAACTTCGACGCCGAGTGGATGACGGTCGAAGAGGCCGTCGACCGCATGGAGCTGGTCGGACACGACTTCTTCCTCTTCATCGACGCGCGCACCGACCACCCGAGCGTCGTCTATCGCCGCAAGGGCTGGGACTATGGCGTGATCTCGCTCACCGCCAGTGCTCCGCCCGCCGCGGAGCTCGCGTCCTGAGCCACCCGGCCGAGCCCCGAAATCGGGGCGAGTGAACAGAATCGGATGCCGCGACGCGCGGCATCCGATTCTGTTTCTCCGATCCGATTCCGCTTCTTCGGCGCGGGTCGGCGCATCCGCCCGATCGGGCGGACTCAGTCGAAGATGCCGTCCAGGATGCTGCCGATGACCAGCCCGCCGAGGATGCCGCCGACCATGTCGCCGCCTCCACCGCGGCGACCGCCTCCCCAGCCGCCACCGTTTCCCCAGCCGCCGTCATTCGGGCGGGAGGAGTCGATGTCGCGCTGGGCCAGCTGCAGAGCCTCCGCCGCCAGCTGCCCGCACCGACGGGCGTCCGCGAGGGCCTGCTCGCGATCGTCCTCGCCGATGGGCTGTGCGCTCAGCGCCGCCAGGTCTAGGCGGATCCGTTCCGCTTCGGCCAGACGGGTGCGCGCATCGGCGCCGATCCATCCCCGGTGGCCGGAGATGACGCTGCGCGCGACGCCGAGCTGGCGGTCCGCGTCGTCGATCGCATGGCGGACGTGGCCCTCCGGCGGTGCGGGGTGGGCCAGACGTGCACGGGCCTTGGCGACCGCGGCATCCAGTGCGGCGTTGGCCTCACGCAGTCGGGTGAGCTCACCGAACGGGTCGGGAAGCTCGCCCGCCGGGGTGAGTGCGGAAAGCTCGTTCTCGAGCGCAGCCATGGCAGCGCTCACGGCGGGGATGCTCTGCAGCTCACGAGCGGCCACGAGGTCGCCGCGCGAATCCTCCACGATGGCGTCGAGCGTGGATTCGGCACGCAACGCCTCCACTTCGAAGGCGTCCACGGCATCCAACAGGGTGGTCGCGCGGCGCACCGCCTCCATCGCCGTCTCCAGCGCGAGGTTCGCCTGCTCCCGCTGACCACTCTCGCGTCGTGCCGTGGAGACATCGGCGCCGTGCGTGGCGAAGGCGAAGAGCTGGGCAGCTTCGGTGGCGTTCTTCTCGATGCGTCGCACGGCGGCAGGCGCGTACCGGGCGTGTACGCGCGCGAGAGTCGCCTCGGCGCGTTCGAGTCGCTGTGTGCCCCGCTCGACGTCGGCGCGGATGCCGGCGATGATCTCCGGAGCGCGGCGGGCGCGCTCGACGGGCTCGGCGAGAGCTTGGAGGCGATCGTCGAGGAGCTCCTGTGCCCAGTCGCACAGCTGGATGATGCGCGCGTTGCGCGTGCGCAGCTCGTCGGGGGTGTCCGGGATGTGGTCATGATTGAGCTGATTCAGCTGGAACGCCTCGCCCATGTGGCTGCGCACCGCGTTCAGCGCCTCGCGGAGGCTCTGGGTGGGCTCGGTGCCCAGTTCGATCTCGGCGAAGACGAGTTCGTCCTCCGTGGTGCGCAGACGCTCGTCGATCTCGACGAGCGCCGCGTCCGCCCGGCGGCCGAGCTCGGCGTCCTCGGCCGCCCGCTGCTCGCGTTCCTGCTTGCGTGCGCCCCAGAATCCGGCCATGTCACGATCCTATGCGCGTGTTTTCGAGGTCTCGCGCAGGTAAGCAAAGTCACAGCCAGGTAACATGGCCCCGTATGCCGTGCCCGCGTGCGCGGTCGAGGCGACGTCGCACGTCGCCCGCACCCGATAGATGGAGATGCTCCGTGGCCAACCCTCTCGAGAAACTGCTCCGCGCCGGCGAAGGACGCATCCTGCGGCGGCTTCAGCAGGTCGTGAAGGCGGTCGGCGCCCTGGAAGAGGACTATGCGCAGCTGACCGACGAGGAGCTGCGTGGCGAGACCGCCGAGCTGCGCGCCCGCCACGAGGCGGGGGAGAGCCTCGACAAGCTGATGCCGGAGGCCTTCGCAGCCGTGCGCGAAGCCGCCAAGCGCACCCTCGGCCAGCGTCCCTACGACGTCCAGATCATGGGTGGTGCGGCGCTGCATCTCGGCAACATCGCGGAGATGAAGACCGGTGAGGGAAAGACGCTCACCGCGACCTTCGCCGTCTACCTCAACGCGATCGCCGGCCAGGGCGTGCACGTCATCACCGTGAACGACTTCCTCGCGTCGTATCAGGCCGAGCTCATGGGTCGCGTCTACCGTGCCCTCGGCATGACCACCGGCACCATCGTCGCCGGACAGACCCCCGAGGTGCGCCGCGAGCAGTACAACGCCGACATCACCTACGGCACGAACAACGAGTTCGGCTTCGACTACCTGCGCGACAACATGGCCTGGCAGAAGCAGGATCTGGTTCAGCGCGGTCACTTCTTCGCGATCGTCGACGAGGTCGACTCGATCCTCATCGACGAGGCGCGCACCCCGCTCATCATCTCGGGCCCGTCCTCGGGCGAGGCCAACCGCTGGTTCGTCGAGTTCGCGAAGATCGCGAAGACGCTCGAGGCCGGGGTGGACTACGAGGTCGATGAGAAGAAGCGCACCATCGGTGTGCTCGAGCCCGGCATCGAGAAGGTCGAGGACTACCTCGGCATCGACAATCTCTACGAGTCGGCGAACACCCCGCTGATCTCCTTCCTGAACAACTCGATCAAGGCCCTGGCGCTGTTCAAGCGCGACACCGACTACGTGGTGATGAACGACGAAGTCATGATCGTCGACGAGCACACCGGCCGCATCCTGGTCGGGCGTCGCTACAACGAGGGCATCCACCAGGCCATCGAGGCCAAGGAGGGCGTGCCGGTCAAGGCGGAGAACCAGACACTCGCCACGGTCACGCTGCAGAACTACTTCCGCCTCTACGACAAGCTCGCCGGCATGACCGGTACCGCTGAGACCGAAGCGGCCGAGTTCATGTCCACCTACAAGCTCGGCGTCGTTCCGATCCCGACGAACAAGCCGATGATCCGCAAGGACCAGCCCGACCTCGTCTACAAGAACGAGCAGGCGAAGTTCGCGCAGGTGGTCGAGGACATCGCACGCCGTCATGAGACCGGACAGCCGGTCCTCGTCGGCACCGTCAGCGTCGAGAAGAGCGAGTACCTCTCGCGACTGCTCGCCAAGAAGGGCATCAAGCACGAGGTGCTCAACGCCAAGAACCACGCGCGTGAGGCTGAGATCGTCGCTCGCGCTGGCCGGCTCGGCGCCGTCACCGTGGCCACCAACATGGCCGGTCGTGGCACCGACATCATGCTCGGCGGAAACGCCGAGTTCCTGGCGGTGCAGGAGCTCAAGGCGAAGGGGCTCGACCCGGTCGAGACGCCCGATGAGTACGATGCCGCCTGGACCGAGACCTACGCCGCGATGCGCGACACGGTGGCCGAGGAGGCGACCAAGGTCGTCGAGGCCGGCGGACTGTACGTCCTCGGAACCGAACGCCACGAGTCCCGTCGCATCGACAATCAGCTGCGCGGCCGCTCGGGCCGTCAGGGCGACCCGGGCGAGAGCCGCTTCTATCTGTCGCTGACCGACGACCTCATGCGACTGTTCCAGTCCGGCGCCGCCGAGGCGATTCTCGCCCGCACGAACTTCCCGGACGACGTCGCGATCGAATCGACCATGGTCTCGCGCGCGATCAAGAGCGCGCAGTCGCAGGTCGAGGCCCGCAACGCGGAGATCCGCAAGAACGTGCTCAAGTACGACGACGTCCTCAACCGCCAGCGCGAGGCGATCTACGCCGATCGCCGCCAGATGCTCGAGGGTGACGACCTGTCCGACCGCGTGCAGCACTTCATCGAGGACGCCATCGGCGCGATCATCGATGACCACACCGGTACCGGCCACAACGAGAGCTGGGACTTCGACGCGCTGTGGACCGAGCTGAAGACGCTGTACCCGGTGTCGGTGACGATCGACGAGGTCGTCGCCGAAAGCGGCAACAAGGGGCGCGTCACGCCGGAGGTGCTCAAGCGCGAGATCCTCTCGGACGCGAAGATCGCGTACGCGGCGCGTGAGGAGAAGCTCGGCGAGCCTGCCATGCGCGAGCTCGAGCGTCGCGTCGTGCTCCAGGTGCTCGATCGGCGCTGGCGTGATCACCTCTACGAGATGGACTACCTCAAGGACGGCATCGGCCTGCGTGCCATGGCGCAGCGTGACCCGCTGATCGAGTATCAGCGCGAGGGCTACGAGATGTTCCAGACCATGATGGGTCAGATCAAGGAGGAGTCGGTCGGCTTCCTCTACAACCTCGAGGTCGAGGTGCGCCAGAGCGGCGAGGAGGTCGAGGCCAAGGGCCTGCAGGTCGCGCCCTCGGTCGAGAACCAGAAGCTCCAGTACACGGCTGCCAACGACGCCGGCGAGGTCGAGGTCCGCAACGATCGCGGGCAGGTCCAGCAGGCGGCGACGAGCAAGCTCCGCCAGCAGAGCGCGCCCGCCGCGCCGGCCGCACCCGCCGCCGAGGCTCCGCGCGGGGCATTCGGGCAGCGCACGGATGCCGCGGCATCCGCGCCTGCGGCGAACAACCGCGCCGAGCGTCGGGCCGCCGGCAAGAAGAAGTAGTCGCCGGTCGGCGCTGTCCGGGCCACCGGTCGGCGATTGGCCTCGTCGGGGCGGCGATATCCTGATCCGATGAGTCCCCGCATCCTCGACCAGTCATCCAAGCTCAAGGACGTTCTCTACGAGATCCGTGGAGCCGCCCTTGTCGAAGCTGACCGGCTCGAGGCCGACGGCCACCGCATCCTCAAGCTCAACACGGGCAACCCCGCCGTCTTCGGTTTCGAGGCTCCGTACCAGATCGTCCGCGACATGATCGAAGCGGTGCCGCACGCCCACGGCTACAGCGACAGCCGCGGCATCATGTCGGCCCGCCGCGCCGTCGTGTCGCGGTACGAGCAGGTGCCCGGGTTCCCGGCGTTCGATCCGGACGACGTGTACCTCGGCAACGGGGTGTCCGAGCTCATCACCATGACCATGCAGGCGCTGCTGGACAGCGGTGACGAAGTGCTGATCCCCGCGCCGGACTATCCCCTGTGGACGGCCATGACGAGCCTCGCCGGCGGGACGCCGGTGCACTACCGCTGCGACAACGAGAACGGATGGCAGCCCGACCTCGAAGACATCCGGTCGAAGGTGACGCCGGCCACGAAGGCCATCGTCGTCATCAACCCGAACAACCCGACCGGCGCGGTGTACTCGCGCGAGGTGCTGGAGGGGATCGTCGAGATCGCTCGAGAGCACTCGCTGCTGCTGCTCAGCGACGAGATCTACGACCGCATCCTGTTCGACGACGCTGTGCACATCCCGCTGGCCACGCTCGCGCCGGACCTGCTCTGCCTGACGTTCAACGGCCTGTCGAAGACCTATCGCGTGGCGGGGTACCGGTCGGGTTGGATGGTCATCACCGGCCCGAAGAAGCACGCCGCCGGGTTCCTCGAAGGCATCCAACTGCTGGCCTCGACCCGGCTGTGCCCCAACGTTCCCGCCCAGCACGCAGTGCAGGCCGCGCTGTCGGGTGTGCAGTCGATCGACGCCCTGATCGCCCCCACCGGGCGGCTCCACGAGCAGCGGGATGCCGCGTTCGACGCTCTCATCGCGATTCCGGGGGTGCAGTGCCACAAGCCGCGCGGCGCTCTCTACGCGTTCCCGCGACTGGATCCCGAGATCTACGAGATCCACGACGATGCCAAGTTCGTCTACGACTTCCTCGTCGCGGAGCATGTGCTGCTCGTGCAGGGCACGGGATTCAACTGGCCGACGCCGGATCACTTCCGGATCGTGACGTTGCCGGAGGCGCGCGTGCTCACCGAGGCGATCGAACGGCTCGGCAACTTCCTCTCGTCGTACCGGCAGTAAGGCGGGTCGGTCACGCGGGGCGCGTCCCCGGAAGGCTCAGAGAAGTGCGAGGGACGTGGCGCGCCAGCGACCGTCCCAGCCCTCCAGACGGAGGGCGACGGCACGCGTGCGCGCGGGTCCTGCCACGATGACGACTCCTTCGATGACGCCGTCGGCGGGCGAGGAGTGGCGTGTCGAAAGGATATGGTGCACGGGGCGGGCCGGCGCGACACCGCGCGCACTCCGCGCACGAGCCGACAGATTGGCCCGTGTGATCAGCGCGCGGAACGCGTCCTCGCCGAACCAGCGTGCGAGCTGATCGACTTCGCGCACCCCGGCGAGGGCCTCGAGGACGCCGATGGTCAGGTTCTTCAGTAGCGGCTCGGGAGCGGGCAGCGCATCCGTGCCGGTGCGCTGGGGTGCGAAGTACTCCGCGACCTCCAATGCAGATCCGCGGCGTGGTGTCGACACGCTCCGCGGCGCGGTCGCGCTGCGCGGTGGAGTACCGGCAGCGTCGGGGGATGCGGTGGCCATGCTCCGTCCTCCTCTGTCGTCGTCCGCCCGGTCGGGCGTCTGACGAGTACAACACAGCCCACGCACAGGAAGGATGAGAATCCTCCAACGTGTGGAGAGGCCGCTGTGGACAGAGTCGGCGGGCAGCGGCATCCGTGCCCTAGGGTCGCCGCGTGCGCTGGGACCGCTTCTTCGAGGATCTGGAAGACCAACTCGACTCCGAATGGGAGGCTGAGCGCGCCGCTCTCGATACCGAGGCGGAGCGCCTGCGCCTGGCGCGCATCCCCGTCCGAGATCTGCTGGTGGTGCTCACGGAGGCCGGCGACGTCTCCCTCGGCATCGAGCTCACGGACGGCACGACGCTGTCGGGAGTCGTCACGCGCGTCGGATCCGACTGGCTCGCCGTGTCCGTCGAGGACGGATCGTCGGGGATGGTCTGGATCGTGCCGTTCACCGCCGTGGCGACCATGGCCCTCGGCACGAAAGATCTTCTCGACAGCGTGCGCAGCGCCCACCCCGGCGGCGCACTCGCGCAGCGTATGTCTCTGGGCTTCGTCGTTCGCGATCTCGTCCGTCGGCGCATCCCGGTGACGGTGCGTCTCGTGACGGGACGTGTCCTGTCCGGCACGATCGACCGCGCCGGGGCAGACCATCTCGATCTCGCGCTGCACGAGGTCGGCGCGGTGCGCCGGGCCGATCAGCTGCGCGGCTTCCGGATCGTGCCGTTCCCGGCGGTGGCCGCGATGCGGATGGATGCGGTCGCCGACCTCGTCTGAGGGATGCCGGTGGCGCGACGATCAGTCCGGGTTGCGCACCGCGCCTCGACCCCACAGCTCGGGAAAGCTCGCCGCATTCGACTCGCGCCACAGCGCCATCCGTCGCGCGTCTTCCACTTGGTCGTCGAGATAGACCGCGACGCTGCCGGCATCGATGCGCCAGCGCGCCGGCGAGCCCGCCTTCATTCCTCGAAGACGGCCATCGATCACGAGAGCGACCACCTCGTCCACGGCGATCTGCAGCATCTCCGCCACCTGGGCGGGTGTCAGCAGGCGTGCGCCAGCTTCGGGTGATTCGGGCATGAGGCCATTATGCGGTCCGGTGGGCGCGCCCTCGCGGGTCCACGCCGCGCTGTGGATAACCAGCCCGGGTCGGCGCGATCCTGAGCCACGATACCGACATGAGCGACTCCGTCACGACCCGACCTCGCCCTCGCGCGTTCTGGGCAGACCTGCGATTCCTGCTCGGAATCGCGCTGATCGTCGTCTCGGTGGGCGGCGTCTGGTTCGTGGTCGCCGCGGCACGCCAGACCGCGCCCGTGCTCGCCGCGGCCACGACGCTGCTCCCGGGTGAGACCGTCGAATCCGCCGACCTGCGCGTGGTCGATGTCGCGCTCGGGCCGATGCACGATTCGTACGCGTCGCCGACGACGCTGCGGCCGGGGGCCGTCGCGACCCGCGTCGTGCGGGCCGGCGAGCTCGTGCCGAACGATGCGCTCGGCGAGGCGGCCGGCGTGCGCAGCACCACGGTCGTCATCACGAGCGCGAGTGATGTGCCCTCCACCGTCGAGACGGGATCATCCGTCGACGTCTGGGCTGCGGCCCCGCGGGAGCGGGGCGCGTACGACACGCCCCGCATCCTCGTCGGCTCCGCGACGGTCGCATCGGTCGATCGTGACCGGTCGATGATGGGCGCCGCCGCCGTCTCGGTCGAGATCGTGATCGACCGCGCCGATGTCGCCGCGACCCTCGCGGCGATCGCCGACGGGTCCAGCCTGTCGATCGTCCCGAGCGGGGGAGCGGGCTCATGAGCGTGCGGGTGGTGCTGGCGTCCGACCGCCTGGGAGCCTCCTTCGTCGACGCTCTCGACGACCACGGCGCCGAGGTGATTCTCGTCGTGACGGCTGATGCTCCGGCGGACGCCGCCGCCGATGCCGTCACGGGACGGGCTGCGGCCGAGCTGCTCGGCGCGCTCGCCGCCGCCGACGTGTTGGCCGTCGATGCCGGCCGAGACGCACTGACTCCTCAACTCGTGGCCGTGTGCGACCGCTTCGGTGTGCGTATCGTCGCGATCTGCGACGGTGCAGCCGACCGTCGACTCGCCGAGATGTTCGGCGTCGCCACGTGCGCGCCGGACGACGTGTGCGCGGCGGTGGTGCACGCGGTGGCCCCTGCGCCGACGGGGCCCGCGCGTGGTCGCATCATCGCTGTCTGGGGACCCGCCGGCGCCCCCGGACGCACCACTCTGGCGATCGAGATCGCGGCGGAGCTCGCGCGGGACGGCCGCCGGGTCGCACTCGCCGACGCGGACACGCATGCTCCGTCGATCGCCATGCTGACCGGACTCGCCGACGAGGGGCCGGGCTTTGCTGCCGCGTGCCGAGCGGCCGAGCGCGGGACCTTGAGCGCCGCCGAGCTCGAACGGATCGCTCTGCCTCTCGGTGATGTCGCCGTCCTGGCGGGAATCAACCGGCCGGGGCGCTGGCCAGAGCTCTCCGCGGCGCGCGTCGGCGGTGCTCTCGAGCAGTGTCGCACGTGGGTCGAGGACCTGATCGTCGACGTCGCGGCGCCGCTGGAGCGCGACGAGGAGATCGTCAGCGACATCGAAGGCCCGCGCCGCAACGCGGCCACGCTCGCCGTCCTGGCCGCTGCGGATGTCGTCGTCGCCGTCGTGTCCGCAGACCCTGTCGGCGTGGCACGTTTCGTCCGCGCGTACCCCGATCTGCGCGCGGCGGCCGGAGCCGCCCCCATCCGCGTTCTGGTCAACAAGACACGGTCATCGACGCTCGGGATCGATGCGCGGTCGCAGGTGCGTCGCACGCTCGAGCGCTACGTCGGCGTCGCGGCGTGCTGGTTCGTGCCATGGGATCCGAAGGCTGCCGATGCCGCGGTCCTGCAGGCACAGCCGGTGGGCCGGGTCGCACCCCGATCCTCGCTGTCGGGCGCCGTTCGTCGTTTCGTCGGCGAGGCGATCGAACCGCCTCCGGCGCGCGCCGCGGGAACGCGACCGTCACGCGCGTCCGGCGCCGATGCGCCGAGCCCGGGAAGCGGCGCGCGCGCCCGGACGCGCCGCGCGCTTCGCGGCGCGGCGTGACGGGCGTGACCGCGTCGCCGTCGAACGATCTCGCCTAGGCTGGGTGCGTGTCGACGCTCAGCGATCTCGTGTATGCCCAGGGCCGGTCCACGGGGGCGGACATCGAGTGGCTGCACCGCCTCGCCGGCGACGGTCAGCTCCTCGCCGACCTCGCGTTCGCCGACATCGTGATCTGGGTACCGACGGTCGACGATTCGTTCATCGCCGTCGCGCACACCCGGCCGAGCGGTGCGGCGACGCTGTTCTACCGGGACATCGTCGGCGACATGGTGCGCCCGCAATGGCGGACCCAGGTGCGGGACGCGTTCACGCGGGTCGAGATCGTCGATTCGGCATCCCCGGACTGGTTCGAAGAGACCCCCACGCGCGTGCGCGCGGTGCCGATCGTGCGCGCGGCCGGCGCCGGTGAGCAGTCGCCCGTGGTGGTGGGCGTGCTCACGCGGCACACCAACCTCGGCGAGGCGCGCACCCCGTCACGCCAGCAGATCACTTTCAACGACTGCGCCGACGACCTCTTCGGCATGATCTCCAGCGCCGACTTCCCCGACCTCGCCGCACCGACTTCTCCACGACGGGGTGCCCCGCGCGCCTCCGACGGTCTGATCCGCATCGATGTCGACGGCACGACCACGTTTGCCAGCCCCAACGCCCTCTCCGCGTTCAACCGCCTCGGCTTCGACGACGAGCTCGAAGGGGAGTCGCTGCTCGAAGTGGCCACCGGCATTCTGCCGAAAGGACGCGATTTCGATGAGTCGCTGCCGATCGTCATGGCCGGCCGGGCGCCTTGGCGCGCCGACCTGGAGGCGCGCGGCGTCACGGTGTCACTTCGGACGATCCCCCTCAAGGATCACGGCACCCGGATCGGCGCCATCGTGCTGTGCCGGGACGTCACGGAGATCCGCCATCAGGAGCAGGAGCTGATCACCAAGGATGCGACGATCCGGGAGATCCATCATCGCGTCAAGAACAACCTCCAGACGGTCGCGTCGTTGCTGCGCATTCAGTCGCGGCGCACACACTCGGATGAGGCTCGCGACGCGCTGACGCACGCGATGCGCCGGGTCGCGGCGATCGCGGTGGTCCACGACACCCTGTCGGAGGGCCTCGCCCAGAACGTCGACTTCGACGACGTCTTCGATCGGGTGCTCAAGCTCGTCGCGGAGGTCGCTGCGTCGCCCAACACGCGCGCGCGGACGCGGAAGACCGGCACGTTCGGCACGCTGCCCAGCGAGTACGCCACACCCCTCGCTCTGGCTCTCACAGAGCTCGTCACCAACGCCGTCGAACACGGTCTGGTCGATCAGGAGGGCGAGGTCGAGATCATCGCGGAACGCACCGAGGACCGACTCGGCGTGAAGGTGCGCGACACCGGCGTCGGCCTGCCGGAAGGTCAGGTCGGTCGCGGGCTCGGCACACAGATCGTCCGCACCCTCATTCAGGGTGAACTCAGTGGAACGATCGACTGGCACACGCTCGTCGGCTCGGGCACCGAGGTGACGATCGAGATCCCGATGCGCTACCTCGGACGCACGCAGAACTGAGGGAGAACGACCTCGGCGAGCTCGTTCTTCGCGGGGTGGGCGGACGCGGGTGGCCGCCGTCTCAGCTGGCGCGGCGGGCGCGGGCCGCGCGGCGCTTCAGAGCGCGACGCTCGTCCTCGGACAATCCGCCCCACACGCCCGAGTCCTGACCGGTCTCGAGGGCGTACTGCAGGCAGACTTCCGTGACGGTGCAGCGCGCGCACACGGATTTGGCTTTCTCGATCTGATCGACAGCGGGCCCGGTGTTTCCGACGGGGAAGAACAACTCGGGGTCGACGGTCAGGCAGGCGGCTTTGTCGCGCCAATCCATAGGGGGTGCTCCTTGATGCGGGATGAGAAGTCGGGTGGGTTGTGACGTCGGGCGTCGATTACCCTGATGGTGTGCGAGCAGACGCTCGCCCCACGCCACTGTGGGAGCACACGGATAGTTCAATGCTCCCATGGTCATTCAGATGAATCAAGGGTGAACTCGGCATTTCCCCCGGCGTGTGCTGTGCACCGGCTGTATCGGAGGGCCCACCCGCATGATGACGACGACGACGGCGGAACGAATCGGTTCGGCCATCTTGGCGCTGGAAGCGCTCGCCGTTCTCGTCGTGACGGGCTGGGAGATCGTCGCCCTGATCACCGGTGACACCGACGACCCGGTCAGCTCGGTCGCTCTCATCGTCCTCACGGCGATCGGGGCGGTGGCGCTCGTCGCCTTCGCGGTGGCCGTCTGGCGTGGCCATTCCTGGGGGCGATCCGGGGGGATCGTCAGTCAGCTCCTGATCCTCGCCGTGGCGCTCGGCGCCATCACCGGCCCGAACCCGTCCGTTTCGACGGCCCTGGCGACGGCGATTCCCGCCGCCATCGGAATGGTCGCCCTGTTTTTCGCGGCGCGCACCGCGGCCCGGCGCGGTGACGACCGCCGCTGAGCGGCTCCGAGGGCCGCTCAGCGGATGATCAGCCGACGCCGAGCAGGGAGCGCACGCGGGCGACGTGCCCGGTGGCCTTCACGTTGTACAGGGCGTGCGCGACGCGACCCTCGGCATCCACGACGATGGTCGAGCGGATGACGCCCTCCACGGTCTTTCCGTAGTTCATCTTCTCGCCCCACGCGCCGTAGGCGTCGTGCACGGCGTGATCGGGGTCGCTGAGCAGCGGGTAGGTGAGACCGTCGCGCTCGCGGAAGCGGCGCAGGGTCGCGGTGTCGTCGCGCGAGACGCCCATCACCGCGTAGCCCGCCGCCTGCAGCGGTGCCAAGCTGTCGCGGAAGTCGCAGGCTTCCGTCGTGCACCCGGGCGTCATGGCGGCGGGGTAGAAGAACAGGATGATCGGGGTGCCGCGCAGATCGTGAAGGCTGACCGGTGCGTCGTCCTGATCGACGAGCGTGAAGTCGGGGGCGGGGGTACCGGGTTCGAGACGTGCCATAGCCCCAGCCTACGATCAGGCGAACGTGGAGAGCAGACGTTGCAGCGAATCCAGTCGTGCCGCTCCGCGCTCGCCCAGCCGTCCCTCGGCCACCGCCTCGATCAGTGCGCAATCGGGTGCGTCGGGAAGATGTGTGCAGCCGCGAGGACACTCCTCGGCGATGACCGCCAGATCCGTGAAGGCGCGGAGGATGTTCGCCGGGTCGACGTGTCCGAGCCCGAACGATCGCACGCCGGGGGTGTCGATCACCCAGCCGCGCCCCTCCGCCGTGACGTAGCGCAGCGACACCGTCGAACTCGACGTGTGACGGCCGCGGCCGGTCACCTCGTTGACGTGGCCCGTTGCGCGATCGGCCGTGGGGACGAGGGCGTTGACCAGCGTCGACTTGCCGACACCGGAGTGGCCGACGAAGACGGTCGAGTGGCCGATCAGGCGTCGCCCGATCTCCTCGACCGGCATCTGGCCGCGGCCGCTCGTGAAGATCTCCAGATCGTCCACGCCCTCGAAGTGCGCGAGGAAGGGGGCGGGATCGGCCAGGTCGGTCTTGGTCACGACCAGGAGCGGATGGATGCCGGCGTCTAGAGCCGCGATGAGATAGCGATCGACCAGCCGAGGCCGCGGCTCGGGGTCGGCGGCGGCGACGACGACGAGCATCTGGTCGGCGTTGGCGACCACGACCCTCTCCACCTGGTCGGTGTCGTCGGCGCTGCGCCGCAGGAGCGATGTGCGCTCCTCGAGCCCGACGATGCGCGTCAGAGTGCCCTCATCGCCGCTGGTGTCGCCCACGACGCGCGCACGGTCGCCGGTGACGATCGGCTGCTTGCGTAGTTCGCGCGCGCGGGCGGCGAGCGCGGTGTGCTCGTCGGGACCGTCTTCGTCGATCAACACGGTGTAGCGGCCCCGGTCGACGCCGAGCACCCGACCGATCACCGCATCGGCGTGGGCGGGGCGCCGTTTCGTGCGCGGGCGATTCGCCTTCGGATTGGGGCGTACGCGGATGTCGGCCTCGTCGAACTCGAGCTCGTCGTCATCGTCGCCGAGATCGAGCCAGCTCATCGCACGCCTCGCACCGGCCGGCTCAGTCGTTCGCAGACCCGGACAGCATCCCGCTCCACAGGGCGGGAAACTCCGGCATGGTCTTCGCCGTGGTCTCGATGTGGTCGACCTCGACGCCGGGCACGCGCAAGCCGATGAGGGCGCCGGCGGTCGCGATGCGGTGGTCGTGGTGCGCGCGCCAGAGGCCCCCGTGGAGGTCAGCGGGCACGATGCGGATGCCGTCGGGCAGCTCCTCGGCGCGTCCGCCGAGTGCCTCCAGATTGGCGATGAGGGCCTCGATGCGGTTCGTCTCGTGGCCGCGGATGTGTCCGATGCCGTGGAGGGTCGTCGGGGCGTCGGCGAAGGCGGCCAGCGCGAACAGGGTCGGCGTCAGCTCGCTCGCCGCGCTCAGGTCGAGGTCGACGCCGGCGATGCGCGGACCGCCGGTCACGGTGAGAGCGCCGCCGCGGCGGGTTGCCCGCCCGCCCAGGAGAGTGAGGATCTCGGGCAGGAGCGCGCCGGGCTGTGTCGAACTCGCGGGCCACCCGGGGATCGTCACCGAGCCCTCCGTCAGCATTGCCGCGGCGAGGAACGGCGCCGCGTTCGACAGATCCGGCTCGATCGCGGCGTCGCGTCCGCGCAGGGTGCCAGCGGGAACGACCCACTCATTGGGTGTGGGGTGTTCGATCTGGATGCCGCGACGCGCAAGCGTCTCGATGGTCATATCGATGTGGGGGACCGACGGAAGGCGCTCGCCGGAGTGGATGAGGTGAAGGCCCACGTCGAAGCGGGGCGCGGCCAGGAGCAGTCCGGAGACGAACTGGCTCGAGCCGCTCGCGTCGATCGTGACCTCGCCGCCACGGATGTGCCCGCGCCCGCGGACCGTGAAGGGCAGCGACCAGGTGCCGCCGTCGTCGATGTCGGCACCGATCTCGCGCAGCGCCTTGATCATCTCGCCCATCGGGCGGTGCAAGGCGCTCGGGTGCGCTGTCAAGGTGACGTCACCGTGGGCCAGTCCGGCGAGGGGGGCGATGAAGCGCATGACGGTGCCGGCCTGACCGCAATCGATCTCGACGTCACCGCGGAAGGACGCGGGCGGGGTCACCAGCAGGTCGGGTCCGAACCGACCGGAGCCGGGCACCTCGGAGACCTCCACGCCCAGTGCACGCAGCGCCGCGATCATGCGTTCCGAGTCCTCGGAGTGCAGGGGCGAGGTGAGCGTGCTGGGGCCGTCGGCCAGTGCGGCGAGGACGAGCTTGCGGTTGGTGAGCGACTTCGAGCCGGGCACCGAGACCGTCGCATGCACGGCCTCGTCCGCACGCGGCGCCGGCCAGGGAGAACCTGCCGGCGGAAGAGGGGAATACCCGGTGACTGTCATCGGGTTCTACCCTAACGAACCCGTCCGACAGTGCCGCGTTCGGCGCGACGGGTGCAGCCTGCCGAACGGTGGACGCCGACGAAGAGAGGAGCCCCGTGACCGCGACACTCGCACCCCTGGTGCCGGACATCGCCGACGTAGACTGGGCCCTGATGGAAGAGCACGCGGCCCTCGAGTCGCCCACCCCCGAAACCCCGGCCACAGACCTCGTCCCGGCGGACGAGCTCGACAGCGCCGCGGACGCCCGTGCGCAGTTCGAGCAGCAGGCGCTGCCGTTCATGGATCAGCTGTACGCCGCGGGCATGCGGATGACGCGCAACCCGGCGGATGCGGCCGATCTGGTGCAGGAGACGTTCGTCAAGGCCTTCGCATCCTGGTCCTCTTTCACGCAGGGCACGAACCTCAAGGCGTGGTTGTACCGCATCCTGACGAACACGTACATCAACACGTACCGCAAGAAGCAGCGCGAGCCCTATCAGGGCACGATCGACGATCTCGAGGACTGGCAGCTCGGCGGCGCGGAGTCCACGACCGCCACGAGGAGCCGCTCGGCGGAGGCGGAGGCGATCGACCACATGCCGGCATCCGCGGTCAAGGACGCGCTCCAGTCGATTCCGGAGGATTTCCGTCTCGCGGTGTACCTCGCCGACGTCGAGGGCTTCGCATATCAGGAGATCGCGGACATCATGAAGACCCCCATCGGCACGGTCATGAGCCGCCTGCATCGCGGCAGGCGCATGCTGCGTGACCTCCTCGCCGACTACGCGCGCGAGCGCGGCATGGACGTGCCGGTGCCCGCGACTTCATCAGGGAGCAAGAAATGAGTGACTGCGGCTGCGACAAAGCACGCAAGGACCTGGAAGAGTACCTCCGCAACGAGGTCTGCAAGACAGAGCACGCCGACATCCGCGCGCACCTGGAGAACTGCCCGTCCTGCCGCGACGAGGCGCTGGTGGCCACGACGCTGACCGCCGTCGTCGCACGGGCCTGCAAGGAAACGGCTCCCGAGGAGCTGCGCGACCAGGTCTTGGCCCGTTTGCGCGCGGAGCAGGCGAGCCACCACTGACCGCAACCGTCGGATCGGTCCGTGACTCGGCCCGGAAACGGGATCAGCGCGCCGCCGGCGCGAAGACGCGGAGCGCACCGGGAACGACGTCGATCTCCAGTGGCAGCATCCCCACCGCATCGCCGTCGGCGTAGGCGGTGGTCGCGGGGGCGGACAGTCGCACCCGCCGCACGCGTGCGGTGACGACCTCGTCGAGGCCGGTATGCGCGCCGCGGTAGACGCGGGGCAGCAGCCGGAGCAGGCGCGTCCGGCCGAGCGGGCGCACGAGCGTGACGTCGAGCAGGCCGTCGGCGAGGTCGGCATCCGGACAGATGGGGATGCCGCCGCCATAGGTCGGGCCGTTGCCCACCGTCGCCATGAGCAGTTCCTCGCCGCGGCGTTCGATCGTGCCGTCGGCGTGCTCGAGCTCCACCTCGAAGGCGACGCAGCGCAGTCGCAGGAACTCGATGAGGATCGCAAGGTCGTAGCGGACGTGGCCGCGAGGCCAGCGCATGCGGTTGGCGCGGTCGTTCACCCGCGAGTCGAATCCGCTCGCCAGCACCGTCGCGTACAACGACGTCGAGCCGTCCACGCGACGCACGCGCGCGAGATCGATCGTGCGTGTGGACCCCGCCGCGACGGCTTCGGCGGCTCCGCGTGCGTCGCGCTCGCGCAGCCCGAGGGCGGTGGCCACGTCGTTGCCGGTGCCCGTCGGCACGATGCCGAGGGGGATGCCGGTTCCCGCGAGCTCCTGCGCGGCGAGGTTGACCGTGCCGTCCCCGCCCGCGACGAGCACGGCATCGGCGCCCGCCTGGAGGGCGAGGCGCAGCAGGTCGGTGGACTCGACGGCGCTGCCGCCCGCGATCAACGTCGTGCGGATGCCGTGGGCGCGCAGGAGCGCGGCGACGTCCTCCGCGGCGTGGGTGCGCGCGGAGGCGCGGGCCGTCGGATTGACGAGGAGTGCGACGTCCATGTCGTCCTGTCGGAAGGTCGGCCGGTGCGAGCTCGGCGGCGTGCGGATGTTCGCCTCATCATGCCCTGTCGCAAGATCGCGACACGGTCGCGACGCGGCTGCGACATCCGTTTCGTAACGTTGTCTGCATGAACACGGTACGCCGCCCTCTCGCTCTCTCCTTCGCGCTCCTGATCGCGGGCTGCGCACTCGCCGGCTGCAGCGTCCGGGTGTCCGACGCCGGCGCCGCGACCTCGACGGCCGCAGATACGGCCGCATCCACGTCTCCGACGGCAGCGGCGCCCTCGCCGTCGCCGAGCGACAGCGCGAACGTGCGCGGTGTCGTCGATGACGAGCGCATGGCGAAGCTGCAGCGCAGCCGGTGGAGCGACAAGGTCACGCAACACGTGGTGTGCGTGGACGGTGCCTACACCGTCGACCGCAACGCCGACGCGCTGGTCGTGGAGGTGACAGGCGACTGCCGCGAGGTGACGATCCTGGCCTCGGCGGCGACCGTCCTGCTGCCGGCCGTCGACGAGCTCAGCGTGCAGGGGGACGGGAACATCGTGATCGCGGCCGCTGCTCGCGAGATCGTCCTCGACGCGGGCGCGGACGCGAACCTGGTCGGCTGGGAGAGCGGCACGGCTGTCGTCAAGGATGCCGGCACCCTCAACGGCACGACGCCGATCTCCTGATCGGTACGATCCGTTCATGACCTCCGCGCCGCCGCGTCTGCTCCTCGTCGACGATGAGAGCTCGATCACCGACGGCCTCGCCCCGTTCCTGACGCGCAGCGGCTTCGAGGTGCGCGTTGCGGCGGACGGGCAGCAGGCGTGGGACATGGTCTCGCACTGGGTTCCCGACATCATCGTCAGCGATGTCATGATGCCGGTGCTGGACGGTCGGGAGTTCGTCCGCCGGCTGCGCGCGGCCGGAGACAGCACGCCGGCGATCCTGCTCACGCGAGTCGGAGAGTCGGGCGAGCGTTCGGCTGCGCTCGAAGAAGGCGCCGACGACTACCTCAACAAGCCGTTCGACCCGCAGGAGCTCGTCGCCCGCGCACGCGCGGTGATGCGCCGCGTCGCCGCGGGAGCCGCCCCGTTGGTGACGTCGCAGACGCTCGTCGCCGACGGCCTGAGACTGGACCGCCCCGGTCGTCGCGTCTGGCGTGGGGACGCCGAGGTCTCACTGACGCCGAAGGCGTTCCAGCTGCTGGAGTACCTGATGGCGCGCCCCGGCGAGGTGCATACCCGCGAGCGACTGCTGTCGGCGCTGTGGGGCTTCGACTTCGCTTCGCACACGCGAGCGGTCGACCACCGTGTCGCGGAGCTGCGGTCTGCGCTCGGCGACGACGCGACGGACCCGCGCTACGTCGAGACCGTCGCGGGTGTCGGCTATCGGTTCCGTGCCGAGGTGCGGCGCGCATGAGGCTCCGCGTGGCCGTGGCGGTCCTTGCCGTCGCCGCTGTCGTCTCAGCCGCCGCCGCGGTCGTCGGCGTCATCGCCGGGGACCGGCGCTCGGTCGTCGTCGAGGCGTCCGTGCCGGGGGTCGGCATCGGTGCCGCCGCCGTTTTCGCCGCCGCCGCTGTGGGCCTCGCCCTCGGCGCCCGTCGCCGGGCCCGCCTCCTGGAGACGGCGCGGCGCGTCACGCGCGACGCCGCGGCTTCGGAGCACCGACGCTTTCTCGCGCGACTCGACCACGAGTTGAAGAATCCGGTGACGGCGATCCGTGTCGCCGTCGCGGCGAGCGAGGCCGACACGCCCCAGCTTGCGACCATCGATACGCAGACGGCCCGGCTCTCGCGCCTGGTCGCCGACCTTCGCAAGCTCTCCGAACTGCAGACCTCCGAGCTGGAGCGCTCGCGGGTTCCGGTCGCCGCTCTCGTGTCGGATGTCGTCGACGCGGTCCGGGACGCTCACGGGCGTGAGGTGGCGGTGACCCTGCCGGCGGCGCCCTGGCCGCTGCCGGACGTGGTGGGCGATCCCGACCTGTTGTTCGTGGCTCTGTTCAACGTGGTGGCGAACGCGGCCAAGTACTCCGAGCCGAGCGATGTGATCGAGATCCGCGGCGACGAGAAGCACGGTGCCGTCGTCCTCGACGTCGCCGACACCGGCCGCGGCATCCCCGCCGATGAGATCGATGCGGTCTTCGACGAGTTGGCTCGGGGCCGCAACGCGCGTGATCGCGGGGGCAGCGGTTTGGGCCTGGCACTGGTGCGCACCATCGTCGATAGACACGGCGGCGAGGTCACGATCTCCTCGCGCGAGGGCGACGGCACGCGTGTGCGCCTGGCGCTGCCCGCCGCCGGATGAGAAGGCAATCAGGTCAGACGGTGAGAGCCTTCTCGAGGATCGCGGCCTGCTCGCGCGCGTGCACCTTCGGTGAGCCGGTCGCGGTGGAGGCGGCGGCGGCGCGGGACACGCGGCGGATCGTGCGTCCGTGCAGGTGCTTGACGACCTCGAGCGCGATGAACGGCCAGGCGCCCTGGTTCTCGGGCTCGTCCTGCACCCAGACCAGCTGGGCGTTCGGGTAGCGGTCGATCACGGCGTTCAGCTGATCGATCGGAGCCGGGTACAGCTGCTCGAGACGGACGAGAGCGACCTGCGGGTTCGGCTTCTTGTCGAGCTCGGCCTTGAGGTCCCAGTGGATCTTGCCCGAGTGCAGCAGCACCTTGGTGACCGCCGACGGGTCGAGGTTGCGATCGTCGTCCAGCACGGGCTCGAACCGTCCGGTGGTGAAGGCCTCGACGGGACTCGTCGCTCCGCGAAGGCGCAGCATCGCCTTGGGGGTGAACACGATCAGCGGACGACGGGGACGGGCGTACGCCTGGCGCCGCAGCAGGTGGAAGTACGACGCCGGGGTCGAGGGTCGCGCAACGGTCATGTTCTCCTGCGCGCACATCTGCAGGTAGCGCTCGATGCGGGCGGAGGAGTGGTCGGGACCCTGACCCTCGTAGCCGTGCGGGAGCAGCAGCACGACACTCGACTGCTGGCCCCACTTCTGGTCCGCGGCGGAGATGTACTCGTCGATCACCGACTGAGCACCGTTCGCGAAGTCGCCGAACTGCGCCTCCCACAGGGTGAGCGTGTCGGGCCGCTCGACGGAATACCCGTACTCGAACGCCATCGCCGCATACTCGCTGAGCAGGGAGTCGTAGACGTAGAACCGGCCCTGGCTCTCCGACAGGTTCGCCAGCGGAAGCCACTCCTGTCCGTTCGCCCGGTCGTGGAGCACGGCGTGGCGCTGGACGAACGTTCCACGGCGGGCGTCCTGGCCGGCCAGGCGCACGTTCGTGCCTTCCATCAAGACCGACCCGAAGGCCAGCAGTTCGCCGAAGCCCCAGTCGATCTGACCGTTGCGGCTCATGTCGAGGCGCTTCTCCAGCAGCTGCTGCAGCTTGTTGTGCACCGTGAAGCCATCGGGCTTGTTCACGAAGGCGTCGCCGATCTGGTGCACGACCTCGGTCGCGACGCCGGTGGTCTCCGGCTCGCCGACCGCCTGCTCCACGCCGCCCGTGACGGCGGGGGAGACGATGCCGGTGGCACCGGTCTCGGCGGCGTGGGTCTCGGCGAAGGCGATCTCGAGACGGTTCTGGAAGTCCTGCTTGGCCTTCTCGTACTCTTCCTCGGTGATGTCACCGCGACCGACGAGCGACTCGGTGTAGAGCCGGCGCACGGATCGCTTCGCTTCGATGAGGTTGGTCATCAGCGGCTGCGTCATCGACGGGTCGTCGCCCTCGTTGTGTCCGCGGCGGCGGTAGCAGACGAGGTCGATGACGACATCGCGGTTGAACTCCTGGCGGTACGCGACGGCGAGCTCGGCGACGCGGACCACGGCTTCGGGGTCGTCGCCGTTCACGTGGAAGATCGGCGCCTGGATGGTCTTGGCGACATCGGTCGCATAGACCGAGGTGCGGCCGTCCTGGGGCAGCGTCGTGAAGCCGACCTGATTGTTGACGACCACGTGCACGGTGCCGCCCGTGCGGTATCCGCGCAGCTGCGACATCTGCAGCGTCTCGACGACGACGCCCTGCCCGGCGAAGGCCGCGTCGCCGTGGACGAGGATCGGCAGCCAGGAGAACGAGCCGATCGGCATGCGGTCCTGCTTGGCGCGGACGATGCCCTCCAGCACGCCGTCGACCGTCTCGAGGTGCGACGGGTTGGCCGCCAGGTACACCGGCAGCTCCTCACCGGCATCCGACACGAACGTGCCCTGCGTGCCGAGGTGGTACTTGACGTCACCCGAGCCGCTCTTCGAGCCGATCGCGACGGAGCCCTCGAACTCGCGGAAGATCTGGCTGTAGGTCTTTCCGGCGATGTTGGTCAGGACGTTCAGGCGCCCACGGTGCGCCATGCCGATGGCGGCGCCGTCGAGACCCGCGCCCGCTGCCCCCTGCAGGATCTGATCCAGCAGCGGGATGAGCGACTCGCCGCCCTCGAGGCTGAAGCGCTTCTGGCCGACGTACTTCGTCTGCAGGAACGTCTCGAAGGCCTCGGCCTGGTTGAGCTTGTCGAGGATGCGCAGCTGCTCGTCGTGGCTCGGCTTCTGGTACTTGACCTCGACGTTGTCCTGGAACCACTTGCGCTGGGCCGGGTCCTGGATGTGCATGTACTCGACGCCGATCGTGCGGCAGTAGGAGTCGCGGAGCACGCCGAGGATGTCGCGGAGCTTCATGAGCCTTCTGCCGCCGAAACCTCCCGTGACGAACTCGCGGTCGAGGTCCCAGAAGGTGAGGCCGTGGTTCTCGATCTCGAGGTCGGGGTGCGTGCGCTGCACGTACTCGAGGGGATCCGTGTCGGCCATGAGGTGGCCGCGGACGCGGTAGGAGTTGATGAGCTCCTGAACGCGGGCGGTCTTGTCGACGCGCTCGGCGATGTCGACGTTGATGTCGCCGGCCCAGTGGATCGGGGCGTACGGAATGCGCAGGGCCGCGAAGATGCCCTCGTAGAAGCCGCGCTGACCGGTGAGCAGCTCGTGCACGATCTTCAGGAACTCGCCCGAGCCCGCGCCCTGGATGACGCGGTGGTCGTACGTGCTGGTCAGCGTGATTGTCTTGCCGATGCCGAGCTCGACGAGGGTCTTCTCGCTCGAGCCCTGGAACTCGGCCGGGTACTCGAGGGCGCCCGCGCCGACGATGCAGCCCTGTCCCTTCATGAGACGCGGCACGGAGTGGACCGTCCCGATGCCGCCGGGATTGGTCAGCGAGATCGTGGTGCCCTGGAAGTCGGCCGCCGTCAACTTGTTGCCGCGGGCGCGCTTGACGAGGTCCTCGTAGGCAGAGAGGTACTCGCCGAAGGTGAGCGATTCGGCCTGCTTGATCGAGGGGACCATCAGCGCGCGCGAGCCGTCGGGCTTGGGCAGATCGATCGCGATGCCGAGGTTGATGTGCGCCGGCGCGACGACGGAGGGCTTGCCGTCGATCTCGGCGTAGGACACGTTCTGGCTGGGGAAGGCCTTGAGGGCTTGGATCAGGGCCCAGCCGATGAGGTGCGTGAAGCTCACCTTGCCGCCGCGGGTGCGCGACATGTGGTTGTTGATCACGATGCGGTTGTCGATCATGAGCTTCGCCGGCACGGTGCGCACGCTCGTCGCGGTGGGCACGGTCAGCGACTCGTCCATGTTCGCGGCAAGAGTCTTCGGCATGCCGCGCAGCGGTGTGACGACGTCCTCGCGGGCGGCGGGAGTCGGCGTCGGTTCGGTGCTCGGCGCCTGCGCCGGCACAGGCTGGGGGGAGGCGGGGCGGGCCGTCGTGCGGGCGACCGGCTGGGCGCCGACGACGGGGATCGGTGCCGTCATCGGCCGAGGCTCGGCGGCCGCCGCCGGCGACGCGGCGGGAGCGGGCGCGGCGGGAGCGGGCGCGGCGGCCGGAGCGGTGGGAGCGGGCGCAGCATCCTTCTGAGTCTTCTCGTACGCCTCAAGCACAGGCCACCACGCCCGGTCGACCGAGTCGCGATCCTTCGCGAACTGGTCGTACATCTCGGCGACGAGCCATTCGTTGGCCCCGAATTCGCCGTCGCTCGAAGTTCCCACGCCGGTCACCTGACTGGACACGGTTGCGCCTGCTTTCATCGATGAACTTCAGATCGTGCGAGGCCCGCTGCCGTGTATGGCGCGGCCCACACGCACACGTTCATCAAGGGTATCCCAGGTTTTCTGTCGGTACCGTGGGAGTCATGCAGTTCTCCGGCGCACAGCCCACCGTCGACCTCACGTACTCGGACGTCTTCCTCGTGCCGCGACGATCCGGTGTGACGAGCCGGCTGGACGTCGATCTGTCGCCCCGCGACGGGACCTCGGCGACGATCCCGCTCGTCGCCTCCAACATGAACTCCGTCACCGGACCGCGTCTGGCCGCAGCCCTCGCCCGACGCGGAGGGCTCGGCGTGCTGCCGCAGGATATGCCGCTGCAGGAGATCGACGCGGCGATCCGCTGGGTCAAGGACCAGCCCGTACGGTGGGACACCCCGCTCGTGCTCGGCGCCGACGCCACCGTCTCCCAGGCGGCGGCGCTGCTGCCCGCGACCGAGGGCCACGGCATCGTCGTCGTCTCCGAAGGTCTCACGCAGGTGCACGTCGACGACATCCTGGGCGTCGTCCCGGCGACGCGGCTGGGCACGGCCCTGCCCGACGCGCGCCTGGGTGACCTCACCCGCGGTCGCGGCGTCTCGATCGACGCCGACGACGTCACCGACGCCCGGCACGCCTTCGATCTGCTCGTCGCCGCGGATGCCGAGACCGTGTGCGTCCTGCACCACGGATACCTCGTCGGGACCCTGTCGCAGCGCACCGCGTTGCGCTCGACCCTGTACCGGCCCGCGGTCGACGCGCACGGTCGGCTGATCGTCGCGGCTGCGGTCGGCATCAACGGCGACGTCGCCGCGAAGGCGAAGGCCCTCGCCGCCGCCGGTGTGGACGTGCTCGTCGTCGACACCGCGCACGGCCACCAGGAGGGCATGCTGCGCGCCCTGCAGACCGTGTCGGGGCTCGGCCTCGGCATCCCCGTCGCGGCCGGGAACATCGTGACGGCGGAAGGCGTGCACGATCTCGTCGGAGCCGGCGCGTCGATCCTGAAGGTCGGGGTGGGGCCCGGCGCGATGTGCACCACCCGCATGATGACGGCCGTCGGCCGCCCCCAGTTCTCCGCGGTGCTGGAGACCGCGCAGGCCGCCGCCGAGCTCGGGGCCCACGTCTGGGCCGACGGCGGCGTCCGCTATCCGCGCGATGTCGCGCTCGCCCTGGCGGCGGGGGCGGCATCTGTCATGATCGGCTCGTGGTTCGCCGGCACCATCGAAGCGCCCGGGCAGCTGCAGGTCGATGAGGGGGGCCGCGTCTACAAGGAGTCGTGGGGCATGGCGTCCACGAAGGCGGTCCAGGGGCGGTTCGGTCGGCTGGACGCCTACGAGCGTGCGCGCAAGGAGGTGTTCGCCGAGGGGATCTCGTCGTCGAAGATCTACCTCGATCCGCTGCGGCCGTCGGTCGAGGACCTCGTCGACATGATCACCTCGGGCGTGCGCTCGTCGTTCACCTACGCGGGGGCGTCGACCGTCCCCGAATTCCACGAGCGTGCCACGGTGGGACTGCAATCCGCGGCCGGCTACGAAGAGGGAAAGGCCCTGCCTGTCAGCTGGTGACAGCCCGCGGCATCCATTCCCGCTCGCGCGGCCGAAATCGGCTCGCGCTGCGTTGATTTGAGGAGCCGATGCCGATACCGGCAGCGCGAGCGCGGTCAGCGCAACACCGGATCGCGGGAATGGGGCCGCGGCTTGGTGCTGCACAGGCCGTCGGCGGTGAGGATGTCGTAGACGCGTTGCGGGCGGTCGGCGTCGGTGGCTTCGAGGCGCGAGAACCCGCGCACCTCGCGGCGGATCTCGTTCTCACGGTTCTTCTCGTCGATGACGATGGCCGCAGGCGTCCGCCCCGCCGTGTACTCGGGACTGAGATACTTCCCGCGCCCGTCGATCTCGAGCCAATGATCGGCATCCGGGAAGTACAGATCGCCGTACACCAGCCGACCGCTGCGCAGCACGCGCCGCTCCTGCAACCGCGTCGGCGGAAACCCGAGCGCCGCCACCAGCAGCCGCACGTGGGTCTCGCGGACGTTTGCCGACAGCGGTGCCGACGATGCGAGCGCACGGCGCGCACGAGCATCGCCCCGCACGGGCCTCTTGTCGTCGAGGAGCGCTTCGATCTCGGCCGCTGTCGTGAGCGCTCCTCCGGCGCGTCCGGTCCACAACGCCTGATCGATCGCCGTCACTGCGCGCAGGAACGGCAGCAGACGGGCGATATCCAGCGCGGTCTGGGCGGGAGTGGTGATCCGGTGGCGCCCGAACGGCACCGACATCCGTCCATCGCGCCCGAGCGCTCGCCGAGTGATCGCTCCTCCAGAGCGACCGCCTGTGGCGCGGTCCACCGTCACCTCGACCCGCGTCGGCCAGGCGCCGAGCACATCGATGCCCCACACGGCCGCCGCCGCGAAATGCGAGACGAGCGCGGGAGTGCGTACCCGCGCCATCACCTCCTGGACCCGAAGGCAGTGCTGCGCCACGGGGGACAGCTGCCGCCAGTCGGCGCCCATGACGAATGCTCCCGGCGCGACGCGCACCCAGGTGCCGTCCGCCAGCATCCGCCGTGCGTGCCGATCGTCCAGCGGTTCGCGCAGTTCACGTCGGCGCAGAACCGCGATGCCCACTGAAGCCGTCATGTGTCGACCCTCGCAGGCGCCGACGCCCCGGCATCCACGCCGACCGGACCCCGTGGACACCCGCGCCCGCAGCCCTGCCGGGGGAGGAGGCTGTGTGCTCCCTTTCGCGCGGTCGAAATCGGCTCGCGTGGCGTCGATTTCGGGCGCCGATGCCGATTTCGGCAGCGACTGCCCGGTGGATGCCGAGCCGCGGCATCCAGCCCCGACACGGGCCGGGTGCCGTAAACTTCTTCGCACCATGGACGACCCTCCCAGTTGCAGACGATCGCCCCACCGACCCTCCCCGAGCATGATCGGGGGTGACGTGTGATGGAACTCGTCATGCTGGGCGTGGGGCTCCTGCTCACCATCGGAACCGGCCTTTTCGTCGCGAGCGAGTTCGCGCTCGTCAACCTCGACCGCGCTGACCTCGAGGCCCGCCAGGCGGCCGGGGAATCGCGGTTGTCGCTGACCATCAGCGCGTTGCGGATCACCTCGACGCACCTGTCCAGCGCGCAGCTCGGCATCACGCTGACCACGCTGCTCACCGGCTACACGATGGAACCGGCTCTCACCACCCTGCTCAGCCCCGTGCTGACCGCGTGGGGCGTTCCCGACGCGGTGGTTCGCGTCGTCGCCACGACCGTCGCCATCGCCGTCGCCACGACGTTCTCCATGATCCTGGGTGAGCTCGTGCCGAAGAACTTCGCGCTGGCCATCCCGCGTCAGACCGCGAAACTCGTCATGCCGTTCCAGGTCGCGTTCACCACGGTGTTCCGTCCCGCGATCACCGTCCTGAACGGCTCGGCCAACGGCATCCTGCGGGGGATGGGGATCGAACCCAAGGAGGAGCTCTCCGGAGCACGCACGGCAGAAGAGCTCTCCAGCCTGGTGCGACGCTCGGCCAGTGCCGGTGTGCTGGAGGAGGACACCGCCTCGCTGCTGGATCGCACGCTCACCTTCGCACGACTGACGACCGCGGATGTCATGACGCCGCGTCCCAGCATCCATGCGGTCGCCGCCGGCGACAGTGTCGAGGACGTCATCCAGCTGGCCCGCCGCACGGGTCACAGTCGCTTCCCGGTGTTCGACGAGTCGATGGACGACATCACCGGGATCGTCCACCTCAAACAGGCCGTCAGCGTGCCGCGCGAGCGTCGTGGCGACGTTCCCGCGGCCGCCATCGCGGAAGAGCCGCTGCGCGTGCCCGAAGCCGTCCACCTGGATGCCGTCATGTCGGAGCTGCGCTCGCGCGGCTACCAGATGGCCATCGTCGTCGACGAGTACGGGGGCACCGCGGGTGTCGTTACCCTGGAGGATCTGGTCGAGGAGATCGTCGGCGAGGTGCTCGACGAGCACGACCGCTCGCGCGCGGGCGTCGTGCGGGTCGCCGGCGCCGTGACGTTCCCGGCGGAGCTGCGTCCCGACGAGGTGCTCGATCGCACCGGCATCCGAGTGCCCGAGGGCGACGTGTACGACACCGTCGGCGGCTTCTTCATGTCGATGCTGGAGCGCATTCCCGTCGTCGGCGACCGCATCGATCTGGAGGACGGCACGCTGGAGGTGCAGCGCATGGACGGCCGGCGCGTCGACCGCGTCAAATTCACGCCGCACCCGCTGCCCCACGCGGCGCTCGACGGTGCCGATGCGTCCGACGCGGCGAACGAGGCAGGTGAGGGTCGATGAGCGACTGGGCCGGAATCGCGTGGCTGGTGGTGCTGCTCGCGTTCAACGCGTTCTTCGTCGGTGCCGAGTTCGCCGTCATCTCCGCGCGCCGATCGCAGATCGAGCCGCTCGCCGAGAAGGGCTCCAAGACCGCGGTGACCGCGCTGTACGCGATGGAGCACGCCACGCTCATGCTCGCCACGAGCCAGCTCGGCATCACGATCTGCTCGCTGCTGATCCTGAACGTGTCGGAGCCGGCGATCCATCACCTGCTCGAAGTGCCCCTGGGACTGACGGGCTGGAACGAGGCGGTCATCGGCGGCGTCGCGTTCGCGATCGCCTTGATCCTGGTGTCGTACCTGCACGTGGTGTTCGGCGAGATGGTGCCGAAGAACCTCGCGTTCTCGCTCCCGGACCGGGCCGTGCTTCTGCTGGCGACACCGCTGGTGTGGACCTCGAAGCTCTTCTACCCGATCATCGTCGCGCTCAACTGGCTGGCCAACCACATCGTGCGCCTGTTCCGCGTCGAACCGAAGAACGAGGCGGCGTCGACGTTCACCCTCGACGAGGTGGCCACGATCGTGAACCAGTCGCGGATCGAGGGTGTGCTCGATGACGCCTCCGGCGCCGTGACGGCCGCGCTGGAGTTCACCGACAAGAAGGCGGGCGACGTCGCCGTGCCCCTGTCGGAGCTCGTGACGCTTCCCGAGTCGACGACGCCCGAAGAGATCGAGCGCGCGGTCGCCAAGCACGGATTCTCGCGCTACGTGATCGTGGATGCCGAGGGCATCCCGCTCGGCTACGTCCACCTCAAGGACGTGCTGCGGGCTGCCGAGGGCGCCGGCGCCGAGGAGAAGGTCGCTGCGCCGATCAAACCGAAGCGCATCCACCACATGGTGCCGGTCGCCGAAACGACCGACCTCGAGGATGCACTGGCCCTGATGCGCCGCAGCAGCCGGCACCTCGCTCAGGTGCGCAACGCCCGGGGCGAGACGACGGCGGTGCTCTTCCTGGAGGACATCATCGAAGAGCTCGTCGGCGAGGTACACGACGCGACGCGCCGGGGCTACTGAGCCCGTTGCCGCCGCAGGGCCGGGTGTGTGGACCCGGCCCTGCGGCGCTCGCTCACCGAACGGGAGCGATACGGGGGCGTCCGCGCTCGTACTGCGGGGGCCACAGCGCGGTGTCGGCGCCGCCGAGCTCGACCTCGGCACGCAGCGCGAAGTGCGGGTCACGCAGCCATTCACGACCGGCCAGGATCACGTCGGCGGCTCCGGACGCCAAGATCTCCTCCGCCTGCACACCCGAGGTGATCTCCCCCACGGCACCGACCGCGACGTCGGCGACGCGGCGCACCTCGGCGGCGAGCGGGACCTGATAGCCGGGGCCGGTGGTGATGCGCTGGTGGGCGACGAGTCCGCCGCTGGAGATGTCGAAGACGTCGGCACCGCGCGCGGCAGCCCATCCGGCCACGGTCGACGTCTGCCCGACGTCCCACCCGCCGTCGGCCCAGTCGGATGCCGAGAAGCGCACGAGAAGCGCGGCGTCCGGCGCCGCACCGCGCACCGCGTCGACGACCTCGAGTAGCAGCCGGGCACGGTTTTCCAGGGTGCCGCCGTACTCGTCGCCTCGCTGGTTGGACAGCGGCGACAGGAACTGGTGCAGCAGATAGCCGTGGGCGGCATGGATCTCGAGCACCTCGAATCCGGCCGCGACCGCCCGCACCGCGGCAGCGGCGAAGGCATCGACGATACGGCGGATGCCCGCGGCATCCAGCGCCTCCGGCGCCTCGAAACCGTCGTAGGCGATGGCCGAAGGGGCGAACGTGGTCCATCCACCGTCGGCGATGGGGACGGAGCCGCGGCGTCCGGAGAACGGCGACCACGTCGACGCCTTGCGTCCGGCGTGGGCCAGCTGCACACCGGCGCGCGCCCCACGGGCTCGGATCGCGGCGACGATGGGCGCCCAGGCGTCGCGCTGCTCGTCGTTCCAGAGGCCGACGTCCTCGGGAGAGATGCGTCCCTCCGGAGTCACCGCGGTGGCCTCCGCGATGACGACGCCGGCGCCGCCGGACGCGAACTGGGCGAGGTGCACGTGGTGCCAGTCGTTCGGTACACCGTCGGTCGCCGAGTACTGACACATCGGCGCGACCCACAGGCGGTTGCGGACGGTGCGTCCGGCCAGTTCGTAGGGGGTGAACAGCAGGCTCATCGCGACTCTCCGTAGGGGTGAGGACGTTCCGACGCGCGCCAGCGGCGCGCGCCCGACGACCGGGGGACGGGGACGGGTAGGGTGGCGCGCATGAGCACACCCTCGCCGTGGACGGCACCCGAGACGGCCACCTTCCTCAGGGTGCCAACGGCGAGCGACGACAAGTATTCCCGAGGCGTCGTGGGCATGCGCACCGGATCGGAGGAGTTTCCCGGCGCGGCTGTTCTGGGCGTCGAGGCCGCGTGGCGGACGGGGACGGGAATGGTGCGCTACCTCGGTCCGCGTCGGGCCGCCGACCTCGTGCTCCAGCGTCGCCCGGAGACGGTCACGGCCGAGGGCCGTGTGCAGGCGTGGGTGGTGGGCTCGGGGACGTCGTCAGCGACGCGAACTCCCGCCGAGACCGCGGCCGTCCGGACGATCCTCACCGGAGGGGTGCCGGTCGTCGTCGATGCCGGGGCTCTCGACCTCGTCGTCGCGGCATCCGCCGTCACCGGGGATTGTGCGCCGCTCGTGCTCACCCCCCACGACCGCGAGCACGCCGCGCTGCGGGAGCGTCTGGGGCTGGCCGCGTCGTCCGATCGGGAACGGGCCGCCCTCGAGACGGCTGCCGTCACCGGAGCCGTGCTGCTGCTCAAGGGCGCGACGACGCTGATTGCAACGCCCGAGGGCACGGTGCGCTCGGTGACATCGGGCGTCGCATGGCTGGCGACGGCCGGCACCGGCGACGTGCTCGCCGGCATTCTGGGAGCGCTCGTGGCAGGGGCTCCGGATCGTGTCGCGGATGCCGCCGCGTGCGCGGCCTGGCTGCACGGCAGCGCCGGAGCTGCCGCCTCCGCCCGACACGGCGGAGGGCCGCTGGTCGCTCTCGACGTCGCCCGTGCGGTGTCGAGCATCGTGGGCGAGCTCGTCTCGGAACGCTGAGGTCGCCTCCCTAGGATGGGGGGATGATGAGGCGGAGCGTGCTGTGGGCCGCCTTCGCGATCGTTCACGTCGGTGTCGCCTGGCTCGGCTTCGTCCTGCCCAACGAGCCCATGGGAGACGTCTACCGCGTCTACGAGCCGTGGTCGACGAGCGCGCTGCAGGGGCACGGCATCGTCGGCATCGACCAGTCCTGGGTGTATCCGCAGCTCGCGCTGTTGCCCATGCTGCTGGCGCACGCGTTCGCGTGGATCGCCGGGTACACCGTCGGCTGGGCGATCGTCGTCATCGCCGCGGATGCCGTCGCGTTCGCCATCCTCATCGGGCGCGCCCGCTCGGTGGGACGCGTGACAGCGGGATGGTTCTGGCTCGCCTACGTGGCGCTTCTCGGTCCGGTCGGGTTGTACCGGCTCGACGGGTTCACCGTGGCGCTGGCCGTGCTCGGCTGCCTGTGGCTCGTCGGACGTCCGTGGGCAGCGTCGGTGCTGCTGTCGGTCGCGACATGGATGAAGGTGTGGCCGGCCGCGGTGCTGGCCGCTGCGGTCGTCACGCTGCGTCGCCGCGGCGCGCTCGTGGGAGGTGCGGTGCTGGTGAGCGCGGCGACGCTGCTCGTGATCGCCGCTCTCGGGGGTGGGGCGCACGCTTTCGGCTTCATCGGCGACCAGACGACGCGGGGACTCCAGGTGGAGGCGCCGGTCAGCATGCCCTACCTCTGGGGCGCTCTGCTCGGCATCCCGGGGTTCTGGGTGTACTACGACCAGCATCTGCTGACGTTCCAGGTCACCGGCACTCAGATCGATCCCGTGATCGCCGCGATGACTCCCGCGCTCGTCGTGGCGATGCTCGTGGTCGCCGCTCTCGGGGTGTGGGCCGTGACGCGCGGCGTGCGGTACGCGACGCTGTTCCCGACGCTCTCGCTCGCCTTCGTTCTCGGGTTCATCGTCTTCAACAAGGTGGGCTCGCCGCAGTACCTCTGCTGGCTGGTGCCGTCGGTGGTGCTCGGGCTCGTCATCGATCGCCGCCGCTGGATGGCCCCGGCGTCGACGGCGCTGTTCGCCGCGCTGCTCACGCAGCTCGTCTACCCCCTGACCTACAACGGCGTCCTCTACCCGCAGCTCGTGCCGGTGAGCCTTCTGACCCTTCGTAACCTCGTTCTCTGCGCGATGTTCGTGTGGATGATCGTGCGCCTCGTCTCCGTCGCCCGCCATGCCCCCGCCTCGACCCTTTCGACGCGGGCGCTCCCCGAGAACGCCGCGACGGGACTCGTTCCCTGATCCCGTTCCCGCCGACCCGAACCCGCCGACCCGAACCCGCCGACCCGAACCCGCCGACCCGAAGGAGCCCCATGCTCGTCGCTTTCTCCGTCGCTCCGAGCGGCACCGCCACTCCCGCCGGGGCCGCCGCCGACGGCTCTGTGCACGACGCGGTCGCCGCGGCCGTGAAGGTCGTCCGTGACTCGGGACTACCGCACCGCACGACCTCGATGTTCACCGAGATCGAGGGGGAGTGGGACGAGGTCTTCGCGGTCGTGAAGGCCGCGACCGATGCCGTCATGCCCTTCGGCTCACGCGTCTCGCTGGTGCTCAAGGCCGACATCCGCCCCGGCCGTGTCGGAGAGCTCGACGGCAAGATCGAGCGGTTGGAAACCGCGATCGCGGCCCTGGAAGCCGACACTGATGGCGGCCCGGAGGCTGCCGGCGACCGGTAGCATGAGCCGGTGATCTCCTCGACCCCGTCGAGGGGTGCGGCGATGGGGGCGCTCCTCTCCCTCGCCATCGGCTCGTTCGGCATCGGCATGACCGAGTTCGTCGTCATGGGCCTGCTCCCGAACATCTCCGCCGACCTGCTGCCGGCGACGTGGGCCTCCTCTCCCGAGGATGCCGTCGCGCAGGCGGGGTGGCTCATCACGCTGTACGCGCTCGGCGTCGTCATCGGCGCACCGACGATCGCGGGTGTCGTCGCGAAGTATCCACGCCACCGTGTGATGCTGGCGCTGGCGGCGGCCCTGACGCTCGGCAACACGCTGACGCTGCTGGCTCCGACCTTCGAACTGGTCGCGGCATCCCGCGTGCTGGCCGGGCTGCCGCACGGCGCATACTTCGGTATCGGCGCCCTTGTCGCCGCCGACGTCATGGGGCCGGGAAACCGCGCCAAGGGCGTCGCCTTCGTGCTCACGGGCCTCACGGTCGCCAACGTCGTCGGTGTGCCGTTCGGCACCTTCCTCGGCCAGCGCTTCGGGTGGCGCATCGCATTCCTCGTCGTCGCCCTCATCTTCGCCCTCGCCGCAGTGATGATCGCGCTGACCGTGCCGGCCCATGCGGGCGATCCCGGACGGACGCTCCGCGCGGAGCTGCGCGCGCTGCGGATCGGCCAGGTATGGCTGACCCTGGGGGTCGGTGCGATCGGGTTCGGCGGGTTCTTCGCGGCCTACAGCTACGTCGCGTCGATCGTCACCGATGTCGCGGGAGCTCCCGCCGCGGTGGTGCCGGTGATCCTCATCGTCATGGGCATCGGCATGACGATCGGAAATCTCGTCGGCGGCCACCTTGCCGATCGCGACCTGAAACGCACGATGCTGGCGGGCCTCGGCGCTCTCATCGTGGTGCAGGTGCTCCTCGCCCTCACGGCGGGCGCGCTGATCGCGCTCGGGCTGTTCATCTTCTTGGTCGGCTTCGTGTCGTCGGTGTTGAGCCCGTCGATTCAGACACGGCTGATGGACGTCGCGGGCGACAACCAGTCCATCGCCGCGGCGCTGAACCACTCCGCGCTGAACATCGGCAACGCCACCGGCGCGTTCCTCGGTGGCGTGGTGATCGCGGCCGGCTTCGGCTTCGTCGCACCGGTCTGGGTGGGAGCCCTGCTCGCGGCATCGGGTCTCGTGCTCGCCCTCGTGAGCTTCGGGCTCGAGTCGCGCTCCGCGCGAGCCACCGCCGCGGCAGCTCACACGATCTGATCAGCTGTGGGATCGCTCCCGTCGGCGACCCGGAAAGTCAGGCGTGACACCTGTCGAGAGTGAGCGCTAACATTACGAAGCCGACATCGATGTCGGAAGCAGCAATGACGCTCGTTCGAGAGGATCACCCCACCGTGTCGAACCCGCACACGCAGGCGGCCCCACGCCGCCGCACCACGTGGCTCGCCCTCGCGGCGGCAGCAGCCCTCATCGCTGGCCCGCTGGCGGGGCCGGCCGTCGCCGCCGCGGACCCTGGCACGGGATTGGTCGCGCACTACGAACTCGATGAGACGGGCGCCGCCACGGTGGCCGTGGACTCGTCGGGCAACCAGCGCGACGCCACGTACGTCGGAGGCCCCACGCTGACCGGAGGCGAAGGCGTCCGCCTCGACGGCGCCGACGACTACGTCAAGCTGCCCGACAACATCATGGCCGGGCTGAGCTCGATCACTGTCAGTGCCGAGGCTCTCGTGCGGCCCGAACAAGGGGGCTCCTACTTCATCTGGGGCTTCGGCAACACTGGAGGCGACGGCGTCGGCAACGGCTACCTGTTCACGACCGGCAACGACTACCGGGCATCGATCTCCGACCGCAACTGGATCGGCGAGCAGGGCGTCAACAGCGGCACGGCGCTGCCGCGCGGAGTGTGGAAAACCCTGACCTACACACTGGACTCGGCATCCAAGACGAGCCGTCTGTACCTCGACGGCGTCGAGGTGGCGAAGAACACCAACACGACGCTGACGCCCGCCGCCATCGGCAACGGCGTCACGACCGCCGACTACATCGGGCGATCGGTGTACAACGCCGACGCGCGGCTGGCGGGCAGTGTTCGCGACTTCCGCATCTACGACCGTGCCCTGAGCGCCGGCGATGTCGCGGCCCTCGTGCCCACGGCATCGGAACGGGTGACCCGCGACGCCGCCCAGCTCGACCTGGGCGCGCGGGACGCGGTGACGACGAACCTCACCCTTCCGACCTCCGCGCCGAACGGCTCGACCATCTCGTGGGCGACCTCCGACGCCGGTGTCATCTCCACCGCCGGCGTCGTGACACGCCCCACGGCAGGGCAGAACGACGCGACCGTCGTCCTGACGGCGACGCTGTCGCTGAACGGCGCGACGGAGCAGAAGAGCTTCGACGTCACCGTGAAGGCCATGCCGGATGACGCGAGAGCGGTCGACGCCGCCCTCGGCGCGGTCTCGATCCCGAGTGCAGATGACGTGCGCGGCAACATCACACTGCCGGCCTCCGCGGGCGATGTCGCTCTCAGCTGGGTATCCAGCGACCCGTCGGTGATCTCCACCGACGGTGTCGTCGTGCGCGGCGAGGCCGACACCACCGTCACCCTCACGGTGACGGCCACGCGCGGTTCCGTCAGCCGCACCCGCGACATCGTGCTCACCGTGCGCGCGGCCGCGCACATCGGCCCCTTCGCGGGCTACACGTTCTCGTACTTCACCGGAAACAGCGTGGCGGGGGAGAACATCTACTTCGCCGCGAGCAACGGCAACAATGCGCTGTCGTGGACCGACCTCAATGGGGGCCGTCCGGCGCTGACGTCGACCTACGGCGAGAAGGGCCTTCGTGACCCGTTCATCCTCCGCTCGCCCGAGGGTGACACGTTCTACCTGATCGCGACCGACCTCTCGATCGGGCGCAATGGCGACTGGGGGCGCGCGCAGCGCCAGGGCTCGAAGTACATCGAGGTGTGGGAATCGCACGACCTCGTGAACTGGAGCGCGCAGCGCCACGTCAAGATCGGTCCGGACAACGCCGGCAACACGTGGGCACCTGAGGCCTACTACGACGACCAGCTCGGCGCCTACGTGGTCTTCTGGGCGGCCTCGCTGTTCGGGGAGAACGACCCGAAGCACGAGGGCGGCTTCTACCAGACCATGATGTACGCGACGACGCGCGACTTCGTGACCTTCAGCGAGCCCAAGGTCTGGCAGGACCTCGGAGCGTCGCGCATCGACTCGACCGTGCTGAAGGTGGGCGACACCTACCAGCGCTTCACGAAGGATGAGGGCAGCGTCACCGGGTGCGCGGACATCATCCAGGAGTCGTCGAAGAGCCTCACCGCCGTCGATGACCGTTCCCAGCCCGGCTGGAGCGCCACGAACCGCAACTGGAAGCTCGTCGACAGCTGCATCGGCCGCGACGCCGGTGTGCGCGGCGCGGTCGAGGGTCCGACGATCTTCGCCGCCAATCCGGGTGACACCTCGCCGTACAAGTACTACCTCTTCGTCGACGAGTACGGCGGCCAGGGGTACATCCCGCTGGGTACCAACGACATCACCGCTCCGGACTGGAAAATTGCCGGGGGTGCCAACCTGCCGCCCAGCCCGCGCCACGGCACCGTCATGCCGGTGACGGCCAGCGAACTGGAGGCGCTGCGTGCGAACCTGCCCGCAGGCCCCGACCCGGTGACGGCGAACGAGAAGGGTGAAGTGCTGCGCTACGACTTCACCGACGGCTCGGGTGCCACGCTCCACGATCGCTCCGGCGCGGGTCGCGACGCGCAGATCATGGGGGATGCCGTGTGGTCCAACGGCAGCCTGACCTTCGACGGTGCCAACGACTACGTCCAGATGCCCGACAACGTGCTCGCCGGCGTCACCGACGTCACGGTGGATGCCGAGCTGCGCATCGATTCCGCCCAGGCGAACCCGTACTTCCTGTACGGCTTCGGCAACACCGCGGGCAACGAAGGCAACGGCTACCTGTTCGCGACCGGCGACGGCACCTACCGCGGCGCCATCGCTCGCGGCAACTACACGACGGAGCAGAACGCGCAGTCCGGCTCGGCCCTACCGCGCAATCGCTGGGTGCACCTCACCTACACCCTCAGTGGGGGCACGGCGCGTCTGTACCTGGACGGCGTGCAGGTCGCGGTGAACACCGACGTGACCGTCACGCCCGCCGACCTCGGCAACGGCTCCACGGTGGCGAACGTCATCGGCAAGTCGCTCTACGCCCCCGACAACCTCTTCCGCGGGCAGTACCGGGAGTTCGCGCTCTACAACCGCGCACTCTCGCCGCAGGAAGTGCTCGACCAGTCGGGTAACCAGGATGTGCTCGGCGCGGTGAGCCTCGCCGACGAGAGTGCGCTGAAGATGGCGCCGATCGTCGACGCGGACACGCGTACCGTGACCTTCCCGGTCGTTCGCGGCACCGACCTGTCGACGCTGCAGCCGGTGTACGCCACGGCATCCGGCGTCACGGCCTCGCCCGCATCGGGGGTCGCCCGTGATCTGCGCTCACCCTCGACCGTCGCGCTGAAGCGCGACGGCAAGGACGACGTGGTCTGGACGCTGAAGGCCGTCGAGGTGAAGAGCCCGGTTCTTCCCGGTCTCTACGCCGACCCGAACATCGCGGTGTTCGGCGACACCTACTACATCTACGCGACGAGCGACGGTGTGCCGGGCTGGGGTGGGAACACCTTCTACGTCTGGAGCTCCAAGAACCTCGTGGACTGGAAGCGCTCGGAGCAGCCGTTCCTCACGCTCGACGGGGCCGACGGGAACGTGCCGTGGGCCAGCGGCAACGCGTGGGCGCCGACGATCACCGAACGCGGTGGGAAGTACTACTTCTACTTCAGCGGTCACTCTCCGGAGCTCGACCGCAAGGTGATCGGTGTCGCGGTCGCCGACAGCCCGATCGGGCCGTTCGTCGCCCAGCCGCAGCCGATGATCCGCAACGACGAGTCGGTCGCCAGCGGCCAGGCGATCGACCCGGCCGCGTTCCAGGACCCGAAGACGGGGAAGTACTACCTGTTCTGGGGCAACGGCAGCCCGCTGTACGCCCAGCTGTCGGACGACATGACGAGCGTTGTCCCCGGCACGATCCGTCGCATCGACGGACTGTCGGACTTCCGCGAGGGCATCTTCATGAACTACCGCGACGGGCTCTACCACCTGACCTACTCGATCGATGACACGGGGTCACCGGACTACCGGGTGGGATACGCGACGTCGACGAGCATCGACGGGCCATGGCAGTACCGCGGTGTGATCCTGCAGAAGAACGCGTCGCTCGGCATCCTCGGCACGGGGCACAGCTCGATCATCAACGTGCCGGGCACCGACGACTGGTACATCGCCTACCATCGTTTCGCCATTCCCGGCGGCGACGGCACCCACCGCGAGACGACCATCGATCGTCTGACGATCGGTCCCGACGGCTCGTTCCAGCCGGTGACGCCGACGCTGTCGAGCGTCGCCCCGGAGGCCGTTCCGTCGGGTCCGACGCCGACGCCGACGCCGACCCCGAGCCCGACGGGAAGCCCGACGGCATCCCCGTCGCCGTCCGCGACGGTGTCGCCCAGCGCGTCTCCGTCTGCGTCCCCGTCGCCGCGTGTCGAGGTGTCGGCCTCGACGGTCGAGCGCGGTGGTTCGGTGCGGATCACGGTCTCGGGCCTGCATCCGGGGGAGCAGGTGACGGCCGAGTTGCACAGCGATCCGATCCGGATCGGCGGCATCCCCGTCGCCGATGCCTCGGGCCGCGTGGCGTTCGACGTGCAGGTGCCGTCGTCGCTGCCGGTGGGTGCGCACACGGTGTTCGTCTGGGACGGTGCCGGTGTGTTGATCGCGCAGGTGCCGCTGCAGGTGCTGCCCGCGGGACAGCTGGCCGTGACCGGTGCGCAGGCTCCGTGGGCGTTCGCCCTCCTCGCGGCGCTGCTGCTGATGGGAGGCGTCGGCCTGCGGGTCGTGCGTCCCGCTCGGGGCCGCACGTCGGCCTGACCCGACGAGATGCGGGTGGTGGTGCGATCTGCGCCGCCACCCGCATCTCCATGTGCAGGTCCGCGGACACCGCGACGGCGGGTGACCGACCGGCGCAGGACGGCAGGGATTCGCGAGCCACCGCCGCGGCGGCCTGAGGCCGGATCAGCTCTGCAGCAAGCGGCGCAGGTGCGCTCCGACGGCGGCCGTCTCGATGAGGAAGCCGTCGTGGCCGAAGTCGCTGGAGAGCACGACCGCGCCGTCGTCGATCGTCGAGCGGATGCCGCGCGCGATGCGGTGCTGTCCATCGATCGGGAACAGGCGGTCGCTATCGGTGCCGAGCACGAGCGTCGTCGCGGTGACACGCGCGAGGGCATCCTCGACCCCGCCTCGGTCGCGTCCCACGTCGTGGGAGTTCATGGCCTCGACCAGCGTGATGTAGGTGTTCGCGTCGAAGCGGCGCGTGAACTTGTTGCCGTGGAAGTCGAGATAGCTCTCCACGGCGAAGCGGCCCCCGTGACCGAGCGGGCTCTTTCCCGACTGCCACGAGCGCTGGAAGCGTTGGTTGAGTTCGGTGGGGCTCCGGTAGTTCAGCAGGGCCATGCGGCGGGCGAGCGCGAGGCCGCGGTGCGGTCCCTCGCCGTCGGGAGCGTCGTAGTACTCGCCGTCGGCGAAGCGCGGATCGATCTGGATGGCTTCCAGCTGCACGCCGTTGAGCGCGATCTGGTCGGCCGTCGTCGTCGGCGGAGAGGAGAGTACGGCGAGCCGCGCGACGCGCTCGGGCTGGCCCACACCCCACTCGAGCGCGTGCATGCCGCCCATCGAGCCGCCGACGACCGCGGCCCACACGTCGATGCCGAGCGCATCCGCAAGGCGCACCTGGGCGGCGACCTGGTCGCGGATGGTCAGGTACGGAAAGCGTCCCGCCCATTCGTACCCGTCGGGGGCGATCGATGACGGCCCCGTCGAGCCCTGGCATCCACCGAGCATGTTCGGGGCGACGACGAACCAGCGGTCGGTGTCGATGGGGGCGCCCGGGCCCACGATGTCGTCCCACCAGCCCGCGGTGGGATGACCGGGTCCCGCGGCGCCGCGTACGTGACTGTCGCCGGTGAGGGCATGAAGCACGAGCACCGCGTTGTCACGGGCGGGCGACAGCTCGCCCCAGGTCTCGTAGGCCAGGCGGATGCCGGGAAGCTCCCGACCGCCCTCGGTCGTGAAGGCGCCGAACGCGGCGAAGCGGCGGTCGCCGGCGGGATCGCCGTCGCGCCAGGCGCCCGTCGCCGGCGGGCGGCCGCGCAGCAGGCGCGCGTCGGCCTCCGTGATCGGTGCGCTCGGCACCGTGTCTTCGGAGGTCTGCCAGTCCATGCTCTCCCGCTACCTTTCGCCAGCTTCCAGGCTAGGTGGTCGTGTGCCCTCGGAGAGGACTGTTACGACTCGTCGGCGGCATGAGGCTCTTGCCGGCACGGATGAGCAAGCCGACTCAGAGCCCACGCGGACTGCGGGCCCGGCACCGCCCACAGCAGCCGCGCAGACGGCGTGGCGACGGAGTAGATCTGCGAGTCGGTGTGAACCTGGAGCCACTCGCCGACCGCGGGGCTTCTCGCGGCGTCGGACACGCTGAGGACACGGATCTCATGGCCGCGAAACTCAAGAAAGCCGGGACGGATACGGACGTTGCCGCGTCGCCAGGCTGTCGTCAGACCGTCGTGCGATCCCCACTCCACACGCAAGGCTGCGCGCATCTTGCCACGGCTCTGCTTGGCGCGAATGAAGGGTGCCTTGATGACGTGACCGATGACATCGCCGATGGCTCCTCCGAGGAGGGTGCCGAGCACGTCGTCAAGCAATCTGTCACTCCGCGTCCATGAACGATCGATCGATCCTACGGCCGGGTGGCGCACGCGCTCATCGTGCGCTCACGACCACCACCTCCGCAGAAACGCGCGAACTCCGCAGCGGGAAGCGTTTCCGGCTGCGGAGTTCGCGGCATCCTGCGGAGTTCGTGCACCCGTCGGGGACGGGTGTGCTGCTCCGCGGCGGGGCAGGGCTCAGGCGCGGGCGGCCTCGGAGACCTTGCGCGCGGCGGCGAGGGCCTGCTCGAGGTCGGCCTTGAGATCCTCGACGTTCTCCAGACCCACCGACAAGCGGACCAGGCCCGGGGTCACACCGGTCGTGAGCTGCTGCTCCGGCGTCAGCTGCGAGTGCGTCGTGGATGCCGGGTGGATGACGAGCGAGCGGACATCGCCGATGTTCGCGAGGTGGCTGAAGAGCTCGAGCGCATTCACGAACTCGCGACCGGCCTGGACGCCGCCCTTGAGCTCGAACGACAGCACCGCGCCCACGCCCTTCGGGGCGTAGCGGTTCGCGGCCGCGTACCAGGGCGAGGTCGGCAGGCCGGAGTAGTTGACCGAGGCGATGTCGTCGTGGTTCTCCAGCCACTCGGCGATCTCCTGCGCGTTCTGCACGTGACGCTCGATGCGCAGCGACAGGGTCTCGATGCCCTGGATGAGCAGCCAGGCGCTCTGCGGCGAGATGGCGGCGCCGAGGTCGCGCAGCAGCTGCACGCGTGCCTTGATGACGTACGCCAGGCCGTCGCCGACAGCCTGCGTGTAGATCGCGCCGTGGTAAGAGGGGTCGGGGGTGGTCAGGCCCGGGAAGCGGTCGGCGTGCTCGGACCACGGGAACGTGCCGCCGTCGACGATGGCGCCGCCGATGACGGTGCCGTGGCCGCCGAGGAACTTGGTGGCCGAGTGCACGACGATGTCGGCGCCGTGCTCGAACGGGCGGATGAGGTAGGGCGTTGCGATCGTGTTGTCGACGATGAGCGGCACACCGGCCTCGTGGGCGACGTCGGCGACGGTGCGGATGTCGAGCACGTTGATCTGCGGGTTGCCGATCGTCTCGGCGAAGAACAGCTTCGTGTTGGGGCGGACCGCGCGGCGCCACTCCTCCGGGTCGTCCTGGTTCTCGACGAACGTGACCTCGATGCCGAGCTTGCCCAGCGTGTACTTGAAGAGGTTGTAGGTGCCGCCGTAGATCGAGCTCGACGACACGAAGTGGTCGCCGGCCTCCGCGATGTTGAGGATCGCGAACGTCTCCGCCGCCTGGCCCGATGCGACGAGGAGGGCGCCGGTGCCCCCCTCGAGGGCCGCGATGCGCTGTTCGACGACGTCCTGCGTGGGGTTCTGGATGCGGGTGTAGATGTTGCCGAACTCCGCCAGCGCGAACAGGTTCGCGGCGTGGTCGGCGTTGTCGAACACGTAGGAGGTGGTCTGGTAGATCGGCGTGGCTCGCGCCTTGGTCACGGGGTCGGGCTGCGCGCCCGCGTGGATCTGCGTGGTCTCGAAGCGCCAGTTCTCGGATGCGGACATGTCGGGCTCCATCGGGTGAATCGGAAGTGGTGGGGAGCCGGGGTCGGATGCCGCGGCCACCACCGACAGTAGAGTTCGCGCCCGTTGTCAACAACGGTCGGGAAATGTGACGTAATGAACGCACTCGCCTCGGCATCCGATGCCGTGACGTAGCGTGGGGGCATGACTTCGCCGCAGGAGAGTTCTCAGGGCCATCGTCGTCGCGCCGTGGTGACGGGAGCGAGCTCCGGCATCGGTGCGGCGACCGTACGCGCCCTGCGGGCGTCGGGCTGGGACGTGGTGGGCGTGGCTCGCCGCGCGGAGCGGCTGGTCGCGCTGGATCGCGAAACCGGGTCGGCATCGTTCGCCGCCGACCTGTCGAACGAGGCCGACGTGGCGGCGCTGGCCGAGCACCTGGCGCGCACCGGGGCGGTGCACGCCCTCGTGCACGTCGCCGGCGGCGCGCGGGGCACCGACCGGGTCGAAGACGGCGACCCGGCGGACTGGCGCTGGATGTTCGAGGCGAACGTGCTGTCGGCGCAGCTGGTCACGGCGGCCCTGCTGCCGTTGCTGCGGGCAGGGATCGACGACGGCGGTCACGCCGACACGCTGTATGTCACCTCGACCGCGGCGCAGACGGCGTATCCCGGAGGAGCCGGCTACAACGCGGCGAAGGCGGGCGAGGCGATGCTCGTGCACGCCCTGCGTCTGGAGCTGAACGGCGAGCCGATCCGCGTGACCGAGGTCGCGCCGGGCATGGTCTACACCGAGGAGTTCACCCTCAACCGACTGGGTGGCGACCGCGCCACGGCCGAGAAGGTCTACGAGGGCGTCGAGCACCCGCTCACCGCGGACGATGTCGCGGATGTCATCGCGTACGCCCTTCATGCTCCCGGCCACGTCAACCTCGACCTGGTGACGATGCGCCCGGTCGCCCAGTCCGCGCAGCACCTGCTCGCGCGCGGTCGCCTCCGCCCGCGCGCCTGACCCCGCGGAAGAGGCCCGCGGCGTCAGGACGCGGGGGCGTCGGCGAACGCGACCTTCGGAACGAACACGAGCAGCAGGGCGGCGAGGAATCCGCCGCCGGCGCAGATCGCCCACACCGTCAGGTAGCCACCGAGGGAAGCCGCGGTCTGGCTGGCCACGGCGCCGGCGCCGGCCGCGAGCACCACGCCGAACACGGCTGAGGAGAACGACCCGCCGATCGTCTTGGTCGTGTTGGTCAGTGCCGTCGCGATGCCGGTCTGCCCGCGCGGGGCGGCGGCGGCCGCGGCGGCGGGAAGCGCACCGACCAGCGCGCCGCAGCCGAGCCCGGCGATCGAGAGGTTGAGCAGCACCTGCCACAGCTCCACGTGGAACGGCAGGAAGAGCAGATAGCCGATACCCACGAGCAGGGATGCCGCGATCAGTACGACCCGTGGGCTCGCCCGCCGCGAGGTCACGGCGAACAGCACGGCGCCCACGATGAGTGAGACGAGGTAGACCCCGATGATGTTCGAGCGCTCCGTGGCATCCAACCCGAGCCCGTAGCCGAGCGAGGGATCGGTGCCGGCGTACGTCGACAACGGTCCCTGCGCGCCGAGCAGGCTGATCCCGATGAGGAAGGCCGTCGCCTGCACCGGCCACATCTCGGGTCGGCGCAGCACCCGGATGTCCACCGCCGGGTCGTCCTGGCGCAGTTCGAAGCGCACGAACCACACGAACACCGCGACCCCGGCCAGCAGCAGGGCAACGACCCAGATCCAGGCGGCGGCGCCGAGCGCCAGCTCACCGATCATCCGCATCCAGGCCAGACCGCCCGTCACGAGCAGCAGTGCCCACGCGAGGAGCACGAAGCCCCTCGTGTCGAGGCGTCGTCCACCCTCCGGGGCGGATTCGGGAACACCGATCCAGATGACGAGTGCGACGAGCGTCACGGCGATCGCCGGCACGATGAGCGTCGCGGTGAGGTTCTGGCCGCTTGCGGCGAAGATCCGTCCGGCGGCGAGAGCGCCGACGATCGCGCCGACCTCCAGCCCGACGACCAGCAGACCCGCCGCGCGGCGGGTCGTCGACACTCCGCGCTGCTGCACCCGGCCGCGCTCGAAGATGAGGGCGATCTCCAACGGCAGCCAGACGACGTAGAAGCCCTGCAACGCCCAGGCGATCAGAAAGCTCCAGAACGAGGTCGCGAACGCCAGCCACCACGTCGCCCCGGCCGTGAGGACCGCGGCGATGAGCAGGATGCGCTTGTGGCCGTACATGTCGCCGAGTTTCGCGAGCACCGGGACGACGAGCGCCGACAGCAGCAGCTGCGCCGCCTCGAACCAGTTGACGTCCGAGTCGTGGATGCCGAGGGAGACGACGATGTCGCTGAACAGCGGCACGTAGTACCCCTGCAGGATACCGCTGACGATCTCGACCAGGATGAACCATCCGATGAGGCCGGCGGTGATGCCGAGGCCCCGGGGAAGGCGGGCCGAGCGGGTGCGGGGGCTCTTCGCCGTCGAGGAGCCTGCGGAGGAGGAGGTCACGGCGTTCACTCTAGCCACGCGTGTGTGTCGCGCACCGCAGTGGCGCCTAGGCTGATTGCCGTGACGAGCGAGCGCGAAGTACTGACATGGGACGGTTTCGGCGAGGCGACCCGGGCGCTGTCCCGATCGATCGTGGCGGACGGGTTCGTTCCCGACGTCGTGGTGGCGATCGCCCGCGGGGGTCTGCTGCCCGCCGGCGCGATCGCCTACGGCCTGGGGGTCAAGAGCTGCGGTGCCCTGAACGTGGAGTTCTACACCGGCATCGGCACCGTGCTGGAGGCTCCGGCGCTCCTGCCCCCCGACCTCGACCTCGGCTACCTTCCCGGCAAGCGCGTCCTGCTCGTCGACGACGTCGCCGACAGCGGTCGCACACTCGCCCTCGCGGTGAAGATGCTGCGCGACGCCGATGCCGACGTGCGATCGGTGTGCATCTACACGAAGCCCGGCAGTGTCGCCCAGCCCGACTTCTCCTGGCGCGAGACCGACCGTTGGATCGATTTCCCCTGGTCGGCAGCCGGTTCTGTGATCGAGGAGGATGCGGGCGCGGAGGCGAGCGCCTGATGGCGATGGCCCTCGACGAGCTGGCCGATGCCGGACTCATCGACGCCGATTGGGCGCACGCGCTCGCTTCGGTGGCGCCCGACATCGCGGCGCTCGGCGAACGCCTGCGCGCCGAGACCGCGGCAGGGCGGCCGTATCTCCCCGCGGGCGACAAGGTGCTCCGCGCCTTCGCGAGACCGCTCGCGGACGTCAAGGTCCTCATCGTCGGGCAGGACCCCTACCCGACCCCGGGCCACCCGATCGGGCTCTCGTTCGCCGTGGACGCGCACGTGAGGCCCCTGCCGCGAAGCCTCGCCAACATCTACCAGGAGCTGGAAACCGACCTCGGCATCGCACGGGCACCGCACGGCGACCTCTCCGCATGGAGCGACCAGGGCGTCATGCTGCTCAACCGCGTGCTGACGGTGGCCCCCGGCGCCCCCGCGTCCCACCGCGGGTGGGGATGGGAGAAGGTCACCGAACACGCCATTCGCACCCTCGTCGCCCGCGACCGACCGCTCGTCGCGGTGCTCTGGGGGCGGGATGCCGCGAACCTGCGGCCCCTTCTCGCGGGGACCCCGACCGTGGAGTCCGCCCACCCTTCGCCGCTGTCGGCCAGTCGGGGCTTCTTCGGCTCGCGTCCCTTCTCGCGTGTCAATGAGCTGCTCGTCCAGCAGGGTGCGACGCCGGTCGACTGGCGTTTAGGCTGAGCCACATGCTGGAGGAGGAGTACGACAAGAGTCGGCGGCGGCTGCCCGTGCACCTGCGCCGCAGCGAGCAGGAGCGCCCCTTCTCCTACGAGATCCGGCCCGTGCGGGACGGCGATATTCCGGACATCCGCGAGATCTACAACTACTACGTCACCAACTCGGTGGTGACCTTCGACGAGAAGAAGTGGTCGCTCGCCCAGTGGCGCGAGAAGCTCGAGCATCTCTCCAAGCTCGGCATGCCGTTCCTCGTGGCGCAGTCGCCCAGCGGGCAGATCCTCGGCTATGCACTCGTGCAGCCGATGTCGGCCAAGTCGGCGTACCGCTACAGCGTGGAGAACTCGATCTACCTCGGCCAGGCGGCGACGGGAAAGGGCCTCGGCCGCGCGCTCCTGGAGGCGCTGATCGCAGCCAGTGAGGCGGCCGGCATCCATCAGATGGTCGCGGTGATCAGCGACAAGGGGGCCGAGTCCTCCATCGCCCTGCACGAGAAGCTCGGCTTCGTCGAGGTCGGACGCATGGGACGCGTCGGCTTCAAGTTCGGCCGCTGGCTCGGCACGATCTACCTGCAGAAGCAGCTGTCGCCGGTGAAGAAGAAGCGTTCGCTGTTCTCGCGCTCGGAGCGCTCAGAGGGGTGAGGGCGCGGCGTCGCGGACCGCGTCGATCAAGGTGCGCCAGGCGCCCTCGGCGCCCGCCTCGCTGACGATCGCACGGTGGGAACGACCGTCGACGTGAGCTTCGATGGTCCAGGTGAATCGGTCGGCGCCCTGCGCGGTGGGGGCAGCGGCCGAGCTCGGGAGATGCTCGCCGCTGTCCTCGGCGTCCCAGGGGCAACGTTCCACGAGCTGCTTCCAGCGCGCACTCTCGTAGGGAGGTACCGAGAGGTGCCAGCGGCGCGTGAATCCCGCGACGCCGCCGGAGCGGACCATGCTCACGGTCAGGGCGTGCGCATCGGCGTCATTCGCGGTCTCCGGCAGATCGCGCGGATCGGGATGGTTCGTCACGGGCGGTCACACCGACGGCGTTCCACGCGGTGCGGACGGCGTCGGCTTCCTCCGATCTCTCACCGTACTCCCGCTGCGCGACCGCCGCGGTCGCCGCCGCGAACGCCGAGAAATCCGCCGTCGGCGGCACGTCGCCCTGCGTCACCGTGAGGTACCAGATGCGGCCCGCTCGTTCCCACGCGTGACCGCCGAGCGCGGTGGCGACGAGGTGGAAGGCCTTGTTCGGGATGCCGGAGTTGATGTGCACGCCGCCGTTGTCCTCGCTCGTGCGGACGTAGTCGCGCATGTGGGCGGGCTGAGGGTCTTTGCCGAGAACATCGTCGTCGTAGGCCGTGCCGGGTGCCTTCATCGAGCGCAGCGCCACGCCCTGAACGGCGTCGGTGAAGATGCCGGCCCCGATCAGCCACGACGCCTCCGCGGCTCTCTCGCCGGCGCGATGCTGCTCTGTCAGCGCGCCGAAGACGTCGGCGACGGACTCGTTGAGCGCTCCCGACTGTCCCTGGTACTCGAGACCGCCGCCGTGCTCGATCACGCCGTGGCCGAGCTCGTGCCCGATGACGCTGATCGAAGAGGTGAAGCCCCGGAACACCTCGCCGTCGCCGTCGCCGAAGACCATCCGCTCGCCGTTCCAGAACGCGTTGTCATAGCGGTCGCCGTAGTGCACGCTCGCCGCGAGGGTTCCGCCGGCGCCGTCGATCGAGCGGCGTGCGAACGCGTCCCAGAACAGCTCGAAGCTCGCGCCCAGCCCCTCGAAGGCCTCGTTCACGGCGACGTCGGCGACGGCCGGGTCGTCTTCGCCGCGCACGCGCACGCCGGGAAGCGTTTCGCGGTGCTGCGCGTCGGAGATGACGCGGTCGGGCGCCGGCTCTCCCTGCAGGATGAGGGCGTCGCCGTCGACCGACAGATCGAGCCGTGCCCGACCGCGCGCGGGCGCTGGGTGGGAAGGCCGTGCGATCGCCAGGGTCGCGCGGGCGGCCTCTGCGGCGTTCGCGAGGTGCGGCGCGTCGGTGGCGGCCAGGCGAGACAGCAGGTACGGCGGAACGATGGCGAACATGGCGTCACCCTACGCCCGGCATCCGACGTGCGCGCCTGTCCGATGCCTCGCCCACGCAACGATCAGTCCCGCGGTGGGTCGATCACCGGGATGGAGGCGAGCAGCCGACGCGTGTAGGCGACCTGCGGCGCGAGCAGGACCTTCTCCGTCGGGCCCTCCTCGACGATGCGGCCGTCCTTCATGACGATCACCTCGTCGCAGAGGTTCTGCACCACGCCGATGTCGTGCGACACCATCACGAGGGTGAGCTGTTCGCGCTGGCGCAGCTCGCGCAGCAGCTCGAGGATCTGCGCGCGTACGGTGACATCGAGCGCCGAGAGCGGCTCGTCGCCGACGAGGATGCGCGGCCGGTGCACGATCGCGCGCGCCAGGGCGATGCGCTGGCGCTGCCCGCCCGAGAACTCGTGCGGGTAGCGGTCGGCCATCGCCGCCTCGAGGCCGACCGCCTCGAGCACCTCGCGCACGCGCGCACGACGATCGCCCGGGATCTCCAGCGCCCAGAGCGGCTCGCCGATGATCCTTCCGACGCTCATCCGGGGATCGAGCGAGGCATAGGGGTCCTGGAACACGACGCCGGTCTCGCGTCGCAGCCAGTGCAGCGAGCGCGCAGAGGCCCTCGCATCCACCGTGCGTCCGGCCACCGTCACCGTGCCGGTCGTGGGCGTGTCCAGCCCCAGCAGCACACGCACGAGCGTGGACTTGCCCGAGCCCGACTCGCCGATGATGCCGACGGCGGAGCCCTCGAAGACGTCGATGTCGGCGTCCTCGAGCGCCGTGGTCCATCGTGCCCGCTCGAACAGTCCGGTTCCGCGTTGGCGGAAGCGACGGCTGACGGCCCGCGCGCTCAGCAGGGCGTCCGCACTCATGCCGCACCCCCCGGTCGCCACAGTGTCGCGGTGGCATCGCGCAGCAACCCCTGGGTCACCGGTGATGCCGGCGCGGTCAGCAGACGTGAGAGCGGACCGTGCTCGACCACGCGCCCGTGTTCGAGTACGACGGCGTGCGTGGCGATCTGGGAGAGCACCGCCAGGTCGTGCGTGATGAACACCAGCGACATGCCGTCCCTCGCGACGAGGCCGGCGAGCAGCTCGAGCACCTCGGCCTGGATCGTGACGTCGAGCGCCGTCGTCGGCTCGTCCGCGATCAGCAGGCGAGGACGGCAGGCGAGGGCCATGGCGATGGCCACCCTCTGGCGCTGACCGCCGGAGAGCTGGTGCGGGTAGCGGCGGACGATCTGGGCGGGTTCGGGAAGCCGAACCCGCTCGGCCTCTGCGATGGCGCGGGCCGCGGCATCCCTGCGTCCGAGGCCCTCGTGGATGCGCACGGACTCGGCGATCTGGCGGCCGACGGTGCGGATCGGATTGAGGGCGGTGCGCGGCTCCTGGAAGACGATGCCGATCTCATCGCCGCGCAGTCGGGCGAGCTCGCGGTCGGGCAGACCGATCAGCTCGCGTTCGTTCCATCGGATGCTGCCCGTGGCCGTGGCGGCATCCGGCAGCAGGCCGAGGATCGCGAGGGCGGTGAGTGACTTGCCCGACCCCGACTCTCCGATCAGGCCCACGCGCGCGCCGTCGGGGACGTCGAAGGAGATGTCGTCCACGACGCGGCGACCGTCGATCTCGATCGACAGATTGCGCACCACCAGGCTCACGAGATCACCGCCGTCGTGTGGGTCTGCGCCGCCGTGCGCCGACGCGTGAGGGTGGGGTCGGTCGCCTCGCGCAGTGCGTCCCCGAGGAGGTTGAGCCCCAGCACCGTGATCGTGATCGCCAGTCCCGGCCAGACGACGCTCAACGGGTGCACCGAGATGTACTGCTGCAGGTCTTTCAGCAGTAGCCCCCAGCTGGGTTCGGTGAGGGGGGCGCCGAACCCGAGGTAGCTGAGCCCGGCTTCGGCGAGGACGGCGACGGCCATGCCCCACGACAGCTGCACGATGAAGACCGGCGCGACGTTGGGCAACAGGTGCCGGTACAGGTTCTGGAAGGGAGTGAGACCGGCGGCTCGACCGGCGAGGACGAAGTCGCTGTGCAGCACGCGGCGGAGTTCCGGGCGCGTGACGCGCGCGATGTTGACGCCGAAGCCGATGCCGACCGAGACGATCACCACCCACAGCGAACCACCCCACACCGACGAGATCATCATGGCGATCAGAAGAACGGGGAACGCGATGAGGATGTCGACGAGCACGGCGACGCTCTCGCGCAGCCACCGCGCGGTGAGTGCGCCGAGGGCCGCGAGGGCGACACCGATCACCGTCGCCACGAGACCGGCGCCGAGCGCCACCCAGACCGTCGTGCGAGCGCCGGCCATCAGCAGACTCAGGATGTCGCGGCCCGCGCCGTCCGTGCCGAGCAGATGCGGCCACCCCGGCAGAGCCCACCGGCCGTCGACGTCGACCGCCTGCGGATCGAACGGCAACCAGAACCGTGCGACGAGTGCGACGACGCCGATCGTCAGCACGACGAGGAGACCGAAGCGTCCCGTCGACAGCGCCCACAGTCGACGCAGCCAGGCGAACCTGCTCATTCCGCCTCCCGCTGCCGAGGGTCGATCAGCCGGTGGACGAGGTCGACGGCGAAGCCGACGACGAGCACGAACCCGGTGAGCGCGAGCAGTTCGCCCTGAACCTTGAGCAGGTCACGCTTGCCGACGTCCTCCACGAGCATGCGTCCGATGCCGGGCAGGCTGAACAGCTGCTCGATGACGACGGCGCCGACGATGATGCCGGCCACCTGCAGCCCCAGAACCGTGATGATCGACAGACCCACCGTGGGAAGTCCGTGCCGGATGAGGGCCTGCGTGCGGGTGAGGCCTTTCGCCGCCGCGGTGCGGACGAAGTCCTCTCCCGTCGCCTGGAGGGTCGCCGAACGGACGAACCGCATGAGCATCGCACCCTCGACGACGCCGATCGTGATCGCCGGCAGCAGCAGCGCCCGCACGGCGGATGCCGGGTCGCTCCACCCCGCGCGGGGAAAGCCCTGGGCGGGCAGCCACCCGAGCCAGACGGCGAACACCAGCACCAGCATCATGCCGGCCCACACCACGGGGACCGCGGCCACGGCCTGGGCGCCGACGGAGAGGGCGGTGCCGTCGGGACGGCCGCGGCGAACGGCGGAGAGCACTCCGAACGGCAGTGCGATCAGCAGGGCGACGGTCATCGCCATCAGTCCGAGCGGAACCGTCACCTGAGCCTTCTCGGCGAGCTGGGCCGCCACGGGGGCGCCGGTCAGCAACGACTGGCCGAGGTCTCCGCGGAAGACACCGCCGATCCACGACAGGTACTGCGCCGCAAGGGGCTCTCCGAGCCCGAGGCGCTCACGGATTGCGGCGACCTGCGCCGGGCTCGCGTCGATCCCGGCAATGAGCTGAGCGACATCGCCGGGAAGGACCCGGAGCGTCAGGAAGATGAGCGCACTGGCGACGAACAGGCCCAGCGCGAGCAGGGCCAGTCGACGCGCTAGATATCTAGACAACGACCAACCATAGACGGCGCACAGCCGCCCTCAACTGAGACTCGAGCTAGGGCTGGCAGGTCTTGCTGCTGTAGTAGGCGCCCGTCGATGGAGAGACTGTCTTCACGGAGTACTTGTACTTGGATCCTGCCCACCCCGTAAAAGTGTAGTAAACGGTAACTGAAGGAAAAGCAGGATCGACGACGACTTGGTCTGCTGGAACGCATTGGAACGAGTTTGACGCGGCATTCGCGGGAGCCGCGACGCCGACCAAAGCGGCAGCCAAGAGCGCGGTCGCAAGCGATACTCCTGCAGTCTTCCGGGACAGTTTCATAGCTTCTCCAATAGCGCCTGATGGCAAGCGTGCTTATCGCGCTGCCTCCTCAAGCGCACTGAGGTTCATGCGCTCGTTGACATTCACAATAGGGAAGCCAGCTACGCCATGTCGAGTGGCCACAACCGACGCTCCGTTATAGAGCCAATCGGCGGCCTGATCTTCGGCGACGATCTTCGCAGCCTGCTTTAGCAGGCCCGCCGACGTCTGGTCGTCCGTCGCGCTGCGCGACTGCTGATAGAGCTTCTGCACCTCGGGGTTGTTGTAGGTGAAGTAGTAGTCCGGATTCGCCCAGTTCTCGAAGTCGCGCGCCTCGGTGTGCAACACGAAGCTGAGCTCATAGTTCTTGTTGGTGTAAACGTCGTTGACCCACGTCGGAAACTCAACCTGCTTGACTTTGAGAGTGATTCCGACGTCGTTGAGGTTCGATACGAGGATCTGAGAAACTGTCGTTCCGTACCAGGACGGGATGGTGAGCGTCAGCGTCAGGTCCTGTACACCGGCCTCCGAAAGAAGCTTCTTCGCAGCGGTCGGGTCGAACGGAGCGGTGGAGGACAGATCCTCGTAGCCGGGGTCCAACTCAGGGATCGGGCCGTACAAGGTCTGCCCGGCTCCGAGCGCCTTGACGATCGCGTCGTGGTCGATGGCCTCGCGGATCGCCTGGCGCACCCGCTTGTCGGACAGAGGGGCCTTCGTCGAGTTCATCGCCAGCGTGCCCTTGTCGGTCGACTTTCCGACCTCGACAGTGAACTCGCCGCTTGCCTTGATCTGATCGCTGAGGTTTGCGTCGAAGCCAGTGACGACGTCGAGTTCTCCTGCTAGGGCGCCGTTGAGCGCTGCCTGGTTGTCGGGGATGTAGCTGAACACCACCTCTTTGACCTTCGCCTTGTCGCCCCAGTACCCGTCGTTGCGGTCGAAGGTGATCGAGTCGCCCTGCTTCCAGTTCGTCAGCTTGTACGGCCCGGTGCCGTTCGCCTTCGTCTTGCGATCGGTGGGGTCGTCCTTCTTAAGCACGAGACCGGCGCGCCCGGTGAGGTTCCACAGCAGCCCCGAATCGGGCTGGCTGAGGGTCAGCACGACGTCCTTGCCGTTCGCGGCGATGCTCTGCACGCGAGAGAGCGTGTCGGAGTCGCGGTACGAAGCGTTGGCCTTCACCTGCTGCAGAGACCACACGACGTCGTCGACCGTCAGGGGCGACCCATCGTGGAAAGTCACGCCGTCACGCAGGGTGAACGTATAGGTGAGCTTGTCGGACGAGACGGTGTGGCTGGATGCGAGCGTGTCGACGATCTGCTGGTCGGGCGTGCGCGAAACGAGACCCTGGTAGACGTTGTCGATGAGGATCTGGTCGAGAGCCGAGCCCGCCGTGGTCCTGATGTCGAGGTTGCCGGGTTCCGCGACAAGACGTACGTTCACGACCGCGTCGGGGTCGGGCGTGACCGCGGTCGGGGACGCATCGGGCGTGGAGCCGCCGGAGCAGGCGGTCAGCAGCAGGGCGCCGGCGGCGAGGAGCGCGGCGGCGGCGACGGTGGTGCGGCGAAGCATGTGAGAGGTGTCCTTTCGGCAGCGCGGGCGTGCGCGTGTGCTGTGCGCAGCGGCCCGCGGACTCGGGTGCGCGTTACAGCCTAGGCTTTGCGGCGGTCGGTGCGGTCATCGGTCTTCGCTGGGGTGACACCGAGCGTCATGCGACCGGTCGACTCAGCCGCGCGCGACCTGTGCGATGAGGCGGGCCAGTTCCACCGGCTGCTCCTCCTGCACGTTGTGGCCCGAGTCGACCTCGACGACGGATGCCGTCGGGAGGCGGTGCTGGAAGTCGTCGGCATCCGTTGGCGTCACGAACCCGCGACGTCCGCGCACGAGCGTGATCGGAGCGGTGGTGGCGGCGAGATGATCCCATCCCTCGGTGGTGAGGGCGCCGCGGATCGCGTGCCGTTGTGCCTGCGCGCTCGCCGCGGCATCCGCGTCGCCGGCCATCGCGTTGGCGAGGTGCGCGAAGTGGTGCTTCCACTCGACGCGGCCGTCCCCGCGCACGCGCGAGTTGAGGGTGACACCGCGCGTCGCAGCCCCACGGGATCCGCCGAGGCCGAACGAGAGCGCCCGTTCGACGAGCTCGTCGCGGCTGGCCCAGTCGGTGGGGCCGGCGAAGAAAGCGGCGATCTGTGCGGCATCGCCGTCCGGGTCGATGCCGGGGGTGATGTCGACGACGATCAGCTCGCGCACCAGCTCCGGGTGCGCAGCGGCAAGCGCGGCTGCTGTCAGGCCCCCGAGCGATTGGCCGACGAGCACCTGCGGCGTGTCCCGGGTCCACGCGGCGACAGCGGGCGCGATGTCGGCCGCGAGGGCGCCTCCGGTGTACGCGGCATCCGCCCGCCATGACGAGTCGCCGTGACCCGGGAGGTCCACGGCAAGGGCGGGGACGCCGAGGGCGAGCACCGTCGTATCCCAGGTGTGGGCATTGAGGCCCGCGCCGTGCAGCAGCGTCACCTGCGGGGCCGTGAAGGCGGCGGTGACCGGATCCCCGTACTGCAGAGCGCTGACGGCGCGGCCGTCGTCGAGGAGGTGCGTGAGACGGCGCACGGGCGGGACGGCGTCGATGCCGAGCTCGGCCGCCTGGTCGGCGAGGAAGGAGAACTCATCCATCCGGCCATTGTGCCTCGATCCGCGCTCGCAGCGGTCGTCGCCTACCCGTCCTAGGCTGATCGCATGAGCACCGAGCGTCGCGTCCACCTGTCCCGGTCGGCCCGTCCCGCGTATGACGCCCTCGAGGCGTTCTCCCAGACGGTCGGCACGATCGCCGCCGAGGCGGGCATCGATGCGCGGTTGCGTGAGCTGGTGCTCATCCACGCCTCGCAGCTCAACGGCTGCGCCTACTGCGTGCGCGTGCACGTCGACCGTGCCGCTGCCGCGGGGCTCGGGGTCGACGAGATCGCTCAGCTGGCCACCTGGCGGGAGTCGGGCGTCTTCTCGGCCCGCGAGCGCGCGGCACTCGAACTGGCGGAGTGCTACGTGTTCATCCACGAGGGCGGCGTACCCGACGAGGTCTACGATCGCGTCGGCGGCATCCTCTCCGAGCAGGAGTACGTCGCGATCAGCTGGCTGCTGGTGTCGATCAACGCCTTCAACCGCATCACGATCGCCGGCAAGTACCCCGTCCCCCCGCGCGCGGTCCAGAGCGGCGTGGGAGACGATCCGGCGTGAGCATCGTCTCCGGCGCCCTGAACTTCCGCGACGTCGGCGGCCTCCCGGCGAGCGGCAGCGTGACGCGAGCCGGAGTGCTGTTCCGTTCCGGCAATCTCGCCGGGCTGGACGATGCCGGACGCGACGCGCTCGTCGGTCTCGGCATCCGTCGCGTGGTCGACCTCCGCGCCGACGATGAGGTCGCCGTCGAACCCAGCCGCGTCCGCGGTCTGGACCTCGAGACGATCCGGATCCCCCTCTTCCTCGGCTCCGTCGCTTCCTTCTTCGTCGAGGATCGCTCACTCGCCGACGTCTACCGCGGCCTCGTCGACGAGTCGGCCGATCGCATGGTCGCCGTCGCCCGCGCCGTGATCGCGGGTGCGCCGGCGCTCGTGCACTGCACCGTCGGAAAGGACCGTACGGGCGTCGCCGTTGCGCTGCTGCTGGACGCCGTCGGCGTCGAGCATGACGCGATCGTGGCCGATTACGCGCGCACCGAAGCCATGCTTCCTGCCCGGCGCAACGCTCGCGTGCTGGCCTATCTGCGCAGCGTGCACCCGGACGCCCGCCATCTCGAAGACCTCGCCACGCGCTCGCCGGCACCGGTGATGCACGAGCTGCTCGAGGACGTACGCGAGCGCTTCGGGTCGGGTGCCGGCTATCTCGTCGCGCACGGTCTGCGCGTCGACGAGGTGGACGCGCTCGCGGAGATCCTCATCGAACACTGAGGTAAGGCTCGCCTTAACGAGCGTATGATGGAGCATCATGACCTCATCCGCCCCGCACGCCGTGCACGACAAGTCCGCGTGCAAGGCCTCTCGTCATGCGCGGGTGCAGCAGCTCATCACGGCGGACGAGCACGCCCTCGTCGAACTCGAGGCGCTCCTCGCGACGCTGCCGATCTGTTCGACGGGCCGCGTCTTCATCGAGGTTCCCGACGCGTCGTGGATCACTCCGATCGCGGTCCCGGCGCGGATGGTCGTCACCTGGCTCGATCGCTCGCACCGCAGCGGAGAGCCCGGAACCGGTCGTCCCTGTGCTCCCGGCCAGGCCGTGAGTCGAGCGGTGACCGCGTGGGCGGACGAGATGCTCTGCGCCGACGGCGACGAGTCGGCATGTCAGGACGGCACGCGCATCCACCTTCTCGGCGGCTTCCTCGGCACGGCCGACATCTTCGACCACCTCACCGAGCGCCTCGGCATCTCGCCGGCGGCAGTGCATACACCGGCGCGCTTCGGGCTGCTCAGCTCTCGCTGACCGCGCCCGCCGACGCTCCGTGGGGCACGTAGTTGCCCTCTTCGAGCCCGGCGAGGATCTCGAACCTGTTCGTCAGCGGGTTGCGCCCCGCCAGGGCGTACAGCAGCGGCATCAGAAAGCCGTAACGGCGCCACTGGCGGGCGTGCACCGCTTCATGCCGCAGCACGGCCTCGCTGATGCGGGGTGAGTCGGTCAGGAAGCAGCCGCCGACGCAGACACCTCCGCGGCCGAACGTCCACGACGGCATCCCCGTGAACACCCAGAGGCCCCCGCGACGCTCGATGCGACCCGTCGACCACAGCGACCCCCAGATCCAGCCGACGGCCGTTCCCCACCAGAAACCCACGAGGCTGACGGGGGAGTCGAGCAGGATGCCGGGGATCAGTGCGTCCAGACGGCGTCCGCGCTCCACCGCGCGGGCCGCACGCTGCTGCCAGCCGGGCGGCGGCGACGCGATCACGCGAGAGCTCCGACGACCCGCAGGATGGTCCCCAGATCGTCGACGGCGGCGGCGGGCGAAGCCGGCGCGAAGCCGGCGATGGACGCTCCCACCAGCGGAGCCGTGCGTCGCACGGCGGCGATGGCTGCGGTCAGCTCCCCGAGCGTCGCACCGAACGGCGTCGGCTGGGTCACGCCGGTGAGCTCGGCGGGATCGAGCACGTCGAGGTCGACGTGGATGTAGACGGCGTCGGCGCCCGTCGCCGCCACGGCGGCGGCGACCGCGGCGCCGTCGCCGATCGCGTCGGCCGGGATCCCGCGGATGTCGCTGCCGGCGAGGTACGCAGCCTCAGCGGGGTCGAGGTCACGGGCGCCGACCAGTACCACGCGATCGGCCGTCACGGCACCGCTTCCCGGCACCGGTCCGCTTTCGCACGCCGCCCGCAGCGCCATGCCGCCGAACGCGCCCGACGGTGACGTCGCGGGCGTGTGGAGGTCGCCGTGCGCGTCGAACCAGACCACCGCGAGGTTCCGGTGTCGGGCGGCGGCGTGGGCGATCGCGGGGACGGCGATGCCGCAGTCTCCGCCCACGACCAGCGCCGGCTCACCTCCGGTCGCGAGTTCCGCGGTGAGAGCGTCGGCGACTCGGCTCAGCGCGCTGAAGCGGCGCACGCCGGTCTCCAGCGCCTCGCCGGCCTCGGCGGGCACCTCGACACGGGCAGTCGCCGCGCGGGGCAGATCGCCGGCGATCGCCTCGGCGCCGTCCACGAGCAGCATCGCACGCGCGGCGGGGGAGCCCTGCCATTGCGGAACCACCACGAAGCGGGTCATCTTCCCGTTCCTCCCTGCGCGTTCGCGCGGCGCGAGGCCGGCGTCCCGGCGCCCACGTGCGGGCGGACGCCGGAACGCCGACCGTCCTGTCTACTGCTCGAGCGCTGCCGTGCCGGTGCCGCCGCTCTTCAGGGCGGCCAGGCGCGCCTCGACCTCGGTGAGCTCGCCGACATCCTCGAGCTCGTTGAACTGGGCGTCCAGACTGGATGCCGCGAGCTCCGCCTTGCCGGCGGCGAGAGCCTCCTGGCGGCGCACCTTGTCTTCGAAGCGACCGAGCTCGCTCGTGGGATCGAGCACGTCGATCGACTTGACCGCGTCGTGCACCTTGTTCTGTGCCTCGGCCGTCTTCGCGCGCGCCAGCAGCTCGCTGCGCTTGGCCTTCAGCTGCTCGAGCTTCTGCTTCATGCCGTTGAGGCCGTCCTTGAGCTTGTCGACGACCTCCGTCTGAGACGCGATCGTGGGAGCCACGGCCTTGGCCTCGTTCTCCTCGCTGATCTGGCGCTGCAGGGCGATCTTGGCGAGGTTGTCGAACTTGTCGGCATCCGCCGTGTTGCCGCTCGCGCGCAGCTCATCGGCCTTGCGGCTGGCGGCGAGGGCCTTGTTGCCCCATTCGGCCGCGGCGCGCACGTCTTCCTCGTGGTCGCGCTCGAGCAGACGGAGGTTGCCGATGGTCTCGGCGATCGCCGACTCGGCGTCGGCAATGGAGTTGGTGTAGTCGCGCACCAACTGGTCGAGCATCTTCTGCGGGTCTTCGGCGGCGTCGAGCATCGCGTTGACGTTCGCCTTCACGAGCGTCGAGATGCGACCGAAGATGGACTGCTTTGCCATCGTTTTTCCTTTCCTAACGGGAGAATTCCCAGCGTGCGAGGGGATCGTGCGGTCGGAGGGGGCGAGCGGATGCCGAGCTCAGAAGCGACCTCCGCCGCGTCGCGAGCGGCTGCCGGCGCCGCCGAAACCACCGGGGGAGATGCTGCCGCCCCCGCCGAGGCCGCCGAAACCTCCACCGGAGCGCGAGCGGCCGCCCCCGCCGCCGTTCAGCAGCGAGTTGATGACGATGCCGCCCAGGATGGCTCCCATCATGTCGCCGCCCGTGCCCGTACGCGGCGATCCGCCGGATCCTCCGAACATGCCGCCCTGGAAGACGCCGACGTCGCTCTGCGCCGCCTGCAGGGACTGCGTCGCCAGCTCGTGCGCGCGCTGCGCGGCGGCCAGCGCCTGCGCGGGATCGTTCTGTTGCAGCTGGCGGGCCTGCACGAGTGATGCGCCGGCTTCGGCGAGGCGGGTACGGGCCTCAGCGCCGACCGCACCTCGGCGCGAGGAGATGAAGTCCTCCGCCGCGGAGATCTCGCCCTGCGCCTGTGCGATGAGTCCGCCGAGCTGCGCCGACGCGCGCGCGGCACGCTCCTGCTCGTCGCGGATGCCGGCGAGGACCTCGTCGATCTGTGCGTTGGCGCGGTCCAGGCCCTCGCGGGCGAAGAGGGGGCGCTTCGCGGGGCCGGAGACCAGCGGCCGTGCCGCCTCCACCTGGGCGCGCGTGGCCGCGATCACGGGAGCCAGGCGGCCGTCCCGATCCGGCAGGGCCGTCGCCGCGGCGATGTCGGTCTCGAGGTCGGCGATGAGGGCCGCCGCATCCGTCTCCGCCTGTGCGAGGTCGGCGCGCGTGCGGGCGATGGCGTTCTGCAGCACCTCGGCCTGTGTCACGGCATCCTCCGCGGCGCGGATGCTGACCGCCGCGGCTGCCGCATTGCCGGCGGCGATCTGGGCGGCGGCGGTGCCGAGCAGAGTCTCAGCGAACGCGAGGCGCTGCGATGCCTGCTCGGGGTTGTCGGCGATCGCGGCGAGGGCGAGCGGGTCGTACGCGCCCGTCAAGTCGGTGAGTGTCGCGGCGGCCGCGTCGTGCGCGCCAGCGACGCTCGCCTTCTTCTCGCGGAGGCGCGCAAGCGCGTCGGGCGCGTTCTGCTCGAGCTTGCGCAGTTCGTCGAACGCCGCCGCCTTCTCGTCGAGCTGCGCGTTGGCGGCTTCGCACAGTTCGATAATGCGCGTATTCCAGGCGCGCGCGTCGTCGTCGCTGTCGGGAGTCTCATCGTCGAGCTTCTGCTTGAGGGAGAAGGCCTCGTCGAGCTGAGCCTTCGCACTGGCCAGCGCCGTTTCGAACTCGCGGGAGGCCTCGTCGCCGAACTGCGCCCGGGCGAACCCGAGCTCCTGCTCGCTCGTCTTGACGGCGTCGTCTGTCTGGACGAGGGCCGAGGACGCGCGGCGCGCGAGATCTTCCACGCTCACCGGCGGGGGCGAGGGTGATCCCGGGAACGAGCTCGCGGGCGATCGACGCCTGCGCGAGCGGATCACGATCCAGATGACCAGCCCGGCCAGGGCGACGACGACGATGACGAGCAGGATCGGCGTGATGATGCCGACGGGGTCGACCGCTGCGCCACCGGTGCCGCCGGCGATGGCGTCGGCCAGTCCGTCTGCGGCGGCGGTCGCGGCGCCGACCCAGTTACCCGCTGACAGTGCCGGCTGCACCCGTTCGCGTTCGATCGTGGTGAGCTCATCACCGGTCACGGGGCCAGCGGAGGAGCCCGACAGGTAGTACTGACGGCCGTCGGTCGAAATCGCCAGGAGGTACTGGTGCGGTCCCAGACCGTTGTTCTGCGCCGTCTCGTTCGCCCAGTCCTCGGGCGCCGACGGATCGGTGAACTGGGGGACGTACGCGACCCAGAGATCGACGCCCGACTTTGCGGTGAGGGCGCGCAAGCGCGTATCGACCTCGGAGATCTGCGCACCGGTCAGCACGCCGGACTGATCCACGACGCGCGACGAGCTGAGAGCCACGGGGCCCGTGGCGATCGCCGCGGTCGGGGCGCCCAGGACGATCGACGTGGCGCCCAGGACGATCGCCGCTGCCGCCGTCAGCGCCAACCACAAACGCGCACGCATGCGTGTTCCTCCCCTGCGCGAGGTGCGGGAACCTCGCTCCTCACGCCGATCCTATGTCGCGAACGGCATGACCCGATAGGCGAGCTGCGGGCATGCCGTGGGTCTTGCCCTCCCCGGCCTGTCCCCGCGCCCGCGGCGGCGGGGGCGGGTATGGTGTCGCGTTCGGAGGAACCATGAACAACGACGGATTCGGCCCCGATCGCTATGGCGCAGACGTTCTGGCCGCGGGATGGCGCGACGCGGGGCGCCGCGCGGTGCCCCGCGTGGCGGCCGCGCCGGACCTCGTCGTGGAGATCGCCGGCGACGGCTTCTGCGGCGCTGTCACCGGCATCCAGTCGGGTCATGTCGAGCTGGAGGACCGCCGCGGTCGCCGTCGACTGTTCCCCCTCGGCGGCGGCTTCCTGATCGATGGACAGGCGGTCGTCCTGGAGGCGCCGAAGGCCGCGGCATCCGGACCCCGCCGCACCGCTTCCGGCTCGTTCGCCGCCGACACGACTCGCGCCCGCGTGGCCCGCGCCTCGCGGATCCTCGTCGAAGGCCGCCACGACGCCGAGCTCGTCGAGAAGGTGTGGGGCGACGATCTTCGGGTCGAGGGCGTCGTCGTCGAGTACCTGCAGGGCGTCGACCTGCTCGAAGAGGTGCTGCGCGAGGAGCCGCCCGGACCGGGACGACGCTACGGAGTGCTCGTCGATCACCTCGTGCCCGGGTCGAAGGAGTCGCGCATCGCCGACGCCGTCGCCCGGGGGCCGCACGGTCCTCACGTGCGGATCGTCGGCCACCCCCACATCGATGTGTGGCAGTGCGTGACCCCGCGTGCGCTCGGCATCGCGGCGTGGCCGGACGTGCCCCGCGGCATCGAGTGGAAGGTGGGCGTGAGCCGGGCTCTCGGGTGGCCCGCCCGCGACCAGGCCGACATCGCCCGCACGTGGCAGCGCATCCTCGCAGCGGTGCACAGCTACCGCGACCTCGACCCGGCGCTGCTGGGACGCGTCGAAGAGCTCATCGACTTCGTCACCGCGTGAACCCGTCGTCACCTCTATAACCGGAGTGCTCGCCGGTACCCTGGTCGGATGCCGCACGAGACAGATGCTCCCCGTTTCCGCGACAAGCCCGTCTCATTCGTGCGCCGCAGCGGCCGGATGAGCGACGCGCAGGAGCGCGCCTGGGCGGAGCTGGCCTCGCGGTACGTCATCGACGTGCAGCGCGATGCCGCGGCGACCAGCGTGCTTCCGGGGACCTCGGTCGTGCCCGCCGAGGTGTTCGGCCGCGCCGCGCCCCTGACCGTGGAGGTCGGATCGGGCCAGGGTCATGCGATCGTCAGCGCTGCGGCCGCCGCGCCCGACCGCGACTTTCTTGCGGTGGAGGTGTTCCGCGCGGGGCTGGCCCGTACGATGCTCGACGCCGACCGCGCCGGCATCCGCAACCTCCGCCTCGTCGAGGCGAACGCGCCCGAGGTCCTCGAGCACCTGCTGCCGGCGGCCAGCGTGGACGAGTTGTGGATCTTCTTCCCCGACCCGTGGCACAAGGCCAAGCACAACAAGCGTCGACTGATCGCGCCGCCGTTTCCGCCGCTGGCGGCACGGGCGCTGCGCGACGGCGGACGCCTGCGGCTCGCGACCGACTGGGAGGACTACGCGCGGCAGATGCGTGAGGTCCTGGCCGATGCCGAGGAGTTCGTCCCGGCGTTCGACGGTGAATGGGCCGAGCGGTTCGACGGGCGCGTGATGACGGCGTTCGAGCGCAAGGGTATCGCGAAGGGTCGCGAGATCCGCGACCTGGATTATCGCCGTCTGCCGCGCACGGCGTCGGGCGCGTGAGCGCGCCGCCGCGCGCCCGCGATCGCTGGCGGGCCATGCGGCCTCTGGCCCACCGTGACTTCCGCATCCTCTTCGGCGCGGTCGTGCTGTCGATCTCCGCGGCCGGGATGTGGGCGGTCGTCATGGTCTATGCGGTCATCCGCATCGACGAGGACCCCGTCCAGCTGTCCGTCGTCGCCGCCGCGAACGCGATCGGCCTTCTCGCCTGCGCGATCCCCGGCGGGATCGCTGCCGACCGGCTGCCGCGGCGCCTGATCCTGCGTGCCGTCGAGACGGCGAACGTCTTGGCCGTCGGCTCCGTCGTCGTGGTGGGCCAGTTCGGCACCCTCACGATCGCGCACCTCACGATCGTCTCGCTCGTGCTCGGCGCCGGGGCGGGTTTCTTCTTCCCCTCCTACAGCGCGATCCTTCCGCGCATTCTTCCGGCCGAGCACCTGCTGCCGGCGAACGGCCTCGAAGGAGCGGTGCGTCCCGCCCTCCAGCAGGCCGCCGGCCCCGCGATGGCGGGACTTCTCCTCGCTGCACTGATCCCGAGCCAGGCGGCCGGCGCCGTGCTCCTCGCCCACGCGGCGGCGTTCGTGCTGCTGCTGTTCCTGCGCCCGGAACCGGCCGCCGAAGCCGCCGACGCAGCCGAGGGCGTGTCGAGCCAGAGAATTCGTCACGACCTCGTCGAGGCCGTGCTGTTCACGGTCCGTACCCCGTGGCTGCTGTGGACGCTGCTGTTCGCGACGATCTGGGTGCTCGTGACGATGGGCCCGGAGGAGGTCCTGCTGCCGTTCGTCACCCGCGAGCGCTTCGGCCCCGATCCGCGTCTGTTCGGGTTTCTGCTGGCGTGCTTCGGCGCCGGCGGAGTGGTGGGATCGGTCGTGGTCTCGTCGCTGCGGATGCCGCGGCGCTACCTGAGCGCGATGACTCTCGTGTGGGGTCTCAGCACCCTGCCGTTCGTGGTCATCGGCCTCACGCACGAATACTGGCTCATGGCGGTGAGCGGTTTCGCGTGCGGCTTCGGCTTCAGCTACGGCAACGTCATCTGGGGCACGCTCCTGCAGCGACGTGTCCCGCGCCACATGCTCGGGCGCATCTCGAGCCTGGACTTCTTCGTCTCCCTCGCGCTCATGCCCATCTCCATGGCGCTCGCCGGCCCCCTGTCGACCGTCGTGGAGATCCCCGTGATCTTCGTGGTCGCCGGCCTCGTGCCCTTCGTGCTGTCGCTGCTGGTGCTGTGGATCGCGCGGATGCCGCGGGACGAGATCGCCCACCCCCTCGAGGACGACGGGGAGAACTCACCGTGACCGAGCGCGTCGATGCCGGGCGGCTCGGGGTCGGCGTCCTGCCGGCGGCGGCGGTGTGCCTCGCCGCGCCCGCTTTCTTCGTCCTGCGCCAGCCGCTGCTCGGTATCGCCCTTCTGGTCGTCGGGGTCGCGGGCGCGATCGCCCTCGAGCGGGGCCGGCTCGCGGCATCCACGCCGTCGCTCGCGCGGGATCTGTCGCTCATCGCGATGGGGATGCTCGTGGTGAGCTCGATCTCGTTGGAGGCGAAGCTCGACACTCTGTCGATGCTGCGGTTCACTCTGGCGCTGGGCGGCGCGGTCGCGCTGCCGTATGCCGTGTCGCGATGGGTCTACCGCGATCGCGCGATCCGCTTCCCCTGGCGCGGCGGGGGACGATGGCGCGGCTGGCAGTGGGGGTGGCTCGGGGCCGTGCTGGCGCTCGGCTGGCTGATCCTGCCGTTCTACTTCATCACCTCGGGCGTGTACCGCAACTGGCCGGTGGTGGACAGCCCCGATCTCATCGCCCGGCTCTTCGTCGGCGTCGGCGCCGTGGGCATCTGGGACGAGCTGTTCTTCATCTGCACGGTGTTCGCGCTGCTGCGCCGTCATCTCCCGGATGCCGCGGCCAACGTGCTGCAGGCGATCGTGTTCGTCTCCTTCCTCTGGGAGCTCGGCTACCGCGCCTGGGGGCCGGTGCTCACCATCCCGTTCGCTCTCCTGCAAGCGGTCATCTTCCTCAAGACCCGTTCGCTGGGCTACGTCGTGACGGTGCATCTGCTCTTCGACGCCGTCGTCTTCGCGGTCCTCGTGCACGCACACAATCCGGGGCTGTGGAACGCGGTCTTCCTCGTCGCGCCCGGCTCGTGATCAGGAAGAACCGCTAGTCTGTACGAAGACCCCGACAGGGTCTCCGGACGAGGGATCCCAGTACCCGGTGAGCGACAAGACTGGCCGGAAGGTCACGTCATGTCCTGGGTCATCCTCATCGTCTCCGGCGTTCTCGAAGCGGTCTGGGCGACCGCGCTTGGCAAGTCCGAAGGTTTCAGCCGACTTGTTCCGACGATCGTGTTCGCCGCCTCGCTGACCGCCAGCATGGGCGGTCTGGCGTGGGCCATGCGCGACATCTCCACCGGCACCGCGTACGCCGTGTGGGTCGGTATCGGGGCCTCGCTCACCGTCGCCTACGCCATGATCACCGGCGACGAGCAGTTTTCGCTCGTGCGACTGCTGCTCATCCTCGGCCTCGTCGGGTGCGTCGTCGGACTCAAGCTCGTCGGTCACGACTGAGCGCGCCGCGGCATCCGTCGACGCTCAGCGCTCGCCGCGCAGCAACTCCAGCCCCGCGCTCGCGAACTGCCGCGTCGTCGCGGAGGGCAGGAACGCACGCGTGAGTCCGGCGCCGATCCGCGGCAGGTCGGCCTCGTCGCGGAACAGCAGCGACATGGTCTCGTAGCGCGGGTGGAACTTCTGCTTGAAGCGGTGCAGCGACTGGAACCCGTACACCGGCTCGAGCGCATCGGACAGGCGCGTGCTCAGCGCCGCGAGCCCCTGGGCCTCGGGCGGGTACTCGTGGGTGAGCGGCGCGCCGGACAGCGACATGAACTCGGCACCCTCGTCGCGGAAGGCGACGGCCGAGCTGCCGATGAGGTACTCCATCACCGGCCCGAACCCGTGCTCGCGGCGACGCATCAGGTCGAGGGTCCATCCGCGCACGACGCCCTCGCCGTACACCGGCATCCACGACAAGAAGCCGTGCACGTCGCCCCGTGCGTCGAGGGCGAGCGCGATGCGCACCTCGGGGTCGTCCGCTTCGGCGAGCGTTCCGAGCGTGAAGCGCATCTCGGGCAGTTGCTTCTCGCCGACCCACTGGTTCGAGATCGCCTGCAGCTGTGTACGCACACCCCACGACTCGTCGCGCAGATGCGTCAAGCGGAAGGTCATCTCCTCGCGTCCGGCGCGGTTGAGGGTCGTGCGCACCGAGTTCCACCGCTTGCCGGTGTACGCGAGCCCGGGTAGATCGACGATGGTGTCGTCGGCGACGACGAGTGCGCGCCACCCGCCCGGCACGGCCGCCTGCGTGGCCGCCCCGGCGCTGAAGAAGCAGGGGATGAGCGCCGCCTCCTCGGCTGCCGCGATGAACTCGGCCACCGACGCCGCCCGACCCTCCTCGGGACCCAGGGGATCGGCCAGAGCGATCGCCGCCCCCGCACGGATCTGGTAGGCGACGATGCCGGTGCTCGTGCGCAGGTAGCTGTTGCCGTCCCACGTCGTCATCCACGACAGCGTGCCACCGCCGTGGGCGCGGATCAGGTCGGCCACCTCCCGGGAGTCCGGTTGAGCGTCGGGCGTCCCGAGCTCGCTGCGCCGCGCACCGGAGAAGGCGCCGCGCACCACGATCAGATAGACCAGAAGCACGAGGGCGATGAAGCCGCTGCCGATCTCGATCGCCGTCTCGCCGTCGATCGGCACCCCGAGGTCGAGACGCACGTCCAGCGTGACGATGACCGCGAGCAGCGCCGCGGCGAGGATGTTCAACGCCAGCAGCACGAGAGCGCAGATCCACGCCCAGCGCCGCGCGCGCCGCAGTCCCTGGGCGATCACGAGCACCACGACGACATCGATGGCCGTCGTCGTCCAGTCGCTGGAGAGCGGGTCGGTCGTCCCGAACGGGCCGTAGGTGGGGATCAGCGTCAGGATCACTTCGATGCCGACGAAGGCGAGCATGCCGAGGAAGGCGATCAGTCGCTGCTCGCGGATGGTGGCGCGACGCGGTCGCAGGGTGCGGTCGAACACGAGCACGACGAGCACGGCGATGAGGTGGGAGAGGTCGGCCACGGTCCCCAGGACCAGGACCCCGACGATGACAACCGCGATGAGAACGAGCCACGCCCGCAGACGCCACGGCGAGGCCAGCAGGCCGATCACGGCGGCGATACAGGCGAAGGTACCGCCGCTGGCGCCCACGTCGAGGGTGGTCGCGGTGTCCTGCACCCATTCCCAGCCGGAGAAGACGCTCAGCACGGCCAGGAGCAGTGAGGTCGCCAGGACTGCCACGACCTGCCCGATCCAGAAGTACGCGAGTGCGACGCGGGTGCCGCGGGCGTATTCGAGCAGGCCCATCCCGACGAAGCCGAGCAGGGTCGGCACGAACAGCCACGGCTCGGCGACGAAGAAGGTTCCGGTGAGGGGAGTCCACCACCGTCCGGCCTCCAGCGCCGGCAGGCCGTACGCCCACGTGTCCATGCCTGCGCTCTCGTCGAAGGGCGACCACAGGCCCTGCGAGAGGATGCCGACGACGAGGATCGCCCCGACGGTGAACAGTGTCGCCGGCACGTGGCGCACGATGCGGATGAGAGCGTGTGCACGGCCCGCGGGGTCGGCGGGCGCGGGGGAGGCGGCGGGGACGGTCTCCGTCATCCCTTCACCGTAGCGGCCCGCAGGCGTCGCATCGAGGACGCGACGCCTGCGGGAAGGCTCACAGCCGTTCCAGCAGTGCGGGGCCGAACACGAGCGCTGCGGCGAGAGGGACGACGAGCAGACCGATCGCGATGACGGCGATGGCGAGCATGCTGCCCAGCACCGAGAGGACCGCGGCGCCGGCGGTGGAGGAGGGACGAGCGAAGAGCGAGCTGGCCATGCTTCGACGCTACGAACCGCGGGGTGGGCTCCACATCGTGCCGCGGATGCATCGGCATCCTTCGGGAGGATGATCCTCCCAAGCCTCTCACACCGGGGCGATAGGTTGCCTCTGACACGATCTGTCGGTGTCTCGAACGTCTCGTCCCGTCTCACGCCGCGTGCAGATCCGGCGCCGCCGTGTCACGGTCGGAATACTCGCCGTCCTGGTCGCCGCCGTCATCGCGGTGGTGGCCGTGGTGGTCTCCGACCTCAACGGCATCCACCGCTCCGACATCGCGATGCCGTCGGCCAGCCCCGGCGTCGCGCAGAACACGGGAGAGGTCAACATCCTGGTGATGGGACTGGACAGTCGCGTCGATCAGGACGGCAAGCCCTTCCCGCAGGAGATCTACGACGCGATCCACGCGGAGGATGAGAGCGTCGGCGGCTACAACACGAACGTGCTGATGTTCATCCACATCCCCGCCAACGGCGGCAAGGCGGTCGGCATCTCGATCCCGAGGGACGACTACGTCGACTACGCGAACGCGCCCGACGGAGTCACGAAGGGCAAGATCAAGGAGGACTACGGCCGCACGTTCCAGGCCACGTACGACGAGCTGACCGGCAACGGCACCGACGATGCGACGGCGTATCAGCGAGCCCGCGACGCCGCGCGGCAGGCGCAGATCCAGACCGTCTCGTCGTTTCTCGGCGGCGTGCGCATCGACCACTTCGTCGAAGTGACGATGGCCGCGTTCTATCGCGTCGCACAGGCGGTGCAGCCGATCACGGTGTGCCTGAACCAGGCGACGGCCGACACGTTCTCGGGCGCGAACTTCGCCGCGGGGATGCAACAGATCGATGCCGCGCAGGCGATGGCGTTCGTGCGGCAGCGTCGCGACACGCAGTACGAGAACGTCGATCTCACCGACCTCGACCGCACGCGCCGGCAGCAGGCGTTCATGATCTCCCTCGCCGTCAAGCTGAAGAGCGCCCAGACCTTCACCGACTTCGGGGCGATGCGCTCGCTCATCGACACGGCGAAGCAGTACGTCGCGATCGATCAAGGGTTCGATCTGCTGAGCCTCGCGAGCACCGCGCAGCGTCTGGCGGGCGGGGACATCACTTTCCAGACGCTTCCAGTGGAGCGGTTCGGCACGATCGACGGCGAGAGCGTCAACATCGTCGATCAGGACAAGATCGCCGGCATGGTCAGCGACCTGCTCAACCCGCCGTCGCCGACGTCCGCGCCCACCGATGGCGCCACGGATGCCGCGACCGACGCGCCGAGCTCTCCCTCCGACGGGGCCGACGGGTCATCGCCGTCGCCCTCGGGGTCGCCGACCCCGCAGAGCTACACCAACTCGCAGCAGCCGATGGTCTCGGGTGCGGTGCCCTGCGTGAACTGACGCGGGGCAGATCCATAGCCGCACGCCCTCCCGGTGCCGTCCTGATCGGCGTACCGTCGAGATGACAGCGACGATCCGGCCGCTGCCGTTGCATGCGAAGGAGCAGCCATGGAACAGGCGTCGGGATTCACGGGGCAGACGATCATCGTGACGGGGGCGGGATCGGGCATCGGTCGGGCGACGGCGTTGCGCTTGCATCGTGAGGGCGCTCGCGTGATCGGCGCCGACGTCTCCGCCGAACGGCTCGACGCACTGCGTGCCGAGGCGTCGGACGAGCGCATGGTGACGGTGGCCGGCGACATCGCCGAGGCGGCGACGATCCAGCAGATCATGGATGCCGCGGGCTTGACCGTGGACGGGCTGGCGAATGTCGCCGGCATCATGGACGCGTTCCTTCCGCCGGCCGAGGTCGACGACGAGACGTGGGATCGGGTGTTCCGCGTGAACCTCACGGCGCCGATGCGGCTGACCCGTGCCGTGCTCCCCGGGATGATCGCCCGTGGCGGAGGCGCGATCGTCAACGTCGCGTCGGAGGCGTCACTGCGCGCATCGGCGTCGGGCGTCGCGTACACGTCGTCGAAGCATGCGCTGGCCGGGTTCACGAAGAGCGTGGCCTTCTTCTACGGACCGCAGGGCATCCGCGCCAACGCCGTGGCCCCGGGCGCCGTCGCGACCAACATCGAAGCGCCGATGAGGAGCGCGTACGCGGCCGGTCGGATCGGACCGATCATGCAGGCGCTGATGACCCCCGTCGCGACCGCCGAGCAACTCGCCTCGGCGATCGTGTGGCTGCTGAGTGATCAGTCCGCCAACATCAACGGCGTGATCCTGCCGAGCGACGGCGGCTGGTCGACGATCTGAGGGTTCAAAACGATGCGCGCGGCCGCAGGGCGAGTGCCGTCGACCAGACGATTCCCGCGATCGCACACGCGAGCGAAGCAAGCCACCATGTGAGGGCGAGCTGCAGCGTCCACGACCCGTAGCGGTGGGGCTCTTCTGCGCCCAGCTCGGAGAAGGGCAGATCCCAGGCGACCAGAACGATGAACCACGACGTCGCGATCGCCGCCCAGATCCACACCGACCCACGCAGCAGCGTCATGCGGATCCACGGCTTCGTGCGGATGATGACTCGCGCCCGCACGAGCGCGGCGGCAAGCACACCCATCGCAAAGATGACCCACACCACCGTCGCCGCCACCGTTCTTCCCGTCACGAGCGTGAGCGCGTGGGCCGGGGTGTAGCCGTAGCTTTCGGGAACGCCGACTGTCGCCGCCACCACACCGATAACGATGCTGGCGGTCGCGACCACCGTGAAGACGACGATGATGCGCGTGCGCGCGGTCACCATGGGCGAGATCGTACGCGGGGTGACCTCGGATATGTGGAGTGCCCCCGACAGGAATCGAACCTGCGACCTTTGGTACCGGAAACCAACGCTCTATCCCCTGAGCTACGGAGGCGTACCGATCGAGGGTATCACCGACGGGGCGTCCGCTACGCCGCCGGGCGGCTTGGATCGGCGGTGATCGACGGCCGGCGCCGGCGTGCCTCGGCATCCCTCTGGAGGGTGTCGACACCAGTGTACGCGGACGCCGTCGCGGCGTGCGAGGATACTCCGGTGCAACGCCTCGTGACCGCCGAACTGGACCTCGATCTCGGGGCTTCCGTCGACCTCATCTTCCAGATCGCCGCGGCCCAGCCGGCGCCCGTTCTGCGGGAGGAACTGACGTTCACGCAGGGTGATCGCGTGTACACGCCCACGGAGATCATCGACCAGTCCGGCAGCCGGCTGCACCGTCTGCTCGGCGAGGCCGGACGCCTCGACGTGCGCTACGAAGCGCTGATCGACGGACAGGTCGCTCAGCGCGCCACGAGTGACCTCGAAGCCATCACGTACCTGCGCCCCAGCCGCTACTGCCAGTCGGACGAGGTGTTCTCGCAGGCGCGCCGCCAGTTCCGCGGCCTGCAGGGGCTCGAGCTGATCACGGCCGTCAGCGAGTTCGTCGCCTCGAGCACGACCTACACGCCGGGTCTGAGCCAGGGCACCGACTCCGCCGTCACCACCCTCATGACCGGACAGGGCGTCTGCCGCGACTACGCGCACGTCGTCATCGCGCTGCTGCGGGCCATGGACATGCCTGCCCGCTACGCCGCGTGCTTCGCTCCCGGCCTTCGCCCCATGGACTTCCACGCCGTCGCCGAGGCCTACCTCGACGGCAGCTGGTACGTCATCGACGCGACCCGCCTCGCCAATCGCCGCTCGCTCGTGCGCATCGCCACCGGCCGCGATGCCGCCGACTGCGCCTTCCTCAGCTACCACGGCGGCTACGTGGGCCTGCAGCGCATGCGCGTCGACGCGTGCGTCCTGCCCGATGACGCGGCCGATGTCGAGGCGCAGGATGCCGCCGCCGCGGCATCCGATCCCGCCCTCGACGACTTCGCCGAGCTCGTCCAACTCGTCTGATCCGCACCGGGTGCCGCCGGGCCGGCGTGCGCAACTCCGCCTGAATCGGCCCCGGCCGCGCGGTTGGGCGCCTCGCGCCCTTCTCAGATGGAGTTGTGCACGCGCCCCGGTCCGCGGGCGTGCGGGGGCGGAGCGGGGCGGTCGTGCCGTGGCCGCACCGGGTGCCGCCGGGCCGGCGTGCGCAACTCCGCCTGAATCCGCGCGGACCGCGGGGTTGGGCTCCCTGCGCCGGCCTGAGACGGAGTTATGCACGCCATCGGGGATCCCACAGGCCCGCGCGCCGGCGCGGATGCCGAGGGACGCGCGCAGGCTGCGGACAGCGGGCGCCCGTAGACTTGACGGGCTATGAATCCCGATGCCCTCGCCGCCGCCCTCCTCGCCGCCATCGCCCCGCTCGCCGAGGCGCGACGACCCGGCGCGAGCGCCGGGCTGACTGCGGCCGACTTCCCGCTGGAGCGTCCGCGCAACCGTGATCACGGCGACTGGGCGTCCAACGCCGCATTGAAGCTCGGAAAGGCCGTCGGTGCCAACCCGCGCGAGTTCGCGCAGGAGATCGCCGACGCGCTCGCCGCGACCGACGGCGTCGCCAGTGTCGAGGTCGCCGGGCCGGGGTTCATCAACATCCGCCTCGAGGCGGGAGCCGCCGGCGCCCTGGCGAAGACCATCGTCGTTGCCGGCGCGGCCTACGGCACCAACGACAGCCAGCGCGGACAGAGCATCAACCTCGAGTTCGTCAGCGCCAACCCCACCGGGCCCATGCACATCGGGCACACCCGGTGGGCAGCCCTCGGCGACGCGATCGCCCGCGTGCTGCTGGCCAGCGGTGCGACGCTCGTCCGCGAGTTCTACATCAACGACGCGGGAGCGCAGATGGACCGCTTCGGGCGGTCGGTGCTCGCCGCGATCAAGGGTGAACCGACACCCGAGGACGGCTATCCGGGCTCGTACATCGGCGATCTCGCGAGCCGCGTGCGCGCCGAGCTGCCCGGAATTCTCGATCTGTCCGACGACGAGCAGCTGGTGCAGGCGCGTGACCGTGCCTACGCCCTGCAGCTCGCAGATCTGCAGGCGTCGCTCGAGAAGTTCAACGTGCACTTCGACGTCTTCTTCAGCGAGCGCGCGCTCCACGCCCACGGCCCGAACGGCGAGCCCAGCCTCGTCGACGAGGCCGTCGACCGCCTCCGCGCGCAGGGCCACGTGTTCGAGCAGGACGACGCCATCTGGGTGCGCACGACCGACTTCGGCGACGACAAGGACCGCGTGATCCGTCGTTCCAACGGCGAGTACACGTACTTCGCCTCCGACGCCGCGTACTACCTCAACAAGAGCGACCGCGGCTTTGCGCACAAGATCTACCTGCTCGGCGCCGACCACCACGGCTATGTCCACCGGCTCAAGGCGCTCGCCGGTGCCGCCGGCGACGACCCCGACAAGGACATCGAGGTGCTCATCGGCCAGCTCGTGTCGGTCAACGGTGCCCGCCTGTCCAAGCGCGCCGGCAACATCATCGAGCTGGACGACCTCCGCGACTGGCTCGGCACCGACGCGCTGCGGTACTCGCTGGCGCGCTATCCCGCCGATTCGCCACTGACCCTCGACCCCGAGATCCTCACGAAGCGCACGAACGACAACCCGGTCTTCTACGTGCAGTACGCACACGCCCGGACGCACAACGTCGCCCGCAACGCCGCCGACTCCGGCGTCGATCGCAGTGTCTTCGCGCCCGAGCTGCTCGACCACGAGAGCGAGTCGGCGCTGCTCGGAGCACTGCAGGAGTTCCCGCGCATCGTGGCCTATGCCGCCGAGGTCCGCGAGCCGCACCGCGTCGCCCGCTATCTCGAAGAGCTCGCGAGCCTCTATCACCGCTGGTACGACAACTGCCGCGTCACGCCGCTGGGCGACGAGCCGGTGACCGACCTGCACCGCACCCGCCTGTGGCTCAACGACGCCACCGGCCAGGTGCTGCGCAACGGCTTGGACATGCTCGGAGTGAGCGCCCCGGAACGGATGTGACGTGAGCGACCAGCACCCCACGCAGCCGCTTCCGGACCCGTCGGCGCGGTGGGTGCTGTCGACGGATGCCGCGGCATCCGCCCCGCGACGGCGAGGCCGCCGCTGGCCCTGGCTGATCGCCGTGATCGCCGTCGCGGTGCTCGCGGCGGGCGCGTGGTTCGCGGGGGAGTACATCGCCCGCGGCATCGTCGAGCGAACGATCCGCGATCAGATCCTCTCGCGCCTGGACATCCCCGCCGACCAGCACGTCGACGTGGATGTGCGCGGCGCGGTGATCCCGCAGCTGATCGGCGGTCGTCTCGACGACGTCACGGTCTCGGCCGCCGATGTGAGCCTCGGAGCGCTGACCGGCGACGTCGAGGTCCACGCGGCCGGGGTGCCGATCCACGGCGACGCCGCGCTGCAGAGTGCGGACGCGATGGTGCGCCTCGACCAGGATCAGGTGCGTGCCCTGCTGGGCACCGTCGACGGGTTTCCCGCGGATGCCGTGACGGTGGAGGCGCCCGACATCGTGATGTCGACGGAGCTGAAGGCGTTCTCCCTCTCGGTGCCCGTCGGCGTGAGCCTCACGCCGTCGGCGTCCGGCGGCGATCTCGTTCTCACCCCTCGCACCCTCCGTGTCTCGGGAGCCGAGGTCTCCGCCGATGTGCTGATCGACCAGTTCGGAGCGCTGGCGCGCACCGTGGTGCGCGACTGGAACGTGTGCGTGAGGCAGTACCTGCCGGCCGGGCTCACGCTCACCGCCGTGCGCGTGGACGGCGCGCAGGTGGTCGCCGACATCGCCGTGGACCCGCGGATCACCGTCGATGCCGCCCTGCAGCAGAAGGGCACGTGTAGCTGAGCGAGCGGTGACGGCGGCGCCGGGCGTCTCGACGCGCTGCGCTCGCTCACCGACCGGGGCGCGCTGGCACCGACGGGAGAGCGTCACATACGCGGGCCGGTATGCGGCGGTGCCCTAGACTTCTAGGACTGCCGGGCGTGACGTCACCGACGGCAGCCCGACCCCACACGATTGGTTCCGCACGTGTCCGCCGCCTCCGACCGCCCGCTCGTGCCCGCGTGGCTCGCCGAACCGGCCGACGCCAACGCGCTCGCCCCGCTGGTGTGGCCGTCCTCGGCCGCGCGTGACGACGACGGCCAGCTCGAGATCGCCGGCGTCGGCGTTCGGGACCTGCGCGCGCGGTTCGGCACTCCTGTGTACGTCCTCGACGAGGACGGTGTCCGCTCACGCGCGCGCGAGGTGCGTGACGCCTTCACCGCGGCCGCGGCCCGTCGCGGCGTGCAGGCACGCGTCTACTATGCCGGCAAGGCGTTCCTGTCGACCGAGGTCGTGCGCTGGGTGACCGAAGAGGGCCTCGCGGTCGACGTGGCCACCGGAGGAGAGCTCGCTGTCGCGCTCGCCGCGGGTGCCGATCCGTCCCGCCTGGGTCTGCACGGCAACAACAAGTCGGTCGCCGAACTCGAACGCGCCGTGGAGATCGGCATCGGCTCGATCGTGATCGACTCGCGGATCGAGCTCGAACGACTTGCCGCCATCGTCGAGCGGCGCCTCGCGGACGATGCCGCTCCCCAGGCGGTGCTCGTCCGCGTGAACAGCGGCGTGCACGCGGAGACGCACGATTTCCTGGCGACCGCCCATGAAGACCAGAAGTTCGGCTTCGCTCTGGCCGACGCGCCCGCTGTCGTCGCCCGCATCCGCGAACTGCCGGGCCTGCGCTTCGTCGGCTTGCACTGCCACATCGGCTCCCAGATCTTCGGCACCCGCGGATTCGAGGAGTCCGCTGCGCGTGTGGTCGACCTCCACGCGCAGCTTCTCGCCGGCGGTGAGATCCCGCTGCTCAACCTGGGCGGCGGTTTCGGCATCGCGTACACCTCCGTCGACCAACCCACGCCCATCGCCGACCTCGCCGACGGCATCGTCGAGGCCGTCGCGCGCGAGTGCGAGGTGCGCGGCATCGCGCTGCCGAACCTCGCGTTCGAGCCGGGCCGCAGCATCGTCGGACGCGCCGGTGTCACGCTCTACGAAGTCGGCACGGTCAAGCCCGTCCGCGCCAGCGACGAGGTGACCCGTCTCTACGTGAGCGTCGACGGCGGTATGAGCGACAACGCCCGACCGGCTCTGTACGGCGCGCAGTACTCGGCGCGCCTCGCCTCGCGCACGTCGGATGCCGCGCCCGCCCTGTCGCGCGTCGTGGGCCGTCACTGCGAGTCCGGCGACATCGTCGTCGACGCGGAGTACCTGCCCGGCGACATCACACCCGGCGATCTCCTCGCCGTGCCCGCGACCGGCGCATACTGCTTCTCGCTGTCGAGCAACTACAACTACGTGCCCCGTCCGCCGGTCGTCGCCGTGCGGGGCGGCACCGCCCGCGTGATCGTCCGCGGCGAGAGCATCGATGACCTGCTGGCGCGCGATCTGGGGGTCGCGACCCCCGCATCCGCCGAGACGTCCCCGGCCGAGGAGAAGGAATGACCGACTACCGTCGACTGCGCGTGGCCCTGCTCGGAGCCGGAGCCGTCGGATCCCAGGTGGCCGACCTCCTGCGCAAGCACGCCGACGAGCTCTCCGACCGTGCCGGGGCGGCTCTCGAGCTCGTGGGGATCGCCGTACGCAACCCCGACGCTCCGCGCGACGCCGATCTGCCGCGCGAGCTGTTCACCACCGATTCGGAACAGCTGATCGTCGGCGCCGACATCGTCATCGAGCTGATGGGCGGCATCGAGCCCGCGCGCACCGACATTCTGCTCGCGCTGTCGTCGGGCGCCGATGTCGTCACCGCGAACAAGGCGCTGCTGGCCACACACGGCCCCGAGATCTTCGACGCTGCCGACCAGGTGGGCGCCTCCGTCTATTACGAGGCCGCCGCCGCCGGCGCCATCCCGATCATCCGCCCGCTGCGCGATTCGCTGGCCGGCGACCGCGTGCAGCGCATCATGGGCATCGTCAACGGCACGACGAACTACATCCTCGACCGCATGGACACCGAGGGCAGCGAGTTCGCGGACGTCCTCGCCGACGCGCAGCGGCTGGGCTACGCCGAAGCCGATCCCACGGCCGATGTCGAAGGCTTCGACGCGGCTCAGAAGGCCGCCATCCTCGCGTCGCTCGCGTTCCACACGGCCGTGCCCTTGGAAGCCGTGCACCGCGAGGGCATCACCGCCATCGACCGTCAGACGATGGAAGCGGCCCGCCACGCCGGGTACGTCATCAAGCTGCTCGCGGTGTGCGAGCGGATCACGGATGCCGAGGCGAACTCGCCCACCGGCGAAGCCATCTCGGTGCGGGTGTACCCCGCACTGATTCCACGCGAGCATCCGCTGGCGAGCGTCCACGGCGCCAACAATGCGGTGTTCGTGCAGGCCGAGGCCGCGGGAAACCTCATGTTCTACGGTGCGGGCGCCGGTGGCGTCCAGACCGCTTCCGCTGTTCTTGGCGACGTCGTCTCGGCCGCCCGACGCCACATCGCCGGCGGTGTGGGCGTCGGTGAGTCCACGCGCGCGAACCTTCCGGTCGTGCCGATCGGCCGCGTGACGACGCGCTACCAGATCACCCTCGAGGTCTCCGACGAGCCTGGCGTCCTCGCCACCGTCGCCGGCATCCTCAGCGAGGGGCGGGTCTCGATCGCGACGATCGAGCAGACCATCGAACCGATCGACCCGCAGCAGAACCTCGTTCCGGTCGAACAGGACGTCGCGGGCATCGCGCGTCTGGTCATCGGCACCCATACGGCACGCGAGCAGGACCTCAGCGACACCGTCGACCGTCTCGCCGCCAGCGGCGTGGTCGACCGGGTCGTGTCGGTTCTGCGCGTCGAAGGCAACTGAACTCGCGGTCGCGGCACCGCAAGAAGGAGACATGGAGATGGCACACGTCTGGCAGGGAGTCCTGCGCGAGTACGCCGATCGACTCGGAGTCACCGAGACCTCGACGGTCGTGACGCTCGGCGAGGGCGGTACACCGCTCATTCCGGCGGCGGCGCTGTCGCAGCAGACCGGCGCGAACGTCTTCATCAAGTTCGAGGGCATGAACCCGACGGGCTCCTTCAAAGACCGCGGCATGACGGTGGCCCTCTCTCGCGCCGTCGAGCACGGCGCGAAGGCCGTCATCTGCGCGTCGACCGGCAACACCTCGGCATCCGCTGCCGCCTACGCGGCGCACGCGGGCATCACGGCAGCGGTGCTCGTGCCGGAGGGCAAGATCGCGATGGGCAAGCTCAGCCAGGCGGTCGTCCACGGCGGCCGGCTGATCCAGGTGCGCGGCAACTTCGACGACTGCCTGGAGATCGCGCGAGAGCTGGCGGACAACTACCCCGTCCACCTCGTCAACTCGGTCAACCCCGACCGCATCGAGGGGCAGAAGACGGCCGCCTACGAGGTCGTCTCTCAGCTCGGCGACGCGCCCGACTTCCACCTCATCCCGGTGGGCAACGCCGGCAACTACACGGCGTACTCGCGCGGATACCGCGAAGAGGCCGCACGCGGCGTCGCGACCAAGGTGCCGCGGATGTTCGGCTTCCAGGCAGAAGGTTCGGCGCCGCTCGTGCGCGGCGAGGTCGTCCGCAACCCCGAGACGATCGCCTCGGCCATCCGTATCGGCAACCCGGCGTCGTGGGAACTCGCCCTCGAAGCCCGCGACGCGACGCAGGGCTGGTTCGGCGCGATCGACGACGCGCGCATCCTCGCGGCCCAGAAGCTGCTCGCCAGCACGGCCGGCGTCTTCGTGGAGCCGGCGTCGGCCATCGGTGTTGCGGGCCTGCTCGACCGTGCCGCCGCGGGCGTCATCCCCGCGGGCGCCACGGTCGTCATCACGGTCACCGGACACGGTCTGAAGGACCCCCAGTGGGCCCTGCGCAACGCCGATGGCACCGAGGTCGAGCCCACGGTGGTCGATGCGACCACCAGTGAGGTCGCGTCCGTCCTCGACCTGGCATGACCACCCTCGCTTCCGTGGAACGCTCCGTCGCGGTCCGTGTACCCGCCACGAGTGCCAACCTCGGTCCCGGGTTCGACACTCTGGGCCTCGCTCTGAGCTCGTATGACGAACTCACCGTCACCGCTCTGCCGGAGCGTGGACTGGAGATTCTCGTGTCGGGCGAGGGGGCGGCCGATGTCCCGACCGATGCTTCGCACCTGGTCGTGCGCTCGATGGCCTACGCCTTCGAGGCCGTCGGGCGCGAGATGCCCGGCATCCGTCTGGAGGCGCACAACACGATTCCGCACGGGCGGGGCATGGGATCGTCGGGTGCCGCCGTCGTCGCGGGTCTGCTCGCGGCGAAGGGCCTGCTCGCCGGCGAGGTCGAGATCGGCCCCGATGCGCTGCTGCGCCTCGCGACCGAGCTCGAAGGACATCCCGACAACGTCGCTCCCGCGCTGTTCGGCGGACTGACGATCGCGTGGATGGACGAGAACGGTCCGCAACACAAGAAGCTCCTCGTGCACCGCGGCGTCTCGCCGCTCGTGTTCGTTCCCGATTTCACGATGTCGACCGCCGTCGCCCGAGGTCTCGCACCTCTTCAGGTGCCTCGTGAGGATGCCGTGTTCAACGTCTCTCGCTCTGCGCTGCTGATCGCAGCCCTCACGCAGAGCCCGGAGCTGCTGATGGCTGCCACCGAGGACAAGCTGCACCAGTCGTACCGCGCGCAGGCGATGCCGGCGACCGATCAGCTCGTCCGCGCGCTGCGGGCACGCGGCTTCGCCGCCGTCGTCTCCGGCGCAGGGCCCAGCGTGCTCGTGCTCGCGGACGGCCCGGGTCAGCGTCTGGAGGCGGCGGAGGTCGCGGCATCCGTGACGGAAACCCCGTGGGAGCCGCGCATGCTCGCCGTCGACGTCAAGGGTGGTACAGTGAGGAACCATACGGAGGGTGCCACGGCGTGACCGTGAATCTGGCCTCCGTCGCAATTCTGCGAACCACCGCATAACCCTCACGTTGCACCATCGCGCGTCTGAGCTAAGACGTGCATGCGCGCACGAGAGCGGTAGCGCCTGTCGTGGACGGCGCGATGCGGACGGTATCCGTCCACATGCCTACGAAGGAGAACTCGTGGAGTCCCTCTCCGAGATCCAGACTGAGAACACCGAGAACGTCGAGGGCGCGCAGTCCGCCGGCGCCGAGGAGACCACCGCCGACGAGACCACCGCTGCCGCAGAGGAGTCGGCTGCCGAGGCCGTCCAGACCGAGGCGCCCGACGTGGAGGTGCCTTCGGATGCCGAGGCACCCGCCGCGGCGGAGCCCGAGGCCGCGGCGGAGTCTGAGGCCGCGGCGGAGCCTGCGGCGGTCGAGCCGGCTGCCGCGGAGGTCGAGCCCACCGCCGAGCCCACCGCCCCTGAGGCCGAGCCCGTCGCTGCGGAGGCACCGGCTGTCGCCGAGGAGAAGCCCGCGAAGGCTCCCCGCAAGCGTGCGCCGCGCCGCGCGAAGAGCACCGATGTCCCGCCGGCCGAGCCGGCCGCGGACGAGGCTGCTGCCGACGTGACCGAGGGCTCGACCGCAGAACCCGTCGCCGCGACGCCGACGACCGCCGACGAGGCGCCGGCCGCCGAGACCGCGCCCGAGAGCGCCGAGAGCGCCGAGAGCGACACGAGCGCCGCCGTGGCGGAGACCGCAGACACCGCCGAGACGGCCGAGACCGAGGGCGCCGCCGCCGACGCGTCGGCCACCGCGGAGGGCGCGTCGGAGACCGAAACCCCCAGCCGCAGCCGCTCGCGCAGCCGCAGCCGCAGCCGCAACCGCGGGCAGCGCGGTGAGAACGGCCAGGGCGCGCAGAACGCTCAGGGCAATGCGTCGCCCGCCGCCGCCTCCGACGAGAGCGCCGACAGCGACGACGAGCAGTCCCAGGGCCGCGGCCGCCAGCGCAACAAGCGTCGGGGCCCGGCGCAGAACGGCGACGAGTTCGAGACCGAGATCGGCGAGGACGACGTCCTCATCCCGATCGCCGGCATCCTCGACGTCCTCGACAACTACGCCTTCGTGCGCACGACCGGCTACCTGCCGGGTGCGAGCGACGTCTACGTCTCGCTCGGCCAGGTCAAGAAGTACAACCTGCGCAAGGGCGACGCCGTCGTCGGCGCCATCAAGCAGCCGCGCGAGGGCGAGCAGTCCAGCCGCCAGAAGTACAACGCGCTCGTGAAGGTCGATGCCATCAACGGGCTGTCGGTCGACGACGCCGCCGAGCGTGTCGAGTTCGGCAAGCTCACGCCGCTGTACCCGCAGGAGCGCCTGCGCCTGGAGACGGCGCCCGAGAAGCTCACGCAGCGCATCATCGACCTGGTCGCCCCCATCGGCAAGGGCCAGCGCGGCCTGATCGTCGCGCCCCCCAAGGCCGGCAAGACGATCGTGCTGCAGCAGATCGCGAACGCGATCGCGACGAACAACCCCGAGGTCCACCTCATGGTCGTGCTCGTGGACGAGCGTCCCGAAGAGGTCACCGACATGCAGCGGACGGTCAAGGGCGAAGTCATCGCCTCGACCTTCGACCGTCCCGCCGAAGATCACACCACGGTCGCGGAGCTGGCCATCGAGCGCGCGAAGCGACTCGTCGAGCTCGGCCGCGACGTCGTCGTGCTGCTCGACTCGATCACGCGACTGGGGCGCGCGTACAACATCTCCGCGCCCACCAGCGGTCGCGTGCTCAGCGGCGGCGTGGACGCGTCGGCGCTCTACCCGCCCAAGCGGTTCTTCGGCGCGGCCCGCAACATCGAGAACGGCGGGTCGCTGACCATTCTCGCCACCGCGCTCGTGGAGACCGGCTCCAAGATGGACGAGGTCATCTTCGAGGAGTTCAAGGGCACCGGCAACAGCGAGCTGCGCCTGTCGCGCCAGCTGGCCGACAAGCGGATCTTCCCGGCCGTCGACGTCAACGCGTCCTCGACCCGCCGCGAAGAGATGCTGCTGAACCCGGACGAGGTCAAGATCACCTGGAAGCTGCGTCGCGCCCTCGCCGGCCTCGACCCGCAGCAGGCCCTCGAGGTGGTGCTCGGCAAGCTCAAGGAGACGAGCTCCAACGTCGAGTTCCTCTACCAGATGCAGAACGTGCAGATGAAGTCGGTGTCCACGGCCGGCGGCGGCCACAGCCACGGGCACGAGAACAGCATCCGCTGAGCGGGCTCGCCGTGTTCGAGTCCGTCCAGGCGCTGATCGACGAGCACCGCGCGGTTCAGGAGGAGCTCTCCGACCCCGCGGTGCACGCCGATGCTGCGCGCGCCAAGCGCGTCAATCGTCGCTACGCCGAGCTGTCCCGGATCGTCGCTGCCCACGATGCGTGGCGAGCGGCGGACGACGACCTCGCGGCGGCGCGTGAGCTCGCCCGTGAGGACGACGCCTTCGCCGAGGAGGTTCCGGCGCTCGAAGAGCGGGTCGCTGCAGCGCAGGAGAAGCTGCGGCGCCTGCTCATCCCGCGCGATCCGGACGATGCGCGCGATGTCATCCTCGAGGTCAAGGCGGGGGAGGGCGGAGCCGAGTCGGCGCTGTTCGCGGCCGATCTGCTGCGGATGTATCTGCAGTACGCGGCATCCATGGGCTGGAAGACCGAGCTGCTGGAGCGCAACGAGTCCGACCTCGGGGGCTACAAAGACGTCCAGGTCGCGATCAAGGGTTCCTCCAGCGACCCGGCGCAGGGTGTCTGGGCGCACTTGAAGTACGAGGGAGGGGTGCACCGCGTGCAGCGTGTGCCCGCCACCGAGTCGCAGGGCCGGATCCACACCTCGACGACGGGCGTGCTCGTCTTTCCCGAGGTCGACGAGCCCGAAGAGGTGCAGATCGATCCCAACGACCTGAAGATCGACGTGTTCCGCTCCTCCGGTCCCGGCGGCCAGTCGGTCAATACGACCGACTCCGCGGTGCGCATCACCCACCTGCCCACCGGCATCGTCGTGTCGATGCAGAACGAGAAGAGCCAGCTGCAGAACCGCGAGGCCGGCATGCGCGTGCTCCGCGCCCGCCTGCTCGCCAAGCAGCAGGAGGAGCGGGATGCCGCGGCATCCGATGCCCGTCGTTCTCAGATCCGGGGGATGGACCGTTCGGAGCGCATCCGCACGTACAACTTCCCCGAGAACCGCATCGCGGACCACCGCACGGGCTACAAGGCCTACAACCTCGATCAGGTGATGGACGGGGCGCTCGGCCCGCTCATCGAGTCGGCGATCGCCGCCGACGAAGAGGCGCGACTCGCGGCGCTGGGCGCCGACTGACCCCCGCGGACGGATCGAGGCTCGCAGGGGCGCTACGCTCGCGTCATGATCACGTTCCTGCTGCGAGCCGTCGTCTTTCTCGCCTCCGCTGCGGTCGGCCTCATCGTCGCCGACATCGTGCTGCCGGGCTTCACCATCGATTGGCGCAGCCCGGTGGGGTTCATTCTCGCGATCGTCATCTTCGCCGTGCTGCAGAGCGTCCTCGCGCCGTGGTTGGCCCGGGTGGCGCAGCGAAACGCTCCCGCCTTCCTCGGAGGCATCGGGATCGTCTCGACCTTCGTCGCGCTGGTGGTCACAGCGCTCATCCCCGGCGCCGGACTCACCATCGGCCTCCCGTGGTGGACCTGGATCGTCGCGCCGATGATCGTCTGGGTCGTCACCGCGATCGCGGCGTTCCTGCTGCCGGCTGTGCTGCTGAAGAAGAAGGTCCAGGACCGACGCGAGAGCTGAGGCGCCGGGTCCGGCGTCTCAGATGAAGTACTCGGGCGTCGTCAGCAGCGCGCGCGTCTCTTCCCCCGCGCGGCGGGAGCGAGCCGTGGCGGGGACGCCGACCAGCACGGAATCCGCGGGAGCATCGCGAGTGACGACGGCATTGGCGCCGACGACCGAGCCGGCGCCGATCGTGATCGGGCCGAGGATCTTCGCTCCCGCGCCGACCGCGACGCCGTCACCGAGGGTGGGGTGCCGCTTACCGGCGTCGCGTGTACGTCCGCCCAGCGTCACGCCGTGGTAGAGCATCACGTCGTCGCCGATCTCGGCGGTCTCACCGATCACCACGCCCATGCCGTGATCGATGAAGAAGCGGCGGCCGATCGTCGCGCCGGGGTGGATCTCCACTCCCGTCACCCACCGCGCCGCCTGGGAGAGAGCCCGCGCGGCGAAGCGCCACCCGCGACGCCACAGCGCGTGCGCGACGCGGTAGATCCAGATGGCGTGCAGACCGGAGTACAGAACCGCGATCTCCGCTGCGCCGCGGGCTGCGGGGTCTCTCAGCTTCGCGGCCGCGATGTCTTCACGGACGCGTGCGAAGGCCCCGAGCCGCGGCGCAGCGGTATCGGTAGAGGTGCCACTCACGCTTGGGATCAGTCCTCGCGCAGGTGCTCGTAGAGCGCGGTGGAGAGGTAGCGCTCGCCGAAGGAGGGGATGATCACGACGATGTTCTTGCCCTCGGCCTCCGGACGCGCGGCGATCTGCAGGGCTGCCCAGATGGCGGCGCCCGACGAGATGCCGACCAGGATCCCCTCGGTGGTCGCCACCTCTCGTGCCACGCGGATGGCGTCGTCGAACTCGACATCCACGACCTCGTCGATCACGCCCTGGTCGAGGATCTCCGGAATGAAGTTGGGACCGATGCCCTGGATCTTGTGGGGTCCGGGGGTTCCCTTGGTCAACAGCGGGGAGTCGGCGGGCTCGACGGCGATGACCTTCGCCTCGGGCACGCGCTCCTTGAGGACCTGGCCGACACCCGTGATGGTTCCGCCGGTGCCGATGCCGGCGACGAAGTAGCCGATCTCCCCGTCGGTGTCGCCGAGGATCTCCTCCGCCGTCGTCTTGCGGTGGATGGCGGGGTTCGCCTCGTTCGCGAACTGCTTGGCCAGGACCGCGCCCGGCGTGGCGGCGGCGATCTCCTCGGCCTTCGCGACCGCGCCCTTCATCCCGAGTGCGGGCTCGGTGAGCACGAGCTCCGCTCCGTATGCCTTCAGGAGCATGCGGCGCTCGACCGACATCGATGCCGGCATCGTGAGGATGACCTTGTAGCCGCGTGCGGCGCCGACCATCGCCAGTGCGATGCCGGTGTTGCCGCTCGTGCCCTCGACGATCGTGCCGCCGGGCTGCAGTGCACCGGAGGCTTCGGCCGCATCGACGATGGCGATGCCCAGACGGTCCTTCACGGAGGACGCGGGGTTGTAGAACTCGAGCTTGGCGAGCACCGTGCCGGGCAGGCCCTCGCTGATGCGGTTCAGGCGCACCAGTGGGGTGTTGCCGAATGCGCTCGTGATGTCGGAGTGGATGCCGGACATGGCTTGCCTTTCGTGCGGGGCGGGTGTCGCCGGGTCGCGCGTTCGTGCGCGCCCTCGTCAGCGTGTCGAACCAGCCTAAGCGTCGCCTGTATTCCCGAGTCGAATGTGACGAATCTTCACGGTGGGTGCGGGGCTCCCGCGGCGGGTCCGAGCGCTCGCGGCTAGGGTGGAGAAGCTGATGACCTCTCCGCCTGTCTCCGGCCCGCCTGCCGACCTGTCCGCGCTGCTGCGCGCCGCATCGGCGACCCTCGCCGCCGCGGGCGTCCCCACGCCCGACGTCGATGCCGAGCTGCTCGCCGCCCATGTGCTCTCCCTTACGCGGGGTGAACTGCTCGCCGCCGCTCTGCGCGGCGATCGGGCGCCGGACGATACCGCGGCGTTCGACGAGCTCATCCGCCGCCGTGCGACGAGGGAGCCTCTCCAGCACCTCATCGGCGTCGCACCGTTCCGCCATCTGGAACTGCGCGTCGGGCACGGGGTGTTCGTCCCGCGTCCCGAGACGGAGACGGTCGCCCAACTCGCGATCGACGCGTTGCGTGCCGTGCCGGATGCCGCGCCCATCGCCGTCGACCTCGGGACGGGATCCGGGGCGATCGCCCTGGCAATGGCGACCGAGGTTCCGCACGCGCGCGTGCACGCCGCAGAGAACGCCGTCGACGCGTATGTCTGGGCGAAGGAGAACTTCGCGGCCCACGCCCCCCAGGCGCGACTCGCGTTCATCGACCTCGCCGACGCCTTCCGCGAACTCGACGGCACGGTCGCGGTGCTGGTGTCCAATCCGCCCTACGTTCCCGATGCCGCCATCCCGCGTGACCCGGAGGTACGACACTGGGACCCTCCGAGCGCCCTCTACGGCGGAGCGGACGGCCTGGACGTCGTCCGAGTGCTCTCCGAGGTCGGTCTGCGCCTGCTGCGTTCCGGCGGAACGCTCGTGATCGAGCATGGCGAGTGGCAGGGAGCGCCCATCCGTGCGCTCCTGGATGCGGCCGGGTGGCGGGCCTGCGCCACACATCCCGACCTCACCCTCCGCGACCGCGCGACGACGGCCATCCGTCCCTGACCGCTCCCGTCGCTGAGCGCGTCGAGCCGCTCGAAACGTAGACTGGTGGGGATATGTCTGAGTTCTTCGACGCACGCGACGCCGAGCAGCTGCTTCCCGGGCTGCGCAAGGCGCGCCAGGCCATCGGTCGCGGCGAGCTCATCGTGATGCCGACCGACACGGTCTACGGCATCGCCGCAGACGCCTTCAGTGCGAGCGCGGTCGCCGCGCTCCTGGCCGCGAAGGGCCGCGGGAGGCAGTCGCCACCGCCGGTGCTCGTCGCCGGTCTGTCGACCATGCGCGCGCTCGTCGCAGAGGTCCCGGCCCCGGTCGAACGCCTCGTCGAGGAATTCTGGCCCGGCGGGCTGACGATCGTGCTGCCGTCGCAGCCCTCGCTGTCGTGGGATCTGGGAGACACGCACGGCACCGTCGCGGTGCGCATGCCCGCCGATCGCATCGCGCTCGAGCTGTTGGAGGACTGCGGGCCGCTCGCGGTCTCCAGCGCCAACCTCACGGGCAAGGCCGCGGCCGTCGACGCGCACAACGCCTACAACATGCTGCGTGACAGTGTCGCGGTGTATCTGGACGGCGGCCCCTCCACGCACGGCGTCGCTTCGACGATCGTGGACGCGACCGGACTGGTCGGCGCCGGCGATCGTCCCGTCCGGGTCCTGCGTGAGGGCGCCGTGTCGCGCGCGCGCCTGCGCGAGGTGCTCGGTGACCTGCTCGAACCCGATCCCGAACCGCTCGACGACGCCTCCGCGTCATGAGGTTCTATCTGCTCACCGTCCTGCTGACGGGCGCGGCGACGCTCGCCTTCACGTGGGCGGTGTGGCGGATCGGCATGCGCTTCAAGCTCTATCCCGAGATCCGCGAGCGCGACGTGCACACCACACCCAAGCCGCGCGTCGGCGGCGTCGCGATGTTCCTCGGCGTGCTCGTCGCCTTCGCGCTGTCGTCGCAGATCCCGTACTTCTCCATCTTCTGGGCCGATCCCGCCGTGATCTGGTCGCTGCTGGGCGCCTCCGCACTGATCGTCGTCGTGGGCGTCGCCGATGACCTCTTCGACCTGGACTGGATGATCAAGCTCGGGGCGCAGTTCCTGGCCGCCGGCATCGTCGTCGGCTTCGGCGGCATCCAGATCTTCTTCATCCCGTTCGGCCAGCAGTTCGTCGTGTCGAGCTTCGCCAGCTTCGCGATGTCGGTCGTGGCGATCGTCATCGTGATGAACGCGGTCAACTTCATCGACGGCCTCGACGGTCTCGTCGCCGGCGTCGCGCTCATCTCCAACGCCGTCTTCTTCGTCTACTCGTATCTCGTCGCCCGCGATACCGGCGCGTCGAGTTACTCGAGCCTGGCATCGTTCATCGCCGTCGCGCTGATCGGCGTGTGCATCGGGTTCCTTCCCCTCAACTGGAATCCGTCGAAGCTGTTCATGGGCGACTCCGGAGCGCTGCTGCTCGGCCTTCTCATGGCGTCGTCGGCGATCGTGTTCACGGGCAACCTGCCGCCGGCGCTGCTGGGCGACAACGACGTGTTCGGGCGTTCGCAGCTGCTCGGCGCGTTCATCCCGATCCTGCTGCCGGTCGTGGTGGTCCTCCTGCCGCTGCTCGACTTCGGGATGGCGATCGTGCGTCGCATGGCTCGCGGCAAGTCGCCGTTCTCGCCCGACCGCAAGCACCTGCACCACCGCATGCTCGATATGGGACACAGCGATCGTGATGCGGTGCTCATCTTCTACGCGTGGACCGCGGTCGTCTCGGTGGGCGTGCTGCTCATGTACATCGGCACGACCCAGGGGTGGCCGGGCGATTACACGGTCGGCGTGGTCTTCGTCCTCATCGGCGTCGCGGCCTGCCTCGTCGTCACCCTGCAGCCGTCCGTGCGTCCGCTCGCGTCACCGACCGGTGCCGCCACGTTGTCCGATCCGACCCCGAGGAATCCATGACCTCCCTCTCCAGCACCCCCGTCCTGCGCACCACACTGCTGTGGTCGGCCGCGGCCACGGCCGCGCTCGCGGTGGCCGGCGCGATCATCGGATTCGCCGTCGCCGGCGCCTCCGGGCTGTGGAGTGCGATCATCGCCATCGTCCTCGCCGCCGTGTTCCTCGGCTTCACCGCGGGGACCATACTGATCGCGAACCGGTGGTACGGCGACGCGCTCTACGTGCCGATCTTCTTCGGCGCCGTCATGGGCGGCTGGCTCCTGAAGTTCGTCGTCTTCCTGGTCGTGCTGTTCCTGCTGAGGGGACAGCCGTGGCTCAACCCCGGAGTCTTCTTCGTGGCGCTGGTGGTCAGTGTGGTCGCTTCCCTCGTCATCGACGCGGTCGTCATGACCCGGATGCGCATCCCCGCCGTCAGCGACGTGACGCTGCCCACCCTTGCGGATATCGCCGACGAGGCGCGTCAGCCGGCACCGCCGGAGGAGGGGGATGCCGCGAGCGGTACGTCGCACGCGGACGATAATGCCCCGCGGGGCTGATAGGCTGTCTCTGCGCCCGTTCGCGCTCCGCGAAACGCGTGCGCAGTGACGCTCACACCGACCATCGTCGCACCGGATCACTCCGGTGCCCCGAAGCTGGAGCCAGCGCTGTTTACCCAAGCTGCGACACTGATCGCCAAGACCGCCGAAGACGGCGGCTTCCACGGCCCGTCCATCGATGAGTTCTTCCCGGACGTCCTTTTCAGCGTCCTGGGTGTCCCGGTCACGCGGATCCACCTCATCCAGTTCATCGCGACGATCGGTCTCGTGCTCTTCCTGTGGCTCGGCACTCGCCGCATGCGCGTGGTTCCGGGTCGGTTCCAGAGCATCGCGGAGATGGGCCTCGACTTCGTGCGGGTCAACATCGCCGAAGACCTGCTGGGCAAGAAGGACGGCCAGCGATTCCTGCCGATCCTGACGACCATGTTCTTCATGATCCTGTTCTTCAACATCACAGGAATCATCCCGTTCATGAACCTGGCGGGTACGAGCATCATCGCCGTCCCGCTCATGCTGGCGGTCATCAGCTACGTCACGTTCATCTACGCCGGGATCAAGAAGAGCCCGAAGAACTTCTTCAAGAACGCACTGTTCCCCTCGGGCGTGCCCCCGTTCCTGTACATCATCGTCACGCCGCTCGAGTTCCTCTCGACGTTCATCATCCGACCCGTCACCCTGACGCTGCGACTGCTGATGAACATGATCGTCGGACACCTGATGCTCGTCCTGTTCTTCTCAGCGACGCAGTTCTTCCTCATCACCCTCGGTGGCTGGTGGTCGGCTCTGGCGGCGGGTTCGCTCGCCTTCGGTCTCGCCTTCACGCTGTTCGAGATCCTGGTGGCCTTCCTCCAGGCGTACGTCTTCACCATCCTCACCGCGGTCTACATCCAGCTCGCGGTCGCAGAAGAGCACTGAGCGGGAGCGGCTTCCGCCTCTCCCACCCAACCCCGAAAGGAAACACCCCGTGGACGCAATTACGGTTCTCGCCGAGCTCAAGGGCAACGTCGCGACGATGGGCTACGGCCTCGCCGCCATCGGCCCCGCCATCGGCGTGGGCATCGTCGTCGGCAAGACGATCGAGGGCGTCGCCCGTCAGCCCGAGCTGGCCGGTCGCCTGCAGGTCCTGATGTGGATCGGTATCGCCTTCACCGAGGCGCTCGCCTTCATCGGCATCGCCGCCGGCTTCATCTTCGTCTGATCGCCCGCACCAGTTCTTAAGGAGACAGGATGCGCAATCTTGTCGCGTACGCCGCGGAAGAGTCGGGTCTCAACCCGCTCATCCCCGCCTGGTACGACATCATCTGGTCGGGTGTCTGCTTCATCGTCATCCTCATCGTTGTGTGGAAGGTCGCCCTCCCCAAGATGAAGGTGCTGCTGGATCAGCGCGCCGCCGCCATCGAAGGCAACATCGCGAAGGCCGACGAGGCCCAGCGAAAGGCCGAAGCCGCTCTTGAGGAGTACACGGCGCAGCTCGCCGAGGCTCGCAAGGAGGCCGGCGAGATCCGTGACGCCGCCCGCGAGGACGGCAAGAAGATCGTCGCCGAGGCCAAAGAGACGGCATCCGCCGAGGCCGCGCGCCTCACCGCCACCGCGCACACGCAGATCGAGGCGGAGCGCCAGTCGGCGCTCGTGTCGCTGCGCAGCGAGGTCGGCACCCTGGCGCTCGACCTGGCCGGCGGGGTCATCGGCGAGTCGCTGACCGACGACGCCAAGGCGAAGGGCGTCGTGGACCGCTTCCTCGCCGACCTCGAGAAGGCGAAGTAATGGGCAGCGCGACCACTCAGGCACTGGCGACGACCACGGCGGAGCTGACGACGGCGAACGTGGGGGACCTCGCGGTCGCTCGCGAGCTGTTCTCGGCCGCGCGCGAGATCGCCGACTCGGCGCAGCTGAGCGGCGCGCTCTCCTCGTGGGGTGCGCCCGCAGAGGCGCGGGCACAGGTCGCCAAGGTCGTCTTCGCCGGGTACAGCCCCGTCGCGGTCCAGCTGCTGACCTCGGCCGTCTCGCAGCGCTGGTCGTCCACGACGGATCTGATCTCCGGCATCGAGGAACTCGCGATCCGCGCCGCTGCGATCGGCTCACCCGCGACCGACGTCGAGGGCGAGCTGTTCCAGATCGCCCGCCTGGTTGCGGCGAACCCGGAGCTCGAGCTCGCGCTCGGCAGCCGCCTGGGCGATGCCGCTGCGAAGGGCGAGCTCATCGAGAAGCTCCTCGGCGGACGCGCGGGTGAGGCGACGGTGCTCATCGCGTCCCAGCTCGTGCAGCAGCCCCGGGAGCGCCGCGTGCGCTTCCTTCTGAACCGCGCGCTGCAGCTGGTCGCCGATCAGCGTGGCAAGAAGGTCGCGACCGTGCGGGTGGCGGGCCCGCTGGATGCCGCGCAGCAGGAGCGCCTCGCGGGCGCGCTCAGCACCCGATACGGCGCCGACGTCACGGTCAACGTGGTCGTCGATCCCGAGGTGCTCGGCGGTATGCGCGTGGAGATCGGTGACGACGTCATCGACGGCACCGTCTCCTCTCGAATCAACGACTTGCGCCAGCGCCTCGCTGGCTAGAACAGAAGGAACACCATGGCAGATCTGACCATCAGCCCCGACGTCATCCGTGACGCGCTGAAAGACTTCGTCGCCGCTTACGAGCCCACCGGCGCCGCCGCCACCGAGGTCGGCACGGTCGTCGACGCCGCCGACGGCATCGCTCACGTCGAGGGTCTTCCCGGCGTCATGGCCAATGAGCTCGTGCGATTCGAGAACGGCGTCGAGGGTCTGGCGCTGAACCTGGACGAGAACGAGATCGGTGTCGTCGTCCTCGGCGAGTTCTCCGGCATCGAGGCAGGCCAGAAGGTCACCCGCACCGGCGAGGTTCTCTCCGTCGCCGTCGGCGATGGCTACCTCGGGCGCGTCGTCGACCCGCTGGGCAACCCCATCGACGGCCTCGGCGAGATCGCGACCGAGGGCCGCCGTGCCCTCGAGCTGCAGGCCCCCGGCGTCATGCAGCGTAAGAGCGTGCACGAGCCCATGCAGACCGGCATCAAGGCCATCGACGCGATGATCCCCGTCGGACGTGGCCAGCGTCAGCTGATCATCGGCGACCGCCAGACCGGCAAGACCGCGATCGCGATCGACACGATCATCAACCAGAAGGCCAACTGGGAGTCGGGCGACGTCAACAAGCAGGTGCGCTGCATCTACGTCGCGATCGGTCAGAAGGGCTCGACGATCGCCTCCGTCAAGGGAGCGCTCGAGGATGCCGGCGCGATGGAGTACACGACGATCGTCGCGGCCCCTGCATCCGACCCGGCCGGCTTCAAGTACCTCGCTCCGTACACCGGCTCGGCCATCGGTCAGCACTGGATGTACGGCGGCAAGCACGTCCTGATCATCTTCGACGACCTGTCGAAGCAGGCCGAGGCCTACCGTGCCGTGTCGCTGCTGCTGCGCCGCCCGCCGGGCCGCGAGGCGTACCCCGGTGACGTCTTCTACCTCCACTCGCGTCTGCTGGAGCGTTGCGCCAAGCTGAGCGACGAGCTGGGCGCGGGATCGATGACGGGTCTGCCCATCATCGAGACCAAGGCCAACGACGTCTCGGCGTACATCCCGACCAACGTGATCTCCATCACGGACGGCCAGATCTTCCTGCAGTCCGACCTGTTCAACGCCAACCAGCGCCCCGCGGTCGACGTGGGTATCTCGGTCTCTCGCGTCGGCGGTGACGCCCAGGTGAAGTCGATCAAGAAGGTCTCCGGAACGCTCAAGCTCGAGCTGGCCCAGTACCGCTCGCTCGAGGCCTTCGCGATGTTCGCCTCCGACCTGGACGCGGCCTCGCGCCGCCAGCTCGAGCGTGGTGCCCGTCTGACTGAGCTGCTCAAGCAGCCCCAGTACGACCCGTACCCCGTCGAGGAGCAGGTCGTGTCGATCTGGGCCGGCACCAACGGCAAGCTCGACACGATCGCGGTCGAGGATGTGCTCCGTTTCGAGCGCGACCTTCTCGACTACCTCAAGCGCAACACGACCATCCTGGACACGCTGCGTGACACCAACGTGCTCGACGACGCCACCGTCGCAGAGCTCACCAAGGTCACCGACGAGTTCATCCTGGAGTTCCAGGGCGGCAAGGGCCAGGCGATCAACAAGCCGGGTCACGAAGAGGTCGCCGCCGCGCACGAGGAGGACGTGAACCAGGAGCAGATCGTCAAGGGTCGTCGCGGCTGAGGCCGGGCGCAATCTGAGACCGAGAACTCATGGGAGCACAACTCAGGGTCTACAAGCAGAAGATCGCTTCTGCTCAGACGACCAAGAAGATCACGAAGGCGATGGAACTCATCGCGGCTTCGCGCATCCAGAAGGCGATGGCGCGCGTGCGCGCATCCTCGCCCTTCGCGCGGGCCGTGACGCGAGCCGTCTCCGCCGTGGCGACGCATTCGAACGTGCAGCACCCGCTGACGACCGAGCGCGAGACGATCCGCCGGTCGGCGGTCGTCATCTTCGCCTCGGACCGGGGCCTGGCGGGCGCGTTCAACTCGCAGATCCTGCGCGAGGGGCTGCAGCTCGGCGAGCTGCTGCGTTCGCAGGGCAAGGAGGTCGAGTACTTCCTCGTCGGGCGCAAGGCAGTGGGCTACTTCCAGTTCCGTCGGATGGCATCGGCAGGGGAGTGGGTGGGTGACACCGACACGCCGCACTTCAACACGGCGGAGCAGATCGCCGGCGCCCTTCTGGACGCCTACGACCGCGGCGGCCAGGAGCAGGGCGGCGTCGACGAGATCCACCTCGTGTTCAACCGCTTCGTCAGCATGATGACGCAGGAGCCGCAGACCGTGCGTCTGCTGCCCCTGGAAGTCGTCGAGGCCGACGAGGTCGTCGAGTCCGCCGGAGCGAGCAGTCAGGTCTATCCGCTGTACGAGTTCGAGCCCAGCCCCGAGGTCGTGCTCGATGCGCTGCTGCCGGTGTACGTGCAGAGCCGCGTGTTCAACGCGCTTCTGCAGTCGTCGGCCGCCAAGCACGCTGCGACCCAGAAGGCGATGAAGAGCGCCAGCGACAACGCCGACAAGCTCATCACCGACTACACCCGCCTGCGCAACAACGCGCGTCAGGCCGAGATCACTCAGCAGATCGCCGAGATCGTCGGCGGCGCCGACGCGCTGGCGTCCGGCAAGTAACGACCACACCGAAAGAGACAGACAATGACTGCCACCGCCACCGCCGATAAGGCCGAGACGACGGTCGTCGGGCGCGTTGCACGCGTCACCGGCCCGGTCGTCGACATCGAGTTCCCGCACGATGCGATCCCCGACATCTACAACGCGCTGAAGACGACCATCACGATCGGCGACGAGTCGACCGAGATCACGCTCGAGGTCGCACAGCACCTCGGCGACGACCTGGTGCGCGCCATCTCGCTCAAGCCCACCGACGGCATGGTCCGCGGTCAGGAAGTGCGCGACACCGGCGGCCCCATCACGGTTCCCGTCGGCGACGTCACCAAGGGCAAGGTCTTCAACGTCACCGGTGACGTGCTGAACGCCGCCCCCGGTGAGACCATCGAGGTCACCGAGCGCTGGGGCATCCACCGCCAGGCGCCGAACTTCGACCAGCTCGAGTCGAAGACCGAGATGTTCGAGACCGGCATCAAGTCCATCGACCTGCTCACCCCTTACGTCCAGGGTGGAAAGATCGGCCTGTTCGGCGGCGCCGGCGTCGGCAAGACCGTCCTGATCCAGGAGATGATCCAGCGCGTCGCTCAGGACCACGGCGGCGTGTCGGTGTTCGCCGGTGTCGGTGAGCGCACCCGTGAGGGCAACGACCTGATCGGCGAGATGGAGGAGGCGGGAGTCTTCGACAAGACGGCCCTCGTCTTCGGCCAGATGGACGAGCCGCCGGGGACGCGTCTGCGTGTCGCTCTGTCGGCCCTCACGATGGCGGAGTACTTCCGCGACGTGCAGAAGCAGGACGTGCTGCTGTTCATCGACAACATCTTCCGCTTCACCCAGGCCGGCTCGGAGGTCTCGACGCTGCTCGGCCGTATGCCGTCCGCCGTGGGCTACCAGCCCAACCTGGCCGATGAGATGGGTGTGCTCCAGGAGCGCATCACCTCGACCCGCGGTCACTCGATCACCTCGCTGCAGGCGATCTACGTCCCGGCCGACGACTACACCGACCCGGCCCCGGCGACGACGTTCGCCCACCTCGACGCGACGACCGAGCTTTCGCGCGAGATCGCGTCGAAGGGTCTGTACCCCGCCATCGACCCGCTGACGTCGACTAGCCGGATCCTCGACCCCCGTTACATCGGTGAGGACCACTACCGCGTGGCCACTGCGGTCAAGCAGATCCTCCAGAAGAACAAGGAACTGCAGGAGATCATCGCCATCCTGGGTGTCGACGAGCTCTCCGAAGAGGACAAGATCGTCGTGTCGCGCGCACGCCGCATTCAGCAGTTCCTCTCGCAGAACACCTACATGGCGAAGAAGTTCACCGGTGTGGAAGGCTCCACGGTTCCGATCAAGGAGACCATCGAGTCCTTCGACGCGATCGTGAAGGGTGACTTCGACCACGTCGCCGAGCAGGCGTTCTTCAACGTCGGCGGCATCTCCGACGTCGAGGAGAAGTGGGCGAAGATCCAGAAGGAGAACAGCTGACATGGCGCTGACCGTCACCCTCGTCTCCGCGGAGGAGGAGGTCTGGCACGGCGAGGCGAACCTCGTCGTGGCGAAGACCGTCGAGGGCGAGATCGGCTTCATGACCGGTCACGAGCCCGTCCTCGCGATCCTTGCCGAAGGCCAGGTGCGTATCACGCAGTCCGACGGTACAAAGGTCGTTGCCAGTGCGCAGGACGGCTTCCTTTCGATGGAAGGCAATGAGCTGACCATCGTGGCCGGACACGCCGCGCTCGAGTCCTGATCGCCCACGGAGAACTGTCCGTCACCACTCCCCGCTCGAGAGGCATCGCTCTCGAGCGGGGAGTGGTTTCTCGTTGTGCGCGAGGAGAGCACCCATGTTGATCCTGTTGCCGCCGTCGGAGACCAAGCGCCCGGGCGGTCGCCCGCGCGCTGTCGACATCGCCGGGTTTGCGCTTCCCGAGCTCCGCGCCGCACGCGAGTCAGCCGTGGACGCCCTTGTGGCATTGAGCGCCGACGAGGAGCGCGCTGCGCACGTGCTCAAGCTGTCGCGGCGCCAGCGCGAGGACATCGCCCACAATGCGACGCTGCGCAGCGCACCGACGTTGCCGGCGGTCGACCGCTACACGGGGGTGCTCTTCGATGCGCTGGATGCTGCCACCCTGACCGCGGCGTCGCGGCGCTGGCTGGGCGCTCACGTGCTCATCCACTCCGCGCCGTTCGGACCGGTCGCCGCGCTCGATGCGATCCCGACCTACCGGCTCGCCGCCGGAACGGCGCTCCCCGGCATCCCGCCCCTGAGGCGTCACTGGGCGGGTGAAGTCACCGAGGCTCTGCGCACGGCCGCGCCGTCGTTCGTCCTGGATCTGCGCTCCGAGGCGTACGTCGCCCTTGGCCCCGTTCCGTCGGACGTGGCGTCCGCCTACGTGCGCGTGGTGACGATCGGCGAGGACGGCGCGACACGTGCACTCAACCACTTCAACAAGCACGGCAAGGGGGCTTTGGTCAGAAGGCTCGCGGAAACCCGCCCGCGCATCGCGACGCGCGAGGCGCTCCTGGCGTGGGCCGAGACGGCGGGCGTGACGCTGCAGGACGGTGCGCCGGGGGAGATCGATCTCGTCGTGTGATCAGTCGCGCGCGGTGTGGGCGGCGGTTCGTTCTGTGTTCTCGGCAATGGCCACGAGGGCGACCCCGGACTCGATGATGAAGCGCAGCACGACGACGGCGAGGAACGCGACGACGGGAACGACGATCAACGTCGACAGGATGAGCGCGATGCCACCGCCCAGGTTCCACCACAGCGAACCGATGCCGGAGATGAGACCCCACAGGAACGTCGCGATGAAGGCGATGCCGATCGCGACGAGGCCCACGAGATAGAAGACGCTTGCCAATCTGCGAGTGATGAACCGCGTGAACGACAAGTCGAACAGGGCGGAGAGGAAGCCGCGACCGATGTCGTCGAGGTCGCCGACCAGCCGTGGAACCCCCGTGTCGTCGACACCGGCGATGCCCGCCCCGGATGCCGTGTCGCGCGCCACCTCTTCCGCGGGACGCGGCGGCAGCGGCGGGAGAGAGGACTCGGTCATCGGCGTTCCTTCCGGCGCGGACGGCAGTGCGCCCAGGCTATCGGCTGCGTCGCGGACGGGTGGGGACACGCGCGCGAAAGAGACGTCGCGCCGGTGTGCTCGCTACCAATACGATGTGAGCCGGAGCCGGCCAGGGTGGTCGCGCTCGACGGCGAGAATCGCCGGGGGAGGTACTCATGGATGATTACTCGGGCGGGAGCGCTGCCGCCGCTGCAGCTGCCCTGATCGTGTTTGCGTTCTTCGTCTTCATCTTCGCGGTGATCGGCTATGTGATCAGTGCGTTCTTCCTGATGAAGATCTTCGACAAGGCGGGAGTCCAGGGCAAGTGGCGCGCCTGGGTGCCGATCTACAACTTCATGGTGTTCGCAAAGCTCGGCGATGTCAGCCCATGGGTCATGCTGGGCGCCGTTGTGGCGTCGGGCCTGCTGAGCCAGGTCCCCGTTCTCGGTTGGATCATCGCGCTGCTCCCGATCGTCGTGGGCGCCCTGGCCGCGTGGCGCGTGGGGCAGAAGCTTCAGAAGGAGACGCCCTGGGTCATCCTCTACGTCCTGCTCGGACTCGTGTGGCTCGGCATCCTCGCCTTCGACAAGTCGCGCTGGAACCCGAACGTGCCGCCCGCGCCGTGGGCGGCGAACGGCTTCCTCGCCGACCGCACCGTCTGGCAGGGCGTTCCCGTCCAGACGTCGGCGGCGCCCGCGGGCTACACCCCTCCTGCGGGTTACCAGCCGCCGGCGGGTTACCAGCCGCCGGCGCCTCCGGCCGGATATCAGCCGCCCGCGCCGCCGGCAGCCACCGCACCGCCTGCTGCTCCCGAGCCGCCGACCACGGAACCGCCGACCGCGGAGCCGCCGACCGCTCCGGAGCCGCCGCGCTCCTGATCGTCCTCACCGCTCAACCGCCCGGGTTCGCTGACAGCGCACCCGGGCGGTTGAGCATGGCAGCCCGGCGGGCGTAGCGTCGATTCGCGCTTGTTGTGGCGGGCGCGGAAAGGCGGCGCCGTGCTCGGCAGGATCCTCGTGCGCTATCTCGCGCCCACGTGGCCGTTGCTCCTCCTGGTGGTGATCTTCCAGCTCGGCCAATCGGTCGCGTCGCTGCTGTTGCCCACGCTCAATGCCGACATCATCGACAACGGCGTGATCACGGGCGACATCGGCTACATCTGGCGGACCGGCGGCGTGATGCTCGGGATCAGCGTCGTCCAGATCGTCTGTTCGCTGGTCGCGGTGTACTTCGGTTCGCGGCTGGCGATGGGCCTCGGTCGTGCGGTGCGCGCCGATCTCTTCCACCGCGTCGTCGCCTTCTCGCAGCGCGAGGTCGGGCAGTTCGGGGCGCCGTCGCTGATCACCCGCAACACGAACGACGTCCAGCAGGTGCAGATGCTCGTTCAGATGTCGGCGACCGTGATGGTCTCCGCGCCGATGCTCGCGATCGGAGGCATCGTGATGGCGGTGCGCCAGGACGCGGGATTGTCGTGGCTGGTGGCGGTGTCGGTGCCCGTGCTGCTGGTGATCGTGTCGCTGGTGGTCGTGCGGATGGTCCCCGCCTTCACCACCATGCAGGCGCGCATCGACCGGCTCAACCAGATCATGCGCGAGCAGCTCACCGGCATCCGCGTCGTCCGCGCCTTCGTCCGAGAGAACGAGGAACGGCACCGCTTCACGCGCGCCAGCGAGGACGTGATGGAAACCGCCCTTCGCGCCGGAAACCTCATGGCCGTGATGTTCCCGGCGGTCATGCTCGTCATGAACCTGTCCTCGGTGGCGATCATCTGGTTCGGGGCCGCCGAGGTGCAGAACAACGGCGTGCAGATCGGCACGCTGTTCGCGTTCCTGAGCTACATGATGCAGATCCTCATGGGTGTCATGATGGCGACGTTCATGTTCGTGATGATCCCGCGCGCGGCGGTGTGCGCCGATCGCATCGGAGCCGTGCTGGAGACGGAGCCGTCCGTGCACGCCCCCGAGGCGCCCGTGCGAGCCGCCGGGGCCGGGGGACGCGTCGTCTTCGACGACGTCGAGTTCACCTACCCCGGTGCCGAGTCGCCAGTGCTCCAGGGCATCGCCTTCGCCGCCGAACCCGGAACCACGACGGCGATCATCGGTTCGACCGGCGCAGGAAAGTCGACGCTCGTCGGCCTCATCGCTCGGCTCTTCGACGTCACGGGGGGAGCGGTCACCGTCGACGGTGTCGACGTCCGCGAGCTCGATCCCGACGACCTCTGGGCCCGCGTCGGTCTCGTCCCCCAGCGCGCATTCCTGTTCGCCGGCACCGTCGCGTCCAACCTCCGCTACGGCGACGCCGCCGCCAGCGACGCGCAGCTCTGGGCGGCGCTGGATCTTGCGCAGGCGAAGGACTTCGTCGCGGCCCTGCCGGGCGGACTGGACGCCCCGATAGCGCAGGGCGGCACCAACGTCTCGGGTGGCCAGCGCCAGCGCCTCGCGATCGCTCGGGCATTGGCGCGGCAGCCCGAGATCTACATCTTCGACGACTCGTTCTCCGCGCTCGACCTGCGGACCGACGCCGCCCTTCGTCGCGCGCTCGATGCGCATCTTCCCGAGGCGACGCGGATCGTCGTCGCGCAGCGGGTATCGACCATCCGCCACGCGGACCAGATCGTCGTGCTCGATCACGGCCGGATGGTCGGACGCGGCACGCACGACGAGCTGGTGGAGACCAACGAGACGTACCGCGAGATCGTCGAGTCGCAGCTCGCGGCGCAGGAGGCATGATGAGCGGTCCGGGACCTCGAGGACCGCGCGGCGGTCCGATGGCGGGCGGTGCGCCCGTCCAGAAGGCGCAGAACTTCGGTCCGAGTGCGCGGCGGCTGCTGGGCACGTTGCGTGTTGATCGTGCCAGCCTGGCACTGGTGTTCCTGCTCGGTGTGCTGTCAGTGGGTCTGTCGGTGCTCGGTCCGAAAATCCTCGGCGACGGCACCAACGTCGTGTTCGCGGGCTTCATCTCGATGCAGGTGCCGGCCGGGGCCACGAAACAGCAGGTCATCGATCAGCTGATCGCCAGCGGCAACCAGCAGCAGGCCGACATGCTCTCGGCGATGGACTTCACGCCCGGAGCGGGCATCGACATGTCGCGACTGGGGGCGATCCTCATCGCGGTGCTGGCGATCTACATCTTCGCCGCGCTGTTCAACTGGCTGCAGGCGCGCCTGCTCAACGGCATCGTGCAGCGCGCGATGCACCGGCTCCGTGTGCGCGTCGAAGAGAAGGTCCATCGTCTGCCACTCGCGTACTTCGATGGCGTGCAGCGCGGGGAGCTGCTCAGTCGCGTCACCAATGACGTCGACAACATCGGCCAGTCGATGCAACAGACGCTGTCGCAGGTGATCATGTCGCTGCTGACGGTGATCGGCGTGCTCGCGATGATGTTCATCATCTCCCCGCTTCTGGCGGTCATCGCGCTCGTGACCATTCCGTTGACGGTGATCGTGACGATGCTCGTCGCGCGCCGCTCGCAGAAGCTCTTCGTCGCCCAGTGGAAGGCGACCGGCATCCTGAACGCGCGTGTGGAAGAGACCTTCTCCGGCCATGCGATCGTGAAGGTGTTCGGCCACCAGCGGGCCGTCGAGCAGGACTTCGCCGCGGAGAACGACGAGGTCTATCGCGCGAGCTTCGGCGCGCAGTTCCTCTCCGGCGTGATCATGCCGGCCATGATGTTCATCGGCAACCTGGTCTACGTCGCCATCGCGGTGGCGGGCGGCCTGCAGGTCGCCGCCGGGGTGCTGTCGATCGGCGACGTGCAGGCCTTCATCCAGTACTCGCGACAGTTCACCCAGCCGCTCAGCCAACTGGGCTCGATGGCCAACCTGCTGCAGTCCGGCGTTGCCAGCGCCGAGCGCGTCTTCGAGCTTCTCGATGAACCCGAGCAGACGCCCGATCCCACCCCGGCGGACAGCGTTCCCGCCGACACCGCAGACCTGGCCTTCGAGGACGTCTCGTTCCGCTATGCATCTGACAAGCCCCTGATCGACGGGCTGTCGATGCACGCCCGCCCGGGCAGCACCGTCGCCATCGTCGGTCCGACGGGCGCCGGCAAGACGACGCTGGTGAACCTGATCATGCGCTTCTACGACGTGGATGCCGGTGTCATCGCCCTGGGCGGGCTGGACACTCGGCGGATGACCCGGGACGACCTGCGCGCACGCACGGGCATGGTGCTGCAAGACACCTGGCTGTTCTCCGGAACCATTCGCGAGAACATCGCCTACGGCAGACCCGACGCCTCCGAGGAGGACATCGTCGAGGCAGCGACGGCCGCGTACGTCGATCGTTTCGTGCACGCCCTGCCCGACGGCTACGACACCGTGCTCGACGACGAAGCGACGAATCTGTCGGTGGGGGAGCGGCAGCTGATCACGATCGCCCGCGCGTTCCTGGCGGATCCGAGGATCCTGATCCTCGATGAGGCGACGAGTTCGGTCGACACACGCACCGAGTTGCTCATCCAGCGCGCCATGTCGCGGCTGCGGGCCGACCGCACCGCGTTCGTCATCGCGCATCGCCTGTCGACGATTCGCGACGCCGACCTCATCCTCGTCATGGAGAACGGCACGATCGTCGAACAGGGCACCCACGAGCAGCTGCTCGCCGCCCACGGCGCGTACCGCCGCCTCTACGATGCCCAGTTCGAGGCTCCGGTCGACGACGAGGCCGACGCCGCCGCTTCGCAGCCTGTCGGCGGGGTGCAGCCCCGACCCGTCCACTAGAGTGGGACCGTGCCCGAAGCCGCGACTCACTCGCGCACCATCCCGCTCGCGGACGGTGCCGTCGACCTGCAGTGGGCGGAGCTGACCCATACGGGCCGTCGGCGAGAGATCAATCAGGATGCCGTCCTCGCTCGCTATCCGCTGTTCGTGGTCGCCGACGGGATGGGTGGCCACATCGGCGGTGAGATCGCCAGCAGCAGCACGATCGCACGCCTCGAATCGATGGTCGGCAAAGGCGAGGTCAGCCCGAAGAACATCGAGAAGGCGCTTTCCAAGGCCGTCGGCGACATCGCCTCGCACCCCGAAGCCACCGATGACGGCACGGGGACGACGGTGACCGGGGTCTACCTCGACACCTCCACCCCCGAGCCCACGTGGGTGACCCTCAACATCGGCGACTCGCGGGTCTATCTCTTCCGCGACGGCGGCCTCGCCCAGGTCACGACCGATCATTCCGTCGTCCAAGAGCTCATCGCCGCGGGGCGGCTCAGCCCTGAAGAGGCCGAGAACCACCCCTACGGAAACGTGATCACACGCGCCGTCGGTCCCTCCGACGGCGTCGCGCCCGACTACGTGCGACTCGAGGTCATCGACGGCGACCGCTTCGTGATCTGCAGCGACGGCCTCACCAAGGAGCTGACGGACTACGGCATCCTGCACTTCCTCCTGCAGCACGACGATCCGGCCGCCGCAGCGGCTGACATGCTCGACGCTGCGCTGGAGAACGGCGGTCGCGACAACATCACGATCATCGTCCTGAACGTGCACCGCACCGGTTCCTCCCCAGCGACGGACTGACACCGTTCGTGCACCGGTCGCTCCGGTGCGCGTCGCACCGTGGCGCCGGCCCGCTTGACTGCCGACATGACCGATGTCGACGATCTCGACGACGAGCCGCTGCGCCTCCCGCCCGCCCCGACACCGCCGGCGCGGGCACCGCTGCCGGTCGTGACCGCCATCGTTCCCGTCGTCGGTGCGCTCGTACTGTGGCGCGTCACGGGGTCGGTCCACGCTCTCTGGTTCGCAGCTCTCGGGCCGCTCGTCGCGGTGGCATCCTTCATCGACGGACTGCGGACGACCAGGCGTGCCCGACGGCGTGCGCGCCGCGAACACCTCCGTCTGCTGGCGCACCTGGACGAAGCGGTCGACCGGCGCCACGAGGCGGAGCGGCGTCGCGCGTGGCGGCGCACGCCCGACGTGGCGACGCTGTGCGCCGATGAGGCGGAGGTATGGCGCTCGGTGCCCGGCCGCGAGGAGGTGCTGGTGGTCGGGCGTGGAGAGGGGCCGAGCAGCCTGCGGATCGAGGGTGAGCCCGCCGACGATGCCGCGCGTGAGGTGCGACGGCGAGCTCGGCGCCTCGATGATGCGCCCGTGACCGTGCCCCTGCGGGCGGGGCTGGCCGTGCGCGGTCCTCTCGCACAGAGCACGGCGGTGGTCCGGGGGCTCGTGATGCAGATCTGCCTCGTCCATGCTCCCGGCCGCGTCCGGATCGTCGACCTCGACGCCGTGGAGGCGATCGTGGGCCACGTGCCACTCCCGCACGCGCTCGCGAGTGCCGGCGATGCGCTCGTGGTCGCGGAGGGCGCGGCCCGCCTCCCTTCGGATGCGCAGATCCCGATCGTCGTGGTGGCCGGCGACGCGCCGCCACCGCCGCGCTGTCGCGCGGTTCTGACCCTCGTGGGCGGCGACGAAGCCGTCCTGGACCATGAGGGATCGACGCGGACGGTGCGCATCGAGGCGTTGTCAGCGGTGCAGGCAGCCGAGGTCGCGGGGATGCTGTCGGAACGCGCGCGTGAGCTGGGTCAGCGCGGTGACGCTCCCGTGGGGTTCGAGGAGCTCGTCGGCGGTCGCGCCGGCCCGGGACTGAGCGCCGCCATCGGTGTGAGCGCAGGAGAGGTCGTCACGGTCGACCTCGTGGCCGACGGACCCCACGCCGTCGTGGTGGGCATGACCGGCTCCGGCAAGAGCGAGCTGCTCGTCACGTGGGCGGCCGGCCTGTGTCGCGGTCGAGATGTCGGGGAGGTCTGCCTTCTTCTCATCGACTTCAAGGGCGGCCGCACCTTCGACGCCCTCACCGTTCTTCCGCACGTCACCGGCGTCGTCACCGATCTCGATGACCGTGCGGCCGTGCGGGCGGTCGAGAGCCTGCGAGCCGAGATCCGGCGCCGAGAACGCGTCCTCGCCGCTCACGATGCCCGAGATGTGGACGAGGCCCCGGGGGCGCTGCCGCGACTCGTCGTGATCGTGGACGAGTTCGCCGCACTGGTCGGCGCTCACCCCGAGATGCACGAGCTGTTCTCGGATGTCGCGGCGCGCGGGCGCGCACTCGGCATCCATACGATCCTGGCGTCCCAGCGCGCGGCCGGAGCCTTCCGTGACGGGCTGCTCGCCAATGCACCACTGCGGATCGCACTGCGTACCCTCGATGCCGCAGACTCGCGCGCCGTGATCGGCGCGGACGACGCGGCGCGATTGTCCGGCCGCGCCGATGCCCGAGGGACGGCGCTCGTGCGTCGTGCGGCCGACGTCGATCCACAGCGCGTGCGGATGGCGAGATGCTCCCCGGTGGCGCTCGCGGCGATCAGAGACGCGGCGGGAGACGAACGCGCGACGGCGCCGTGGCTGCCTCCGCTCCCGCTCGCGGTGGAGCTGGATCGGGTAGCGGTGACCGGTCGTATCGCGCTGGGACTCTCGGACGAGCCGCAGCGGCAGCGCCAAGCGCCCGTGCTGCTGCCGCGGGCGGCGACGGCGCTGGCGGTGATCGGAGCACCGGGAAGCGGCCGCTCGTCCTTGCTGCGCGCCGTCGCCCGCCAGCTGCCGCACGCGCCGACGTGGGTCCCCGGCGACCCCGAGGCCGCATGGGACGCTGTCGCCGCCGCCGTGGACCGGCGCGCGGGGACGGGCGTGGTCGTCGACGACCTCGACGCGCTCCTGGCGCGCTATCCCACCGACTATGCGGCGGAGATGATGTCGCGCATCGAGCGGCTCGTGCGTGACGCGGGGCAGACCGGAGGCCTCGTGGTCTTCTCGGCGGCGCGATGCGCAGGGCCGCTCGCCCGCCTGCTGGATCTGGTTCCGCACCGCGCCATCCTGTCGTTGGCGACGCGCGCCGACCACGTGGCGGCTGGGGGTGAGGGGGCCGACCACGACCGCGATCAGCCGCCCGGGCGGGGGCGATGGGGTCGCCTCCTGGTGCAGTTCCTCCACGACGGCGCCCGCGCGACCGCGCCAGGGCACGCCTCCCCGCCGCCGACCTGGAATCCCGGCGAAGCCGGCCCGGCCGGTCTGGTGGTCGCGCCCGGGTTCGCCCGTGACGCGCTGAATCGCGCGAGCGTGGAACGCGATGTTCCGATCGTCGGCGTCGCCGACGCCGCGACGTGCAGCGCGACCGGGGGACGGGCACTCGTCGTCGGCACGCCCGAGGAGTGGCTCGCCCACTGGAAGCTCCTGGGCGAACTGCGCACGCGTCACGAGCTGGTCGTCGCCGCAGAGTGCATCGCGGACTATCGTGCCCTCACGGGCCGACGGGACCTGCCCGTCTACGCCGCTGCGGGTGCCGGCCGCGCCTGGCGACTCGCGCCGGACGGCGTCGCTCAGCGCGTCCTGCTGCCCCGGCCGTGAGCGGCCGTGGACCGGAACGCGAGGGATCAGACGGTGGGACGGATGCGTCCCACCTCGCGCCCTCCACCGGTGATCTCCAGCGGCAGCTGGTCGAGCGTCGCGGCGACGTCCGCCGACGACAGGGCGCCGACGCGCTCCAGCAGACGGATCGCGACGGCCGTCGCGACGCGGCCACTGCCGTCCAGCGTCTTCAGGGCCACCGTCGCGCCGTTGGGGGCCGTCATGATCATGATCCCCTCGGCGCCCCCCTTGGCGAAGACGCCGAGCCGCTCGATCGCGATGGTGTCCGGGCGGCCCGGCCCGTCGATCGCCCACGGGTTCTCGCGGACCGCGCGCACCAGCGCTCCGGCCAGACGGTGCAGGGCGAAGGGGGAGCGCTCCGAGGCGGTGCCGATCCGATGCGCGGCGCGGGCGAGGGCGGTCAGGCTCATGGCGTACACCGGTGCTCCGCAGCCGTCGATCGCGGTCGTGGAGATCTTCGTCCCCGTGAGCCGTTCGATGACCTCACGGATATGCACCTGCAGCGGATGCTGCGGGTCGAGGTAGCTCTCGATGTCCCACCCGTTCGCGGTGCAGGCCAGCAGCATCGTCGCATGCTTTCCGGAACAGTTCATGCGAATACGCGCCGGCTGTCCGAGTTCGCGCACGAGCTCATCGCGCGTCGCCGTGTCGCCGGGCCACGCGGGCGGGCACTGAAGGTGGTCCTCGCCGAGACCGGCGGTCGCGAGGATCTCCCGGACGACGGCGGCGTGGCGGTCGGTTCCGCTGTGGCTGGCGGTGGACAGCGCGAGCTGCTCGCCTTCCAGGGAGACACCCGCGGTCAGGCAGCCGAGTGCCTGCAACGGCTTCATGCTCGAGCGGGGCAGGATCGGCGTATCGACGTCGCCGAGGCTCAGTTGGACGACGCCCTCGGGGTCCAGCACGATCGCTGCTCCGGCGTGCCGCGACTCGATGAAGCCGCTGCGCTCGACGACGGCGAGTTCCACCGCATCGGCGACAGCGATGGTGCCGGAGGGTGCGGAGGGACGGGACACGGTGAGAGGATCTGACACGCACAAGAGCCTACTTTCTTCGCGGGCCGCGGAACGGGTCGGCGGGGACCACCGAGGAGACGGGGATGCGCCAGCTGGACGAGGTCGCCGATGGGATCTGGGTCGCGACGAGCCGGCGCATGGCCACCACGAGCACCGTCATCGTGGGTGGAGCCGAGGCTCTGCTCGTCGATCCCGCGTGGGACCCGGACGAGCTCGACGCACTGGCAGCCACGCTGAACGCCCGCGGGCTGCACGTTCGCGCGGGCTTTGCGACCCACGCCCATCACGACCATCTGCTGTGGCACCCGGCGTTCGGGGACGTCTCGCGCTGGGCCTCCGACACCACTGCCGCGCTCACCGTCTCGCAGCGCGCTGAACTCGTCGCTGCGCTGGACGACGAGGCGCCGCCGTGGTTCGCCGAGCTCATGGGCCGTGTCAACGGCATCGGAGACCGCTTCCCCGCCGACGGTCTGCCGAAGGGGGTGCACATCGTGCCGGTCGTCCACGACGGTCACGCGCCGGGACACACGGCGCTGTGGCTGCCGGAGCGGCGCGTGCTGATCGCCGGCGACATGCTCAGCGACGTCGAACTGCCGCTGCCGTTCTCTCCCGACGACCTGCCGGCCTACCTCGACGCTCTCGACCGGCTCGCGCCGTTCGCGGCGCGCGCCGCGGTGATCGTTCCCGGTCACGGAAACGTGGGCGCGGACGCGCGTGCTCGCCTCGACGCGGACCGACGCTACCTCGATGACATGATCCGCCGAGGACGCTCCGACGATCCACGTATCGCCAACCCCGGCATGGCCGAAGAGCACGCGCATCTGGCGGAACTGGCGGCCGCGTACCGCGCTGCGGGTGGCAGACTGGCGAGATGATCGGTGAACACCGTTACGCACTGCAGGCGCGGTGGACAGGAAATCGCGGCACCGGAACGAGCGGGTACCGCGACTACGACCGCTCGGTGACGCTGTCGATCGACGGCAAGCCGGCTCTGGAGGCTTCGAGCGATCGTCCCTTCCGCGGCGATCCTTCGAAGTGGAACCCCGAGGACATGCTGCTGGCCGCGCTGTCGGAGTGTCATCTGCTGTCCTACCTCCACGCCTGCGTGCAGGCCGGTGTCGTCGTCGTGTCCTACACCGACGACGCGACGGGGCGGATGACCGAGGACGGTCGAGGCGGCGGCGCCTTCACCGAGGTCGTGCTGCGACCGCGGGTCGAGGTCGCCGCAGCGTCCATGGTCGCCGCGGCTGAGGCCGCACACGCGCAGGCGCACGAGTGGTGCTTCATCGCGAACTCGGTCAACTTCCCGGTTCGTCACGACGCCGTCGTCACGGTGGCCCCGGATGCCGCAGTCAGCGGCGTTCGTGCGGAAGGACCTGCTTGAGGCGTTCGACGGGATTGGACGCTGGAGCCTCGTTGTAGGCGTTTGCCAGCTCCTGGCCGGAGAGCGCGTGGATCGCGGCCATGATCTCATCGGTCGCCTGACGGCGGGCGCGCCCGGAGTCGGCGGAGCCGTGATGAGAGAGGTCGAGGGGTTCGCCGAAGCGCACCGTCACCCGCGGGCGCAGGCGGGGAAACTTCGCTCCGACGGGCATGATCTCGTTGGTTCCGACCAACCCCACGGGAATCACGGGTGCGCCGGTCTGCAGCGCGAGGAACGCGACACCGGTGCGGCCTTTGTACAGACGCCCGTCGAGGGAGCGCGTCCCCTCCGGATAGAGCGCGGTCGACCACCCCGCGTCGAGCATCCGTCGCTGCTGCTCGAGAGCATCCAACGCCGCCTGGCCCGCTCCGCGCTGAACGGGGAACGCGCCGACGGCGTAGAAGAACTGTCGGGAGAACCACCCCTTCAACCCGGCGCCGTCGAAGTAGCTCGACTTGGCGAGGAAGCGCACCGGCCGCGGAGCGGCCATGGGGATGACGAAGGAGTCGATGAACGACAGGTGGTTGCTGGCGAGGATCACCGCGCCCTTGCGGGGGAAGTTCTTGCGTCCCTCGATGCGCGGACGGTACAGCAGCCGCGCGAGCGGGGCCACGACCCATCTGCCGATGACGTAGGTGGGGCCGATGCCGGTGACGTCATGGGCGTCGGCCGAGGCCTGCAGCTCGCCGGCGGCGTCGGGGGCGGGCTCTGCGGATGTCACCAGACGAGGGTACTCCCGATCGCATGCCGCCATGAGCATGGCGAGAGCGTGGCGCTCCCAGCGCACGCAGAACAAAGTAGGGGAGGATGGGTGTGAATCCGTCTTCCATCTGTGAGGTCCTATCGTGCGCCTGCGCCCGCTCGTCGCTGTTTCCGTCGCCGCTGTGTCCGTCATCCTGCTTGCGGGCTGTTCCGGCTCCAACGGCGCCACCGCGTCCGGGAGCCCGACCGCCGCGCCGGCGGCGGATCTCTGCGACGCGCAGGTCTCGTCCGGTGCCGCGGCCGACGCGGTCACGGTCAGCGGAGACGCGGGAGCAGCTCCCACCCTGTCGTTCACGGCGCCGATCCAGATCGACAAGCTGCAGGCGAAGACCATCGACAAGGGGTCGGGTACCCCGGTGGCGGCGGGGCAGTTCATCTCCTACGCCATGACGGCCTACGACGCCGAGACGGGCCAGAAACTCGGCGATATCGGCTACAAGCCCGGTCAGCTCCTGCCCGCGCAGATCTCGGCATCCAGCCCCCTCGGCCAGGTCCTCGGTTGTGGCGCGCCCGGCGAGCGCGTCGTCGCGACCTTCCCGGCGAGCGAGCAGGGTGCGGCCCAGGTGTACGTGGTCGACCTGCTCGGAATCGTCCCGAGCGCCGCCTGGGGCGCCGAGCAGGCTCCTGTGGCGGGGATGCCGACGGTGTCGCTGGCCGACAACGGCGCGCCGACGATCACGCTTCCCGGCGGCAACCCGCCCACCGAGACGCAGATCGCCACCCTGAAGAAGGGCGACGGCGCCACTGTCCAGAGCGGCGACCAGGTGCTGGTGCAGTACACCGGCGTGCGCTGGTCGGACGGCAAGACCTTCGACTCGACGTGGGACAAGGGCGGCGTGCCGACGAGCTTCACCACCACCGGTGTCGTCCCCGGCTTCCGCAAGGCCCTGGAAGGCCAGACCGTCGGCTCGCAGGTGCTCGTGACGATGCCCCCGGCGGACGGCTACGGCGAGGGCGAGATCAACACGAACGACCTCAAGGGCGAGACCCTGGTGTTCGTCGTCGACATCCTGGGCGCCCAGACCTCCGCGGCCCAGTAACCGGCCCGCCGGTAGGCTGGCCGCATGCGGCGCATCCTGATCCTCGGTTCGACCGGTTCCATCGGCACCCAGGCTCTGGATGTGATCCGCACCCGCCGTGATCAGTTCGAGGTGGTGGGACTCGCCGCCGGACGCGACGCGGCGGGCGTCGCCGCGCAGGCGATCGAATTCGGGGTCGAGCACACCGCGCTGGGCGCGGTCGAAGCCGAGCAGCTCGTGCGGGATGTGGAGGCCGATGTCGTGCTCAACGGCATCACCGGATCGGTCGGCCTCGGCCCGACGCTCGCCGCGCTCGAGACGGGGCGTACCCTTGCGCTGGCCAACAAAGAGTCGCTCATCGTCGGTGGTGATCTGGTCACCGCCCTCGCTGCGCCGGGTCAGATCGTCCCGGTCGACTCCGAGCACTCTGCGATCGCGCAGGCCCTGCGCGCCGGGACGAGCGACGAGGTGCGTCGGCTCGTGCTGACCGCCTCGGGAGGGCCGTTTCGCGGTCGCACCCGCGCCGAGCTCGAACGGGTGACGCCAGCCCAGGCGCTGGCTCATCCGACCTGGGACATGGGACGTGTGGTCACCACGAACTCGGCGACGCTGGTCAACAAGGGGCTCGAGGTGATCGAGGCCCATCTGCTGTTCGACGTCGACTACGACCGCATCGACGTCGTCGTGCACCCTCAGTCGATCGTCCACTCGATGGTCGAGTTCATCGACGGGTCGACGATTGCACAGGCGTCTCCGCCGGATATGCGGCTGCCGATCTCGTTGGGCCTCGACTGGCCACACCGCATCGGCGGCGTCGGTGCGCCCCTGGACTGGACTCGGGCGAGCTCGTGGGGCTTCGAGCCCCTCGACGAGGAGGCCTTCCCGGCGGTCATGCTCGCCAAGCAGGTGGGGCGCGCCGGCGCGACCTACCCCGCCGTGTTCAACGCGGCCAACGAGCAGGCTGTCGATGCGTTCCACGAGGGACGCCTGAGCTTTCCCGGCATCCTGGACACCGTCCAGCGGATCGTCGATATGCACGAGGCGCCGTCCACGCTTTCGCGCGAGACCCTCGCCGCCGCGGAGGCCTGGGCACGTGCTGCCGCCGATGAGGCGATCGCCGCCGCCTGACATCGATGCGCCCCGCGCCGGCAGAGGGGACCGGACCGCCCGCAGAGGATGGGGAGGGCGGTCCGGTCAGCGCCCGATTCGGGGGACGATCGGGGCGCGAGGCCGCGGGGGAAGCGGCGGCCGAGACGAGGGAGAGCAGGGAAGGTCAGTACGTAAGCAGGCCGTGTGCGCGGAACTGATCGCGGACGCGGTCGACGAGTTCCACCGAGGGCGGTTCGGTCTCGGCCAGACGGTAGTCGCGTCCGAGGGTGTCCCACTTGTCGCGACCCATCTGGTGGAACGGCAGCACCTCGACGCGGGTGACCGTCCCGGAGCGGATCTCGTTGAGTGACGCGGCGTACGCGGCGACGGCCTCGACGTTGTCCACGTCGTCGGTCAGACCGGGGACGAGGACGAACCGGATCCACACCTCGGGACCGTCGGGTCGTGTCGCCAGGCGGCGGCCGAAGGTGAGCGTGGGCTCGAGTTCTCGTCCCGTCACCTCGCGGTACGTTTCGGGGTCGCCGCTCTTGACGTCCAGAAGGACGAGGTCGACGTCGTCGAGCATGGCGTCGGAGGCCGCGGCGCCGAGGTAGCCGGACGTGTCGATGGCGGTGTGGATGCCGAGCTCCTTCGCGCCGCGCAGGATCCGCGCCGCGAAGGCGGGTTGCATGAGCACCTCTCCGCCGGAGAGGGTGATGCCGCCGCCGGTCGCCCGGAACACCGCGGTGTAACGCTCGATCCGTGAGAGCAGCTCGTCGCTCGTGACGGGCTGTCCATCCTTCATCGCGAGGGTGTCGGGGTTGTGGCAGTAGAGGCACTGCAGCGGGCACCCGCTGAGGAACGTGGTCAGCCGCGTTCCCGGCCCGTCGACGGCGGTGACGAGCTCCCAGGAGTGCACGGAGCCGAGTCGCCCCTCGCGCATCGCGGTAAGGCGCTCATGACGGTCGACGTCCGAGACGGCGAGACCGTCGAGGCCGGCGCCGGTGCGCCGATGGGCGGGCGCCTGGAGGGGGACCTCCAGGCGCACCGCGTCATCGGGCAGGGCGGGGAGGGCGGACGGCACCGCGTTGCACGGGTGGCGGCGGAGCATCGCCCTGGCCATTGTCCTCAGCTTCTCTCTGCGTGTCGGTTCGTGTGCCGGGGATGCGGATCACATGGAGCCGTGGAACGTACGCGACAGGACGTCGAGCTGCTGCTCGCGTGTGAGGCGGACGAAGTTCACGGCGTAGCCGGAGACCCGGATGGTCAGCTGCGGGTAGTTCTCCGGGTGCTCCATGGCATCCTCGAGCGTCTCGCGGTTCAGCACGTTGACGTTCATGTGATAGCCGTGCGAGCCCACGTAGGCGTCGAGCAGACCGGCGAGGTTGCGCACCTGCTCCTCGGCGGTGCGCCCGAGGCCGCTCGGGACGACGGTGTTGGTCAGCGAGATGCCGTCCTGCGATTGGGCGTAGGGGATCTTGGCGACCGACAGCGCCGAGGCGAGCATGCCGTGCGTGTCACGACCGTTCATGGGGTTGGCACCCGGGGCGAACGGCTCGCCGGCGCGGCGACCGTCGGGCGTGTTGCCCGTCGCCTTGCCGTAGACGACGTTCGAGGTGATCGTGAGCACCGACTGCGTGGGCAGGGCACCCCGGTACATCGGGTGACGGCGGATCTTCGACATGAAGCTCTCCACCAGGCCCACGGCGATCTGGTCGGCGCGGTCGTCGTCGTTGCCGTAGCTCGGGAACTCGCCCTCGGTGAGGTAGTCCACCACGATGCCGCGTTCGTCGCGCACCGGGGTCACGGTGGCGTACTTGATGGCCGACAGCGAATCCGCCGCCACCGAGAGCCCCGCGATTCCGCAGGCCATCGTGCGCAGCACATCCTTGTCGTGCAGAGCCATCTCGATGCGCTCGTACGCGTACTTGTCGTGCGACCAGTGGATGCAGTTGAGGGCCTCGACATAGGTCTCGGCCAGCCAGTCCATCGTCTTGTCGAAGCGTTCCATGACGTCGTCGAAGTCCAGCGGTCCGTCGCCGACGGGCGCGGTGGCGGGCGAGACCTGCTTGCCGGTGACCTCGTCACGTCCGCCGTTGATGGCGTACAGCAGCGTCTTGGCGAGGTTGACGCGAGCACCGAAGAACTGCATCTGCTTGCCGACACGCATCGGGCTCACGCAGCACGCGATCGCGGCGTCATCGCCCCAGGCGGGGCGGATGATCTCGTCCGACTCGTACTGCACGGCCGACGTGTCGATCGACACGCGCGCGCAGTAGTCCTTGAACCCCTGCGGCAGCTCCGGGCTCCAGAAGACGGTCATGTTGGGCTCGGGTGCCGGCCCCAGGTTGTAGAGGGTCTGCAGGAAGCGGAACGAGTTCTTCGTCACGAGGGGGCGACCGTCCTCGCCCATGCCGCCGATCGTCTCGGTGACCCAGGTCGGGTCGCCGGAGAACAGGCTGTCGTACTCGGGGGTGCGCAGGAAGCGGACGATGCGCAGCTTGATGACGAAGTCGTCGATGATCTCCTGCGCCTCGGTCTCGGTGATCAGGCCCGCCTGCAGGTCGCGCTCGATGAAGACGTCGAGGAACGTCGAGGTGCGTCCGAGCGACATCGCGGCGCCGTTCTGCTCCTTCACGGCGGCGAGGTAGCCGAAGTACAGCCACTGCACGGCTTCACGCGCGGTGGTCGCCGGCCCGGAGATGTCGAAGCCGTACGCCGCTGCCATCTGCTTCAGTTCGCCGAGCGCGCGGATCTGTTCCGCGTGCTCTTCGCGCATGCGCACGACCTCTTCGGTGAAGGGCGTCGTGTCCAGACCGAGCTTGTCGACCTTCTTGGCGGCGATCAGCTGGTCGATGCCGTACAGCGCGACGCGGCGGTAGTCGCCGATGATGCGGCCGCGGCCGTAGGCGTCCGGGAGTCCGGTGATGACGTGCGAGCTGCGCGCGGCGCGGACGTTCGGCGAGTACACGTCGAAGACGGCCTCGTTGTGCGTCTTGCGGTAGCTCGTGAAGATCTCCTTGAGGGTCTGGTCGACCTCGTAGCCGTAGGTCTCGAGCGCGCCCTCGACCATGCGCCAGCCGCCGTTGGGCATGATCGCGCGCTTCAGCGGCGCGTCGGTCTGCAGGCCGACGATGAGCTCGTCGTCCTTCGCGATGTACCCGGGGCCGTGGGCGGTGATGCCGGCGGGCGTGTGCGCGTCGACGTCGTAGATGCCCTTCTCGCGCTCGGTCGGGAACATCGCCGACAGCGTGCTCCAGATGCGCGTGGTGCGGGCCGTGGCGCCGGTCAGGAACGAGGCGTCGCCGAGGTACGGCGTGTAGTTGCGCTGAATGAAGTCGCGCACATCGATCGCGTCCTGCCACGGGCCGGCGGTGAAGCCGTTCCAGGCGACGGGCTGCATGTCCTGTGCGGAGGGGGTGACGGTGGTCATGATTCGCTTCCTCAAATCCTCGTGGGAGCGGCCCGTCCACCCATCCGTGGGCGAGTCGTTGAGGTCAGCCTAGCGCTTGTGGTCAGACCACAAAGAGAGCATGGATGCCGCCGACAATCGACTCTCCGGAAAGACGGACGCCCCTTGTGGTCAGTCCACAAGGGGCGTCGCGGGGTCGCGGGTGTCGCTGGTCTCAGGCGGGGCGCGTCGGATCGGAGTCCGGCGTGGAATCCCGCGGGTAGGGCACCACCCACGACGGTGCCGGCGGGGCCCATCCGGCTGCGGCGAGGGCTCGGCGTGCGAGCTCTCGCGCCGAGTACGGCACACGAGCGCCTCGAATGTCGCGATAGTCCTGGTGGCCGGGGCCCGCCCAGAGAATCGCGTCGCCGTCGCCGACGCGCGAGATCGCCTCGACGATCGCCCGTTCCGGCGGCGAGATCTCGAGGATCTCGGTGGCCGACACGGCGGCGCGAGCGCCGGTGAGCAGTTCGGCGCGGATGTCGTCGGGGTTCTCGTGTCGCGGATGGTGATCGGTGATGATGAGGACGTCGCTGCCGAGCGCGGCAGTGCGTCCCATATCGAATCTCTTGGTCGTGTCGCGGTCGCCGTCGGCGCCGAACAGCATCAGAACGCGTCCCGGGGTGATGCGCCGCACGGCGGCAAGTGTCTTCTCGAACGCGTCGGGGGAGTGGCCGAAGTCGACGTAGACCGCCGGGCCGCTCTCTCCGGACACGCGCTGTGTCCGCCCCGGGACAGCCGCCTCGATCCGGCGGCCGTCGAGGGCCGCGGCCAGCCGCTCCCACGCGTAGCCCGCCTCTCGGAGCATCACGATGGCGAGCGCCGCGTTGGAGGCCATGTGCGGGCCGATCACCGGAACAGTGGTCGTCAGCGACTGCCCATCGGGGCCGTGAAGAGCGAAGGTGGTGCCGTGTTGTCGCTCGGCGACGATGTCCACGGTCCAATCCGCCGCGACCGGCTCCACGGCCAGGGCCGGGGTGATGATCGTCGTGGTGGGAACCCTCGCCGCCGCGACGACCTCGGCGCCGTATTCGGAGTCGAGGCTCACCACCGCCCGACGACTGCGTTCGGGGGTGAACAGCGGCAGCTTCGCGCGGAGGTAGGTGCCCATGTCGCCGAAGTCGTCGAGATGGTCGTGCGTGAGGTTGGTGAAGCCCGCGACATCGAAGACGATCCCGTCGACCCGGTGACGTGCCAGCGCCTGCGCGCTCACTTCGTCGGCCACCGCCTCCACCCCGCGCTCGCGCATGTGCGCGAGCAGAGCGTGGAACTCGGGCGCCTCCGGCGTCGTGAGCCGTGAGGTGATCACCTCGGAGCCGATGTGGCGCTCCGCCGTCGACGACAGACCCGCGACGACGCCCAGCTGCTCCAGAACCGCCTTGAGGAGATGCGCGACGCTCGTCTTGCCGTTCGTTCCCGTGACGCCGAGCATGATCGGCACGTTCTGGTCCGTGCCGTAGATCCAGGCCGAGATCTCACCGAGGATGCCGCGCGGGTCGTCCACCACGGCGATCGGCACGCCCGCGCCGGCTGACAGCTCCGCGCCCGCACGGTCGGTGATCACGGCTGCCGCCCCCGCCGCGACGGCAGCCCCCACGAACTGCGCGCCGTGATGGTTGCGGCCGGGGAGCGCGACGAACAGATCGCCGGGACGCACGTCGTCCGTTGCCAGCGTCACTCCGGAGACGATGACATCGCCGTCTCCCTCGCCCTGTTCGCCCCCGAAACGGCGCACCAGATCTCCGAGTCGGACGTGGGGCGCACGCAAAGGACGGACGGTAGGCGGGAGATTACTGTCAGCGTCGGAAGTCATAGTTCTCTCATGCTTTCGCATATATCTATGCGAGAGCTATGACCAGGCTACCTCGTTCATTTCGGCACGCGGCCCGGTCGCCGCATGAGCGGCGGCCGGGCCGCGTGCCGGGACGAGCCGGGTATCCGTCAGGCGCGGCGTCGACGCACCAGCGCGACGACGAGCGCTGCGATCGCGGCGGCGAGGGCGCCACCGCTCAACCAGCGTGCGACCGGGTCGGCATCCGACGCGGCCGCGGCGGTCGTGGCGGCGTGTGCATCTGCATCGCCGTCGGTCGTCGACGCGTGCTCGTGGTCGCCGGAAGCGGTCGACACCGCGCCCACCGCGACGACGGGGGCGGGCGACGTCAGGTCGTCTTCCGTCTGCCCCTCTGCAGCGACCTCAGACCAGTCGGTCGACCCCGTCTCGCACGTCTGGAGCACGGGGAAAGCGACCGAGGTGTTCGCGGCGCTCGACGAGAAGATCACGTCGAGCGCGACCGAGGCCGCCACACCGGAGTCGACGGGCGTGACCGCCGTGAAGGTGACGGACGACGGGATGCCGTCGGTGTTGAGCTCACGGGAGATCTTCCAGGCGCCGTCGAGCACTGGCTTCACGCCGTCGATGCCTTGGGGGATGGTGATCTTCACTGCGGTGGTCGGCGAGTCCTCGCAGCCGTGGCTGAACGAGAACGCGAGCCGTGTGCTCGATCCGGCATCCGACGCGTCCGGCGTGACGTGCACGTGGGCCGACGCGGCGAGCGGCGCCGCGAGCACGAGCGCCGCGCCGGCGAGAACGCCGGCGATCGTGCGAGCGCGGCGGCGGGAGGGGGAGGTGACAGTCATCAGGGTGCTCTTTCTGTTCGTTCGGTGCGCGGCGGATGCCGCGATGACGGGTGCGGCGACGCCGCGGGGTGCCGCGGAATGCGGCGGTGCTCAGCGTGCGAACGCCGGCGGACCCCGTCGAGTGAGAACGGACAGGTGGGCCTCGTCACGCGCGACGCGTGGTGCGAAGGACGGAAGGACGACCCACGGGAAGGCGGGCGGCGCCACCGCGCGCGGGCGGCTCAGGACGCGCCGGATACCGCGACCCAGCACCGCCAGAAGCTGCTCGCCGTAGGAGACGAGTGCGACGGTGATGACCGCGGCCAGGACGTGGGCGATCAGCATGCCGAGGGTGAAGTGCGCGGCATGGTGCCCTGCGTCGGGCGCGGTCGGCCCGACCGTGAGCGCGCCGTGCACGTGCCCGGTGCCGGCCGCGGGCAGCGACGCGGGGCCAACCTCGGCGAACACCGTGTGCAGCGCGATCTGAGCCGCCGCGATGGCCGCGGCCGTCCTCGGCAGACTGCGTCGCCGGCCGACCAGCGCGACGGCCACCGGCGACGCGAGGATCGTGACAGCGACGATCAGCCACAGCGGGGGCGCGTCCGCGCCGCCGAAGGTGTGCCCGGTCGAAGCGATCGTGGTGGCGATCGCGGCGGCGCTCGTGCCGCGCAGAGCACGCACGCGGCGGCTCATCGATCGCTGGGGCACCTGACGAGCCTATCGGGGCCGGGGACGTGCGCGCCGCGGGGACGGAGCGCACTCGAGCGCTGAGCGAACTCAAAGCGGCGACCGGTACCCTCTTGGCTCGTGACCCTCATCGCCTTCATCGTCGGCGTCGTGCTGCTGGTCGTGGGGCTCGCGGCATCCATCGCTCTCCACGAGGTCGGGCATCTCGTGCCCGCCAAGCTCTTCGGCGTGCGAGTCGGTCGCTACATGGTGGGTCTCGGGCCCACGCTGTGGTCACGTCGGATCGGCGAGACCGAGTACGGCGTGAAGGCGCTGCCGCTCGGTGGCTACATCTCCATGGCGGGTATGTATCCGCCGGTCCCGCAGACGGTCGCGGCCGCGGCATCGTCGCAGCGGCGCGCCGGCTTCTTCGCGTCGATGGTGCAGGACGCGCGGGCCGCCAACGAGGAGACCCTCGACGGTGAGGACCGCGCCGGCACCTTCTACGGACTCCCGGTGTGGCGGCGGATCGTCATCATGCTCGGCGGGCCCGTGATGAACCTTCTGCTGGCGATGCTCCTCTTCGCGATCGTCTTCAGCGGCATCGGTGTGCAGACCGCGACGACCACCATCGCGGCTGTCAACCAGTGCGTGCTGCCCGCAGGATCGACCCAGACCGCGTGCGCGGCGGACGATCCCGTCTCACCCGCGGCGGCCGCCGGCATCCAGCCCGGTGACGTGATCGTCTCCGTGGACAGCACATCGGTGTCGACGTTCGAGGAGGCGTCGGCGATCATCCAGGCCTCGCCCAACCGTGCCATCGCTGTCGTCGTTCGCCGCGACGGTGTCGAGCAGACCCTCCAGGTCACCCCGATGCTCGCCCAGCGTCAGATCGCGGGGCCTGACGGCACCACCGTCACCGCCGACGTCGGCTTCGTCGGAATGACGGCGACGACGGACTACGTGCACCAGCCGCTGTGGGCAGGTCCCGCCGCCGCGGTGCAACAGGCCGGTCAGGTCGTCGGGATCATGTGGCAACTGCCGGCGCGGGTCTACCAGACAGCGTCCGACATGATCACCGGGGCTCCGCGCGATCCGAACGGGCCGCTGTCGGTGGTCGGCGTCGGCCGGCTCGCCGGCGAGGCCGCGGCCACCGATGCGCCGGTGCTCAACCGCGTCGCCACCATTCTCGGGCTGTTGGGCTCGCTCAACCTGGCACTGTTCGTCTTCAACCTCATCCCGCTGCTGCCGCTGGACGGTGGCCACGTGGTGATCGCCCTCTGGGAGGGCGTGAAGCGCGCCTGGGCCCGGCTGTGGCGCCGCCCGCCGCCGCGCCCCGTCGATGCGACCACGCTCGTCCCGGTGACGTTCGTCGTGGTCGTCGCGATCGTCGTGATGGGCGGCATCCTGATCCTGGCGGACATCGTGAATCCGCTCAAGATCTTCGGCTGAGTCAGTCGAGAGCCCAGGACACCAGTCGTTCGAGCGTGGCGAGGCCGTCGCGCGAGAGGATCGACTCCAGGTGCCCCTGCACCGAGGCGTAGCCCGGTCCGCGCAGGGCGTAGACGTCACCGGAGGCCCCATCCGCCGAGATCTCCGTGCGCCCGAGGCGGGCCGTTCCCGGTTTCACGCGGGCCGTGAACGTGTTGTAGAACCCGATCGACGATGGTTCTCCGAAGACGTCCACGGTCTTCTGCAGGCCCTGATGGGGCGTCGCCAGGGGAGCGAGGTCCAGGCCGAGCCGGTCGGCGAGGATCTGGTGGCTCAGACAGACCGCCAGGAGGGGCCGGCCGCCGTCGAGGCGGGCGGCGACGACGTCGCGCATGGCGCGGATGCGTGCGCTGCCGTCGTCCCGCGGATCGCCCGGGCCGGGTCCGGCGACGACGATGTCGGCCGCCGCGAGAGCGTCGGCTTCGGCCGCGGCGCGGCTCCAGGGCACGATCGAGGTGGCGAAGCCGAGGTGACGCAGCTGGTGGGCGAGCATCGTGGTGAAACGGTCCTCGGCATCCACCACCACCGCCGTGCGGCCGCCCGAGGGACCCGCAGCAGCGGTCTGCTGCGGGTTCAGCCAGAAGGGGGCGAGCCGCTCGTTGCGCGCCGCGAGCAGCGCGGCGATCGACGGGTCGTCGGCCAGGCGGGGCGCCGTCGATGCCGGGGCGTCCTCGTCGAGGAGCGTGTCGGGGGCCGCATCGCGTGCCACGGCGCCGATGGCCCCGAGCACGCCGGCCGCTTTGCCGTGGGTCTCTCCGACTTCGCCCTCGGGGTCGGAGTGGCGCACGAGCGTGGCGCCCACGGGAACGCGCAGGGTGCCGTCGACCAGGTAGGCGGTGCGAATGAGGATGGGCGCATCCAGGTCGTGGCGACCGTCGGCGGTGGGGGTGAACAGTGCCGCGACGCCGGAGTAGTAGCCGCGGGGCTCGCGTTCGTGCCGCTGGATGACCGTGCACGCGTTCTGCATGGGCGATCCGGTGACCGTCGGTGCGAACATCGTCTCGCGCAGGATGTCCCGCGGGTCCATCGTGCTCGTGCCACGCAGCATGTACTCGGTGTGCGTCAACCGCGACATCTCTTTGAGATGCGGGCCGGTGATGCGGCCCCCGTCGCTGCAGACGGCGCTCATCATCTTGAGTTCCTCGTCGACGACCATGAAGAGCTCTTCGGTCTCCTTCGTCGACGACAGGAACGCGGTGAGCGTCTCGGCCGTGGCTCCTCCGACGGGGTGGCGGAAGGTGCCCGAGATCGGGTTCATCGTGACGACGCTGGTGCCCGCGATCGTCGCGCCGGCGCGCCGCGCGCTGACGTGGGCCTCCGGGCTCGCGCCGACCGCGAGATGACCGGGCGTGGACACGAGGAAGGTCCAGTAGGCGCCGCGTTCGTGCTCCAGCAGGGCGCGGAACCAGGTGAGTCCCGCGGTGACCGCGTCGGTGTCGACGGATGCCGTGAAGTCACGGCGGATGACGAAGTTCGCGCCTTCGCCGCGGCCGATCTCGTCGGCGATGACGCGGCGGACGATCGTCGCATACTCGTCATCGCTGACGTCGAATCCGGCGTCGGCCAGCGGAACGGTCTCGGACGGCAGGGTCGACAGCAGCGCGGCGCGCTCGAGTGTCACGTGCTCGTCGACCACGAGACAGCGCAGCGGCGCGCCGTCGTCGTGGCACGCGAAGCCCCGCTCGACGACCTGCCGATAGGGCACGAGCGCCAGCACCTCTCGCGGGGTGCCCGTCGCATCCGTCAGCGGGATGTCGGACAGCAGGGGGACGTCGACCACCTCGCCGACGAGGAGCTCGACGGTGCCGGCATCGCGGGCGATCAGGGCGAACGGACGTTCCGCGCGCAGCACGGACTCCAGCGGGGAGGGGCTCGGGGTCATCGCCGGGCCTTTCTTCAGGTCGGGCGGGCTGCATTCGTCCGGGAACGAAAAGACCGCCTCGAGGGCGGTCTGTGTCGTGGGTCGCGAGCACACCGCCTCAGCGGGTGGGCCACCAGGAGGTGTTCGCGAACATGCGGTCACGATATCAGAACGATCGATGAGGATCGCCGCGCCGCCCTCGCGCAGCGTGTGCGGCGTAGTCTGGTGCAGTGCCAGCAGTGAACATCGGGATGCCGCGTGTGCCGGACGTCCTCGCCCCCCGCCGCAAGAGCCGTCAGATCAAGGTCGGGAAGGTGCTCGTCGGTGGCGACGCCCCTGTGAGCGTGCAGTCGATGACCACGACGCCGACGACCAACATCAACGCGACCCTTCAGCAGATCGCCGAGTTGACGGCATCCGGCTGTGAGATCGTGCGTGTGGCCGTCCCCAGCCAGGATGACGCCGACGTGCTGCACATCATCGCCAAGAAGAGCCAGATCCCCGTGATCGCGGACATCCACTTCCAGCCCAAGTACGTCTTCCAGGCCATCGACGCCGGGTGCGGCGCGGTGCGCGTGAACCCGGGCAACATCCGCAAGTTCGACGACCAGGTCGGCGCCATCGCCAAGGCGGCGAAGGATGCCGGGGTCTCGCTGCGCATCGGCGTGAACGCGGGTTCGCTCGACAAGCGTCTGCTCGAGAAGTACGGCAAGGCGACCCCGGAGGCACTGGTGGAGAGCGCCGTCTGGGAGGCGTCGCTGTTCGAGGAGCACGACTTCCACGACTTCAAGATCTCCGTCAAGCACAACGACCCGGTCGTGATGGTGAAGGCGTACCGCATGCTCGCCGAGCGGGGCGACTGGCCCCTGCACCTCGGTGTGACTGAGGCAGGTCCCGCGTTCCAGGGCACGATCAAGAGCGCCACCGCCTTCGGCATCCTCCTCGGTGAGGGCATCGGCGACACGATCCGCGTCTCCCTGTCGGCGCCGCCGGCGGAAGAGGTCAAGGTCGGCCACCAGATCCTGCAGTCGCTGAACCTCCGCGAGCGCAAGCTCGAGATCGTGTCGTGCCCGTCGTGCGGCCGTGCGCAGGTGGACGTGTACACGCTCGCCAACGACGTCACCGAGGGTCTCAAGGACATGACGGTGCCCCTGCGCGTCGCTGTGATGGGATGCGTCGTCAACGGACCGGGTGAGGCGCGGGAAGCCGATCTGGGCGTCGCCTCGGGCAACGGCAAGGGCCAGATCTTCGTCAAGGGCGAGGTGATCAAGACCGTTCCCGAGGCCGAGATCGTCGCCACTCTGATCGAAGAAGCCAACCGCATCGCCGACGAGATGGGCCCCGACGCCCCGCTCGGCACGGCGCAGGTCGTCACCGCCTGAGCCGCGTTCTTCGTGGACGGCCTCGTATGCCGTCGGCGGCATGGGCGTGATCAGATCGTTGCCCCGGGCGAGAGTGCTCAGGGGCTGGGGGCTGACACGATGGTGGGATGTCGCCTCGACTTCGATTCGGCCTGATCGCCGCCGCCATATCCTTCGTCGCGGTGGTCTCGGGATGCGCTGCGACGGCGGTCTCCGTCGAACCCGACGTATCGACGACGCCGACGGTGACACCGACGGCCAGCCCGACGCTCGAGCCGCCGTCGCGGGTTGTCGCTTTCGGCGGCGAATGCGACACCATGCTTTCCCCGTCCCAGCGGTCGGCCATCCTCGGCGCGGACACGATCGATGCCGATGTCCAGCGCGCCGAGTATCGGAAGCAGTTCGACACCGTCGCCTTCCCGGACAAGACGCCGGGCCCGGAGGGCACCGCCGGAGGTCTGTCCTGCGGCTGGACCGTGGAAGGAGGCAACGGCCGGTGGTGGAGCGTTCTTGCGCTTCCCGTCGCGCTGGCCGCCCCGCAGACAGTGGCGGCGCTCGCGGAGCCGGCCTGCGCCTGGAGCTACGACACGCGCGTGTGCCGCGTCGGTGTCGCTGTCGGCGGCCTCTGGTTCCTCGCCTCGGCATCCCCGATGGGAGAGTCCGAAGCGGCACGCGTCGACACGATGAACGCGTTGATCGCGGCTGCCGCGGATAATGCCGCCGCCGCGCCGAAGGCGGTGCCGGCCCCGGCCACCGCCCAACGCTGGCCGGTCGTCGCCTGCACCGAGCTCGGCGAGCGGATGAAGCTGGCGGACGTGCTCGGCGATGGCTACTGGTCCGGCTACTGGGAGGGCTCACGGCAAGCCGAGGACGACCTGTTCGAGTTTGCCGGAGTCCAGCAGTTCTGCCAGTACGGCACCCGCGATGTGTCGAAGGATGGCACCTATTACATCGTCTCCGTCACTTCCCAGCCCGGCGGGGCGTGGATGTGGGGCACGGACGACGATGCCGTCGGCGAGAGCGTGACCGTGACCGGGGCTCAGAAGGCACTGCGCATCCTGAAGGTCGACCCGGAGCGTGGAGACGACGTCCTCGCCAGCGACGGGACGAACCTGATCCGCGTGCATGTCAACGCGGGTCAGATCGCACCGGACGTCGCAGAGCGAGCGATCGCTGCTCTCGCCCAGGAATGAGTATCGCGGGTCGATACCCGCGAATCAGTGCGCCGCGTTTGCCTTCGGCGCGCCCTCGCGCGTGAGTGCCAGCGCCTGCGTCACATCGGCGATGAGGTCGTCGACGTGCTCGAGTCCGATCGACAGGCGGAGGATGTCGGCGTCCGGGCGGGCGTCGGGCGCCACGGGGCGGTGAGTGAGGGCTGCGGGATGCTGGATGAGCGAGTCGACGCCGCCCAGAGAGACCGCGTGGGTGAACAGGCGAGTGGATGCCGCGACCTGCGCGGCGGCGTCATAGCCGCCGCGCAGGCGGAGTGACACCATCGCGCCGGTCCCGTGCTGCTGGCGGGCGAGCAGCCCCGTCGGGTCGCCGTGCAGTCCCGGGTAGAACACCTCCGCGATCGCATCGTGCTCGAGCAGGCGCCGGGCGATCTTCGCGGCCGTCTCCTGCTGCGCACGCATCCGCAGGGGCAGGGTCGGGAGGCCACGATGCAGCAGATACGCGCCGAGAGGGTGAAGGATGCCGCCGGTGATCGCCCGGACGCGGCGAAGAGCAGCGGCGGATTCCGCGCCACAGGCGATGACGCCGCCGACGACGTCGCCGTGGCCACCGAGGTACTTCGTCGCGCTGTGCAGCGACATCGTCGCCCCGTGGGCGAGTGGGTGCTGGAGCACGGGCGTGGCGAACGTGTTGTCGACGAGAACCGGAACGCCGTCGGCCTCGGCGACCACGGCGGCGATGTCGACGAGCTCGAGCGTGGGGTTCGCGGGCGTCTCCACGACGATCAGTCCGCTGTCCGGCCGCAGCGAGGCGGCGACCTCGTCCGGACCGCAGAAGGTCACCTCCGTGCCCAGCAGTCCGGTCGCGAGCAGGTGATCGCTGCCGCCGTAGAGCGGGCGCACCGCCACGACGTGGGGGCGACCGATCGAGACCGTGTGGGAGAGGATCGCTGCCGTCAACGCCGCCATTCCGGACGCGAAGGCGACGGCGGCCTCGGCTGCCTCGAGCGCGGCCAGGGCCTCCTCGAACCGAGCCACGGTCGGATTCCACAGGCGTGCGTACACGTGGCTGCCGCCCGGAATCGGCGTGCCACCGGTCGCGAGCGCCTCGTAGGAGTCGCCGCCGCGCTCCACATCCGGCAGCGGAGAGGTGGATGACAGGTCGAGAGGCGGGGTGTGCACCCCGAGCGAGGCGAAGTCGGCGCGTCCGGCGTGCACGGCGAGCGTGTCGAGATGTTCCATGCCGCGAGTATGGAGGAAGGCGCAGCGAAAGTCGTGAACGGTTGGGTATACCGCAATCAACTGGCGAGGCAGCTGTAGGACGAGCAGAATGACATCGACGTCAGGAGGCGCACTTGTCTGAATCGCAAGCCACGGCATCCGCCCTCGATGAGCTCGACCTGCGGATTCTCGCGGCCGTGGTCCGCGCGCCCGGCCGGTCCAACAAAGCGCTCGCCGAAGAACTCGGCGTCGCGGAGTCGACCTGCGCGTACCGCATTCGCTCCCTCCGCGTTCGCGGGGTGCTGGCCGGCGTCCGCGTCCTCGTCGACCCGGCATCCCTCGGTCTTCCGCTGCAAGCTGTCATCCGCGTGCGTCTCGGTCGACACACTCGCGAGGGGGTCGGGCAGCTGTTCGACGCGATCGTGGCGACGCCCGGCGTGATCGAGGCCTTTCACGTGGCAGGCGAGGACGACTTCCTCGTGCATGTGGCCGTGGAGGATGCCGCGGCGCTGCGCGACATCGTCCTCCAGCACATCACGGTGCACGAGGCCGTACTCACCACCGAAACCCACCTCGTCTTCGAGCGGCGCGAGGGAGTGGGGCCGCTCGCCCGCGTCACCGGGAGGCGCTCGGGTCCCAGAGCGAGTGATACGCGTTGATCGTCGGCTGCCCACCGAGGTGCGCGTACAACACGGTGGACGATGCCGGTATGTCGCGCGAGCCGACGAGGTCGATCAGCCCGGCCAGGGACTTCCCCTCGTAGACGGGGTCCGTGATCATCGCTTCCAGCCGTGCGCCGAGTTCGATGGCCTCCATCGTGGAGTCGACGGGGATGCCGTACAGCTCACCCGCCCACCCCTCCAGAACCTGGATCTCGTCATCGCGCAGATCGCGGCCGAGCTCGATGAGCTGCGCCGTGTGCCGAGCGATGCGCGCGACCTGATCGCGAGTCTTCTGGAGGGTCGCGGAAGCGTCGATTCCCAGCACGCGACGTCGGACGCCGGTCGCCTCTTCGAGCGCGGCGAATCCCGCGATCATTCCGGCATGGGTCGATCCGGTGACGGTGCAGACGATGATCGTGTCGAAGAAGACGCCGAGCTGCTTCTCCTGCTCGGCGACTTCGAACGCCCAGTTGGCGAAGCCCAGACCTCCGAGCGGGTGCTCGCTCGCTCCGGCGGGGATGGGGTAGGGCGTACCGCCGCCGGCTTCGACCTCGGCCAGCGCCTGCTTCCACGAGTCGCGGATGCCGATGTCGAAGCCGGCATCGTCGAGGCGCGAATCCGCGCCCATCATGCGCGAGAGCAGGATGTTGCCGACCTTGTCGTTGGTGGGGTCGTCCCACGGAACCCACTTCTCCTGGACGAGTCGCGCTTTCAGCCCGAGGTGCGCCGCGACGGCCGCGACCTGGCGCGTGTGGTTGGACTGGTAGCCGCCGATCGACACGATCGTGTCGGCGCCGGAGGCGAGGATGTCGGGGACGATGTACTCGAGCTTGCGCACCTTGTTGCCGCCGAACGCGAGGCCGCTGTTCACATCCTCGCGTTTCGCCCAGATCTGCGCGCCCCCGAGGTGGTCGCTGAGTCGCGCCAGGTGCTGCAACGGGCTGGGGCCGAAGGTGAGCGGGTGGCGCGGGAACTCGTGGAGCTTCATGCGGGGTCCTGTTCGGTCGGAGCGGGCGAGATGATGAGGGATTGCCACGTGCTTTCGGCGAGGCGGGCGGCGCCGTCGGCGTCGCCCGCCTCGCACAGCGCCACCAGGCGGTCATGCCGCTCAGCGGAGGCGGCCGCTTCGTCGGAGGCGAACCTCAGCCGCTCCACGCGGCGCAGGACCGGCTCATAGCGGGCGATGACGGCCGCGGCTGCCGCATTCGCGCACACGTCGAGGGCGACGCGGTGAAAGCGCGCATCCGCCTCGAGGGCGCCGTCGAGGTCGCCGGCGCTCAGCGCGGCACGAAACGCCGCGTTCGCCGCGCGCATCGCGTCGAGGTCGCGGGCCGTCATGCGCGGTGTCGCCGTGCGGACGGCAAGGGCATGCAGGGCGCCAACGACGGCCTGCGCGTCGCGGAGGGCGCCGGGGTCGATCGGGGCGACGACGGTGGAGCGCCCGGGTGTCGCCTGCACGAGCCCGGCCTGAGCGAGTTCGAGCAGCGCCTCTCGCACGGGCGTGCGACTGACGCCGAGTCGCTCGGCCAGTTCTGCGTCGCGCAGTTGCTCACCGGGGGCGAGGCTGCCGTCGACGATCGCCTCCTGCAGGCGCGCGTGCACGTCGTCGCGAAGAAGGGCGCGGGGCACGGGGACGGCAGCGAGCGGCACGATATGCAATATATCGCAGGTGGGACGCGACGCCCGTCGCGCATCCGTCTCGGGCGGAGGCCGTCAGACGACGCTGAACCGGACGGTTCCCTCGTCAACGGACGCCGCATCCAGCCGCAGACGTACGAGGGTGCCGGGCGCAGCCGCCACGCGCGCCTCGACGGCTGGTTGCATGAGCTGGATGCGTGCCCCGTCCCCGCGTCTGCTGAGCACGAGTGCGTCGAACTCGTCCCCGACGTGTCCGGCCAGCAGCGCCGCCTCGACGCGATCGATCGCCCCGGAGCTGAGCTGGGCGGCGATCGACGAACTGCGCGCCATGATCGCGGGGAGGACGGGAAGTGATGCGCGCGCCCACCCGGGAACCTCTTCACCGTTCACGAGAGCATGGCAGATCACCAGCGACCATCTGTCGACCAAGCGTCGCAGGGGAGCGGTCGTGTGGGCGTACGGGGCGCCGATCGCAGCCTGCGTTCGCTGTTCAGGCAGCTCGCCGTCGAAGGTCGCGTAGCCCGCTCCGCGGAACAGGCCCGCCGCGTATTCGCGAACAGCGAGAGCGGCGGGCGAACGGTCGAGGCTGCGCAGATAGTCGCCGTAGGCGACGTCGGTGGTCCACGGCAGTCCCAACGCCACCGTCTGCGACCGGAACTCTTCGACGTCGGTCGACGCGGCCGGAGGCATGGTCCGCAGGATGCCGACGCGACCGTCGATCATGATCTGCGCCGCCGCCATGCCGGTGAGCAACGAGACATCGGCGTTCCAATCCTCCAACGCCACCCCGTCGGCGCGCTCGAGACCGTAGGCGTCGCCCTCCGTCGCCGTGACGATACGCGTCTCCGGCAGGTTCAGGCTCGCGCCCCCGCGCTCGCGCTCCCGTTCGGCCCGGGCGGCGCCGAACCATGACAGCGCGGCGAGGGTGGCGGGGGCAGTGCCGGCGTCGATCGCTGCCTGCGCCTCGGAGTAGGACCATTGGCGCCGCGACCGCACGATCGCGCGGGTGATGGTCGTCTCCGTCGGGCGGGCGCCCTCGTCCAGCACGAACCGCCACACGTACGCGCGTCGGTCCACGCCCGGCAGCAGGGACGCGTGGTCCTCGCTGATCACCGCCGGGTGCAGGGGGATCCGTCCGTCCGGCGCGTACAGCGTCTGCCCGCGACGGCGGGTCTCGGCATCCAGCGCGCCGTCGGGTGCCACGAATGCAGGAACGTCCGCGATCGCGTAGTGCAGGACGGCGCCCGTCGAGGTGCGCTCCAGGTGCAGCGCCTGGTCGAGGTCGGTCGATCCGGCCGGGTCGACCGTAAGGAAGGCGATATCGCGGAGATCGGCGAGGCCGGGGGTCGAGGGCGCGACCGGCACGGAGCCGGCGGCACGCTCGACCTCGGCCTGAGCATCGGCGGGGTAGCCCTCCGGGAGATCGAGGGCCTGGCGCAGGGCCCGCAGTGACGCAGCGAGCTGACCACCGATGGAACTGCCGATGAGTCTGGAGCGACGCTGAGCCACGCGCCCAGTGTAGGTGGACAGCGGCGCGAACCTTTTGGCCCATGCTGGACACTACAGAGTGTGAGCAATGACGATGCGGACGCATGGCGAAGGCTATGCGCCGGTGACGATGCGGCTATGCGCGACCTGTTCGATCTCCACGAGGCCCGTCTCTTCCGTCAGGCGTGTCGTCTGCTCGCTGATCGGGAGGACGCCAAGGATGCCGTGGCGATCGCATTTCTCGAGGCATGGCGGAAGAAGGCCGCGGTGCGTCTCGTCGATGGCTCTCCGCTGCCCTGGCTGTTGACCACTGTCGTCAACGCCTCCCGAAATGTGGAGCGATCTCGTCGGCGCTACCGTGCCTTGCTGTCGCGGACGCCCGCGGCGGCGGCTGTCGGTCCACCCGTGGCGCCGGACGAGAGCGGCCTGCTCGCCTCGCTCACACAGCTCCCGGATGTGGAGCGCAGCGTCGTGGTTCTCGTGGTGCTGGAGGGCTACTCGGAGCGTGAGGCGGCGGATGCGCTCGGCATCCCCGTCGGCACCGTCAAATCGAGGCTGTCTCGCGCGAAAGGCCGACTGCGGGACGGGATGGCGGCACTGGAGGCATCGTGGACCTGAACGAAGAACTCACCCCGCGGGAGCACGCCGAGCTTCGCGAAAGTGTGGTCACCGGCGTCGGTCGCCTGCGGGCAGCACGTGCGCGGCGGTCGCGCATCGTGGCTGGCGTCGCCGCCGCCGCTCTGGTTGCCGTCGTCGTGACGGCGGTCGTGTTCACGACGTTGCGACAGCCCGACCGGATCGCCACCCCGATCGAGACGCCTGGGCCAACCGCAACGCGCGCGTCATCACCGACGAACACGCCTTCCGCTACGCCGACGCCCGTGACGCCGAGCCGTCCGAGTATTGCCTTCCAGGATTCCTGCGACGCCGTCGCATCGTCATCGGATCTCGAGGGTCTGTGGGGTTCGATGGCGTCTTTCGACACATTGCCGCAACCGAACATCGGAGTGCGCACCGTCGGCGGGCTCTCCTGCAACTGGAGGTTCGCCGACGGGACGACGCTGAACACCTCGGCGTTCCCCGCATCGTCGGTCGCGTCGTCGTTCGTTGACTCCTACACATCGGTGCGATGCGAATCGCTTCCGTCTCTGGGCAGCGGCTGCCGTCAGGCCGTGCAGGACAGCCGCACCTGGCTCCTGATCACCGTCGGCGGTGATGTGTACCAGGGCAGTGACGGGTTCGACGAAGCCGCTGTGAAGAGTCGACTCGCCGATGCGGTCGTGTTCTTCCGATCCGCGCTCGACCGGGCCGGCACGAGCGCTGCCGCGGTCGCGACCGCTGGATGGTGGCCACCGCAGGACTGCACGAACCTGGCTGAACGCCTGCCCCTCGAGGATCTCCTCGGCTCTTCGTCGTTCGAGGTGGGATATCCCGGAGATTCCCGTCCCGATGTGGACGTCAACATAGCCCAGGCGCAGGGACAAGGCACGGAATGCCGCTGGTGGGTGCCGGGCGCTTCGCCGACCAGGGCGATGATGATCATGATCTACCCGGGCGGTGCCTGGGACTGGGATCGGGTCGCGACCAGGACGCCTCTCGAGTGGGAGACTCGCACGCCGGTCGCCGTCGACGGTGCTGTCGACGCCTTCGGTTTGACGAGCACATATGCCGACGGCGTGCACGACGTCCACGCTACGGACGGCGTGAACATCGTGCGTGTGCACGACGCGCCCGATCCCGTCGTGGTGGCGGCGGCCGTCTTGGCGGCCCTGCACTGAGCCGAGTGGCTGCGGACTAGGCTTGACGCTCGTGGTCACCCGTCTGTCGAACTTCTTCCTCCGCACGCTTCGCGAAGACCCTTCGGATGCCGAGGTCACGAGCCATCGCCTGCTCGTGCGCGCCGGCTACATCCGCCGCCAGGCACCGGGAATCTTCGCGTGGCTGCCGCTGGGGCTGCGGGTCAAGTCGCGGATCGAGAACATCATCCGCGAGGAGATGGCGGCCGCCGGCGCACAGGAAGTGCACTTCCCGGCACTGATGCCGCGCGACCCCTATGAGGCGACCGGGCGCTGGGAGGAGTACGGCGACGGCATCTTCCGTCTGAAGGACCGCAAGGGCGCCGACTACCTGCTCGCCCCGACGCACGAAGAGGCGTTCACGCTGCTGGTCAAGGACCTGTACGGCTCGTACAAGGATCTGCCCCTGACGATCTACCAGATTCAGGACAAGTACCGCGACGAGGCACGTCCGCGCGCGGGACTCCTGCGCGGCCGCGAGTTCACGATGAAGGACGCGTACTCCTTCGACTACACCGACGCCGGGCTCGACACCAGCTACATGGCTCAGCGCGACGCCTACGAGCGCATCTTCCAGCGGCTGGGCCTGGAGTACGTCATCGTCCAGGCGGATGCCGGGGCGATGGGCGGCTCGCGCAGCGAGGAGTTCCTGCACCCGACGGCGATCGGCGAGGACACGTTCGTGCGCTCGGCCGGCGGCTATGCGGCCAACGTGGAGGCGTTCGAGACCCTGGCTCCCGAGCCCATCGCGTTCGACGGGTTCGGCGAGCCGGTGATCTTCGACTCCCCGAACACGCCCACGATCGAGACGCTCGTGGCGCACACCAACGCCGTGCTCGACGGCGAGTACACCGCCGCCGACACCCTCAAGAACGTCGTCCTCGCGCTCACACACCTCGACGGCAGCCGCGAGCTCGTCGTCGTCGGTCTCCCCGGCGATCGCGACGTCGACGAGAAGCGCGTCGAGGTGGCGTTCGCGCCCGCCGAGGTCGAGCCCGCCACGCCCGAGGACTTCGAGAAGCACCCGCTGCTGGTCAAGGGGTACATCGGGCCGTGGTCTCCCCAGGGCGCGATCCTGGGCGAGGAGTCGGCCACCGGCATCCGCTACGTCCTCGACCCCCGCGTCGTGGACGGCACGCGCTGGATCACGGGTGCGAACGTCGATCAGAAGCACGTGCACTCGCTCGTCGCCGGACGCGACTTCGCCGCCGACGGCTACGTCGAGGTCGCAACGGTGCGGCCGGGCGATCCGGCGCCCGATGGTTCGGGACCTGTCGAGCTTGCGCGCGGCATGGAGATCGGCCACGTCTTCCAGCTGGGGCGCAAGTATGCGGACGCGCTGGGGCTGAAGGTGCTCGACGAGAACGGCAAGCTCGTGACCGTCACGATGGGCTCCTACGGCATCGGCGTCACCCGCATCCTCGCGATCATCGCCGAGCTCAACAACGACGACAAGGGTCTCATCTGGCCCGCGTCGGTCGCGCCCTTCGACGTTCAGGTCGTCGCCACGGGGCGCGATGCCGCGGCCTTCGAGCTCGCGGAGAAGCTGTCGGCGGATCTGGACGGGGCCGGGCTGGACGTGCTCTACGACGACCGCCCCAAGGTCTCCCCGGGTGTGAAGTTCGGCGATGCCGAGCTCGTGGGAGTGCCGCAGATCGTGATCGTCGGGCGGGGTGCCGCCGACGGCGAGGTGGAGCTCTGGGACCGCCGTTCCGGCGAACGCACGCTCGTCTCGGCCGCCGAGGCCGTCGCCCGCCTCGCCGCGCGCTGAGCGCGGGCGCGTCGGCCCGGCCGTCGTTCTCCGCACGGTACTGCTCGAACGGGAGTGGCGGAACCAGGACGAGACGACCGGCGACGCGACGGCAGCCGTATCGCTACTCTGGTGGCGGCGAGATCGTCGACGATGCCACCTGTCGCGAGACGCCGAGCGTCCCCGCAGCCGGCATCGAAAGGAATGCGCATGAACGATCGTCGTCGTCTCGGCATCCAGCGCCTCGTGAGCATGGCGGCGCTCGCCGTCAGCGCTTTGCTGGCCGTCAGCACGGTCGCCCCGCTGTCGGCGCAGGCGGCGGCGGACGGCTGGTGGCACACCTCGGGCTCGCGCATCGTCGCCGCGGACGGAACCACCGTCACCATCAAGGCGGCGAACTGGTTCGGGCTGGAGACTCCCAACTGCGCGCCGCACGGACTGTGGTCGATCACTCTCGACGAGGGCCTCGCGCAGATTGCGGCGATGGGCTTCAACACGGTGCGACTGCCGTACTCGAATCAGTGCCTCGCGGCATCCACGACATCGTCGATCGACGCCTCGCGCAATCCCGATCTGGTCTCGCTGACGCCGTTGCAGCTGATGGACGCGGTCATCGCCAAAGCGCGCGCGCACGGGCTCCGCGTCATCCTCGATCGTCACCGCATCGAGTCGTCCGGCCAGTCCGAGCTCTGGTACACCTCCACGTACAGCGAGAAGCGCTGGATCGACGACTGGGTCATGCTCGCGAACCGCTATCGCGATGACCCGACGGTGGTCGGCGCCGACCTCCACAACGAGCCGCACGGCCCCGCGTGCTGGGGCTGCGGCGACGCCTCCCGCGATTGGCAGGCGGCGGCGACGCGCGCCGGCAACGCCCTGCTCGCCGCCAACCCGCGACTGCTGATCATCGTCGAAGGCGTGGAACGCCAGAACGATGCCAGCACGACCTGGTGGGGAGGCGGGCTGAAGGATGCCGGCGCCAAGCCCGTGGTCCTCGCGACCCCGAACCGGGTCGTGTACTCGCCGCATGATTATCCCGCGTCGGTGTACGGGCAGCCCTGGTTCTCGGCGTCGAACTATCCCACCAACCTGCCGTCAGTCTGGGACGCGAACTGGGGATATCTGGCCCGCACCGGCTCCGCGCCGATCTTCGTCGGGGAGTTCGGCACGAAGCTCGAGACGACGAGTGACGCCCAATGGTTGAGGGCTCTGGTGTCCTACCTGGGGACGAACGGCCTGAGCTTCGGCTACTGGTCGTTCAACCCGAACAGCGGCGATACCGGCGGGCTCGTCGCGGACGACTGGAAGACGCCGCAGACAGCAAAGCTCGCCGCGCTCGCGCCGCTGCTGGGAACGCAGCCGGCTCCTTCCCCAACGCCAACGCCGACGCCGACACCGAAGCCGACTCCGACCGTCACCCCGACTCCGACGCCGAAGCCGACCGCGACTCCGACACCGACCCCGGGTCTCGCCCCGGTCTCCGCCACCTGGATGCTGCAGAGCGCCTGGCAGGACGGCTACGTGGCCGAGTTCACCGTCACCGCTTCCCGCGCGGTGGGCGGCTGGACGATCTCCTGGTCGAGCCCGGGGGCGACGCAGGTCGTCAACGCCTGGGGCATGACGTGCGCGGTCGCCTCGGGAACGATCACCTGCACCGGAAAGGACTGGGCCGGTCCGCTGGCGGCAGGTCAATCCGTGAGAGTCGGCCTGCAGGTCGCCGCCACCGCGGCGCCGTCGAGTCCGCGCTTGACGGTGACGACGAACTAACGACCCGCGTTCGGCGATCGTTCACCCGATGCTGCTCGAGGATGCGAGGGTGGGGACATGGTAGAAAGCTCCACTCTTCCCCCCGCCGTGACCGACGGCATCCGACACCTCCTGGATGAGGCCGGCGTCGTCGCCGATGCCGACCTCATCGCACGCATCCTGGCGACCGGGGTCGGCATGGGCCTCGACCACAGCGATCGCCTCGACCTCAAGATCACCTCGGCCGCTCTCACCGAGATGCGCGCCGCGTTCCGCCTGTTCGCTCCGTTTCGGGGCGTGCCCAAGGTCACCGTGTTCGGATCGGCCCGCACCGCCCCCGACTCCGAGCTGTATCGGCTGACGGTGCAGCTGACCGCGGCGCTCGCCGCCCGCGGCTGGATGACGGTCACCGGAGCGGGACCGGGAATCATGCAAGCCGCCGCCGAGGGCGCCGGAGCCACGCACTCCCTCGGCGTCTCGATCCGCCTGCCGTTCGAGGAGAAGCCGAACGCGATTATCGCCGCGCACGAGCGCAACGTCGCGATGAAGTACTTCTTCACCCGCAAGCTCATGCTCGTGAAGGAATCCAGTGGCTTCGTCTGCTTGCCGGGAGGCTTCGGCACGCTCGACGAGATGTTTGAGCTGCTGACGCTGCAGCAGACGGGAAAAGCCGTTCCCACGCCGATCGTGCTGCTCGATCGCCCGGGAGGCGCCTTCTGGGCGGGGCTCCGCCGCTTCGCCGATGAACAGCTCATTCCCGACGGCGTGATCTCCGCCGACGATCTCGATCGCGTCGTGATGACGGACTCGGTCGATGCCGCCGTCGAGGAGATCACGGGCTTCTATCGCAATTACGTCTCGTTGCGATGGGTCGGGCGACGCCTCGTGCTGCGGCTGCGCTCCGAACCGACGGATGCCGAGGTGTCGGCACTCAACGACAGGTTCGCGGATCTGCTCGCCGACGGTGCGATCGAGCGCCGCGGCCCGCTGAAAGCAGAGCGCGAGGACGAGGACGACCTCGCGGCACCGCGCCTCGTCATGACGTTCGCACAGCGCCGCGTCGGTGATCTGCATCACCTGATCCGCGCTGTCAATGCCCTGCCGAGCGTGCCTGCCGAAGCGCGTCCCGCCTGATCAGGCCGACGGGAGCCGGCCCGATGCGGGCCTCAGCACATCAGCTTGCCGTGGTTCATCGTGTCGTCGGGGGCGTCGCGAGTGACCAGAGCCTTGAGCATGCCGGCCGCCATGACGAGCCTGCCGTGGGCGGGCTCCCAGAACTCCGTCTCGACCGGTGTGACTTTCAGCAGTGCGATGTCGGGCGTGTCGAGTCCATCCTCGAACCAGATGTCCAGTGACGGCGACCACAATTGCTCCATGCGTGCGCGGTCGTGCACGAGGGCGGCTCGGCCGGCCACCGACACGTAGCGCATGCCCTTGGCGTCGCAGTACGCCAGGTTGACGTCGCGGTCGGCCTCGACCTCCTCCGCCTTCTTCGTCTCGTCGGACGTGAAGAACCAGATGTCGCCGTTCTCGTCCATCTCGCGCGTGCTCATCGGCCGGCTGACGAGCCGTCCCGCGGCATCCACGGTCGTGAGCATGGTGATGTCGATGTCCTCGACGAGAGCTTTCACACGATCGCGGGCTTCGGTTCCAGTGATTTCGGTCATGGTCCGAGCCTGCCGCTCGGCCGGCGGCTGCCCCAGGGCCTTGACAGCGCACGCCCCCAAGGGTTCAGAGCCGCGCGTAGCGCGCGCAGAACCCGCAGAAGACGCCGTAGGCCATCAACCCGACCCCGAGGGCTGTGGCGATCGCCCTCCCGGCTGGCAGCGTGAGCAGTCCGTCGACGGCGCTGTCGAGCCCGCCCGCGCGGGCGGCATCCGTGTGCACGGCGGCCACGATGAGCAGAACACCCAGGATTCCCAGCGCCGTTCCCTTGGCAATGAAGCCCGCGATTCCCAGTGCGCGCGCCACCGCGCCGGCGGCGGATCGCGGGATGGACATGCGCTTTTCGAACGAGCGCCGCACGCCCATCACGACGAAGACCACACCGGCCACCGCGATGCCCACTCCGACGGCGGCCAGGACGAACGGCCCACCCGTCATCGCGAGGATGCCGCGACTGGCCACCCGCGCGCTCCCATCGGCATCGGGCGCCGCACCGAGGGCGATCGACGCGGCGAGGGTGCCGACGGCGGCGAAGACGACGCCCTGGCTCCACTCCGAGGCCCGCCGCCCCCAGCGCCCGTCGCCCCGAGACGTGGCGCCCGCGGCCAGATGCCAGAGTGCGAGGCCCCAGAGTCCGACCGCGATCGCCCACACCACCACGGCGCCCCAGGGCACCGCGGCCACGGCCCGCAGCGCGCCGACCTGGTCGGCCTCGCCGCGACCGCCGGCCGAGATGGCGACGACCAGCACCCCGATCAAGGCGTGCACGACGCCGTTGGCGGCGAAGCCGGCTCGCGCGAGAGCCTGCACCAGCGGATGGCGCCGCGTCGCGGCAGCCGCGCGGCGGGCGTCGTTCACGGGTGTTCGGCGGGCACGTCGCCCCGGCGGATCCACGGCGGCCCGAGGGGGACGATGTGGCGACCCATCGTGCGCCAGGCGAACTTGTCCACGAGCATGTAGAACGCCAGCGCCGACGCGCCGATCAGCAGCCATGCTCCGAGGGTGCCCAGCGTCGCCGCGCCGGCAAAGGCGGCGACCGCTTCCAGTGCCAGGCCTCCCGCCACGAGCAGCAGTGTCAGGGGCAGTGCCGAATTGTGAGTGGCGCCGGCGAAGGTGAACCCGAGCGCCAGCACCGCGAACATCATCGAGAACAGGGGGCGCGCCGGGCCCGACACCTCGAAGAAACCGAGCTCCCCGCCGAGGAGGAATCCGGGCATGCAGATCCAGTACCACCCGAAGGCGTTGTAGACGATGAAATGGAAGTCGTCGCCGACGAAGTAGGAGAGCATTCCCGCGATCACCTGGACGACACCCCCGAACACCGCGCCCACCCAGAACACCGCGCTCTCGTTCTGCACACCCAGATGCGCCAGCTGAGCGGTGAGGGTCGCGATCACGAACCCCAGCAGGCCGATCAGACCGGGGTCGGCGCGCCGCGGCTCCGGGACCACGTGTGCGCGGGCGGGGACTGCGGCATCCATCCCGCCAGTATGCACGCCGGCGCCGCCGAGCAGCGAAGGCCATCGGGTAAAATCGGGCAGGTGACCGAGGGTGACCTCGCGTCGAGAGCTGAATAGGGAGGCACCTGTGGACATCGATCTGGGACTGCTGCGGACGGTCGAGCGTGAGAAGGAGATCCCGTTCGACGAACTGGTCGGGATCATCGAGCAGGCGATTCTCACCGCCTACGCCAAGCACACCTCTCCCGACGGGGAGCTTCCCGAGGGTGCACGGGCGCTCCTCGACCGCAAGACCGGCCACGTCGCCGTCTACGTTCCGCTACGTGACGAGGACGGCGCGATCATCGGCGAGGAGGAGTCGACTCCCGAGGACTTCGGTCGCATCGCCGCCTACGCCGCCAAGCAGGTCATCGGCCAGCGACTGCGCGACATCGCCGATGACGCCATCCTCGGTGAGTTCCGCGGCAAGGAGGGCGACATCGTCGCCGGTGTCATCCAGCAGGGACCGAACCCGCGCATGGTCCACGTCGACCTCGGCACCGTCGAGGCCATCCTCCCGCCCGAGGAGCAGGTGGCCGGCGAGCAGTACGCTCACGGCTCCCGTCTGCGCGTCTACGTCACCTCGGTGTCGAAGGGCACGAAGGGGCCGCAGATCACCGTCTCGCGTACCCACCCCGGCCTCGTCCGCAAGCTCTTCGCCCTCGAAGTGCCGGAGATCGCGTCGGGACTCGTGGAGATCACCTCCCTGGCGCGCGAGGCCGGTCACCGCACCAAGATCGCGGTCACGGCCAAGGACCCGGCGATCAACGCCAAGGGGGCCTGCATCGGCGAACTCGGACGACGCGTGCGCGCCGTGACGGAAGAACTGGGCGGAGAGAAGATCGACATCGTCGACTACGACCCGGAGCTCGCGAAGTTCGTCGCCAACGCCCTGTCGCCCGCCAAAGTGACATCCAGTTTCGTGCTCGACGCGGGGACCAAAGCGGTGCGCGCGCTGGTTCCGGATTATCAGCTGTCGCTCGCCATCGGCAAGGAGGGGCAGAACGCCCGCCTGGCCGCGAAGCTCACCGGTGCCAAGATCGACATTCAGCCCGACTCGATCCTCGAGTCGTGACGGAGCGATCCGGCCCCGCTGGTCGCGTTCGTCCCGCGACGCCATCTCCGTGCGGCGAGTGGGGGTAAGATGGATCCCGTTCGAACGTGCGTGGGATGCCGCGCGCGCGTCTCCCGGTCCTCCCTCCTGCGAGTGGTGGAGCGAGACGGCGTCCTCGTCGCCGACGAGAAGGCCGTCCTTCCCGGGCGGGGCGCGTGGGTGCATGACACGGATGCGTGTGTGGATGCCGCGATCCGGCGCCGCGCCTTCGGACGAGCACTGCGTGTGTCGGGACCACTCGACACGCAGACCTTTCAGAACACCCACCAGCGAAACGGCTGAACGGCTATGGACACAAAGTGAACGGCTCGAAATGAGACCCGTCCGCAAGTAACGGTCTGCCCTGTCCGGGGGAGACCTCAGACAGGAGAATTGTGGCAAACCCACGCGTGCACGAGATCGCTTCGGAGATCGGCGTCGACAGTAAAGTCGCCCTCGCGAAGCTGAAGGAGCTCGGCGAATACGTCAAGAGCCCCTCATCGACCATTGCGCCCCCCGTGGCGCGCAAGCTGCGAGCGGCCCTCGAGGCCGACGGCGCGGCCAAGAAGCCGGCCGACTCCGCCGCCACCCCGGCGGCGAATGCCGCTCCCAAGGCCCCGACTCCGGGCGCACGCCCGGCAGCGCGTCCCGGGCCGGCGAAGCCCGCGGCCCCGGCCGCGCCCGCACCGGCCGCGCCGGCCGCGGCCGCGACGCCGTCCGCACCTGCGGCGTCGGCCGCTCCGGCGGCACCGGCCGCTCCGGCGAGCCCCGGTGCTGCGACCCCGCAGGCTCCGCGCCCCGGTGGTGCCCCGCGCCCGGGCAACAACCCCTTCTCGTCGGCGCAGGGCATGGGCCAGCGTCCCGCTGGCCCGCGTCCGGGCAACAACCCGTTCGCGTCGGCGCAGGGCATGGGCCAGCGCCCGACCCCGGGCAACATTCCGCGTCCGCAGGCCCCGCGCCCCGGCGCCCCGCGTCCCGGCGCGCCGCGTCCCGGTGGCGCCGGCCGTCCCGGCGGCGGAGGCCGTCCCGGCGCGCCGTTCCAGCAGCGTCCGGGCGGTCCGGGTCGTCCCGGCGGCGCCGGAGGCTTCCAGCGCCCCGGCGGTACGGGCGGACCCGGAGCTCCGGGTGGGTTCGCGGGTCGTCCCGCGGGTGGCGGCGGCCGTGGTCGCGGCCCCGGCGGCGGCACTGCAGGTGCCTTCGGCAAGGGCGGCGGCAAGAGCAAGCAGCGCAAGTCGCGTCGGGCGAAGCGGCAGGAGTTCGAGATGCGGTCGGCGCCGGTCGTCGGCGGCGTCAACGTCCAGAAGGGCAACGGCGAGATCATTCGCCTCCGCCGCGGCGCATCCATCGCCGACTTCGCCGACAAGCTCGAGGCCCTGCGCGGCTACACCGTGCAGCCCGGCACGCTCGTGACGATCCTCTTCAACCTGGGCGAGATGGCCACGGCGACCGAGTCGCTCGATGAGGCCACCTTCGAGGTCTTGGGCGCTGAGCTCGGCTATAAGATCCAGATGGTCTCGCCCGAGGACGAGGACAAGGAGCTCCTCGAGGGCTTCGGTCTCGACCTGGAGGCCGAACTGGAGGCGGAGAGCGAGGACGACCTCGAGATCCGTCCTCCGGTGGTGACCGTCATGGGCCACGTCGACCACGGTAAGACGCGACTGCTCGACGCGATCCGTCAGACCAACGTCGTGGCGGGCGAAGCCGGTGGCATCACCCAGCACATCGGTGCCTACCAGGTGTGGACCGAGCATGAAGGCATCGAGCGCGCGATCACCTTCATCGACACCCCGGGACACGAGGCGTTCACCGCCATGCGTGCCCGTGGTGCGCAGGTCACCGACATCGCGATCCTCGTGGTCGCCGCCGACGACGGCATCATGCCGCAGACGGTGGAGGCCCTCAACCACGCTCAGGCGGCGAACGTGCCGATCGTGGTCGCGGTCAACAAGGTCGACAAGCCCGACGCGAACCCCGCCAAGGTGCGCCAGCAGCTCACCGAGTACGGTCTGGTCGCAGAGGAGTACGGCGGCGACGTCATGTTCGTCGACGTGTCTGCGCGCCAGGGCACGAACATCCAGGAGCTCCTGGATGCCGTTCTGCTGACGGCCGACGCGGGACTCGATCTCACGGCGAACCCGAACAAGGCGGCTCGCGGTGTCGCGATCGAAGCGAAGCTCGACAAGGGCCGCGGCTCGGTGGCGACCGTGCTCATCCAGTCCGGAACGCTCCGCGTGGGCGATGCGATCGTCGCCGGCACGGCCTATGGCCGCGTCCGCGCCATGATCGACGAGAACGGCGATGCGGTCGAAGAGGCCTACCCCTCACGGCCCGTCCAGGTTCAGGGCCTCAACTCGGTTCCGCGCGCCGGCGACGTCTTCATCGTCACCGAGGAGGACCGCACCGCGCGTCAGATCGCCGAGAAGCGCGAGGCCGCCGAGCGCAACGCCCAGCTCGCCAAGGCGCGCAAGCGCATCTCGCTCGAGGACTTCACCCGTGCTCTCGAAGAGGGCAAGGTCGAGTCGCTCAACCTCATCATCAAGGGTGACGTGTCCGGTGCCGTCGAGGCGCTGGAGGAGTCGCTGCTGAAGATCGAGGTCGACGACAGCGTCCAGCTGCGCATCATCCACCGCGGCGTCGGTGCGATCACGGAATCGGACATCAACCTCGCCACGATCGACAACGCGATCGTGATCGGCTTCAACGTCCGTCCCGACACGAAGGCGCGCGAGCGCGCCGCCCGCGAGGGTGTGGACGTTCGGTTCTACTCGGTCATCTACAACGCGATCGACGACGTCGAGCAGTCGCTCAAGGGCCTGCTCAAGCCGGAGTTCGAAGAGGTGCAGTCGGGTGTCGCCGAGATCCGCGAGGTGTTCCGCTCCTCGAAGTTCGGCAACATCGCCGGTGTCATCGTGCGGTCGGGAACGATCACGCGCAACGCCAAGGCGCGCGTCATCCGCGATGGTGTCGTGCTCGCCGACGGCCTTCAGATCGAGTCGCTGCGTCGCTTCAAGGACGACGTCACCGAGGTTCGTACCGACTTCGAGGCCGGTATCGGCCTGGGCAAGTACAACGACATCCAGGTGGGCGACGAGATCGAGACGACCGAGATGGTGGAGAAGCCGCGCGGCTGATCCTCCCGTCGGTTCCGGATACGGCTACGGCTCCGGAGGTCGTGCCGCGGAGGCAAGAGTGGGGCCCCTACCCCAATTGCCACCGCGTCACGACCTCCTCCGCCTCCGCCATATCCTGACCTCGATGCAGTCATCCACTGGGGCCTTGAGAGGGAAGAGAAGATGTCGAACGAACGGCAGGCGAGACTCGCCGACCGCATCCGCGTGCTCATCGCCGAGCGCCTCGAGAAGGGGCTGCGCGACCCGCGCCTCGGCTTCGTGACGATCACCGACGTGCGCGTCACGGGTGACCTGCAGCACGCGTCGGTGTTCTACACGGTGTACGGCGACGATCAGGCGCGCGAGGACTCCGCTGCGGCCCTGAAGGCCGCGACCGGAATGCTGCGCAGCGAGGTGGGCAAGCGCCTCGGCATCCGTCTCACGCCGTCGCTGGAGTTCATCCCCGACGCGCTTCCCGAGAACGCAGGGCACATCGCCGAGCTGCTGCGCGAAGCGCAGGAGCGCGATGCGGCCGTGGCCGGTCTTGCGGCCGGAGCCGCATATGCGGGCGACGCCGACCCGTACGTCAAGCCGCGCGAGGACGACGACGAGGACTGAGCACGGTCGCTTTCGCGTCACCGCGGCAGGCGCAGGAAGCCGTCGACGGCTTCGACGAGTCCGTCGACGATGAGCGAGTCGATCGCGCGATCGCGCTGCGCCGCGACCGGCCAGTCGGCGGCGACGTCGTCGGCGGGGAGAGCATGTGCGGGTGCGGCGCGCAGCGCGTGCAGCACCGCTCCGCGCGCCTGACGATCGCTGCCCTCGTATGCAGCCTGCTTGCGGCGCAGGTCACCGGTGTCGGGGTAGCCAGCCGCACGCCAGGCGCACAGCGAGGAGATCGGGCACACGTCGCATCGCGCGGAACGGGCAGTGCACACGATGGCGCCGAGCTCCATCATGGCGGCATTCACGACCGCGGCATCCTGATCGCCGCGCGGAAGCAGCCCCGCCATCGCGGCCAGATCACCGCGAGCCGGCGGCCCGGGCTGAGAACGTCCGTCGACGGCACGCGCGATGACGCGGCGGGTATTCGTATCGACGACCGGGTGACGGTCGCCATAGGCGAACACGGCGACCGCCCGCGCTGTGTAGTCTCCGATACCCGTCAGCGCGAGGAGCGCCTCGACGTCGCGCGGCACGACGCCGTCGTGTCGGTCGCGGATCTCCACCGCGGCGCGGTGCAGCCACAGGGCGCGCCGCGGGTAGCCGAGGTTCGCCCACTGCGCGACCGCCGACGCCGGGGCATCGTCGGCCAGGGCGGTCGGTGTCGGCCACCGCGCCAGCCAGGCGTCCAGCAAGGGGATCACGCGCGTCACGGGCGTCTGCTGCAGCATGAACTCGCTGACGAGCACGCCCCAGGCGCCGAACCCCTCCGCGCGCCACGGCAGATCGCGCGCGTTGTCGCGGTACCAGGCGATGAGCGGCGTCGCGAGGTCGGGCATCGCACCAGCCTACGTCGGCACGCCGCGTTCGCCTGCGGCCCCGATCGCCTGCGGCCCCGAGCGGGTGCGGCCGGAGGTGGCACCGCGCCTAGGCTGGAGCAATGCCCGCCTCTCCGCTCGTCCCCAACGGCGTCCTCCTCGTGGACAAGCCGCAGGGGATCACCAGTCACGATGTGGTCGCACGGGCTCGCCGCGCCCTGGGCACCCGCAAGATCGGACACGCCGGCACGCTCGACCCGATGGCCACCGGGCTGCTCATCCTCGGAGTCGGACCGGCCACCCGGCTGCTCACCTTCATCGTCGGGCTCGGCAAGACCTACGAGGCCACGGTGGTGCTCGGCGTGGCGACCGACTCCGACGACGCGGACGGCGTGGAGACGCGTCGGGCGGATGCCGAGACTCTCGCCTCCGTGACCGACGAGCGCATCGCCATGGCAGTCGCGGCTCTCACGGGTGAGATCGATCAGATTCCGAGCACCGTGTCGGCGATCAAGGTCGCCGGCAGACGCGCCTACGACCTCGCCCGGGCGGGGGAGAGCGTCGAGCTGGCAGCCCGCCGGGTGACGATCGATCGGTTCGATGTCGTCCGCCGCCGCGACACCGCCGAGGGCCTCATCGAACTGGATGTCGTCGTGGACTGCTCCAGTGGCACATACATCCGCGCCTTGGCCCGTGATCTCGGCGCCGCCCTCGGGGTGGGTGGCCACCTCACGGCGCTGCGGCGGACGCGCATCGGCGCGTTCGACGTGGGCGACGCCGTCTCCGAAATCGCGGCGGACGCGCCGCTGCTGCCGCCCGCGCAGGTCGCGGCATCCGTGCTCGGCGCCCTGCCCGTCACCGCGGCCGAGGCGCGTGACCTCCGCCACGGCAAGCGTCTCGTCGGCGCCGCACCGCGCCTGGAGGGGGCGATGACGCCGACGCCGGCGGCGATCGACCCCGATGGTCGGCTCGTCGGCATCGTGGAGCGGCGCGGCGCCGACATCAAGAGTGCGATGAACATGGCGGAGGACGCATGATCGAGTGGTTCGCCATCGCCCAGGTGGCCGTCGCCGTCGCCGCCGGACTGCTCGCGATCATCCTCGGACTCGCGGGGCGTCGGCCGAGCGATCTCACGGTCGGTGCGATGGCCCTGATCCTGCTGCTCCTGCTCGCACAGGTGGTCGTCGCGATCGTCGCCCCGCTCGTCGGCAACCCGCCGGCCGGCAGCGCACTCGAGTTCTGGGTCTACCTCGTCTCGGCGGTGCTCATACCGCCGGCATCCGTCGTCTGGGCGCTCGTCGAACGCAGCCGCTGGAGCACGGTCATCATGGGCATCGCCGCGCTGTCGGTCGCCGTCATGGTGTGGCGCATGCAGGTCATCTGGACGACCGCGGGTATGTGAGGCCGCGGCCCGGCGAGGGCGGGCGCCTATCATTGACAGGTCATGACTGCGCCACACGCCGACGCCGCCGCCCCGACCCGGATGACCGGAATCGGGCGCGTGCTCGTCGTCGTCTACGCCGTCATGGCGCTGGCGGCGACCGGACGCTCCTTCGTTCAGATCGTGCAGGACTTCGCGGCCGCGCCGCTCGCGTACACGCTCTCTGCGCTCGCGGCGGTCGTCTACGTGCTCGCGACGGTGGCTCTTGTGAAGTCGGACGGCCGGCGGTGGTACGTCGTGGCGTGGGTGGCGATCTGCTTCGAACTGGCGGGCGTGCTCATCGTCGGAACACTCAGCCTCACACATCCCGAGCTCTTCCTGCACGACGCGACCGTGTGGTCGGGCTATGGCTTCGGCTACTTCTGGGTACCTCTCGTGCTGCCGTTCGTCGGCCTGTGGTGGCTGCGCAGCGGCGGCCGCGAGCGCCCGGACCTGGATGGTGCCGCGGCGCCGGACGACGCGAAGGCGGGCATCGTGCGCACAGACGGGAGGTCCAGCTGGTGATCGTCTTCCACGACCCCGCGGAGGTGCCGGCCGGGTTCGGCCCCAGTGTCGTCGCGATCGGCAAGTTCGACGGGGTGCATTCCGGCCACCGAGCGGTGATCGACCGGGCGCGTGTGGCCGCGGAGGATGCCGGGGCACGGGTGGTCGCCGTCACGTTCGACCGCAACCCCTTGAGCCTGCTGCGGCCCGAGCTGTGCCCGCAGCCCGTGTGCAGTCTGCCGCAGAAGCTCGATCTGCTCGCCGCCGCGGGGGTCGATGCGACCCTGGTGCTCCGCTTCGACGAGGCGCTGGCCACCCTCGAACCGCGCGCGTTCGTCGAGCATGTCCTCGTCGGCCTGGGCGTCGTCATCGTGATGGTCGGCGACGACTTCCGCTTCGGCAACGGCGGAGCGGGCGATCCCGACACCCTGGTGCGTCTCGGCGCGGAGTACGGCTTCCAGGTCGACGTCGTCGGGGACGTTCAAGGCGGAGGCCGCCGCGTGTCGTCGACCTGGGTACGGGACCTGCTCGCGGCGGGCGATGTCGAAGGTGCCGCGCGCCTCCTGGGACGCCCGCATGCGGTGCAGGGCGAGGTCGTCCACGGCCTCAAACGCGGTCGCGAGCTCGGCTACCCGACGGCGAATCTGTCAGCCGATGCGGAGGGCTTCATTCCGGCAGACGGGGTCTACGCCGGGTGGCTCGTCGACCTCGGCACCGATGGTGCGACGGTGACGACTCGCTACCCGGCGGCCATCTCGGTGGGGACCAATCCGACGTTCGACGACGTCCCGACACGCCAGGTCGAGGCGTACGTGCTCGACGAGACCGGGCTCGACCTCTACGGGCATCGGGTGCAGATCCGGTTCACGAACCGCATCCGCGGCATGGTCGCCTTCGAGGGGATCGAAGCGCTCATCGCCCAGATGGACGACGACATCACGCGGGTGCGCGCCGCCCTCGGCTGAGCCGCGCGCACCCGGGCGGGGTCAGTACGACGAGGTGTCGACGGCGCCCGACGCCTGCTCGCCGGCATCCACACGGCGCGCCTCGCCGAGGATGACAGCGCTGCCGCTCGTTCCGAGCCGTGTCGCCCCGGCGGCGAGCATCGCGAGCGCGTCGGCGTAGCTGCGCACCCCACCCGATGCCTTCACCTGCACGTCCGGGCCGACACTGGCGCGCATGAGCTCGACGTGGGGGACCGTCGCCCCACCGCCGGCGAAGCCCGTGGACGTCTTGACGAAGTCCGCGCCACCGGCCTCGGTCAGGCGGCTGCCGCGGGCGATCTGCTCGTCGTCCAGCAGCGAGGTCTCGAGGATCACCTTCGTCACCTTGCCGGCCGCGGCCGCGACCACCGCCTGGATGTCGGCGACGACGGCGTCGTCGAAGCCCGAACGCAGAGCACCGATGTTGATCACCATGTCGAACTCGACGGCGCCGTCGGCGAGGGCCTGGCGAACCTCAGCCACCTTCGCGGCAGTGGAGGTCGTGCCGTGCGGGAAGCCGATGACGGTGCCGACGTTGACGCCGGTGCCCGTCAGCCGCTGCACGGCGTGCGCGATGTCGCTCGGGCGCACGCACACGCTGAACACGCGCCATTCGGCGGCGATGTCGAGTTCCGCGTCGACGTCCGCGCGGGTCAGTTCAGGCTTCAGGATGGCGTGATCGATCGTCGCGGCGAGGTCGCGCTCGGTGATGGTGGACATGGCTCCAGCCTACGCCAGCACGAGTCGGGAATACCCCAGGGGGGTATCATCGTTGGCATCGACAGCAGAGGCGGATCGGGACCGCCCGCGGAAGGAGCTCCACATGTCCACACACACGTACGCCGTCGAGGGAATGACCTGCGCCCACTGTGCCGGTGCCGTCACTCGTGAAGTCCGCAAGGTCGCGGGCGTGACGGACGTCGCCGTCGACGTGACCGAGGGCACGTTGACGGTGACCGTCGACGGTGGGGCGCCGGATGACGAGATCGCCGCGGCCGTCGACGAGGCCGGTTACGCCGTCGTCGCTCGCTGAGAGGAGCACAGCGTCCATGGGTGCGACCACGTCTGACGCCGAGCCGCGGGCAGAGGCGGTGCTGGAGATCGAGGGCATGACGTGCGCGAGTTGCGTCGCGCGGGTCGAGAAGCGACTGCAGCGGCTCGACGGCGTGTCGGCATCCGTGAACCTCGCGACCGAATCCGCACGGGTGGATTACCCGAGCGGCCTCGATGCCGCGGCTCTCATCGCCGCGGTGCGCGAAGCGGGGTACGACGCGCGCGTGCGAGAGCGCACCGCCCACCCGCACGCCGGCCCCCACGACGGCCATGCGTCGTCGTCGCACGGCGGCCACGTCCACGACGTCGAGGACCGCCCGGGTGCCACACGGCTGACCACTCGTCTGCTCATCAGCGCCGTGCTGGCCGTGCCGGTGGTACTTCTCGGGATGATTCCGCCGTGGCAGTTCCCGGGGTGGCAGTGGGTGTCGTTCGTACTGGCGGTGCCCGTCGTGCTCTGGGGAGGCTGGCCCTTCCACCGCGCCACGTTCGCCAACGCCCGCCATGGCGCGATGACGATGGACACCCTCATCACGCTCGGAACAGGTGCGGCGACGCTGTGGAGCGTCTGGGCGTTGTTCTTCGGCTCGGCGGGACGTGTCGGCATGCGCCACGACGGGGGACTGTTCGCCCCCGTCCATGACCCCTCCTCGCTCGTCTACTTCGAAGTGGCGGCGGCGGTCACGGTGTTCCTGCTGCTCGGCCGCGTCATCGAGCAGCGCTCCAAGCGCGCCGCGGGGGCGGCCGTGCGCGCGCTGATGGATCTGTCGGCGCGTGATGTGGAGCTCGAAGACGGCCGTCGCGTGCCGATCGAGGCGCTCGGTGTCGGAGACCTGTTCGTCGTGCGTCCGGGAGAGAAGGTCGCCACCGACGGTGTCGTTCGCGGTGGTCGTGCCTCGGTCGACGAGAGCATGATCACGGGCGAGTCGATCCCCGTCGACGTCGACGCCGGCTCGTCCGTGACCGGCGGCACGATCGCCACCGATGGCCGTCTCGTCGTGGAGGCCACCTCCGTCGGCGAGGACACGCGCCTTGCCCGGCTGGCCCGCCTGGTCGAGGACGCGCAGGCGGGCAAGAGCCGCGTGCAGCGCCTCGCCGATCGCATCTCGGGGATCTTCGTCCCGATCGTCATCCTCCTGTCGGCTCTCACGCTGTTGGCGTGGCTCGTGGTGGGAGGCTTCAGCGGTGAGGCCCTGGCGTCGGGGTTCACCGCGGCGGTGGCCGTGCTGATCATCGCCTGCCCCTGTGCGCTCGGGCTGGCGACGCCGATCGCGATCCTGGTGGGGACCGGTCGCGGTGCACAGCTCGGTGTCCTCATCACCGGACCGGAAGCGCTCGAGGCCGCGGACCGCATCGACACCGTCGTGCTCGACAAGACCGGCACGGTCACCGAGGGTGCGATGACGGTCGACGCCGTCACGCCCATCGGCGGAGCGGATGCCGACGAGGTGCGACGACTCGTCGGATCGCTGGAGGAGGCCTCGGAGCATCCGATCGCGCGCGCCGTCGCGGCGCTCGCGACGGGGCCGCAGGACGTGAGCGAGTTCGCCGGTCACGCCGGGCTCGGGGTGACCGGGATCGTCGACGGCCACCGCGTGTTCGCTGGTCGACCGGCCTTCGCCCGTGCTCAGGCGCCGGGCTCGGGCGCGGACGTCATCGGCGCGGTCGACGCCGCCGTCGACGCCGCCCAGCGGCGCGGCGCGACCGCGATCGTCGCAGGCTGGGACGACCGCATTCGCGGCGTCGTGGTCGTCGCCGACAGCATTCGCAGCGACAGCGCGCGCACCGTCGCGGCGCTGGAGTCTCTGGGCCTGAACCTCGTGCTGTTGACCGGCGACAACGCGGGCGCCGCGCGCGCGGTCGCCGACGCCGTCGGCATCCGCGAGGTCGTCTCGGGCGTTCTCCCGGAAGGCAAGGTCGCCGAGATCGAGCGGTTGCGCGCCGGCGGACACCGGGTCGCCATGGTCGGTGACGGTGTGAACGACGCCGCCGCGCTGGCGACCGCCGACCTCGGCATCGCCATGGGATCCGGCACGGATGCGGCGATGCATGCGAGTGATATCGCCGTCACCGGCAGCGGCTTGTCGCCGGTGCTCACCGCGATCGGCCTCAGCAGACGCACGATGCGCATCATCCGCGGCAACCTGTTCTGGGCCTTCGCCTACAACGTCGCCGCGCTGCCGCTGGCGGCGTTCGGCGTGCTCAACCCGATGATCGCCGGCGCGGCCATGGCCTTCTCGAGCGTCTTCGTCGTGCTCAACAGCCTGCGGCTGCGCCGCTGACCCGGCCGCCGCTCGCGGCGGTGGGGGAGGGCGCGCTAGACTGACGACGAGGTCCGCCCCGTTCGTCGCCGCAGCTCGCAGAAGCGAGTACCCGCAGCCGGAGGATCCGCACCTCGCCCCACCCCGCGGCGACCGCTGCGGAACGACTGACCGGTCATCCGACCGGACCTCCGCCGGCTTTCCGGCGCTTCACGCTCAGGAGGAGCATGCCGACCACGGCATCCACTGCCACCGCGTCCCGCCGACGCGGCTCGTCCCATCGCGGGTCATCCGCCCGTCGCGACGACGACGCCCCGCTGATCCCGATCCTCGCCCGCAAAGTGCGCGAGGTCGAGGCGAAAGCCCAGAAGGGCAAGCTGGGTCCGACCAACCGCGTCAAGTTCCAGGTCATCGCCTTCCTCGTTCGCGAGGAGCGCGCGCGGGTGAAGGCCGACGAGGCCGTACCCACAGCGGCGCGGGCCGAGCTGCTCAAGCGCCTCGACGGCGTCGCGACCATCCTCGCCAAGACCGCCGCGCGCGACACCTCGCTCATCCAGCTGCTCGAGGTCGATCAGGCCACCTCTCCGGTCGCCAAGCGCATGCGTCGCGACTGGCTGCTCGAGTCGGGCGCGGAGCTGCCCGATGACGAGCTGATCATCACCGATGCGGCGCCCGCCGCCCAGAGCTGGGGACAGACCCCGGTGGTTCCGGCCGCGCTGGCCGAGCGCCAGGTCGTGCCGCCGCAGATCGAGGCGCGCCGCGAGGCGAATCCCTTCCTGGCGCCCGACGTCGCGCTGCGCGCACCGGCATCCACGGCCCGCCGCCGGCTGGACGGCTGGGAGTTGATGGGACCGCTGTACAAGGCGTTCGAGACGGGGGCCGGCGGCGCCACCGCCTCCATGGAGCTTCCGTCCGTCCCGGAGTTCGATCGGATCTCTCCCAAGGGGCTCGAGATCATGCCGCACCAGTCCCGCTTCCTGGAGGCGGTGCGAGCCGGTCACCGGTCATTCCTTCTGGCCGACGAACCGGGCCTCGGCAAGACCGCCCAGTCCGTGCTCGCCGCCTCCGTCGCCGATGCGTATCCGCTGCTGGCGGTCGTGCCCAATGTCGTCAAGATGAACTGGGCGCGTGAGGTCGAGCGGTGGACGCCGCAGCGACGTGCGACCGTCATCCACGGCGACGGCGACACCGTCGACGCGTTCGCCGACGTCTTCATCGTCAATTACGAGGTGCTCGATCGGCACCTGTCCTGGCTCGGCTCGCTCGGCCTGAAGGGCATGGTCGTCGACGAGGCCCACTTCATCAAGAACCTCAGCTCGCAGCGTTCCCAGAACGTGCTCGCCCTGGGCGGGCGCATCCGCGAGCAGGTGCGCAACCCGCTGATGCTCGCCCTCACGGGAACGCCGCTGATCAACGACGTCGAGGACTTCGACGCGATCTGGCGCTTCCTCGGCTGGACGAACGGCGAGAAGCCGGGCCCCGAGCTCATGGAGAAGCTCGACGCGACCGGATTCACGCCGGCGGACAAGGCTTTCTACCCCGAGGCGCGCGACGCTGTGATTTCGATGGGCATCGTCCGTCGCAAGAAGAAGGACGTCGCAGCCGACCTTCCCGACAAGTTGGTCGCCGACCTGCCGGTGGAGCTCGACGACGAGTTCGGACGCTCGATCCGCGAAGCCGAGCGTGAGCTCGGGTCGCGCCTGGCGGCCAAGTACCGCCGCATCATCGAAGCGCGCGGCGACAAGGTGCTCATCGGCGAGGTCGACGAGGACATCGTCCGCCTCGTCGCGCACGGCGAGCTCGAAGAGGCGAAGGCGTCGGCCGCCGGCGCGGACAACGTCTTCACGATGGTCCGCAAGATCGGTCAGGCCAAGGCGCACCTCGCCGCTGACTACGCGGTGCAGCTGCAGCGCTCGGTCGGCAAGGTGGTGTTCTTCGCGAAGCACATCGACGTGATGGATGCCGCAGAGGCGCACTTCGCGGCATCCGGCCTGCGGACGATCTCGATCCGCGGTGATCAGACGACGACCGCCCGCCAGCAGGCCATCGACGCCTTCAACACCGACCCCGGTGTGGCGATCGCCGTCTGTTCGCTGACGGCGGCCGGCGTCGGACTGAACATGCAGGCGGCATCCAACGTCGTTCTCGCCGAGCTCTCGTGGACGGCCGCCGAGCAGACCCAGGCGATCGATCGGGTGCACCGCATCGGTCAGGACGAGCCCGTCACGGCATGGCGGATCATCGCCGCGCACACGATCGACACGAAGATCGCGGAGCTGATCGACTCGAAGCAGGGGCTCGCCCAGCGCGCCCTGGACGGCGCCCAGCTCGACCCCACCTCGAGCGATTCCGTGCAGCTGTCGGCGCTCATGCACCTGCTGCGCCAGGCGCTCGGCGCCGCCTGAGGCGGGCCGGGATTATCGACGGCGGATGCGGTGGCATCCGCCGTCGATACGGCGATAGTGTCGAGGAGGCAGCGTCGCCGAATCACATCCCGAATCACCAAAGGATCTCCACATGAAGATCGGTATCCTCACCAGCGGCGGAGACTGCCCCGGACTGAACGCGGTCATCCGCGGTGTGGTCCTCAAGGGCACCACGAACTACAACATCGAGTTCGTCGGCATCCGTGACGGCTGGCGTGGCGTCGTCGACGGCGACTTCTTCCCGCTGACCCGGCACGAGGTCAAGGGCCTCTCGAAGGTCGGCGGCACGATTCTCGGCACGAGCCGCACCAACCCCTACGAGGGTCCGCGCGGCGGCGCGGAGAACATCGCGAAGACTCTCTACGGCCACCACATTGACGGGATCATCGCCATCGGCGGCGAGGGCACGCTCGCCGCGGCCAACCGGCTGTGGAACGACGGCATCAATGTCATGGGCGTGCCCAAGACGATCGACAACGACCTCCGCGCCACCGACTACTCGTTCGGCTTCGACACCGCCGTCAACATCGCCACCGACGCCATGGATCGCCTCCGCACCACCGGAGACTCGCACCAGCGCTGCATGGTCGCCGAGGTCATGGGCCGGCACGTGGGGTGGATCGCCCTGCACTCCGGCATCGCGGCCGGTGCGCACGTGATCTGCATCCCCGAGGTGCCCATGTCGATCACCGAAATCGCCGCGCAGGTGCAGAAGGCGCATGACCGCGGTCGCGCGCCGCTCGTCGTCGTCTCGGAGGGCTTCACGCTCACGGGCATGGACGAAGCCTTCAGCGACAAAGGGCTCGACGCCTTCAACCGCCCTCGCCTGGGCGGCATCAGCGAGGTCCTGGCGCCCGAGATCGAGCGTCTGACCGGCATCGAGACGCGTGCGACCGTGCTCGGTCACATCCAGCGCGGCGGCTCGCCCTCCGGTTTCGACCGGGTGCTCGCGACGCGCCTGGGTCTGCATGCCGCAGACTCCGTCTACGAGCAGGCCTGGGGCCAGATGGTCTCGCTGAAGGGCACCGACATCGTGCGGGTGCCGTTTGCGGAGGCTCTCGGTGAGCTGAACACGGTGCCGATCTACCGCTACGAAGAGGCCGCCGCGCTCTTCGGCTGAGCCCGCCACCGGGACACCGAAGATTCCGTGTCCCACTTTTCGCTGGCGTTGTCCCACTTCCGCCGTGCCGTGTCCCACTTTCTGCTGTGCAGGAGGCCACCGGACAGCAGGAAGTGGGACACGTCCTGCGAGGGTCACTCTCACTGACCACGCCCTATGCAGGTTCCTCCCCGGTCGGTGTCGGGCTCTGAGGTTTCCACCGTTCGGTGCTCAGCCACCAGAGCATCGCTGCGCACGGGTGACGCTTGCGCGATGACGACCTCGAGCGACCTGCCGCTGAGTCTGCCGGACGCGTTCACCGTCGCGCAGGCGCGAGATGCGGGCGTGAGCCCCGGGCGGCTGCGGGGACGCGATCTGTCGCGTCCCTTCCACGGCGTCCGCGCGCGAGTGGAGCCCACTCCTGGCTCGCTCGAGGCATCGTGTCGGGCGCTGCTGCCGAGGCTGCGCAGCGGGCAGTTCTTCAGCCACGAGACCGCCCTGTATCTTCTCGGAGTGCCTCAGCCGGAGTGGCCGTATGAGCCGACCATCCACGTGTCCACCCACCGTCCTGCGCGCGAACCCCGTACTCACGCCGTGGTGGGTCATCGGCTGCAGCTGCGAACGCCGGCCCACACGACGGTGGGCGGGATGCCGGTCGAGCACCCGGCGCGTGCCTGGCGTCAAACGGGCACGCTCTGGCGGCTCGATGACCTCGTTGCCGCGGCAGATCACCTGATCTCAGGCCGGAGCCCGCTGGCGAGTGCGGCCGAGCTTCGGGGTGAGATCGAGGTGATGGGCGACGTGCGCGGCGGAATTCTCCGCAGGGCGCTGGCGCTCGCTCGCGGTGGCGTGCGCTCTCCTCGCGAAACGCGCTTGCGGCTGCTGCTGAGTCGCGCGGGCCTGCCGGAGGCCGAGGTGGCCTGGAACCTGTTCGACGATCGGGGGACGTTCGTCGCGGAGCTCGATCTGGCCTTTCCCCGCTATCGTCTCGCAGTCGAGTACGACGGCCGCGTCCACGCTGACGATGCGCGTCAGTTCGCGCGCGACGCCGACCGGTGGGCGGCCATTCGCGGCCTGGGGTGGCAGCACGAGCGGGTGCTGGCTCATCACCTCGTCGGCGATGGCCGGCTCGCGGTCGCGATGGTAAGAGAGGCCCTGCAGCGTGCGGGGTGGACGCCCGGGCGCTGACGCCGGGGCACAGAGGCGCGGCGCCGGAGCTGTGTGTCCCACTTCCTGCTGCCTGGGAGCGCTGTCAAGAACAGATAGTGGGACATGCCGCGGCATAAGTGGGACACGCCGCGGCATAAGTGGGACATGCCTCGGCGTGCGGCGTGCGGGGAGGGGGGGAGGTGCGGGAGGGGGGAATCAGTCCTCGGCGAGGCCCAGCACGTCGAGCAGCCAGGCGAGCTCGAAGGCGCGCTGCTGCCAGGAGTTGTAGCGCCCGGAGACACCGCCGTGGCCCGCGACCATCTCGCACTTGAGCAGTGCGTCAGCACCGACCTCGCGCAATCGCGCCACCCACTTGGCGGGTTCCACGTAGTAGACGCGGGTGTCGTTGAGCGAGGTGGTCGCGAGGACCCGCGGATACGTCACTCCCTCGCGCACGTTCTCGTACGGCGTGTACGACTTCATGTACGCGTAGACCTCCGCGTCGTGCAGCGGATCGCCCCACTCGTCCCACTCGATCACCGTCAGCGGGAGCGAAGGATCGAGGATGGTCGTCAGGGCGTCGACGAAGGGGACGTCGGCGAGGATGCCGGCGAACAGCTCGGGGGCGAGGTTCGCGACCGCGCCCATCAGCAGACCGCCCGCCGAGCCGCCCTCGGCGACGAGGCGGTCCGGTGCGGTGACGCCCGTGTCGACCAGGTGGCGCGCGACCGCGACGAAGTCGGTGAAGGTGTTGCGCTTGTGCTGCAGCTTGCCGTCCTCGTACCACTGGCGTCCGAGTTCGCCGCCGCCGCGAACGTGCGCGACGGCGAAGATGACGCCGCGATCGAGCATCGACAGACGCGCGACCGAGAAACCGGGTTCGATGGAGTGCTCGTAGGACCCGTACCCGTAGAGGTGGAGCGGACGCGGCGCGTCCCCCGGCTCGCCGAACGAGCGCTTCCACACGATCGAGACGGGCACGCGGGTGCCGTCGGATGCCGTGACCCACTCGCGCCGCTGCCCGTAGGCCGACGGATCGTATCCGCCGAGCACGGGCTGGCGCTTGCGCAGGTGCAGCTCACGCGCCGCCACGTCGTAGTCGTAGACGGTTCCCGGGGTGAGGAACGAGCCGTAACCGAGCCGCACCACGGGTGGGGCCCATTCGGGATTGCCGCCGGCTCCGGCGGTGTAGAGCTCCTCCTCGAAGGCGAGCTCGTCGATGCTGCCGGTGGCGTAGTCCAGGATCCCCATTCGCGACAGCCCGTCGCGTCGGTACGACACGACCCCCCAGTCGCGGAAGGCGGACATATCCAGCACGCGCCGCCCGGGAGTGTGGGCCAGCACGACGTCACGTTGGCCCTGTGGATCGGATGCCGCGACGCGCACCAGTTCGAAATCGAGCGCGCCGTCGTTGTGCACGATGTAGAGCACGTCCTCGCCGCCCACGACGGCATGGGTGGCCGAGTACTCCACGCCTTCTCGACGCGGCCAGATGGATCGCGGCTCGGAACGCAGATCGGTCGCGTCGACGAGGTACTCCTCGGTCGTGATGGAGGAGCCCACCTCGATGACCAGGTACTTCTCGCTGCGCGTGAAGCCGGCACCCACCCAGTAGCGCTCGTCCGGCTCGTGGAACAGGCGCGCGTCGGCTGCGGCATCGGTGCCGACCTCGTGCAGCCAGACGGTGTCGGGTCGCCACGCGTCGTCGACCGTCGTGTAGACGATGTACCGGCCGTCGGGGGAGAACGACGCTCCCGCCGAGGTGTTCTCGATGACGTCGGGCAGGTCCTTCCCGCTGACGAGGTCGCGCACACGCAGCGTGTAGCGCTCGTCGCCCTCCACATCGACACCGAAGAGCAGTCGAGAACCGTCGGTCGAGACGTCGAAGCTGCCCAGGGAGAAGAACTCGTGACCGTCGGCCTCGACGTTGCCGTCGAGCAGGACGATCTCGCCGGGGACGTCGACGCCCGGCGTCAGGACAGGAGGCGTCCAGTCGTCGGGGCCGGCCAGAGGCGCGCGGCATTGGATGCCGTACTGCTTGCCCTCGACGGTGCGCCCGTAGTACCACCATGCGCCCTGACGCGTCGGAACTGACAGGTCGGTCTCGAGGGTGCGAGCCTTGATCTCGTCGAAGATGCGCTGGCGCAGCCCCGCGAGGTGGGCCGTGCGCTGCTCGGTGAAGGCGTTCTCGGCTTCGAGGTGCGCGATGACCTCGGCATCCTCCTTCTCCCGCAGCCACTCGTAGTCGTCTCGCACCTCGTCGCCGTGATGATGGCGAAGCGTCGGACGAGCGGGGGCGACGGGGGCGGACAGCGGCGTGGAGGACGTCTCTCGGGTCACCGCTCCACGCTAATCCACGCCCGGCGTGTCGGGGCGGGATCGCCGTTCTGCAAGGGGCCTTGAATGTGGGAGTATTTCTGTGGTCCGGTTGCCGGAGAATGAAACCACGGTGAACTCTTCGTTCGCATCGCCGATTCCGTCGGCTCCCTTCCTGTGAATCCCGACGAAAGCGAACTGTGGAAACCGCTGCCCTCATCGTCGTGCTGGTGATCGTGCTGGCGCTGTTCTTCGACTTCACGAACGGCTTTCACGACACCGCGAACGCGATGGCCACCCCGATCGCGACCGGGGCGCTCAAGCCCAAAGTCGCCGTTCTGCTCGCCGCGAGTCTCAATCTCGTCGGCGCCTTCCTGTCCACCGAGGTGTCGAAGACGATCTCGCACGGGATCATCCGCGAGGACCAGATCGAGCCGCTCGCGTTCTTACCGATCATCTTCGCCGGCCTGATCGGTGCGATCACCTGGAACATGCTGACCTGGCTGCTGGGTCTGCCCTCCAGCTCCTCGCACGCCCTGTTCGGCGGGTTGATCGGGGCGACGCTCGTCGGCGCGAGCGCGGCGGCCATCGATTTCGGCATGGTGCTGAGCAAGGTCGTCCTGCCGGCATTGATCGCCCCGTTCACGGCCGGTGTCATCGCCTTCCTGGCGACGCGGCTCGCCTACGCGATGACGCGTCGCTACGACAACAAGCCCGACGGTCGCGACGGGTTCCGCTGGGGCCAGATCTTCACCTCCTCCCTCGTCGCCCTCGCCCACGGCACGAACGATGCGCAGAAGACGATGGGTGTCATCACCCTCGCGCTGATCATGGCGGGCTGGCAGAGCGGTGCCCATGCCGACCCGCAGCTGTGGGTGATCCTGGCCTGTGCGTTCACGATCGCCCTCGGCACCTACATGGGCGGCTGGCGCATCATCCGTACGCTCGGCAAGGGGCTCACCGACGTGAAGCCCGCACAGGGCTTCTCCGCCGAGACGTCCACGGCGGCGACCATCCTCGCCTCCAGCGCGCTCGGCTTCGCACTGTCGACCACGCAGGTCGCCTCGGGTTCGGTGATCGGCTCCGGACTCGGTCGGCGCGGCTCGAAGGTGCGCTGGCGCACCGTCGGGCGCATCGCCGTGGGGTGGGTGCTGACGCTGCCCGCCTCGGCCGCCGTCGGCGCCTTCGCGGCTCTGCTGGTCGTCTGGTTCGGAAGTGCCGGCATCGTCGTCGACGCGGTGCTCGCCGTCGCGATCATCGTGGGTCTGTTCCTGCGCTCGCGCCGCAATCACGTCGACTCGTCCAACGCGATGAGCGAGGTCGCCGATTCGGGTCTCGCCGTCAAGGTCAAGCGCAACCCGCCGCCCACGCGTCGCCAGCGCGCCATCCTGCGCGCGGAGCGCGCGCAGGAGAAGGCGGAGCGCGCCAAGGAGCGAGCGAAGAACACGGCGCCCCGCGGAAAGAAGCCCTCGGCCACGAAGCCCTCGGCCACGAAGCCCTCGGCCACGAAGCCTTCGGCCGAGAAGTCCGGTGCTGAGAAGACGGGGGAGCGCTGATGGGTATCAGCATCGACTGGTTGGCCTTCGTCCAGGTCTTCGCCGCCGCCTTGATCGGCGCGCTGCTCGTCGTCGGCTTCTATGCGGGCGGTCTTCGGCTGCTGGTACGTGGCGGACGGGCGCCCATCGTCGCTCCTGCGGAGTTCACCGACGCGATCACCGTGATCAGCGAGAAGGAGGCGCGTCGTGCGGCCAAAGCCGCCGCGAAGGCGGCGAAGAAGAGCCCTCTGACCGACGCGCAGAAGCGTCTGGCGCTGATCGGTGCCTACCTGTCGTTCGCACTGTGCGGCGTCGCGGTTCTCGCTGGGCTCGCCCTGATTGTCCTGCACTGATTGACCGGCATCGCGATCGCGGGGGCCTCACGCCCGGAACTGCGGGAGGGTCCGCGCCGCGTCGGCGGCGGCGCCTAGGCTGAGCTCATGGCCCCCGACTCGTTCTCGTTCGGCATCCATCCACCCGCCCAGCGCGTGATCGTCCATCTCAGCGATACGCATCTGCTCGCCGGGAACCGGCCCCTCGGTGGCCGATACGACACCTCCGCCAACCTCATCGCGACATTGGCGGCAGTCGAGCGCACCGGCGTCACGGCCGACGCCATCGTGTTCACGGGCGACCTGACCGATCTGGGTGAGCCGGACGCCTACTCCGCCCTGCGCGCCGAGGTCGAGCCCGTCGCGGCGCGGCTGGGTGCGCCCATCGTGTGGGTCGCGGGCAATCACGACGAGCGCCCCGCGTTGCGTGCGGGACTTCTCGACGAGGCGCCGAGTCTCGAACCCGTCACCGGTGTGTGGGACCTCGGCGGACTGCGCCTGATCGCCCTCGATTCCTCCGTGCCGGGGTGGCATCACGGCGACCTGGATGCCGCACAGCTCGACTGGCTCCGCGGCATCCTCGCCGAACCGGCGCCGCTGGGCACCGTGCTGGCTCTGCATCATCCGCCGCTGCCGAGCCACATCCCGTTCTTCGACATCCTCGAACTCCGTCATCAGAGCGAGTTCGCGGCGGCGCTCGCCGGCAGCGACGTCCGCGCCATCCTCGCCGGACACCTCCACTACGCCACGGCGGGCACCTTCGCCGGCATCCCGGTCAGCGTCGCATCGGCGACCTGTTACACGATGAACCTCCAGCGTCCGCCGCAGGAGGTCAACGGCATGGACGGCGGACAGTCCTTCCATCTCGTGCACGTCTACGACGACACCATCACGCACAGCGTCGTCCCGGTCGGTGAGGCCGAGACGGCCGAGGTCTTCAGCGAGGAATGGACACGGGCGATGGCCGCACTCGACCCGGAGGAGCGGCTCGAGGCCTTCTCCCGAAAGCGCTGAGATGGCGAGGTGTCCCGGGCGCGGCAGATGCGCTCATGCGGCTTGACTTCGAGTGCACTCGAAGTTCTACCGTGGGGACATGACCCTGCTCCCCGTCCCCGCGCGCGAGGGCGTCTCGATCGCCGAGGCCGCCGCCGCCACCGACGTCTCGACGCACACCCTGCGCTACTACGAGCGCGAGGGGCTCATGCTGACGCCGATCGACCGCGCCTCCTCCTCGCACCGTCGCTACTCGGATGCCGACATCTCCTGGGTGCGCTTCCTGACGCGGCTGCGCCTCACGGGCATGCCGATCGCCGGCATCCGCGCGTACACCGAACTCGTGCGCAGCGGCGAGTCGACCATCGCCCAACGGCGGGAGCTGCTGGTCGCGCATCGTGAACGCGTGCGCGCACAGCTCGACGAGATCACCGCGAGCCTGCGGGCCATCGACCACAAGATCGACATCTATGACAAGGAGATCGCACACTCATGAAGACCACCACTCTGGGAAGCGCCACCCCCATCGAGGTCAGCCGCCTCGGTCTCGGCCTGATGGGAATCAGCGCCTTCTACACCGGCGCCGGACAGGACGATGCGGATGGTGCACGCACCATCCTCGGGGCCCTGGATCGCGGCGTCACCTTCCTCGACACGGCGGAGATGTACGGTCCGTACACGAATGAGGAACTGCTGGGCACGACGCTCGCCGACGCCGGACGCCGCGACGAGGTCGTCATCGCCACGAAGTTCGGCACGGTTCGCCACACCGCGGGCGGTGAGCGCGGATTGGACGGAACTGCGGCCAACGTGCGCCTGGCCGTCGAGGGGTCGCTGCAGCGTCTGCGCACCGACCGCATCGACATCTACTATCAGCACCGGATGGATCCGTCGACCCCCATCGAAGAGACCGTCGGCGCGCTGGCCGAACTGATCGCCGAGGGCAAGATCCGCGGCTACGGACTGTCGGAGGCGTCGGTCGCGACGATCCGTCGTGCGCACGCGGTTCATCCCGTCACCGCGGTGCAGACGGAGTACTCGCTCTGGACCCGTGACCCCGAGGCGGAGCTGCTTCCGACGCTGTCCGAGCTGGGCATCGGGTTCGTGCCGTACTCGCCGCTGGGCCGCGGATTCCTCACGGGCACCATCCGCTCGCTGGACGTGCTCGACGACAACGACTTCCGCAAGAGCAACCCGCGCTTCGCCGACGGCGCGCTGCAGGCGAACCTCGCGATCGTCGACGCCGTCGAGAAGGTCGCCGCGGATGCCGGCGCCACCCCCGCTCAGGTGGCGCTGGCGTGGCTGCTGGCCCAGGGGGAGCACATCGCGCCGATCCCCGGCACGCGAAAGCTCACCCGCGTCGAGGAGAACATCGCAGCGGTCGACCTGGTGCTGACGCAGGAGCAGCTGGCCGCGCTGGCCGCCGTCGGCTCTCCGGTCGGCGACCGCTACGCCGACATGTCGACCGTCAACCGCTGACCGTCGAGGTGCCCTTCGTCGCGGCCTCGGCCTCGGCGGAGGGCACCCGTCTGTGCGGTGTACGCCGTGTACACCGGATGCACGTCGTCGTCGCGGGTAGGCTCGACCGCGACCACCCGAGGCGACGACCCAAAAGGACTGCACTCATGGCACCTGCCGCAACGACGCGCACCGAGACCGACTCCCTGGGATCGATGGAGATCCCCGCCGATGCCTACTGGGGCATCCACACCGCACGGGCGCTCGAGAACTTCCCGATCTCCATGCGCCCGATCTCCGTGTACAAGGACCTCGTGACCGCGCTCGCGATGGTCAAACAGGCTTCCGCCCGCGCGAACCTCGAGATCGGAGTGCTCGACGCCGAACGCGCCGATCTGATCGACCGCGCCGCCCAGCGGGTGATCGACGGAGAGTTCCACGACCAGTTCGTCGTCGGCGTGGTGCAGGGCGGTGCCGGCACCTCGACCAACATGAACGCGAACGAGGTCATCACCAACATCGCCCTCGAACTCGCCGGCCGTCCGAAGGGCGACTACGCCTATCTCTCGCCGATCGATCACACCAACCGCTCGCAGTCGACCAATGACGTCTACCCGACCGCGGTGAAGGTGGGGCTCAGTCTCGATCTGAAGACCCTCCTGGAGGAGCTGGACCTCCTGCGCCAATCGTTCCTCGCGAAGGCGGTCGAGTTCCACGACATCCTCAAGATCGGTCGCACCCAGCTGCAGGATGCCGTGCCCATGACCCTGGGCCAGGAGTTCCACGGGTTCGCGACGACCCTCGGCTACGACCACCAACGCCTGACCGAGAACGCGTACCTGCTGTTCGAGATCAACATGGGCGCCACGGCGATCGGCACCGGCATCACGACCCACCCCGGTTATGCGCCCGCCGTCCTACGCCACCTGCGGGAGATCACGGGCCTCGACCTGGCGACCGCCGACGATCTGGTGGAAGCCACGAGCGACACGGGGTCGTTCATGTCGTTCTCCTCGACCCTCAAGCGCAACGCGATCAAGCTCTCGAAGATCGCGAACGACCTGCGCCTGCTCTCCAGCGGTCCGCAAGCGGGCCTGGGGGAGATCAACCTGCCCGCGCGTCAGGCCGGATCGAGCATCATGCCCGGCAAGGTGAACCCGGTGATCCCCGAGGTCGTCAACCAGGTGGCGTTCTCCGTTGCCGGCGCCGACCTCACCGTCACGATGGCCGTCGAGGGCGGGCAGCTGCAGCTGAACGCGTTCGAGCCGATCATCGCCCACTCGATCTTCCAATCGATCACGTGGATGCGCCGCGCCATGCGCACCTTCCGGATCAACTGTGTCGACGGCATCACCGCGAACCGTGAGCGTCTGGGGGCGATGGTGGGCTCATCCGTCGGAGTGGTCACCGCGCTCACGCCGTTCATCGGCTACGCCGCCTCGGCAGCGCTCGCCAAGACCGCGCTGCTGACCCATCGCAACGTCGGCGACCTCGTCGTCGAGGCGGGGCTCATGACCCGCGACGAGGTCGACAAGCAGCTCTCTCCGGCGCGGCTGTCGGGCCTGGAGGCGATCACGCAGGCCATTCCCGTCGTACAGCCCGCCGAGAACCTCGTCGAGAGCTGACGAACCCTTTGCGCGAGACGCACGCGGGCCGATAGCGTCACTGTCAGCAACGCGCCGCACCGGCCGACCGAGGAGAGACGCATGACCGACCCCACTCAGCCCCCCGTGAATCCGCAGACGCCGCCGGCGGCACCGCCGGTCGCACCGCCGGCGTATCAGCAGGCCGGTTACCCGTCCGCTCCCGCCTACAACGGCGGCCCGGCGGCCTCCGGCTCCGTTCCGGGGCGCACGCTCGGCATCGTCGCCCTCGTTCTGGCCATCGTGCCGGTGGGGCTGCAGCTGATCGGTCTCATCCTCGGCATCGTCGCCCTGGTGCAGTCCAAGAAGGCGGGCGCGAAGAACGGCATGGCGGTCGCCGCCATCATCGTCAGCTCGGTGCTGATCGTCCTCGGCATCATCGTCGGCATCATCATCGCCGTCGTGCTTGCCAACACGGCCGGTGACCTGATCCAGTTCTGCGCGAACAACCCGAGCGGCATCTACGAGCTCAACGGCAAGACCATCACCTGCAACGGCGGCTGAGCCGCCCGCAGACGACGCCCCGGCGTCCGCGCGTGCGGATCGCCGGGGCGTCGTGCGTGTCAGTCCAGAATGCGGCAGTGAGTGGTGAGCTCACCGATGCCGTCGATTCCCACTGTCACGATCGAGCGATCGCGCAGGAAGATCTGCGGATCGCGAGAATACCCCGCCCCTCCCGGGCTTCCGGTCGAGATCAGGGTGCCGGGCAGCAGCGTCGCCGACTGCGACAGATGCGCGATCAGCGTTGCCACCGAGCGGATCATCTGTCCCGTCGAGGCGTCCTGCACGGTCTGACCGTCGACGACCGCCCAGATGTGCAGGTTCTGCGGATCGGCGATCTCGTCGGCGGTGACGACGAAGGGACCGTTGGGGGTGAAGCCGTCGAACGACTTGCAGCGTGACCACTGCGCTTCCGAGAACTGGATGTCGCGCGCGGTGATGTCATTGACCACCGTGTACCCCCAGACGTGGGCCAGCGCGTCCTCTGCGGCGACGTCTTTGGCGGGCGTACCGATCACAACCCCGAGTTCCGATTCGTAGTCGACCGACTCGCTGAGCGATCGCGGCCACGAGGTCGTGGCGTCGTGTCCGGACAGCGAGTTCGGCCAGAGCACGAACACGGTCGGAGCGGTGTCGGCCTTGAGGCCGAGCTCGCTGGAGTGCGCCGCGTAGTTCAAACCGACGGCCAGAACGATGGGCGGCGCGTCGACCGCGGGGCCGAATGTCAGGCCGTCCAGAGGGATGCCGTCGACATCGCGGGCAGCCTCGCGCACGCGAGCGAGGAGCTCGTCGCCCCCCTCGATCAGGGCCTGCAGCGTGCGCGGAGCCGCGTCGAACAGGTCCGCCACGGGGGCGATCCGTCCGGGTGCGACCACGACGACCAGCTGCGGATCGTCCGTTTCGGGCAGGAGGACGTGGGCGAAACGCATCCCTCCAGGGTAGTGCGGGGCGATGAACTCCGCAGGTTTTGGTGATTTCGGTCACCGCGCATCTGCCGTACAGATTCTGCCCACACACAGACTCAGCGCCCGGTGCCGCGGCGATGCCTGCGTGTCTCCCGGGCGCTGAGTTGGCCTGCATTCATTGTGTTCCGAGCTCTCGGAGGGTGTCAAGAGGGTGCCCGGCCCATCCGCGCATGCTTGGATGGAGGTATGACCGAAGAGCGCACCAAGCCCGAGTTCGACGCCCCCGCAGGACCTGCTCCCGCCGACCTCGTCATCCGCGACATCATCGTGGGTGACGGCGACGAGGCGAAGCCCGGCGACAACGTCACCGTGCACTACGCCGGCGTCGAGTACGAGTCCGGTGAGGAGTTCGACTCCTCGTGGGGTCGCGGCGAGTCGATCCAGTTCCCGCTGCGGGGACTGATCCAGGGATGGCAGGACGGCATTCCCGGCATGAAGGTGGGCGGACGTCGCGAGCTGATCATCCCGCCTCACCTCGCCTACGGCCCCGCCGGTGGTCACTTCCTCGGTGGCAAGACGCTGATCTTCATCATCGACCTGCTCAAGGTCGGCTGATCGGACGCTTTCGTGAGGAGGGGGTGGATGCCGCGGCATCCACCCCCTCCTCGTCTCTCCCGGATTGTTCCTCGAGAGTTTTTCCATGTGTGGGAATACATACGGATTCCGCGTGTTGACTAGCCGCAGACCGTTTCCCCGACGAAGGATGGCAGACATGACCGACACCACCACCGTTCCCGAGATCCCTGGCTACAAGGCCGGCACCTGGGTGCTCGACCCCGCGCACAGCGAGGTCACCTTCAGCCTCCGCCACATGATGATCTCGAAGGTGCGCGGCGTCTTCGGTCTCAAGAGCGCCACCATCGAGGCTCCGGAGAACCCGCTCGAGGCGAAGGTCAGCGCGACCGTCGACGTCGCCTCCATCAACACGAACGACGAGAACCGCGACAACCACCTGCGCAGCGCCGACTTCTTCGATGTGGCGCAGTTCCCGACGATCGAGTTCGTCTCCACCGGTGTCCGTTACCAGGACGGCGACTTCCTCGTCGACGGCGACCTCACGATCCACGGTGTCACCAAGCCGGTGACCTTCGAGCTCGAGTTCGGCGGCTTCGGCACCGACCCCTATGGGAACTACAAGGCCGGTGCCACTGCGACGGGCGTCATCAACCGCGAGGACTTCGGTCTGACGTGGAACGCGGCCCTCGAGACCGGCGGCGTGCTCGTCGGCAAGGACGTCACGATCACGCTCGACCTGCAGGGTTCGCTCCAGGCCTGAGTCCCTCCGTCCGACGGCGGTCGTTCCCGTTCCCGGGGAACGGCCGCCGTTGCGGCATTCGGAGTCGGTTCTGCGCGAGGAGGATGCCGAGGAAGACGATCCCGGCGCCGACCGGCTCGTGCCAGCCGATGCGTTCACCGAGGACGAGAAAGCCCAGCGCCACGCCCACGACCGGCGTGATGTACGTCACGGTCGACGCGGCCGTGGGCCCCCAGGCCCGCAGCGTGTTCTGGTTCCAGATGTAGGCCACGCCCGTGCCGAGGCAGCCCAGCAGCACCATGCTCACCACGATCCACGGGTCCAGCCGTACGGGCGTGAGGGCCACTGCCGGCGCCACGATCGTCATGATCACCGCGGCGATCCCGATGTTCACGAAAGAGAAGGCGAGAGGGCTCATGCCCGAGTTCGCGAGGAAGCGGCGCATGTACGCGAGGCTGAAGCCGTAGCACGCGGTCGCGCCGAGAAGGGCGAGCTGAGCGAGCAGGCTCTGCGTGAGGTCGAGGCCGGTCCACGGTGCGATGATCACCACCACCCCGCCGATGCCGAGGGCGATGCCCGCGATCTGCACCGGCTTCAGACGCTCCACGCGGAACACGAGCGCCGCCATGATCGCGGTCATGATCGGCGTCGTCGCGTTGTAGATGCTTCCGAGGCCCGACGACACGTGCTGCTCGGCCCACGAGAACAGCAGGAACGGCACGACGCAGAAGCTCACCGCGAGCACCGTCATATGGCCCCACACCCGCGCGTTCTCGCGGCCCAGACCGGGCAGTCGGTCGCGACGGACGAGGACGAAGGCGCCGAGCGTGGCCGCGCCCAGCACGAGACGCCCCCACGCGACCTGCGCGGGAGAGATGCCGCCGAGGGCGACCTTCATGAAGAGGAAGCTCGATCCCCAGATGATCCCCATCAGGACGAACTGGACGGCGATCGCCGCCGAGGACGGCCCCGGGCGGACCGGGGTGGGAGCGGGCGAGCGGGTCACGCGCCGACTCTAGCGGCGGCCACGGACGCCGTCGGCGCCCGTGGTATGCCACGTCCGAAACCCGCCGAAGCCTGGCAGGAATCGGTCGCGGCATCGAGCGTCAGGGATCGAGCGTCAGGGAACGGGGTTCTCGGCGTCGTAGCTGCGGAACCCCGGGTACAGGCGCGCGAGGGTCGCGACGATCGCGATGATCAGGATGCCGCCCACCAGCGGCGGGAACCACAGCGTGGTGATCGTGGCGAGCGTCCCCGCGTAGAGGGCTCCGATGCGGGGGCCGCCGGCCACGACGACGATGAAGATTCCCTGCAGCCGTCCCCGCACGGCATCCGGCACCGCAGCCTGCAGCATGGTGGAGCGGTAGATCGCGCTCACGTTGTCGGCGGCGCCGCCGACGGCCAGCGCCACGCAGGCGGCGACGATCATCGCGATGTTCGCGTGGTCGGCATCCACTGCATTCGGGGCGCCGACGCCGACCGCGGCGAGCACCAACGCGAGAGCGAAGGCGCCGATGGCCGCGCCGTACACCTCGACCGCGCGCGCGATGCCTCGTCCATGCCAGCGATATCCGCCGACGCGCCCGGAGAACAGGCTCGAGAGGAAGGCGCCGGCCGCGATCGCGGCGGTGAGGATGCCGGCCGTGACCGGCCCGCCCCCGAGCAGCACCATGCCGAGTGCCGGGAAGAGGGCGAGCGGCTGGCCGAAGGTCATCGCGACGATGTCCATCACGAACTGCAGGCGGATGTTCGGCGCGCGTTTCAGGAACGCGATCCCGTCCTTGAGCGACTCCAGTCCCGGGCGCACCGTCTCGCCCTCGGGGCGCATGGCGGGCAGCGTCCAGAGCCCGAGGAACAGGCTGAGCATGAGGATGACGTCGATGGAGTAGGTCCAGGCGTATCCGGTGGTCGCCACCAGGATCCCCGCCAGTGCGGGGCCGGCCATCACCATGATGCCCACCGTGACGCCCTGCAGGGCCGCTGCGGAGGGCAGCAGCTCGCGGGGGAGAAGGCGTGGGATGATCGCGGAGCGGCTCGCCATCACGATGGAGTTGGCGGCCGCGTTGACGACGCTGAGGACGTAGAGCGACCAGACCGCCTCCTGCTGCGTCCAGGCCAGAACGGCCAGCAGCAGCGTGGAGGCGAAGGTGACGGTCGCGGCCGTCAGAGCCACCGTGCGACGGTCGAAGGCGTCGGCGAGCATGCCGCCGTAGATGCCCGCGAGCACCATCGGCACCAAACCCGCCACGGCGATCATCGAGACGGCGAACGTCGACGATGTCAGTGCGTACATGTGCAGCATGACGGCCATGATCGTGAGCTGGCCGCCGAGCCCCGACAGCGTCGAGCCGATCCACAGTCGCGCGAACGCAGGGCTGTGCCGGAACGGCGTCAGATCGATCAGGTGGCTGCCGCTCATGCGTCCACCTCGACGCGCTTGTGACGCGAGGCGTGTCCGCGGAGGATCGTGACGTCGCGCGGCGCCACGCCGAAGTGATCGGCGAGTACGCGCGTCACCGCGTCGTTGGCTGCGCCGTCGACGGCGCGCTCGCGCACGAAGACCGTGAGGCCCTCGGCATCCTGCTCGACGAGGGGGCCCTTGCGGCTGCCGGGTTTGACGTGGACGGAGAACTGCACGCCTCGAGCCTAAGAGGATTGGCCCGGGCCGCGGCGCCGAGTTTCCGGGACGGGCTCGGCGCTGGTAGACTCCTGAGGTTGCCGTTCGATCGGCCGCGGATAAAGAGAGCCCACGCATCAGGCGTCGGGCGCCGCGCAACGAAGAGGAAGGGGATCACCTATGGCACTGGAAGCAGACGTCAAGAAGGCGATCATCGAAGAGTACGCGACGCACCCCGGTGACACCGGATCCCCCGAGGTGCAGGTCGCGATGCTGACGCAGCGCATCAAGGACCTCACCGAGCACCTCAAGGAGCACAAGCACGACCACCACTCGCGTCGTGGCCTGTTCCTGCTCGTCGGTCAGCGTCGTCGCCTGCTGGGTTACCTGCAGGACATCGACATCAACCGTTACCGCTCGCTCATCGAGCGTCTCGGTCTGCGCCGCTAAGGCTTCGCGCCCAGCGTTCAATCGCGCAAAACATTCTTGGAGAGCCTCCCCACGGTGTGGGGAGGCTCTCGTCATTCCACGGCATCGTGAGGCGCTGACGCCCGGCGCCGGCGTCAGGCGCGGGCGGCGAGCAGGTCGGCGTGCCAGCGCTCGGCGACGTCGGGATGCGCGCGCAGGCGCGACTTGAGGGCGTTCTCGCCGTAGAGGCTGTGAATCGGGTTCGTCGGGTCCTGCGTCACCCCGCGCGCCTGCGCGGCCATCTCCAGCGGCAGTTCGATGAGCGGCAGCCGCGCATCGAGGGCGGGGTTGAAGAAGAAGGGCACCGAGATGCGGTCGTCCGGATGCCGCGGCGAGACGACTCGGTGATTGGTGGCGATGAGATAGCCGCCGGTCGCGTACTCGAGCATCTCGCCGATGTTCACGACGAATGCTCCCGGCACGGGCGGCGCGTCGACCCATTCGCCGTCGCGCTCGACCTGGAGCCCCCCCTTGCCGGGCTCGACCCACAGCAGTGTGACGACGCCTGAGTCTTTGTGCGCACCCACGCCCTGCGCGGGCTCGGGGGAGGCCGAGCCGGGGTAGCGCACGATCTTCAGCAGCGTCGAGGGTTCTCCGAAGTGGTCGTCGAAGTATCCTTCCGAGGCGCCGAGGGCGAGCGCCCACGCGCGCAGCAGCTTTCGCGCGACGCCGGTGAGCTGCTCCTGCCACAGCGCGGCGACCTCGCGCAGTTCTGGCTGAGCCGCCGGCCAGAGGTTCGGGCCGATCAGTCGCGCGAAGTCGGGAGCGTCGGGGGCCGTGACCGCCTCCCGTTCCGGCCCGATGTCGATCTGCTCGCGCCAGTCGACCTTTCCCTGGGTGTGTTCCCCGCCCACCCGCGTGTACCCGCGGAAGTGCGGGCTCGTCACGTTCTCGATCGCGAGCTTGTCGGCTTCCGGCAAGGCGAAGAAGTCCCGCGCTGCGCGATGCAGGCGCTGTTCCAGCTCGGGGGTGACGCCGGTGCCGGTGAGATAGAAGAACCCGACGTCGTGCGTCGCCGATCGCAGCTCGTCGCGGAAGCGCGCTGCCGCCGCCGACCCCGCGTCCAGCAGCGAGAGGTCGAGCACGGGGAGAGTGGGATCGCTCATGAGGCGAGGGTAGACGTCCTGATGCCGGCGCCGGCGGCATGTTGCGTCCGGTTACCGGTGTGCGGGTCGGGAATAACCTGGACACCGCGGTGTTGTACGAGATACATTCACTTGCATGGAATGGATGCCGAGGCATCCGGAAGGCGAAGGACACCGTGAACGAGAAGAGCCCGCAGATGCAGTTCGGCATCTTCACCGTCAGCGACATCACGCAGGACCCCACCACGGGCCACACGCCGAGCGAGGCCGAGCGCATCCGCGCCACCGTGGAGATCGCGAAGCACGCCGAAGAGGTGGGCCTGGACGTCTTCGCGCTCGGCGAGCACCACAACCCGCCGTTCTGGTCGTCGTCGCCCACGACGACGCTGGCGTACATCGCCGCCCAGACCGAGCGGCTCATCGTCTCGACCTCGACGACGCTGATCACCACGAATGACCCCGTGAAGATCGCCGAGGACTACGCGATGCTGCAGCACCTCTCCGGTGGCCGCATGGACCTCATGCTCGGCCGCGGCAACACGGGGCCCGTCTACCCCTGGTTCGGCAAGGACATCCGTCAGGGCCTTCCGCTGTCGATCGAGAACTACGCGCTGCTGCACAAGCTGTGGCGTGAGGACGTCGTGGACTGGGAGGGTAAGTTCCGTACCTCGCTGCAGGGCTTCACCGCGACCCCGCGGCCCCTCGACGGCGTCGCGCCCTTCGTCTGGCACGGCTCGATCCGCACGCCCGAGATCGCGGAGCAGGCCGCGTATTACGGCGACGGCTTCTTTGCGAACAACATCTTCTGGCCGGCCGAGCACTACCAGCGCCTCATCGGTCTCTACCGCCAGCGCTGGGAGCACTACGGCCACGGCGCACCGGAGACGGCGATCGTGGGCCTGGGCGGCCAGGCGTTCATGGCGAAGAACTCGCAGGATGCCGTGAACCAGTTCCGTCCGTACTTCGACAACGCCCCGGTGTACGGCCACGGCCCGTCGATGGAGGACTTCACCGAGATGACGCCGCTGACCGTCGGCTCGCCGCAGCAGGTCATCGACCGCTACGCGGGGATGCGCGACATCTTCGGCGACTACCAGCGCCAGCTGTTCCTCATGGATCACGCCGGCCTGCCGCTGAAGACGGTGCTGGAGCAGCTCGACTTCCTCGGCGGCGAGGTCGTGCCGGTGCTGCGCAAGGAGTTCGCGAAGGACCGTCCCGAGAACGTGCCGGACGCCCCGACGCACGCCTCTCTGGTCCGCGCCGCCTACGGCGACGGACCCTCACGCCAGGCGACGCCGCGCGCCAACCGCGGTGACAACCTGAGCGGGCCCTCGCCCTACCAGGACGCCCCCGCCCCCGCCGGTGCCGCGTTCGGAGTGGGGGCGACCCGATGAGCGCGCGTCGCATCGCCGTGGTCTCGGCCGGCCTGTCGAATCCCTCGTCCACGCGCATGCTCGCCGACCGCCTGGCGGCGGCGACGGTCGCGGCGCTGGCTGAGCTGACGGGTCCTGACGGCGCGCCCATCCAGGCCACCGTCGACACGATCGAACTGCGCGATCTCGCACACGACATCACGAACAACCTCCTGACCGGCTTCGCTCCACCCGCGCTGGAGTCGGCCATCAACACGGTCGTGTCGGCTGACGCCCTCATCGTGGTCACCCCGATCTTCTCCACGAGCTACTCGGGGCTGTTCAAGTCGTTCATCGACGTGCTCGACCCCGACGCGCTCACGGGCAAGCCCGTGCTGATCGGCGCCAACGCCGGCACGGCGCGTCATTCGCTCGCGATCGACTACGCCATCCGCCCGCTGTTCGCCTACCTGCACGCCGAAGCCGTCTCGACGGGTGTGTTCGCGGCATCCAGCGACTGGGGCGCCGCGGCCGATCAGGTCGCGCCGCTGAGCTCGCGCGTCGAGCGCGGTGCCCGCGAACTGGCCGAGGCCGTCGCGCGCCGTCAGCCCGCCGGCAGCGACGACCCGTTCGACCCCGCGAACTACCTCGGAGAGGGACGTTCCTTCGGTCACCTGCTCGGCGGTCTCGCCGGGGAGTGACTCCTGACGACGCCCCCGATCACGCTCCGGCGCGGTCGGGGGCATCGCCGTCTCAGCCGGCTGCGGCCTCGGCGCGGGCGAGGGCGGATGCCGCGCGCACGAGAGCCAGGTGCGAGAGCGCCTGCGGGGTGTTGCCGGCCTGCCGCTCCTCGGCCACGTCGTACTCCTCGGACAGCAGGCCGACATCGTTCGCGCGGGCACAGGCGCGGTCCATGAGCGCCCGCGCGTCGGCGAGACGGCCGCTCGCCGCGTACTGCTCGACAAGCCAGAACGAACACGCCAGGAACGGGTTCTCCGTGCCTTCCAGCCCGTCCACCCCCGACTCGGTGCGATAGCGCAGCACGAGGCCGTCGACCATGAGGGTGCGCTCGATCTCGGCCACGGTGGCCAGCATGCGCGGGTCGTCCGCGGCGCAGAATCCGACCGTCGGAAGCAACAGGAGCGAGGCATCGACCGCGTCCGTCGCGGTGTGCTGCACGAAATGGCCTCGTGGGGAGACTCCGTGAGCGTCGATGTCGGCGCGCACCCGGTCGCGCAGCTGCTCCCAGTGCGCGTCGGGGCCGTGCAGACCGTGTTCGCGCACCGAGCGCACGCCGCGATCGAATGCCGCCCACACCATGGCCCGGGAGTGCACGAAAACCTGCGGCGCACCGCGGATCTCCCAGATGCCCTGATCGGGTTCGTCGATGCGCTCCTCGGCACGGCGCAGCAGCGCGCGCTCCAACGGCCACGAGATCGCCGACTGCTCGATGCCGGCCGCACGCGCGGCGAACAGGCACGTCATGACCTCACCGGTCACGTCGGCCTGGTACTGCTGCGCCGCACCGTTGCCGATCCGCACGGGCGCGGCACCCCCGTAACCGGGCAGGTCGCCGAGCTCCCGTTCGATGAGGTCGCGCTCGCCGGCGATGCCGTAGACGATCTGCAGGTCGGCCGGGTCGCCCGCGATCGCCCGCAGCAGCCAGCGCTGCCAGTGCGCCACGACGTGCGCGAAGCCCTGGCCGAGCAGCACCTCGATCGTCAGCGAAGCGTCTCGCAACCAGACGAAGCGGTAGTCCCAGTTGCGCTCGCCGCCGAACTGTTCGGGCAGCGACGTGGTGGGTGCGGCGATGATGCCGCCTGTGTCGCGGTGCGTGAGCGCGCGCAAGGTCAACAGCGAACGCACGACGACGTCGCGGTGCGGCCCGTGCACGTCGATGCGTTCGGCCCACGCGCTCCACCATTCGCGCGTGCACTGCAGGGCATCCTCGACGTCGAGCGGGGCGGGAACAGGGCGGTGCGAGGCATGCCAGGTGAGCGTGAGGTCGCGGTGCTCGCCGGCGGCGACGCTCAGCGTGCCGCGGTGCACGTGGTCGGTGGCCGTCAACGGTGCACCGCGCAGGGCCACGGCATCCGGTCCGGCGATCGCCGTCACCTCGGGGGCGTCGGCCGTCCCGGTCTGGCGCACCCACGGCAGCGCGCGGGCGTAGTCGAAGCGCAGCCGCACCTGCTGCTCGAACGCGACGCGGCCGCTGATGCCGACGACGCGGCGCACCAGGTCGACGCGGTGCACGACGTCGAGATGCCGGGGATCGACGGGCAGACAATCGTGCACCTCGGCCACGCCGTCCGCGCTCTCCCAGCGCGTGATGAGGGTGAAGGTGTCGCCGTCGTAGTGCCGTGTCGCCCGCGCGTCGGGATCGGCGGGCCGCAGCGCCCATCGTCCCTGATGGTCGTCGCCGAGGAGGGCGGCGAACACGGATGCCGAATCGAACCGCGGCAGGCACAGCCAGTCGATCGATCCGTCGCGCGAGACCAGCGCCGCCGTGCGGCAGCTGCTCAGGAGCGCGTAGTCCTCGATGGGCGTGGGGGAAGAGATCCGGCCCGCGTATGCATCTGCCACGGAATGATTCTGCCCCCTCGCCGCCCCGCACCGGGCGACATAGGGTGTGCACATGGCGGACGTGTCGACACTGGTGATCATCGGGGCAAGCGGCGATCTGACGCAGCGACTGCTGCTGCCGGCGCTCGCCGATCTGCTGCGAGGACAACCGCAACGGCAGCTGCATCTGGTCGGTGTCGGTCGCACCGAGATCAGCGACGCGCAGTGGCGGCGACGTGTGCGGACCGCGTTCCGGGAAGCCGGAGCGGACGATGCCTTCTCCGCTGTCGCATCGACGCCGTTCATCACGGCCGACGCGACGACCGCCGCGGGCCTGCGCGCGGTGATCGGCGCCGTCCCGGAGGGGCGGCTCGTGCTGTACTTCGCCGTGCCGCCCGCTGCGGCGGCGGCCGCCTGCGCGGCGCTGTCTCCGGCCGATCTGCCCGAGGGGACGATCCTCGCGTTGGAGAAGCCGTTCGGTGAGGACGAAGCCAGCGCGCGTGAACTCAATGCGGTACTGCTGAAGCTGCTGCCCGAGGAGCAGGTCTTCCGCGTCGATCACTTCCTCGGACGCTCCACCGTTCTCGACGTGCTCGGCGCCCGGTTCGCGAACCGGCTTCTGGAGCCCATCTGGTCAGCGGAGCACATCGAGCGGGTCGAGATCCGCTTCGACGAGACCCTCGGGTTGGAGGGGCGTGCGGGCTTCTACGATCACGCCGGGGCACTCGTCGACATGATCCAAAGCCATCTGCTGCAGGTGATGGCCGTCGTCGCGATGGAGCCCCCCGCGGCCCTCACCGCGACGGACGTGCGTGACGCCACCGCGGCGGTGCTGCGGGCGACGCACGTCTGGGACGACAACGCCGTGCGCTCCTCGCACCGCGCGCGCTACACGGCCGGCACGGCGGGCGAGGAACGGATGCCGTCGTACGTCGACGAGCCGGGCGTCGATCCCGCGCGGGAGACCGAGACGCTCGCCCAGGTGCGCGTCGAGGTGCGAAACGCCCGGTGGGCGGGCGTGCCGTTCACCCTGCGCTCCGGGAAGGCCCTGGCCGCCAAGCGGGCAGAGGTCGACGTCGTCCTGCGTCCCGTGCGCCACCTGCCGCTGGGGTTCACCGGCGATGCGAGCGGTGCCGTCCTGCGCTTCGGACTCGGGCCGGACAAGCTCACGATGGAGATCTCGGTCAATGGGGGTGACGAGCCGTTCGCCCTGCACCGTGCGACGCTCGAGGCCGACCTCGGCCTCGGCACGCACGCCGCGTACACGGAGGTTCTCGCCGCGATCCTCGACGGCGACGCCATGCTGGCCGTGCGCGGCGACGCCGCCGAGGAGTGCTGGCGCATCATCCAGCCCGTCCGCGACGCGTGGCGGCGCGGCGACGTGCCCATGGACGACTACCCTGCCGGATCGGACGGTCCCGACGGGTGGGGCGTTTCCTGAGTCATCTCCAGCGGTACTCGGTCTCCGGCCGTCCGCGCGTGCCGTAGCGGGGCGCGCGCTCGACACAGCCGGCCTCGGCGAGGTGCTCGAGGTAGCGCCGGGCTGCCACGCGCGACATTCCCAAGGCGTCGGCGGCTTCGGTCGCCGACAGTCCGCCGCCGTCGCGGACGGCCTGGGACACCCGTTCCAGCGACGCGGGGGACAGCCCCTTTGGCAGCTCGATCGTGCCCGTCGGACGCAGCGCCCCCAGCATCGCGTCGATCTCGGACTGGGTCGCCGCCCCCGATGTCGCGCGGGCGCGCTCGCGATATGCGCGATATTGGTCCATCCGGTCGTGGAAGGTCGCGAAGGTGAACGGCTTGACGAGGTACTGCGCCGCGCCGAGGGCGACCACCTGACGGACGATGTCGGCGTCGCGTACCGAGGTGATCGCGATGACGTCGACGTCGGCGGCGCGTGCGCGCACGTGGCGCAGGACGTCCAGGCCCGAGCCGTCGGGCATGGTCATGTCCAAAAGGACGAGGTCGATGCGCTCCCGGTCGGACGCGTCCAGAATCGCCGAGACTGCGGCCCGCGCGCCCGCGCACTCGGCGACCACCTCGAAACCGTCGACCCGCTCGATGTACGAGCGGTGCAGCTCGAGCGTCAGCGCCTCGTCGTCGACGAGCAGGACGCCGATCATGACCGCACCGTCGGCAGGACGACGCGGAACGTCGTCGGGGAGATCTCGACGGTGACCGTTCCGCCGATCTCGTCGATGACGGCACGCACCAGCGCCAGCCCGACGCCCCGACCGTCGCTGCCGGCCGGTTTTGTCGAGAATCCTCGCTCGAACATTCGTGCACGCACCTCCTCGTCGGGGCCGTCCCCGGAGTCGGAGACAGTGAGCAGCAGTTCGTCCTCCGCCGTGCGCGACATGTGCACGCGCACCCACCTCGGCGCCGGACCGCTCGCGGCAGCGTCCAGGGCGTTGTCGATGAGGTTGCCGACCAGCGCGACCGCGTCGATCGGGCTGAGCAGCGAGCGGGGAGCGTCGGGGGCGATGTCGGTCGACCAGTCGATCCCGCGTTCCATCGCCTGCGAGGCTTTGCCGAGCAGCAGCGCCCCGACGGTGGGATCGCCCTCGGTGCGGGCCGCGACCTGGTCCACCAGCGCCTGACTCTGACGCGCCGAATCCGTCAGGATGCCGATCGCATCATCCGTGCGTCCCAGTTCGATGAGTGCGACGGCAGCGTGCATGCGATTGCCGTGCTCGTGCGTCTGTGCGCGCAGGGCCTCGCCGAGCGTGCGCATCGACTCCGCGGATGCCAGGGTGTCGCGGATGGCGCCGGCGGGGAGGTCGCCGGCGACCAACCGCGTCGCGCGGCGGGCGAGCACCGCGCCGGCGAGCCCGGCGCCGACGAGCACGAGGCCGACGGCGGCGACCACGAGCAGCCGCGGCACCACTTGCGCGGTGACCGTTCGGATCGTCACGCCGACCGAGACCCAGCCGACGAGGCGTCCGTCCGCCTCCACCGGCATGATCGTGCGCAGCGACGGTCCGAGGGTCCCGCTGAACTCTTCGGTGAGGGCTGTCGGGGTGTTCGGGATGGTGCCGATGTAGCGCTTTCCGATCTGCGCCGGGTCGCGGTGCGTCACGCGGATGCCGTCGGCATCCATGATCGTGACGAAGTCGACACCCGCGTCCGACATGACCGCCGTCGCCATCGGCTGCAGCGCCTGGCTGGCGGTGACGTCGTCGCCCTGCGCGAGAGCCGTGGAGACCTCCTCCAGGTCGGCGAGGGTAGCCGACACCGCCTGCGTCACACGCTCGGCCTCGGCGCGTGCCGTGCGCTGCGCCTCCAGCACCAGCAGTCCGGCGGTGGCCAGAGCCAGCACGAGAGCGGCGCCGGCCAGCCACAGGAAGATCCGGGACGCGGCGCTGCGTCCGATTCTTCGGGTCATGGCGTCCTCGGCGGTCGATGGCGGGTCGTCGGCCGTCCCGACGGGTATCGGAGCGGCCGCCGGGACCAATACGACCACAAGTGAACCACGAGGCAGCCGACGCTGCACTCTGTGCGTGTGGCCGCCAGCGTCGGCGCCACCCGAACAACGACCCGTTCACACCTGGAGGCGGACATGGCCCTCACATCATCTTTCAAGCTCCCCGGCTACAACTGGCGCCGCGGCAAGAGCTCGTGGGACAAGCACACCTGGCTCTACGTGGCGGTGATCATCGCGGTGGTCCTGGGCGCGGTGGTCGGCCTCGTCTGGCCGGAGTTCGCGAAGGGGCTCGAGCCGGTCGGCAAGGCCTTCGTGAACCTCATCAAGATGATGATCGCACCGATCATCTTCTGCACCATCGTCGTCGGGGTGGGATCGATCGCGAAAGCGGCGACGGTCGGCAAGATCGGGGGCCTCGCACTGCTCTACTTCCTCGTGATGTCGACCTTCGCCCTCGCGATCGGCCTCGTGGTCGGCAACATCATCCACCCGGGTGAAGGGCTGAACATGGCCGGTGCCACGTACGACGCCGGCAAGTCCGGAGAGGCCACCGACACCGTGAGCTTCCTCCTCGGGATCATCCCCACGACGTTCTTCAGCGCCTTCACCGGCCCGAGCGTCCTGCAGGTGCTCTTCATCGCGCTGTTGGTGGGCTTCGCCCTGCAGCAGCTCGGAAAGAAGGGCGAGCCGATCATGTTCGCGGTCAAGCAGCTGCAGGTGCTGGTGTTCCGCATCCTCGGAATGATCCTCTGGCTCGCTCCGATCGGCGCCTTCGGCGCGATCGCGGCGGTCGTCGGCAAGACCGGCGTCTCGGCCATCGTGAGCCTCGGCATCCTGATGATCGCCTTCTACATCACGTGCGCGGTGTTCATCATCGGCGTGCTCGGGTCGCTGCTGTACGCGGTCACCCGGGTCAACATCTTCAGCCTCATCAAGTACCTCGCGCGCGAGTACCTGCTCATCATCGGCACCAGCTCCTCCGAGTCGGCTCTGCCGCGTCTGATCGGAAAGATGGAGCACATCGGTGTGTCCAAGCCCGTCGTGGGCATCACCGTGCCCACCGGCTACTCCTTCAACCTCGACGGCACCGCGATCTACCTGACGATGGCGTCGCTGTTCATCGCGACGGGGATGGGGATGCCGATGTCGATCCCCGAGCAGATCGGCCTGCTGGTGTTCATGATCATCGCCTCCAAGGGCGCCGCGGGCGTCACCGGTGCGGGCCTGGCGACCCTCGCCGGCGGTCTGCAGGCGTTCCGCCCCGATCTGGTCAACGGTGTCGGGGTCATCGTCGGCATCGACCGCTTCATGTCCGAGGGTCGCGCGGTCACCAACTTCACCGGCAACGCGGTGGCCACTCTCCTCATCGGCACCTGGACGAAGCAGATCGACCGTGACCGCGTGCGCGATGTGCTCGCCGGCCGCATCCCCTTCGACGAGGCCACCCTCACCGGCGACGGTCACGATGGCATGTCGACCGACACCGCGGCGGTCGGCACCCAGGGGCTGGAGGAGGCGGCGATCGCCGAAGCCGAGGCGAAGCAGGAGCGTGCCCGCGAGCGCGCCGGGGTCCGCTGACCCGAACCGCCTACGACGGCGCCGCGCCCCCGATCACGCGTCGGGGGTGCGGCGCCGTTGTGCGCGGGCCACGATCGCGTCCGCCGCCGCGCCGAGCACGATCGCCACGACGACCGAGGCGATGACCGCGGCGACGGTGCCGCCCGGGATCAGTGCGGCGACGGCCGCCCCCAGCAGGGCCTGATAGAGCGCCCACGCGCTCGCCGCCGGCGCCGCCAGCAGCAGGTATCGCCGCATCGGCATCCGCGAGGCGCCCGCGACGAGATTCACGGCGAGGCGGGCGAACGGGATGAAGCGGGCCGTGAACATCAACGTCGCGCCGCGGCGGTGCAAGGCGGTACGCGCCCCGCCGAGAGCCGCTGCCACTCTCGGACCGCGCATCCAGCGCCATCGTTCGAGGCCCGCGGTGCGGCCGACGAGGTAGCAGCCGAGGTCTCCGGTCAGTGCGGCTGCCGCCGCGACGACGATGACGGCGGCGAGTGGGGGAGAGCCTTCCGCGACGGCGAGCGCCCCGAGCGTCGTGACGGCGGCTTCGCCGGGGATGACGACGAGGAAGGCGTCGCCGACGACGAGGGCGGCCATCGCGGGGAGGGCCCAGGGACTCTGGGCGAGGGCCTGCAGCCACGCGTCGGTCACGCCTTCGGAATAGCACGCCGTCATGAACGCGCGGGGAACGGCGCGTGCGACGGTGACGTCGGGATGGCCGCCGCGGGACCGTTCGGCGAACACTGCGTTCCCGAGGCCGATTCGGCCCCGTCGCACGCGCTGCAGCCGCAACGCTGGACCCATGAGAGTCGCGTTCGTCGCCGAGTCGTTCCTGCCTCATATGAACGGGGTCACCGGTTCGGTGCTGCAGTCGGTCCGCCATCTCACCGCGAGCGGGCACGAGGTCCTCGTCGTCGCCCCGGGCGCTCCGGGCGCGCGCTCTGACCAGCAGACGCGTCTGCTGCCCTCGATGCCGCTGCCGGGCTACCCACAGGTCCGCGTGGCGCTCGGGCGCACCGGAACCCTGGCCGGCATCCTGCGCGACTACCGTCCCGACGTCGTGCACCTCGCCTCGCCGTTCGTGCTGGGCTGGCGTGCCGTTGCAGCGGCGGCGAGCCTGGACCTGCCGACCGTGGCGGTCTACCAGACCGACGTCATCGCCTACGCCAGAAAGTACGGTCTGCCGCGGGCGACGGCCCTCACCGCGGCGCACGTCGCCCGCTTGCATGCGCGTGCGACTCTCACCCTCGCCCCGTCGTCGTCGGCGCTGGCGCAGCTGCACGAGCTCGGCGTCGATCGCACCCGCCTGTGGGGTCGCGGCGTCGACACCGAGCGTTTCCACCCCGACCGCCGCAGTGACGCGTGGCGCCACTGGATCGCTCCCGGCGAGGTCATCGTCGGCTATGTCGGGCGCCTCGCCCCCGAGAAGCAGGTGGAGGATCTGGCCGCGATCGCCCGGATGCCGGGCGTGCGGCTGGTCATCGTCGGCGACGGGCCCGCGCGTGCACGGCTGGAGCGCACGCTGCCGGGCGCGGTGTTCCTCGGCCACCTCTCGGGTCTGGAGCTCGCCCAGGCGATGGCCGGCTTCGACGTCTTCGTGCACCCGGGGGAGAGCGAGACGTTCGGTCAGACGATCCAGGAGGCGCACGCCAGCGGGGTTCCCGTGGTGGCCACCGGACGTGGCGGCCCCGTCGACCTGGTCCGCTCCAGCGTGGACGGCTGGCTCTACCGGCCCGGTGACCTCGACGATCTGCGTGAGCGCGTGCGGGACCTCGTCGGAGACGTGACCAAGCGGCGCGCCTTCGGTGCGGCGGCGCGCGCCGGCGTCGAAGGACGCACCTGGCCGGCACTCGTCGACGTGCTCCACGGCTACTACCTCGAGGCGCAGCAGCTGCATGCCGCCGACGCGGCGCGCACACCGGGGCCGCACCCGGCATCCCTCGCGCCCGCGCCCTCACCCCGGTCGTGGAGCCGTGTCGTGGCGCTCGGCGACTCGCTCACCGAGGGCCTGTGCGACACGTCACGGATGCCCGAAGGCCAGTACCGCGGTTGGGCCGACCGTCTGGCGACGCTCCTTGCACAGCGGTCGTCGTCGACGGTGCGCTACGCGAACCTCGCCGTCCGCAGCCGCCGAGTGGGGGATCTCCTCGACGAGCAGCTGCCACGGGCTCTCGAGCTCGCGCCGGATCTGACCACCGTGCTGATCGGCGCGAACGACCTCGTGTCGCATCGCGCCGATCCCGACGCGCTCGCCGATCGCCTGGACGACGCCGTCGGCGCGCTGCGGGCCGCCGGCAGCGACGTGCTGCTCGTGACACCGTTTCTTCCCGCTCGTCGCGCATCGGGTCTGTTCGCGCGCCGGTTCGCCCGTTTCGCCGAGCGGCTGCGCGAGACGGCGTCGGCCCACGGGGCGTTCCTGCTCGACCTCGACAGCGATCCGGACGTCGGGGAACTCGAGAAGTGGGCGCACGACAAGGTGCACCTGAGCTCGCGGGGCCACCGTTTCGTCTCGTACCGCGCCGCGGAGGTGCTCGGGCTGCCCGATGTGGAAACGCTCGGGGCGCTCGATGCCGCCCTGCACGCGGAAGAGGACCGTCCGGTTTCCGGGACCTGGCTGCTGCGCGACGCTCTGCCCTGGGTCTGGCGGCGCCTGCGCGGACGCACAGCGGGCGACGAGATCACCGCAAAGCACACCGACTACATCGAACTGCCGGCCGGAGGATCCACCGCGCGCACGCGCGCGGCGCAGCCGTGAGGAGCGAACGTCAGCCGCTCTTGCGTCGGAACTCCCGCTTCGTGACCGCGCCGTGGGTGCCGTGCACCGCGGAGTCGCCGTCGAGGTGGGCCTCGCCGGTGCGACGCTGCGCGTTCTTCTTGTCGAGCGCCTCCTTGAACTTGCGCTTCATCTCCTCGGATGCCGTCGTGTCGTCGGTGCTCATGGCATCAACCATACGCACGCCGAGGTGCGACTGATAGGGTTGAGCAGGTTGCCGTGGATCTTCCGCGGCATCCGGAGCAGGCCGGCAGGAAGCTGGTCCCCTGTGGTGGGTTCCCGTTCGACACGATCCGATGCGAACGGTGGCTTTCTACTGGTGGCCAGCGCTGATCGTCCCGGCGGCGCCGCACGCGGAGCCGCCGCGCGTCTGGATCTGCCTGTTCCTGCTCCTTCGCACGATCTCGTGCGCGAAACGCGCGCGCGAGTCTAAACAAAGAAGGAGAGACCTCTTGGAAGGTCCAGAAATCACCGCCGCCGAAGCCGTTCTCGACAACGGCCGATTCGGCACCCGCACGATCCGGTTCGAGACCGGACGACTGGCGCAGCAGGCACAGGGTGCCGTCGCCGCCTACCTCGACGAAGAGACCATGCTGCTGTCGGCCACGAGCGCGGGCAAGCACCCGCGTGAGGGCTTCGACTTCTTCCCGCTGACCGTCGACGTCGAAGAGCGTTCGTACGCGGCCGGCAAGATCCCGGGATCGTTCTTCCGCCGCGAGGGCCGTCCCTCCACCGAGGCGATCCTCGTGTGCCGGCTCATCGACCGGCCGCTGCGCCCGTCGTTCGTGGATGGCCTGCGCAACGAGGTCCAGATCGTCGTCACCGTCCTGAGCATCGCCCCGGGCGAGTTCTACGACGCGCTGGCGATCAACGCGGCATCGCTGTCGACGCAGATCTCCGGCCTGCCGTTCTCCGGCCCTATCGCCGGTGTCCGCCTCGCGCTTATCCCGGGCCACGGCGAGCACGCCGACCAGTGGGTCGCGTTCCCGACGGCCGCTCAGGTCGAGGAGGCCGTATTCGACCTGATGGTCGCCGGTCGCGTCCTCGAGGACGGCGACGTCGCGATCATGATGGTCGAGGCGGAGGCCACCGAGAACAGCTGGAACCTCATCAAGGCCGGCGCGGTCAAGCCCAGCGAGGAGATCGTCGCGCAGGGTCTGGAGGCATCCAAGCCCTTCATCAAGGAGCTCGTCGCGGCGCAGAACGTCGTCGCGAACACCGCCGCCAAGGAGATCCAGCCCTACCCGGTCTTCCCGGCGTACGCGAAGGAGACCTACGACTTCGTCGCCGGTCGCGCCTACGACCGCCTCGTGCCGGTGTACCAGATCGCCGACAAGATCGAGCGCCAGAACGCCGACGACGCCGTGAAGGACGACGTCAAGGCGCAGCTGGTCGCCGCCGTCGAGGCGGGCGAGCTGCCGGAGAGCGCACTGGCCGAGTTCGGCGGCGCCTACAAGTCGGTCACCAAGCTCATCGTGCGCAGCCGCATCCTCACCGAGGGTGTGCGCATCGACGGCCGTGGCCTGGCGGACATCCGTCCGCTGGATGCCGAGGTGCAGGTCATCCCGCGCGTGCACGGTTCGGCGATCTTCCAGCGCGGCGAGACCCAGATCCTGGGTGTCACCACGCTGAACATGCTGAAGATGGAGCAGCAGATCGACTCGCTGTCGCCCACGACCAGCAAGCGGTACATGCACCACTACAACTTCCCGCCGTACTCGACCGGTGAGACCGGCCGCGTGGGCTCGCCGAAGCGTCGTGAGATCGGGCACGGCTTCCTCGCCGAGCGCGCCCTCGTGCCGGTGCTGCCCAGCCGCGAGGAGTTCCCCTACGCGATCCGTCAGGTCTCCGAGGCTCTCGGCTCCAACGGCTCGACGTCGATGGGCTCGGTCTGTGCCTCGACGCTGTCGCTGCTCAACGCGGGCGTGCCGCTGCGCGCCCCCGTGGCCGGCATCGCGATGGGCCTCGTCTCCGACCAGGTCGACGGCCAGACCCGCTATGCGGCGCTGACCGACATCCTCGGCGCCGAGGATGCCCTCGGCGACATGGACTTCAAGGTCGCAGGCACGAGCGAGTTCGTCACGGCGATCCAGCTCGACACGAAGCTCGACGGCATCCCGTCGTCGGTGCTCACGGCCGCGCTGACGCAGGCCAAGGACGCGCGCATGACGATCCTGAACGTCCTCAACGCCGCCATCGACGGACCGGACGAGATGGCGCCGACCGCGCCGCGCGTCATCAGCGTGCAGATCCCCGTCGACAAGATCGGTGAGCTGATCGGCCCGAAGGGCAAGACGATCAACGCGATCCAGGACGAGACCGGCGCGCAGATCTCCATCGAGGAGGACGGCACCGTCTACATCGGCGCGACCGATGGCCCGTCGGCGGAGGCCGCGCGCGCTCAGGTCAACGCGATCGCCAACCCCACCAACCCGGAGGTGGGCGAGCAGTTCCTCGGAACCGTCGTCAAGCTCGCGGCGTTCGGTGCCTTCATCTCGCTGCTGCCCGGCAAGGACGGCCTGCTGCACATCAGTGAGGTGCGCAAGCTCGCCGGTGGCAAGCGCGTCGAGAACGTCGAAGACGTGCTCGGCGTCGGCCAGAAGCTGCTCGTCAAGATCACCAAGATCGACGACCGCGGCAAGCTGTCCCTCGAGCCGGTGCTCGAAGAGGCCGCCGACCAGGAAGGCCGTGCGGCGGCCAGCGAAGGCCCGGAGGCTCCCGCCGAAGGCTGAGTGCTTCGTCGCCCGGCGCTGAGGGATCCACCCTGAGCGTGCCGCGGCGGCGACCCGGACACGGATGCCCGCTTCCTCCCGTCTCGGAGGGGCGGGCATCCGTTCGTTCATCCGGTGTCCACCGGATGGGGGACACCGCCCCCGCGCACAGCGACGCCGTGACGCAAGCGTTATGGAATGTTTACCGTTCGTTGGGCTCAATGCGCGGACCGTACCCGCGTCTGCCCTACCCTCGGAACTACGCATCGGGGGGTGGGTAGACAAGAAGAGCGACACCGCATCCGCGGTTCGTGAAGGGGGTGAACGGATGGGTTACTTCGGTATCGGCGCGACACCGACGGCCGTCAGAACCGCGCCGCCCGCGCATCCCTCCGCTCCCATTCCCGTTCAGGGGGCACCCGTGGGAGCCGGCATCCGCGTTCCGCTCGGCGAGTCCGGGCTTGAGGTCTTTCCGTTCCTCCTCGGTGCCGCCGAGTTCGGCTGGCATGTCGATCTCACCGCCGCGCACGCGATTCTCGACGCGTACCACGCGCGTGGTGGCAACGCGGTGCACACGTCCGACGGATATGCGGCGGGGCGCAGCGAGCACATCGTCGGGCAGTGGCTGCAGCGCCGCGGCATCCGCGACGACATCGTCGTCGCCGTTCGTGTCGGAGCCAACCCCGACCACCCCGGGCTCGGACCGGTGAACCTCATCCGCGCGGTCGAGGCGTCGCTGACGCGCCTGCACACGGACCGGATCGACCTGCTCTACCTCGACGCGCTGTCGGATGACGCGACAACCCTCGAAGACACCCTGGCGACGGTGGAATGGCTGATCGAGTCGGGAAAGGTGCGCGCCGTGGGAGCCTACGGCCACACGGCCGCCCAGCTGGTCGAAGCCCGGATTCTCGCATCGGCGGGTTACCCCCGCCTCACGGTGCTGGACGTCCCGTACAACATCCTTCGGCAGTCCGAGTTCGATGGCGATCTGCGTCTCGTGGCCAGCGCGCAGGGTATCGCCGTGACGCCCTCGCAGGCGCTCGAGCACGGCTATCTCGCCGGTGTGCACCGCGACCGTGCGCAGGTCGCGTATTCGGTACGCGGCATCCAATTGGCTGCGGCGATGAACCGGCGCGGATCGCGTACGCTGCGTGCGCTGGACCGGATCGGTGACGAACTGTCGGTGCCGCCGTCCGCCGTCGCCATCGCTTGGCTGCTGGCGCAGCGCGCGGTGGTCGCCCCCATCGTGAACGTCTTTGCCGTGGCCCACGTCGAAGAACTCGTGCAGGGTGTGGGCGCGCGGCTCAGTCGCTCCCACCTGGGCGAGATCTCGCGCGCCACGCAGTAGAGGCGGCGCGGCGTCCCGTGTCAAGACCCGGGTCGACGTCGACCGCCTGACGTAGGCTGGGAGCTGCCCCACCCCCAGGCGAGACGAGTATGACGTGACGCATTACCTGTACCTCGTGCGACACGGAGAACATCTCGACGCGGAGCACGGTCTGGAAGACGGGCCGCTGTCGCCGCGGGGGAGACGCCAGGCGGAGCTTCTCGCCGACCGCCTCTCCGGCGTGCCGTTGGATGCTGTGTGGCACTCGCCCCTGGAGCGCGCGGCCGAGACGGCTCGCGCCGTGTCGGGCCGCCTTCCCTCGGTGACCCCGAAGTCGTCCGCACTGCTGTTCGACTGCATCCCCACCGGGATGCTGCCCGAGACGCCGTCGATCTACGAGCCGTTCTTCGGCTCCTACACCGAGGCCGAGATGGAAGCGGGGCGCGCGCAGATGGGCGACGCGGTCGCCGAGTTCCTCGTGCGAAAGCCCGCCGCCCACGAACTGCTCATCACCCACAACGCCGTGATCGCCTGGTTCGTGCGGGAGGTGCTCGATGCCCCCGACTGGCGGTGGATGACGATCAATCAGGCGCACTGCGGCCTCACCGTGCTCGCTCAGCGCAAGGGGCGTCCGTGGGCTCTCGTGACCCACAACGACCTCGCGCACCTGCCCATGGAGTTGCGCACGGGCCTGCCCGAGGTTCCCCCGGTCTGAGTCGGCAGGATGCGGCGGCCGCGTCCGGCGGGCGGTATCCGACGGCCTGCGCTCGCTGGTCGGCGTTCACAACTCCGGACACTCTCGCCGGGCTGTCGGGGCGCCCGCACCGCCGCGCGGAAACTCCGGCCGCACGTCGACGATTCTCCGGAGTTGGGAACAGTCCGCGCCGCTGGTCAGTCGTTGCGTGCGACGATCCGCGTGGCGATGCGGCGGATCTCCGCGACGATCGGCGCAAGATCGCCGTCGACCTCCGCGACGTCGTCATGCGCGTCGTCGAGCACCGCCAGCAGATCGATCGACTCGTCGCCGGCGCCGTGACGGTAGCGGGAGTGTGCCCACCGCGCGAGCTCACGCGGGCTCACCTCGTCATGAAGAACGAGGTGGCACAGTCGATGCACGACGACCGGTTCGAGGTCCGAGTGAACCGCCTCGGTGATACCCGCGTCGCCCGCTGCCCGGTCGATCAACTCGTCGACGTCGAACCGACTCGCGGTCTCATCGATCAGCGCCAGCTGCACCAGGTCGTAGCCGTCTCTGCCGGCGATCAGCGCCGCCGTCGCCGCGTCGGCGAGCAGGGTTCGTGCGCCGGGCAGATCGGCGCGCCACCAGGCGACGGCCGCCACGAGTTCGGTGACGTCGTGTTCCCCAGCGGGCATGTCGACATCCTTCCACGCGCCTCGGCCGGTCAGTCGATGCAGCCGCCCGAGCTCAGAGCACCTTGCCGTACCAGCGCGTCGCGTTGGGATTGTCGTTGTAGGGCTCGATGGCGGTGAAACCCGAGCGTGCGTAGAGCGCGCCGGCGGCTTCGAGCGTGTGGTGGGTGTCGAGTACCAGTTCGGCCGCGCCGAAGGCGCGCGCCCGCTCCTCGAGCCCGTCCAGCAGCAGCCGACCCCAGCCGCGACCGCGCGTGCGCGGCTGCAGGTAGAGGTGCTTCACCTCGTACCGCACGCCCGTCGGCGCGTCCTCGATCCGTCGGATGCCGCCGCATCCGACGTCCGCCCCGTCCTCGTCGACGAGGACGAGGAAGACACCTGCTGGCGGGGTGAAGACGGATGCCGTGGGAAAGACGGGACGGTAGGCCTGGCCCTGAGGGAAGGCGTCGGCGCGCATCTGGAAGTACTCCTCCAGGAGGGCATGTGCGCGCGGGTCGTCGGCGGCGAGGGCGTGGAGCAGCACCATCCCTCGAGCGTAACCGTGTCGGTCGCACGGCCTAGGCTGGAACCATGACGACGAGAGTGGCCCTCGTGGGCGGCACCGGCAAGCTCGGTGCGATCATCGCCGGCGTGATCGATGAGCTCGACGACTTCGAGACGGTCGCCGTTCTCGGCTCTGCGAGCGATCTCGCCGAGATCGACGCGGCCGATCTCGTCGTCGACGCGTCGACACCCGGCGTGTCGATCGATGTGGTGCGGGCGGCGATCGAACGCGGCAAGAACGTGCTCGTCGGCACCTCCGGGTGGTCCACCGAACGGATCGCGCTGGTGCGCCCCCTCGTCGAGGCGGCGGGCACGGGCGCGGTCTTCATTCCCAACTTCTCCCTGGGCTCTGTCGTCGCCACGGCGTTGGCGGCGGCTGCGGCGCCGTTGTTCCCCTCGATCGAGATCGTCGAGACCCATCGCGAGACGAAGGTGGATTCACCCAGCGGCACGGCCGTGCGCACCGCCGAACTGATCGCCGACGCCCGCGTCGGGGTCGGCCCGGTGGAATCGCCGCACGTCGACCAGAGGGCGCGCGGCCAGCAGGTCGCCAGTGTTCCCATCCACTCTCTGCGACGACCCGGTGTCATCGCGAAGCAGGAGACGATCCTGTCGGGGCCGGGGGAGTCGCTGACGATCGTCCACGACACGGTCGAGCCGGCACGTGCCTACGCACCCGGCATCCGCGTCGCCCTCGCAGCCGCGCGCGACGCGCGCGGGGTCACGATCGGCCTCGACGCGCTCATCGATCTGGGACTCGGTGCGCCGCGCGACGCCGCGTCGGCGAGCGAGGTCATCGACGAGGGCGCCGTTCCGGGCCAAGTCGCCCGCGTCACCGGGGCATGAAGGCCCGCGCCGGTGTCGCCGTCATGGCGGCGCTGCTCGTCCTCTACATCGTCCTCGTCGCACAGCGCGCGTGGCTGTTGTTGACCTCGGGGCAGATCATCGGCGTCGCGATGGGGGTGGCGCTGCTCGTCTTGCCCGTCATCGCCGGGTGGGCGCTCTGGCGAGAGCTCTCATTCGGGCGCAGTGCCGAGCGACTCGCACGGCGTCTGGAGGCCGAGGGTGCGCTGCCGACCGAGGAGCTGGATGTCCGTGTGAGCGGCCGTCCCGATCGTGCGCAGGCCGACGCCGTGTTCCCGCACTATCGAGAAGACGTCGAGGCGCACCCGACCGATTGGCGAGCCTGGTTCCGGCTGGGGCTGGCTTACGACGGCGCCGGCGACCGACGCCGCGCCCGCGAAGCCATTCGGCGGGCGATCACGCTCGAGAAGAAGCCGACGACGCGCTGATCACGCCGGCACCGCGGCGGCCACGGCATCCTCGACCGTCGGGTGCGAGAAGACGAAGCCGGATGCCGTGAGCGCTTCGGGAACCACGTTCATGTCGCACGTGAGCAGTCCCTCCGCCGCATCGCGCCCGAGCACCAACTTCAGTGCCCACTCCGGCACCCGCAGCAGGTAGGGGCGGTTCATCCGTCTCGCGAGCGCCAGGCCGAGGTCGTTGGCCGTCGTCCGCTGGGGGCCCGCGAGGTTGACAGGGCCGGTGAGGGCGTTGTCGATGACATGCCGGATCGCGCGGACCTCGTCGTCGAGAGAGATCAGCGGCCAGACCTGCGTTCCGCGCCCGATGGGGCCCGACAGGCCGAGTTTGGTCAGCAGCAGAAGGGGCTTGAGAACACCGTCGGCGTGCACCACCGGCGCGGTCCGCAGCAGGGACACGCGGGCACGATCTCCGGCGCCGCGTGTCGCGGCCGTCTCCCACTCGCCGCAGAGGTCTGCGAGGAAGGAGTCTCCGCGGGGCGACGACTCCGTGAAGGTGACTCCCGGCGCCGACGGGTAGTAGCCGACCGCGGACGACGACACGAAGTGCGGGGCGTCATCGCCGAGGGCGCGCACGGCTGCCGCCAATGCCTGGGTCGGCGCGATCCGCGACCACACGAGGTCGTGCTTGTACCGCCGCGTCCACGGGAAATGCCCGAGGGTGGCTCCGTTGAGACCGACGACGGCCCGCGCCCCTTCGAGGGCGGAGGGCGGCAGCGGTCGGCTCGCCGGATCCCAAGAGAGCTCGTCCGGCGCGGCGCTGGGGCGGCGCACGAGGCGCGTCACGGCGATGCCGTCGGCGCGCAGGCTCGCCACGAGGGCACGGCCGATCAGGCCGGAGGCTCCGGCGACGACGACGCGCCCCTCGGCGCGCGACGAGTCGTTCTCAGGCAAGCGTGGCCTCGAGGGTGATCTCGATGCCTGCCAGCGCGGCCGAGACGGGGCATCCCGTCTTCGCTTCGCCGGCAATGCGGGCGAAGTCCTCGGCCGACAGCCCCGGGACCACCGCGTTGACGTTCAGATGCGAGCCGGTGATGCCGGTGCCCGGGATGAAGGTGACAGACGCCGTGGTCTCGATGCTCTCGGGGGGCGTCCCGTTGCCGGCGAGCGCGTGCGAGAGTGCCATGCTGAAGCAAGAGGAGTGCGCCGCGGCGAGCAGTTCCTCCGGGGTCGTGACCGACGCGGAGCCCTCACTGCGCGCCTTCCAGTCGACGGCGAACGGACCCTGGTTGGAACTCTCCAGGGCGATCTCGCCGGACCCGTCGGTGAGGGAGCCCTTCCAGCTCGTGGACGCTTCGCTCGTGACGCTCATGTGTGCTCCTCGTGTCGGATGCGGGCCGCGTATCGGCGGTGTGCATCCGAGCCTAGACGGGCCCAGGCTCCCGCGGAACCGGTGCGGCCGGCGCGGGCGCAGACCCTCAGACGGTGGCGGGGGTGGCGGTGACGCGCCCGAGCTCCAGCTCGATCGCGCTGCGGCTGGGAGTACCGCCGAAGCGGGTCTGGATGACCCCGTCGCGGTCGAGGATCAACGTCGTCGGCGTCTGAAGCACGTGGAAGTGCTTCGCGATGTCGGGACGGTCGGTGAGATCGACGTCCAGGTGCATCACGCCGTCGTGGGCATCGGCGATCGATCCCAGCACGCGGTGCACGCCGGGGCAGCGCGCGCACATCTGCGTGCTGAACTGCAGCAGGGTGGCCCGCTCGCCGAGGGCGTCGGCTCCGAGGCGTCGCGGTTCCACGACTTCATCGGTCGATGCGCGGCGGGGACGATTCTGCGTCCACCGCAGGAGCAGTCCGACGGCGAGGGTCACGGCGAGCAGTGCGGTCAGCACGAGCACGGCATCGACGATGTTCACGGTCTGCCACGATACCGCCTCCGGAGGTGCACCGGCTCCGATGACGGGCCGTGCGTAACAGTCCCGGCGTCGGCGGGCGAGGGTAGGGTGGCTGGCGTGAGCGCGGCATCCATCCCCACCCCCTACGAAGACCTCCTCCGCGAGGTGCTCGCCGACGGCGTACACAAGGACGATCGCACCGGCACCGGCACGACGAGTGTGTTCGGACGCCAGATCCGTTTCGACCTGTCGCAGGGCTTCCCGCTCATCACGACAAAGCGTGTGCACATGAAGTCGATCGCCTATGAACTGCTCTGGTTCCTGCGAGGTGAGTCGAACGTCTCGTGGCTCCAGCAGCACGGCGTGACCATCTGGGACGAATGGGCGGATGCCGACGGCGAGCTCGGGCCGGTCTACGGAGTGCAGTGGCGCTCGTGGCCGACGCCGTCCGGCGAGCAGATCGACCAGATCTCACAGGTCATCGAGCAGATCCACGCCAACCCCGACTCGCGCCGGCTCATCGTGTCGGCGTGGAACCCCGCCGACATCCCGCAGATGGCACTCGCTCCCTGCCACGCGTTGTTCCAGTTCTACGTCGCGGACGGCAAGCTGTCGTGCCAGCTATATCAGCGCAGCGCCGACATGTTTCTCGGTGTGCCGTTCAACATCGCGTCCTACGCGCTGCTGACGATGATGATCGCCCAGCAGACGGGGCTCGAGCCCGGCGATTTCGTGTGGACCGGCGGTGATTGCCACATCTACGACAACCACCTCGAGCAGGTCCGCGAGCAGCTCACACGGGAGCCGTATCCGTATCCCCGCCTCTCGTTCGCGCGGACGCCCGCGTCGATCTTCGACTACACGTACGACGACATCGTGGTCGAGGACTACCAGCACCACCCCACGATCCGAGCCGCGGTCGCGGTATGACCCGGCTCGGCCTGATCTGGGCCGAGGCGCGCGGCGGCGTCATCGGCAAGGACGGCGGCATGCCGTGGCACGTGCCCGAGGACCTCGCGCATTTCCGCGCCGCGACGATGGGGGATCCGGTCATCATGGGGCGCCGGACGTGGGAGTCCTTCCCGCCCCGCTTCCGGCCCCTTCCTGGGCGACGCAACGTCGTGGTCACCCGCAATGAGTCCTGGCGGGACGACGGCGCGGAGCGGGCCGCCTCGCTCGATGGTGCGCTGGAGCTCGTCGACAGGGAAGAGGCGGCCTGGGTCATCGGGGGAGCGGGGCTGTTCGCCGAGGCGATCGCGCGCGCCGATGTGCTGGAGGTCACCGAGCTCGATCTCGAGGTCGACGGTGACACGTATGCCCCCCGGCGGGACGGGTGGGCCGTGGCGCGCATCGACCCGGACGATGGCTGGTCGCTCTCGCGCACCGGCGTCCCCTATCGCTTCCTGACTCTGATCCGTCCCTGAACGGTTCGTGTCTCGAGCGGCGACGACGACAGGGAGCTCAGAATGGGCAAGACAGCGGTGGTGACGGGCGCCAGTTCGGGCCTCGGCGCGGAGTTCGCGCGTCAACTGGCGGCACGCGGAGCCGACCTCGTCCTGGTCGCCCGAGACAAGGACGCGCTCGAGGACATCGCGGAGCGACTGCGCGCAGATCACCGGGTACAGGTCGAGGTGCTCGCCGCCGATCTCGTCGCCGATGACGGTCTCGCCGCGGTCGTGGCCCGCGTCGCCGACCGCGAGCGACCGATCGGCATCCTCGTCAACAATGCGGGATTCGGACTCGACCTCGACTTCGCGGCGGGCGACATCGCCGACGAGCAGCGCCACCTTGATCTGCACGTGCGTGCGACGATGCATCTGACCCACGCCGCGCTGGGCACCATGCTCGAGCGGGGATACGGCCGGATCGTCAATGTCGCCTCGGTCGCGGGTTTTGTTCCGCGAGGCACCTACGGTGCGGTCAAGGCCTGGGTGATCTCCTTCAGTCGATGGGCCAACATCGCGTACGCGCCGCGCGGCGTCACCGTGACGGCGCTGTGCCCGGGCTTCACGCACACGAACTTCCACGAGCGCTTGGGGCTGCCGCCGGGGCGGGAGGGCATTCCCGCGGTGATGTGGCTCGACGCAGCGGACGTCGTCCGCGAAGGGCTGCGCGACGCCGCGCGGGGCAAAGCCGTCTCGATTCCCTCTCTGCGCTACAAGGTGCTGGTGGCGGCGATGCGTGTGCTGCCGGGCCCCGTGGCCGCGCGCCTGGCGCGCACCGGACGCTGAGGACTCGGCCGTGACCCACCCGCGGTCTGCTCCGACGGGGTCGCCGCGAGCCGGTAGCCTGGAAGCATGACGCACTCGGGCAATCCCTTCGGACAGGTCCTCGTCGCTCTCGTCACTCCGATGACGGCCGACGGTGAAGTGGACTGGCCCGCTGTCGAGAAGCACATCGACGACGTCATCACCGCCGGCGCCGACGGCATCGTCGTCACGGGCACGACCGGCGAGACGAGCACACTCACCGACCCCGAGAAGCTGAAGCTCGTCGAGGTCGGCAAGTCCGTCTCCAGCGGGCGGGCGAAGATCATCACCGGTGGCGGCTCGAACGAGACCGCGCACGCGATCGAGCTCTACAAAGCCAGTGAGAAGGCCGGCGCCGACGGCATCATGATCGTGACGCCGTACTACAACAAGCCCACCCAGGCCGGCATCTTGACGCACTTCCGTCTGGTCGCCGACGCCACCGACCTTCCCGTCATCCTCTACGACATTCCGGGACGCACCGGCGTGCCGATCAAGTACGAGACGATCCTGCGGCTCGCCAACCACCCGAACATCCTCGCGGTGAAGGACGCGAAGGGTGACTTCAGCGAGGTCAGCCGGGTGCTCAACCAGACCGACCTGATGTACTTCTCCGGTGACGATGCGAACGTCCTGCCGCATCTGTCGATCGGCGCGTCGGGCCTGATCGGCGTGACGGCGAACATCACTGCGACGCCCTACCGCGTCATCGTGGATGCCGTCAACCGCGGGGACCTGGCCACGGCGACCGCCGCCCACCAGCAGCTCGAGCCGCTCGTGCGCGCCGTCATGACGCACGTGCCCGGGACCGTGAGCGCGAAGTACATCCTGCACGGACTCGGCCGCATCTCGAGCCCTCGGGTGCGGCTCCCGCTCGTCGGCCCCGAAGAGTGGGAGGCTGCCCTCATCGAGGATGAGCTCGCACTCGTGAAGGGCGTCGACGGCGCCGACTTCTCCAACTTCCGTCCCGACCGCAACGCCGCCGCCGGCGGCGCGCTTCCGAAGGTCCACGGCACCACCCGCTGAGCGACCGCGATACCGGTGGATGCCGCGGCATCCACGAAAGGCAGACGATGCCCACGACGTTCTCCGAGCCTCCCGCGCTCGCCCCCCAGACCCTTCGCGTCATCCCGCTCGGCGGGTTGGGCGAGATCGGTCGCAACATGACGGTCTTCGAATACGACGGCAAGCTCCTCGTCGTCGACTGCGGCGTGCTGTTCCCCGAGGAGCACCAGCCCGGCGTCGACCTCATCCTCCCCGACTTCGAGCCGATCAAGGATCGGCTCGACGATGTCGTGGGCGTCGTGCTCACGCACGGCCACGAGGATCACATCGGCGCGGTGCCGTACCTGCTGCGGTTGAAGAACGACATTCCCTTGATCGGTTCGAAACTCACCCTCGCCCTGGTCGAAGCGAAGCTCAAGGAGCATCGCATCAAGGCCTACACGCTCACCGTCGAGGAGGGGCAGGATGAGCAGGTCGGTCCGTTCGACCTCGAGTTCGTCGCGGTCAACCACTCGATTCCCGATGCGCTCGCCGTCGCGATCCACACCGACGCCGGGACGGTGCTGGCCACCGGTGACTTCAAGATGGACCAGCTGCCGCTGGATGGACGCCTCACCGACCTGCGCGCGTTCGCCAGCCTCGGCGAGGACGGCGTCGACCTCTTCCTGGTCGATTCCACCAACGCCGACGTGCCGGGCTTCACACCGCTCGAGCGCGACATCGGTCCGGTTCTCGACCAGGTGATCGCCAAGGCACCTCGACGGGTCATCGTCGCGAGCTTCTCCAGCCACGTCCATCGTGTGCAGCAGGTCATCGACGCGGCGGCGGCAAACGGACGCCGTCTCGCGTTCCTCGGCCGCTCGATGGTGCGCAACATGACGATCGCCGAAGACCTCGGCTACCTGCGCGTCCCGGACGGGGTGCTGATCGACTACAAGAAGGCCCAGGATCTGCCCGACGACAAGATCGTCTACATGTCGACCGGGTCGCAGGGTGAGCCCATGGCGGTCCTCAGCCGCATGGCGAACCTGGACCACGCGATCGAGCCCGGACCGGGTGACACGGTCATCCTCGCCTCGAGCCTGATCCCGGGCAACGAGAACGCGGTCTATCGCGTGATCGACGGGCTCACCAAGCTGGGAGCCAACGTGGTGCACAAGGGCAATGCCAAGGTGCACGTCTCGGGTCACGCGGCGGCGGGCGAGCTGCTGTACTGCTACAACATCCTCCAGCCACGCAACGTCATGCCGGTGCACGGCGAGTACCGTCACCTCATCGCCAACGCCAAGCTCGCGCAGGACACCGGCATCCCCGCGGAGAACACGATCATCGCCGAGAACGGCACCGTCGTCGACCTCAAGGACGGCGTTGCCCGCGTCGTCGGCCAGCTCGATCTCGGCTTCGTCTACGTCGACGGATCGACAGTGGGCGAGATCACCGACGCCGACCTCAAGGATCGCCGGATCCTCGGCGAGGAGGGCTTCATCTCGGTGATCGTCGTCGTCGATGCCACGACGGGGCGGATCATCACCGGCCCCGAAATCCACGCACGAGGGTTCGCCGAGGACGACAAGGTGTTCGACGACGTCAAGCCCAAGATCGCCGCGGCCCTCACGGAGGCGGCTCAATCGGGCGTCCGCGACACCCACGCGCTGTCGCAGGTCGTGCGCCGCACGATCGGTCGGTGGGTGAACCAGCGGCTGCGTCGTCGCCCGATGATCGTCCCCCTCGTCATCGAAGCCTGAGCAGTCGCGGCGCAGCGCTACGATCGGCTCCATGCCCGTCAGCTTTCGTGTGCGCCCCGCGACACAGGCCGATGGCGCGTTCCTCGGAGACATGGTCGTCGAGGCGGCGAACTGGCGGCAAGGGGGCGCGCGGCCGCGGCACGAGGTGCTGACGCACCCCGATCACAATCGCTACATCTCGGGGTGGATGCGTCCCGGCGACGCCGGCTTCGTCGCGATCGACGCGCAGGATAGTTCGGTCGGTGCCGCGTGGTACCGGATGCTGCCGCGCACCGATCCCGGCTTCGGGTACATCGGCACGGGCGTGCCGGAGCTCATCATCGGGGTGCGGCCCATCTGGCGGGCTCACGGGGTGGGGCGTGCCCTCCTGCAGCGGCTCTGCGAGCACGCGCGCGCACAGGGATACGCTCGCATCAGCCTGTCGGTGGAACGGGGCAACTACGCCCAGACGCTCTACCGCAGTGAGGGCTTCGCCGTCACGCAGGCCGGTCATGGCCGCGACACCATGGTCAAGCGCCTGCGTTGACCAGGCGCGGCGGATGCCGGGCCCGTCTCGGGCCGCGTCAATCCGCGGATCCGGGGACCTGTGCGCCTACCGTGGAGTAATGGCACGATCCACGAGCACGCCCACGAACGCCCGCGCGTCCGCGAAGGGCTCATCGACCCGTGCCCGCAAGCCCGCGCCGGCTCCCACGAAGTACGTCGACGACACCGACCGCCCGCCGCTCGCCGTCCGCGCCTGGCTCGGCGTCGCGCACGCCGTCGGCGGCATGTTCCGCGCTTTCGGCCTCGAGACGCTCGAGAAGGACCAGCGCCGCGACGGCTTCCCGTTCCTGCTCGTCGTGCTGGCCGCGCTCGGCGCCGTCAACGAGTGGTTCTTCATCGGCAACGACGCCGCGACGCAGATCAGCGCCTACACCGTGGGGCTGTTCGTCGGCCGCGTCGCCTTCATCATGCCCGTGCTCCTGCTGGTGCTGGCGGGTTGGCTGTTCCGGCACCCGCCGTCCATCCACGACAACGGGCGCATCGGCATCGGCTTCGGACTGTTCGTGCTCTCGATCGCCGGCTTCTGCCATGTTGCGGGCGGTCGGCCGCAGCCGTCGCAGGGCATGCCGGCGCTCAGCGCCGCGGGCGGTCTGTTCGGGTGGACCATCGGCGAGCCGCTGTCGCTGCTCACGCCGATCGGCGCCTACATCCTCCTGGGTGCGCTGACACTGCTGAGCATTCTCATCCTCACCAAGACCCCGCCCAACCGCATCGGCCGCCGTCTCGGAGACCTGTACGCGTGGATGTTCGGCGCCGAGCGCCCCGACGCGCCCGCGGCCGACGCACCCACGGTCGCCTTCGGCGAGACGGACGATGCCGCGGAGAAGGACCTGCCGTGGTGGCGCCGCAACAAGTCCGGCCGGGAGGAGGACGTCGACGGCCACCTGGGCTCCGATGACCTGACGGCGCTCCTGGACACCAGCGGCGACGGCGGCTTCGAGCAGGCCGTCGCGATGCCGGCGGCCGTTCCTCCGGTGCCCCCGCTGCCGGAGGCGCCGACCGAGATCATCGATCCGGCGGTGATCGCCCACGCGAAGAAGGCCGCCCGTCGTGCCGACACCGGCATCCGCGAGGACAGCGGCGAGATCATCCTCGACGACGGGATCCTCCCGGGTATCTCCGCCCTGGGCGACGACCACGATGGACAGCCGCCGCAGGCGCCCTATCGGCTTCCCTCGGTCGCCGCACTGGCCCAAGGCGACCCGCCGAAGGCGAGATCGGAGGCGAACGACCGCGTGGTCGCGGCCATCAGAGGCGTCTTCGAGCAGTTCGGTGTCGATGCGCGCGTCACGGGCTTCTCGCGCGGGCCGACGGTGACCCAGTACGAGATCTCGCTCGGCCCCGGCGTCAAGGTCGAGCGCATCACCGCGCTCACCAACAACATCGCGTACGCCGTGGCGTCGAACGAGGTGCGCATCCTCGCGCCCATCCCCGGCAAGAGCGCCATCGGTGTCGAGATCCCCAACACCGACCGTGAGATCGTCACCCTGGGCGACGTGCTGCGCTCGCAGGCGGCGACCAGTCAGACGCATCCGATGACGATCGGCGTCGGCAAGGACGTCGGCGGCGGCTACGTCGTCGCGAACCTGGCCAAGATGCCCCACCTGCTCGTGGCCGGTTCCACCGGCTCGGGCAAGTCGAGTTTCGTGAACTCGATGATCACGAGCCTGCTGATGCGCGCCAAGCCCTCCGAGGTGCGCATGGTGCTCATCGACCCCAAGCGCGTCGAGCTCACGAGCTATGCCGGCGTCCCGCACCTGATCACGCCCATCATCACGAACCCGAAGAAGGCCGCGGAGGCGCTGCAGTGGGTCGTGAAGGAGATGGACATGCGGTACGACGATCTCGCGTCGTTCGGCTTCCGCCACATCGACGACTTCAATCGCGCGGTGGTCGCGGGGGAGATCAACCTCCCCGTCGGCAGTGAGCGCGTGCTCAAGCCCTACCCCTATCTGCTCGTGGTCGTGGACGAGCTCGCCGACCTCATGATGGTCGCCCCGCGCGACGTCGAGGACTCGATCGTGCGGATCACCCAGCTCGCCCGCGCCAGCGGCATCCACCTCGTGCTCGCGACGCAGCGGCCCTCCGTCGACGTGGTCACGGGTCTGATCAAGGCGAACGTGCCCTCGCGCCTGGCGTTCGCCGTCACGAGCGTCACCGATTCGCGCGTCATCCTCGACCAGCCCGGTGCCGACCGACTCATCGGGCAGGGCGACGGTCTCTTCCTGCCGATGGGTGCGTCCAAAGCGCTGCGCGTTCAAGGCGCGTGGGTGGCGGAGAGTGAGATCGAGAAGGTCGTCACGCACGTCAAGAACCAGGCTCGGCCGGAGTACCGCGCCGATGTCGCCGCGGTCGCCGAGAAGAAGGAGATCGACGCCGACATCGGTGACGACCTCGAGTTGCTGCTGGCGGCGGCCGAGCAGATCATCTCGACGCAGTTCGGCTCGACCTCGATGCTGCAGCGCAAGCTCCGCGTCGGCTTCGCGAAGGCCGGTCGTCTCATGGATCTGCTGGAGTCGCGAGAGATCGTCGGCCCCTCGGAGGGGTCGAAGGCTCGCGACGTGCTCGTCACGCCGGATCAGCTTCCCGAGGTGCTCGCCCGCCTGCGCGGCGACGACCCCCCGGCTACCCACGCGGCGCCGGCGAACGACCCGTACGGGCCGGATGCGGTCGGTGCCCAGTTCGACGGGCTTCCGGTGGTCGATGGCGACGACGGGTCCGAGGACGCGTGGAGCCTCACCGGCCGCGACTGAGCTCGCCTCGGGGCCCGTGCGGACCACCGGCCCCGAGTAGGCTCGCCTCGTGGCGATTCCCCGGCAGCTCCCCAACGCGATCACGATCGTCCGCATCCTGTGCGCGCCGGTCTTCCTCTGGATGCTCCTGGCCGATCAGGGCGGCGACGGCCCGCTGCGGTGGTGGGCAGGTGTGCTGTTCATCGTCGCGATCGCGACGGACGGCATCGACGGCTACCTGGCGCGCAAGTACGAGATCGTCACCGACCTCGGCAAGCTCCTCGACCCGATCGCAGACAAGGCTCTGACCGGCTGTGCCTTCGTTGGGCTCTCCCTCCTGGGCGAGCTCCCCTGGGCGGTCACGATCGTTGTTCTCGTCCGCGAGGTCGGCATCACGGTGCACCGCCTCATCGTCGCGAGCAGTCACGTGGTCGCCGCGGCGTGGATGGGCAAGCTGAAGACTGTCGCGCAGGCGGTCGCGCTCTCCCTCGCGCTGCTGCCGCTGTGGAACGTGGTCGGTGAGTGGGTCCACGTCGTGAACACCGCGGCGATGTGGATCGCGGTCGTCCTCACGGTGGCGAGCGGCGTCGACTACGTGGTCACCGAGATCCGTGGAGCCCGAGCCGCCCGCGGCGGCACCGTGACGGGCACGCGTCGATGAGCGCCTCGTCCCGGCGTGGGGGCGCGCGCGACGAACATTCGGATGCCGAGGGAGACGACCTCGAGAGCACCCTGGTCTCCGCGGGTCGTCGCAGTAGCGAGCCGGAGCGCCTCGTCGCCCGACTCGCCGACCTCGGCTGGAGCATTGCGGCGGCCGAATCGTTGACCGGGGGACTGCTCGCCGCATCCATCGTCTCGGTCTCGGGAGCCTCGCGCGTCTTCCGCGGCGGGATCGTCGCCTACGCGACCGACGTGAAGGCGAGCCTTCTGGGCGTCGAGCAGCATCTGCTCGACGCGCACGGGCCGGTGCATCCCCGGGTCGCCAGCCAGATGGCGGAGGGCGTGCGCCGCGCGCTCGGACGTGACGGCGTGCCCGCCGACGTGGGCGTGGCGACGACCGGCATCGCGGGCCCGCTGTCACCGGACGGCCAGCCCGTCGGCACGGTGCATATCGCCGTCGCCACTCCGCTGGGCTCACGGGTCGAGTCCGTACTGATCGACGGCGACCGCGCCGCCATCCGTACCGAGACGGCGGCGCGCGCCGTCCGGCTGGTGCTGGACACGCTCTGAGCCCTCAGATGACGCGGGGAATACCGCTCGTGTCGACGCCGTTACATGACAGCGATTCCCATTCATTACCCAGCACGAGAGGGCTATCGTGGCCAGCACGTGGGGTACTGTTGTCCACCCGGGCACCGATACCCGGTGGGAATCTCGAGTAGAGGAGGGGGCCCGAACATGATCCTGGTTCGTCAGGAGATCGGCGAAGTGCTTCGCGACTTCCGCCTGCAGAAGGGTCGTACCCTCCGCCAGGTCGCCGGACGCGCGAGTGTCGCCCTCGGATATCTCAGCGAGGTCGAGCGCGGTCAGAAGGAGGCCTCGAGCGAGATCCTCGCGGCGGTCGCCGAGGCGCTGGACGTTCCGATCTCGACCATCATGCGCGAGGTCGGTGACCGGCTGTCGGTGCTGGAGGGCCTGCAGGTCTTCCCCGACGTCGTTCCCGACGATCTCGCCGGGCTCGAGGACGGCCTCGTCCAGCCCGAGTTGTCGCTGCGCTGACGTGCGGCGCAGCGAGTTCACGCGAGCCGTCGCGGACGAGTTCGGCGCGCGCGCATCAAGCTTGGTCGCCGACCTCGCTCTGCCCGGTGTGGGTCACCGGACCGCAGCCGAAGCCCTCGCCGACGGCGTCGAGCCGCGCGAGATCTGGCTTGCTCTGTGCGACGAGACGGACGTCCCCGCTTCGCGGCGCCACGGCGTCGGACTGATGGAGCCGCGCCGACGCTGATCCGCGACGGACGCGCGGCGTGTCGCGTGATCGAAACTCTGTTCGATGGGCGTAGGCTCCTGCACATGAGGTGACTCGGGACGTTTGTCCACATACGAGGCCTGTCGCCGACCGATGTCGGAGACCGTCTCTAGCGTGGACACCGTCATCACGACACCTCCGCCTTGTCGCAGCATCCTTCCCGCCGGGAGGGGGCGTGACAGCCTACAGGCGACGGAATCCCGAGGCCGGCAGCGCCGTCCACGGCAGAGCACAAGGAGCACGTCATGCCCTCACCCGCTGACCGCGAGAAGGCCCTCGAGTCGGCCCTCGCGCAGATCGACCGGCAGTTCGGAAAGGGCTCGGTCATGCGACTGGGCAGCGACGACCGTGCCCCTGTCGAAGTCATCCCCACCGGTTCGATCGCCCTCGACGTCGCTCTCGGCGTGGGAGGTCTTCCCCGCGGACGCATCATCGAGATCTACGGTCCCGAATCCTCGGGTAAGACGACGCTCACGCTCCACGCGATCGCCAACGTGCAGCGCGCCGGCGGCATCGCCGCCTTCATCGACGCCGAACACGCGCTCGACCCCGACTATGCGCAGAAGCTCGGTGTCGACATCGATCAGCTGCTCGTGTCGCAGCCCGACACGGGGGAGCAGGCGCTGGAGATCGCCGACATGCTGGTTCGTTCGGGAGCGATCGATCTGGTCGTCATCGACTCCGTCGCTGCGCTCGTCCCCAAGGCCGAGATCGAAGGCGAGATGGGCGACTCCCACGTCGGCCTGCAGGCTCGCCTCATGTCTCAGGCGCTGCGCAAGCTGACCGGTGGTCTCAATCAGACCAACACGACCATGATCTTCATCAACCAGCTGCGCGAGAAGATCGGCGTGTTCTTCGGCTCACCCGAGACCACCGCCGGCGGAAAGGCGTTGAAGTTCTACGCCTCGGTGCGTCTCGACATCCGTCGCATCGAGACGTTGAAGGACGGCACCGACGCGGTCGGGAACCGGACGCGCGTCAAGGTGGTCAAGAACAAGATGGCGCCGCCGTTCAAGCAGGCCGAGTTCGACATCCTCTACGGCACCGGCATCTCGCGCGAAGGCTCGCTCATCGACTTCGGCGTCGAGCACGCCCTCGTGAAGAAGTCCGGCGCCTGGTACACCTACGACGGTGAGCAGCTCGGTCAGGGCAAGGAGAACGCCCGCAACTTCCTGCTGAAGAACCCCGACATCGCGGCGGAGATCGAAACCAAGATCAAGCAGAAGCTGGGAATCGGTCAGCCGCGCGGTGGGGCAGAGGTCGCGCCTGCCGATGATCTGGCCGCGCGCCGACCGGCCTGATGACGACGTCGCGACACGGGGGCGAGTCCGAGCGGCTCGCCCCCGTGATCCCGCTGTTCGGCGGGGATGCCGCCGACGCACGCGTCTCCTCCGCCTCCGCGAACCAGCCACAGGATGAGGCAGGTCCGCGCGACCCGCAACCCGGGTCACCCACCGTGTTCCCTGGTCCGTCCGGGCATGAAGGCGGTGTGGGTGATCTCAGCTGGCATCCGACCTGGACGGAGGAGCCCGTCGACGCGGCGTGGGAGGACGACATCGCGACCGTCGTCGACGATGCGGAGGCCGCGCTGATCAAGCGCTTGCGAACGCGCTCCCTGTCCGAACGGGAGGCATCGCGATTCTTGCGCGAACGCGAGCTCGGCGATGCGGCGATCGACCACGTCATCGACCGCATGAGGAGCCTCGGATATCTCGACGACTCGGCACTGGCGGAGCAGCTCGTGCACAGTGGCGTGGAACGAAAGGGACAGGGGCGCACGATGCTCGTGCAGACCTTGTCGGCCCGCGGCATCCCGCGCGAGGTCATCGACGAGACCCTCGATGGGCTGCCTGACGATGATGCGGACCGTGCTCTCGAGTTCGCGCGGCAGAAAGCCCGGACGATGCGCGACCTCGATCGCGATACGGCGTTGCGGCGGTTGTCGGGCCAACTCGCGCGGCGCGGGTACGGTGCGAGCGCGCTGACCGCAGCGCGGCAGGCCCTCGAAGAACTCGGGCGACCGGTTCGGCGTGCGCCGGCGGGAACCGTGCGCTTCGAGTGAGCCGTTTTCCCGGTGCGCGGGGCCTCGGGTTCGTGCATGGTGACGGATCGTAGAATGAACGCATCATGACTTCTCCGTCCGCCGCCCCCACGCTGATCGCGCCCTCGGACGCCGCCGTCGCCGCCGACGGACGTGCTCGGACCTACGAGGTGCGCACCTTCGGCTGCCAGATGAACGTGCACGATTCCGAGCGACTTTCCGGCTCGTTGGAGAGCGCCGGATACGTGCGGGCGGAGGCGGGCTCCGAGGCCGATGTCGTCGTGATCAACACGTGTGCGGTGCGCGACAACGCCGCCGGCAAGCTGTACGGCACCCTCGGGCATCTGAAGAGTCGCAAGGATCGTCACGAGGGCATGCAGATCGCCGTCGGCGGCTGTATGGCTCAGATGGACAAAGAGGCCGTGCTCGAGAAGGCGCCGTGGGTCGACGTCGTCTTCGGCACCCACAACATGGGCTCGCTGCCCAGCCTCCTCGAGCGGGCGCGCCACAACGGCGATACAGAACTGGAGATCCTCGAGGCGCTCGAGGTCTTCCCCTCGACCCTGCCGACCAAGCGCGACGCCGTGCACAGCGGCTGGGTCTCGATCTCCGTCGGATGCAACAACACCTGCACCTTCTGCATCGTGCCGAGCCTGCGTGGCAAGGAGAAGGATCGCCGCCCCGGCGACATCCTCAACGAGATCCGGCTCCTCGTCGAGGACGGCGCCGTCGAGGTCACCCTCCTGGGTCAGAACGTCAACAGCTACGGGGTCGAGTTCGGTGATCGTCAGGCGTTCGGCAAGCTGCTGCGTGCCGCCGGGCAGATCCCGGGGCTCGAGCGCATCCGCTTCACCAGTCCGCACCCGGCCGCCTTCACCGATGACGTCATCGATGCCATGGCCGAGACTCCTCAGGTCATGCCGCAGCTGCACATGCCGCTGCAGTCCGGATCCGATCGCGTCCTACGGGCGATGCGGCGCTCCTACCGCAGTGACCGCTTCCTCGGCATCCTCGAGCGGGTCCGCGACCGCATCCCGCACGCGGCGATCTCCACCGACATCATCGTCGGCTTCCCCGGTGAGACGGATGAGGATTTCGAGGACACGATGCGTGTCGTCGCGCAGGCACGGTTCGCCAGCGCCTTCACCTTCCAGTACTCGATCCGTGAGGGCACCCCCGCCGCGACGATGCCCGACCAGGTGCCGAAGGCCGTGGTGCAAGAGCGGTACGAGCGGCTCATCGCGCTGCAGGAGCGCATCAGCCTCGAAGAGAACCAGGCCCAGATCGGCCGCGAGCTGCAGGTGCTGGTCTCGACCGGCGAGGGAAAGAAGGATGCCGAGACCCACCGCCTGACCGGCCGCGCCGAAGACAATCGGCTCGTCCACTTCGAGCTGCCTCGGGGCTCGGCCGTTCCGCGCCCCGGAGACGTCGTGACGGTGACCGTGACGCACGCCGCTCCGTTCCACCTGCTCGCCGATAGCCCCGACGGGGCGCCGCTGCGCATTCGGCGCACGCGCGCGGGCGACGCCTGGGATCGCACCCAGGCGGAGTCATGCGGCGTGCCGACATCCTCGGGCGTCGCGGGCGAGGCGGGCGCACCCCGCGCGGTGTCGCTCGGGTTGCCGACGCTCCGCCTCGGGTGACCGGGCGTCTGTGGGGCGTCGTGGGCGCCACGGGCACGGGCAAGTCCGATCTGTCCCTGCGGCTCGCGGAAGCGCTCACCGCCCGCGGTCGCCCGGCGGAGATCGTCAACGCCGACGCCATGCAGCTGTATCGCGGGATGGACATCGGCACCGCCAAACTGTCGGTCGCCGAGCGCCGCGGCATCCCGCACCATCTCTTCGATGTGCTCGAGGTCACGGATGAGGCCGCGGTCGCGGCGTACCAGGAAGCGGCCCGTACCGTCATCTCAGAGATCTTCCACCGCGGAGCGGACGCCATCCTCGTCGGCGGCTCGGGCCTCTACGTCTCGAGTGTCGTCTACGACTTCCGTTTCCCGCCGCACGACGACATCCTGCGCGCACAGCTGGAAGCGGATCTCGAAGAGGGCGGCCCCGGGCCGCTCCTGGAGCGTCTGCGCGCACTGGACCCGGTGACCGCCGACCGTATCGATGCGCGCAACGCTCGGCGGATCGTGCGCGCCCTCGAGGTCGCCGTGCAGGGCGACCGCGGTCACGGCGCCGTCCTGCCTGCAGATCCCGTGCTCTGGCACGTGCCGACGACCCTCATCGGTGTGGAGGTCGAGCGTGCAACCCTCGTCGCGCGCCTCGACGAGCGGGTGACCCGCATGTGGCGCGAGGGACTTCTCACCGAAGTCGCAGCCCTCCGCGACCGCGGCCTCGAGCAGGGCGTGACGGCCAGCCGGGCCATCGGCTACGCGCAGGCGTTGGCGCACGTGGCGGGTGAGCTCGATGCGTCCGAGGCCATCGCCCAGACGCAGGCGCTCACCCGACGCTACGCGCGCCGCCAGGTGTCGTGGTTTCGCCGGTATGCCGACGTGCGCTGGGTCGCGCCCGACGTCGACGCGGTCGTCCTGGCAGCATCGGTGGCGTGAGCGAAGTGCGCACACTCACCGTGCGGCCCGAGCCGCTCCTCGTCGTTCAGTCGGCGTGCTCGGGGGGCCAGACGACGCGGAAGCGTTCGAAGACGATCTCGTCCTCCTCCGACCATTCGGCTCCGCGGGCGGCGGCGACGCGCGTCCAGTAGCGGCGGTGCTCGCGCTGCCAGCTCTCCAGCGATCCGTCGTCCTCGCCCTCGTCGGCGGCGAATGCCGCGTCGCCGCTGGTGAAAGGACCCAACCTCAGTTCGGTCGTGCGCATGATGATGCGCGGTGCGCCGGAGCTGTCGCACGCGATCCAGTGCGATCCGATGCGCGGCACGAGATCGCCCCGAGCGACGAAGTCGGCCACGAGCTCTGCCGTCGCTCGTTTCCGCCCCGACAGCACGATGTCGAGGAGTTCGTCGGCGAGCCGGGCGTTGTCACCGAAGTGCTCGACGGTGTACTCGCCCCCGGCGAGCACCGCTTCGGGCCGCGCGGCGCGGTAGGCGTCCCACATCGCGGCGGCAGCATCGCTGTCGAGGGGGAGCGCGTGAGAGGAGAGAGCGGGTTCTGTCACCCTCAGATCCTGCCACGTCGCTCGCGCGCGGCCGGCCGAGGCGCGGCCTGCAAACCGTAGACTGACCGGGTGGGAGAGTCCATCGCATTCACCAAGGGCCACGGCACGGGAAACGACTTCGTGATCGTTCCCGATGACGAGGGCGCCCTCGACCTGAGCGCCGCCCAGGTGGCGGCCCTGTGCGATCGCCGCTTCGGCATCGGCGGCGACGGCATCCTGCGCGTCGTTCGCAGCGCCCGCATCGCCGAGGGTGCGGCGAGCGGGGACGCCGAGTGGTTCATGGACTACCGCAACGCCGACGGATCCGCCGCCGAGATGTGCGGCAACGGCACGCGCGTCTTCGCGAAGTACCTGGTGGACACCGGCCGTGCCGATATCGACGCCGCACCGCTGCGCATCGGCACGCGCGCCGGCATCAAGACCTTGACGCGCAGCGACCTGGGCTTCGAGGTCGACCTCGGCGTCTTCGCCATCGACGGCGACACCGTCGTGAAGGCGCGGGGACTCGACGTCGCCCGGCCCGGTCAGGGCATCGACGTCGGCAACCCGCACGTCGTCGTGGCGCTTTCCAGCACGGCTGAGCTCGAGGAGCTCGACCTCACCGTGCAGCCGCTGCTGCATCCGGAGCCGGTCGCCGGGGCGAACGTCGAGTTCGTCGTTCCGGCCGACCCGCTCGTGAAGAACGGCGTCGGCAGCATCCGTATGCGTGTCTTCGAACGCGGTGTGGGTGAGACGCTTTCCTGCGGCACGGGTGTCGCGGCGGCGGCCCTCGCCGTTCGTCACTGGGCTGGTCCCGCGGCGCCCGATCACTGGAGCGTCGAGGTGCCCGGCGGCATCCTGGGCGTTCGCATCGTCGCCGAAGGCGACGGCGACCACGTGCTCCTGTCGGGGCCGGCGGCTCTCGTCTACTCCGGCGAGGTGCGCCTGGCCTGACGCGGCGTCGATCGCGGGGGACCCAGGGCGGGTCTGGAAACCCAGGGCGGGTCTGGAGACTCAGGGCAGTTCGATGGCGCCGGTGCGCACGGCACCGTGACGGCGCACTTTGAGCACGCGGAAGCCGCGTCCGGTCGCCGCGCGCGTCACGGAGTATCCGTTGTCGAACGTCGCCGCCAGCCACCTCTGCAGCGAGTCGGACCCGAGGTTTCGCTGCACGACCAGCCAGGCATCGCTTCGTTCGTCCAAGCGGGGCAGCCACGTCTCCAGAAGACCGTGCAACTCGTTCTTGCCGACGCGGATGGGCGGATTGGAGCGGATGCTGCGGAAGCGGACATCGTCCGGAACATCCTCGGGACGCACAGCGTTGATGTTGCCGACACCCCATTCCTGCGCGTTTCGGCGCACCAGGTCGAGGGCGCGATCGTTGACGTCCACCGCCCACACCGTGGCATGGGGCGACTGCACGGCGATGCTGAGCGCGATCGGCCCCCAGCCGCAGCCGAGGTCGAGCAGGTGGCCGCCCGGTGGCGGCGGCGGAGTATTCGCGAGCAGCACCGCCGTCCCGCCGTCGACGTGGTCGGGGCTGAACACCCCGCCCGCGGTCGTGACCTCGCCGCTGCGCCCACCGAGGGACACGCGGATGCGACGGAGGTTCTCGGCGCTGGACGGGGAGGCGCTGAAGTAGTGGTCACTCCCCATCCTGCGAGCGTACCGGAGCCACCCGCCCGCGCGGGAGGCTAGACTGCAAGGCTGACCTGGAAGGAATCCATGACCCACACCACCGAGACCACCGACGCGCACGGCGAAGAGACGCCGCTCGACCCGGTGGATCGCGTGCTGGCACGTGCCGAGGGCCGCTCTGGCGTGCGCGTCTTCGGTAGTGCCCAGGCGCTGCAGGATGCCGCAACCGTCGCCTCCGGTGACGCTGACGGCGATCAGTGGGATCGCGAGGAACGCGCGGCGCTGCGGCGCGTGCCGGGTCTGTCCACGGAGCTCGAAGACGTCACCGAGGTCGAGTACCGCCAGCTGCGTCTGGAGAACGTCGTGCTCGTGGGGGTGTACCCCCAAGGGTCGCAGGAGGATGCCGAGAACTCGCTGCGCGAACTCGCCGCGCTCGCCGAGACGGCCGGTGCCGTCGTTCTCGACGGCGTGCTGCAGCGGCGTCCGCATCCCGACCCCGCAACCTACATCGGCCGCGGCAAGGCGGCGGAGCTGCGCGACCTCGTGGCCGCCGTCGGCGCCGACACCGTCATCGCCGACACGGAGCTCGCTCCGAGCCAGCGCCGCGCACTGGAGGACGTCGTGAAGGTGAAGGTCATCGACCGGACCACCGTGATCCTCGACATCTTCAGCCAGCACGCCAAGAGCCGCGAGGGCAAGGCCCAGGTCGAGCTCGCCCAGCTCGAGTACCTGTTGCCGCGCCTGCGTGGCTGGGGCGAGTCGATGAGCCGTCAGGCCGGTGGTCAGGTGGGTGCCGGCGGCGCCGGCATGGGCTCACGCGGGCCCGGTGAGACGAAGATCGAGCTCGATCGCCGCCGCATCCGCACCAAGATGGCCCAGCTGCGCAAGCAGCTGCGTGACTTCGCACCCGCCCGCGAGGCCAAGCGCAGCGAACGCAAGCGCAACACGATCCCGTCGGTCGCGATCGCCGGCTACACGAACGCCGGCAAGTCCAGCCTGCTCAACCGGCTCACGAGCGCCGGTGTGCTCGTCGAGAACGCGCTGTTCGCGACCCTGGACGCGACCGTACGTCGCGCCGAAGCGGCCGACGGTCGCGTCTACACCCTGACGGACACGGTCGGGTTCGTGCGCAATCTGCCTCATCAGCTCGTCGAGGCCTTCCGGTCGACGCTGGAAGAGGTCGGCGACGCCGACGTGCTGGTTCACGTCGTGGACGGCTCCCACCCCGACCCCGCCGCGCAGCTCGCGACCGTGCGCGACGTGATGGGCGACGTGGGTGCGCGCTCGACGCGTGAGATCGTCGTCTTCAACAAAGCGGATCTCGTCGACGACGACACCCGACTCGTGCTGCGCGGGCTCGAGCCCTCCGCGCTGTTCGTGTCGTCGCGCACGGGGGAGGGTATCGCGCAGCTGCGCACCGTCATCGAGGACGCCCTCCCGCTGCCGGCGGTCGAAGTGCGCGCGCTCGTGCCGTACGACCGCGGGGACCTCATAAACGCCGTGCACGAGTCCGGCCACATCCTCTCGACCGCTCACGAGGAGGGCGGCACCGCGGTGCACGCCCACGTCTCCGAGCGACTCGCGGCGGAGCTGGCGCCCTACGCGCTCTGACGTGGTGAGGAGCCTGCCAGTTCTATCGGCGGCACGCCGGGCGTCGTGAACCCGAACACCTGGCCGAGGAACGCGAGCTCGCTCTGCAGCGCGTGCACGACCGCCTCGGCGCCGCGGAACCCGTGCCCTTCGCCCTCGTAGAGCACATAGGCGTGCGGGATATGACGGGCCGCGAGCGCGTCGCGGATCGCTTCGGCCTGCGATGGCGGCACGACGGCGTCGTCTGCGCCCTGCAGCAGCAGCACCGGCACCTGGAAGCCGTCGATGTGCGTCAACGGGGAGCGCTGGATGTAGAGCTCCTCGGCCTCGGGTAGCGCTCCGATGAGCCCATCGAGATACCGGGACTCGAAATCGTGGGTATCGGCGGCCAGGGTGCGGGCGTCGCCCACGCCGTAGCGGGAGATGCCTGCGCCGAAAACGTCGGTGCGGGCCAGCGCGGCGAGCACGGTCCAGCCACCGGCTGATCCGCCCTTGATCGCGAGGCGCGCGGGGTCGGCCGCGCCCGTGGCGGCCAGGCCCGTGGCGGATGCCGCGACATCTGCGACGTCGACGACGCCCCATTGGCCGCGCAGTCGCTCACGGTATGCGCGGCCGTACCCCGTCGAGCCCCCGTAGTTCACCTCCAGCACCCCGATGCCGCGACTCGTGAAGAACAGCGTCTTCGCGTCGGCGACGCCGCCTTCGTGGCCGGTCGGCCCGCCGTGCACCAGCACGAGGTACGGCGGGCGTTCCGTCTCGGGTGCCGCCACTCGCGGATGTCGCGGGGGATGCACGAACGCGTGCACCGTGCCCGTCGGGCCTTCGAGCGAGAACGGGCGTGTGTCGGGAAGCCACGCATCGAGATCCTCGCCGTCGACCTCTGCACGCTGCCCGATCACCAGATCGACGCGCATCGTCGCGGCCTCCTCATCGATCTCCACGAGCCAGATCCCGCTCATGCCCGGCGCCAGCCCGGAGATCAGCGCCCGACGCCCCACGACCGCTTCGACGCAGAGCGATGCCGTGGCAGGCAGAGGGATCACGGTCTCGGTGCCCGCGGCGGTGCGCCAGACGAGCTCGTCCGAGCCGTTGGTGCGGACAGCGATCACCCCGCCGTCGGAGGTCACCCCGAACCAGCGGCTGCCGAGCGACCACAGCGGGCCTCCCGTGTCTGCATCGGCCGGCGCGAAAGGTGTCCGCGGCAGATCGGCATCGAGGCGCAGTCTCCAGAGGTTCCATCGGCCGGTCGCGTCGTCCAGGTAGAGCAGGTCGTCCTCGTCACACCACTCGGGCTGGAGCGCTGCCGTGCTGCCGTCGGTCACGTCGGTCCACTCGACCACGGCGCCGTCCTCCAGGCGACCGACACGCAGTCTCGTGCGGTCCCAGGGCATGTCGGGGTGATTCCAGGCCACCCACGCGAGACGGTCGCCGCGCGGCGACAGTGCGGGCTGAGCGACGAAGTCGCTGCCCGCGACGAGATCGCTCGCTCCCTCACCCTGCAGGTCGATGCGCACGATCGCCCGTTCACGGCCCGCCCGTTCGCGGATGGCCAGCAGCATGCCGCCGGACGCGCGAAGCCCGCCGTAGCGGACGTCCGCGTCGTTCGTCAGGCGACGCGGCTCCGAGCCGGGTTCGCGCACCCACACCTGCTGGTCTCGCCGTTCGACGAAGAACAGTCGGCCGGCCTCGTCGACCGCCCAGGATCCCCCGCCGTACTCGTGCACGCCGGATCTGGCGTTCCACGGCGCCGGCAGGACGGGGTGCACCCTTCCGGTGGCATCGCGCCGGAACACCGCGGTGCGGCCGGCCTCGTCGGCCACCGTCTGCGCCCACCACACCTCGTCGCCGACGAGCGCGGCACCGTCGATGCGGGGTGACGACGCGGAAGCCCACGCGGCCGTGAACGGAGAGGGCCAGGATCCATAGGGGTTCACATCGACCATGTCTGCCACGCTACGCGCCTGCGTCAGTCGACGTCGCAGGACACGTCTCGTCACACGCGGGGACGGGCGGCAAGGTGGCTCTACAGTGGTGGCACCGAGGCTGCGGTACGCCGGCTGCACGACCCCGACGCGAGAGAAGGCACCGAGCGATGACGTCTCACGAACCGCACATCGCTGCTGCGCGGGCCGGCGGCGAGGCATCGCCGCAGGTCCCGTTCTCGTTCGAGATCTATCCTCCGCGCACGCTGGCGCAGTTGCCTGCGCTCCACGAGACCATCCGCGTGCTGGCCGAGGCGGGGCCGCGGTTCATCTCCGTGACGTTCGGCGCCGGAGGCTCGACCACCGATCGCTCGCTCGCCGTGCTGACGCATATCCTCCGCGAAACGCGGGTTCCCCCCGTCGCGCATGTGACATGCGTCGGCAGCAGCTATGCCGAGGCGACGACGGTCATCCGCCACTTCCTCGACGCCGGCATCACCCGCTTCCTCGCCGTGCGCGGCGACCCGCCGCTCGGCGTCGGAGAGGACGACATCGTCTTCGGCGATCTGGAGTCGGCGGCTCAGCTCGTGCAGCTCATCGGACGTGTGCACGCGGAGCGGTCGACGTACCGCGAGCGGGAGATCCCGGGCGTTCCGGGAGCGGTTCGGGTCATCGACGGCGACCGCGTCGACATCGCGGTCGCTGCGTTCCCGAACGGTCACCCGCGCTCGCGTCATCGCTACGAGGACATCGACGCGCTTCTGGCCAAGCAGGCCGCCGGGGCGACGTCAGCCATCACGCAGCTCTTCTTCCACGCCGACGAGTACCTCGACTTCGTCGCTCGTGCCCGGGCGGCCGGGGTGGTCATTCCGATCGTCCCCGGAATCATGCCGATCACCTCGCCCGGGCGCCTGCGCCGTGTGCTCGAGCTCACCGGAGACGCGCGCCCCGACTCCCTCGCCGCGGCACTGGAGTCCGCTCCGGATGCCGCGGCGCAGCGCGAGGTCGGTCTCGCCCATGCCGCTGCGCTCGCCCGGGCCGTGGTGGCTGGCGGCGCCGAGGGCGTCCACCTTTACGCCTTCAACAATCACGAGACCGTTCTGGGTGTGCTGCGCACCGCGGGGCTGATCCCTGAACGGCGCTCGTAGGGGGCATTCAGTCAGAGGACGCGGTTGCCGCCGCGCGGCGAAGCCCCCAGCGGCGCCACGCATGGCGAACCGCCACCGCCGGCGTCGATGGACCGGCGAGCCACGCGCCGGCGGCGACGGCGAGCGCGATCGCCAGAGCTACGCCGGACGCGCCGACCACCGCCGATAGCAGCTGATCGTAGATCGCGACGGCTGCGGCCGGTGTCAGCGCCGTTCCGGCGGCGGCGGTCGACAGCGCCGCGCGGCCGACCGCAGTTGCGATCAGCAGTGCTCCGAGAGCCGCCGCCGCCCCGAGCGCCGCCCACCGGAGGGTGTCCACGCGTCGCCGAGCGAGCGCAATCCCGGCGAGGAACAGGATCGCGGTGGCGACCGGCATCCACCATCCCGCGTTCACGCCGAGCGCATAGCCCGTTCGGACGGCAGCGAGGGCATCCCCGGAGCCGATGATCACGACGTGGTCGACCGAGGGGATGAGCGTCGCCCACGCGACGTCACGCGCGCTCAGGCGTTCCTTCACGCCCGCCACGACGGCGCCGACCTGCACACCGAGTCCGGCATCGGTCTGCACCACGACGCCGGCGCCATCGGCGGTTGCGGCGAGCGTCAGCGCGCGGTGAGACTGCCGAAGGACCTCGTCCCAGACCGCTCCGAAGGTGTCGGAGCGGATCGCTTCGGCGATCGCGTCGTCCACGAGAGTCTGCGCGGCCGCAGCGGCGGGCGCCTGCAGTCGTCGCAGGGCGTCCGCAGCCCGATCGCCGACGCCGAGGGCGATGATGCCGTCGACGATCGAGCCGGCGAGAGCGCTCGTGTCGAGCTTCGCGTCGACGGCGTCGGTGGATGCCGCGATCACCGCGTCCTGGACGACGGTCGAGCGGGCCAGCGGCGCGAGCGTCGCGGTGAAAGCCTCTTCGTCCACCAGCTGCACCCTCGCCCACACGCTCAGGATGGACAGCGGCAGGCAGACGACGGCCAGGACGACCGCGACGGCCGACACGACGGCGCGCGCCCGCGACATGCTCAGACCGCGCGCAGGACGGCCACGACGCGACCGAGAACCACGGCGTCGTCGCCGAGGATCGGCTCGAAGGAGGAGTTGCGGGGGAGCAGCCACGTGTGACCGTCCCGCTGTCGGAAGGTCTTCACCGTCGCTTCGCCGTCCAGCATCGCCGCCACGATGTCGCCGTTGTCGGCCGTCGGCTGGGAACGCACGACGACCCAGTCGCCGTCGCAGATGGCGGCGTCGATCATCGACTCGCCGCTGACCTTGAGCATGAAGAGATCTCCCTTGCCGACCAGCTGACGCGGCAGCGGGAAGATCTCCTCGACCTGCTGATCGGCCGTGATCGGTACGCCTGCCGCGATGCGCCCGACCAGGGGGACGAGCGCGGCGTCACCGAGCGCGGGGGTGAGGTCGGCGGGGTTCTCCGCGGCGGCACCCGGCAGGTCGATGAGGACCTCCATCGCGCGCGTCTTGCCGGCGTCGCGGCGCAGATAACCGCTCAGCTCCAGCTGGTTGAGCTGGTGCGTGACGCTGGACAGCGACTTCAGGCCCACGGCGTCGCCGATCTCGCGCATGCTCGGCGGGTAGCCGAAGCGCGCGATGGAGGTCTGGATCACCTCGAGGATCTTCAGCTGCTTGTCGCTGAGGCTCTTACGCCTGCGTGTCTGAGGCTTGTCGGCCATGTCGCGCGCTCCTTCGATCGCGTCCCCGGAAGGCAGCGCCTTCGAATGTCGGAGGTTGGTGATGGGGTCATCTTGTCGAAACCGTATCCGGTTTTCGCACGGTCGTCCGGCACGTGTACGCGTGTCGGGTTCGATTCATCTGCGAGAACGGCAGGGCTTGACACTCGAACACTATCGAAGATAGATTCGGAACAGAGATTCGCATCCACCTCTCCCGGCCGAGAGGCGGATGCGAATCTCGAATCGAATCTTCGAAGTGACGCTTTCAACTCGACGCCCCGGAGCGGGACACGTCTCAAGGAGGAACTCATGACCACGATCGACATCCTCGGCGCTTCGCCCCGTGGCCGTGTCATCGCGGCGGCCCCGGTCACCCGTCTGCGCCTGACGGTTCGCGGTCGCCAGGTGCTCGCCTTCCTCGCTTCGGTCCCGGTCGTCGTCGCGCTCGGCATCGGCATCGTGTCCGGAGGCGGTGCGCTGGCCTCGAACGAGGGGGCGTCGGGAGTCACGTTCACCCATGTCACGGTGCAGCCGGGCGATACGCTCTGGTCGATCGCGCGCGCGGTCGCTCCCGACGTCGACCCGCGGGACGCGGTCGACGCGATCGTGCGGCTCAATGCGCTGGACTCGGGCAGCCTCGACGCCGGGCAGAGCATCGCGATCCCGGCCGAGTACTCCGCCGGTCGCTGAGCGGCCGCTGACCGACCTCGTCCGGGTCTCGCGGCGACCCCTACGATGGTGAGGGTGAGCGTTCGACTCGATGACCTTCCTCTCAGAGATGACCTGCGCGGCCTCACGCCGTATGGGGCCCCGCAGGCTCCGCTGCCCGTCGCGCTGAACGTCAACGAGAACACTCATCCGGTGCCGGAAGCGGTCGCGGACGACATCCTCGACAGCATCGCGCGCGCTCTTCGGGAGGTGAACCGCTACCCGGATCGTGAGTTCACCGCCGTGCGCGAAGGCTTCGCCGAGTATCTGGGTCACGGCCTCTCAGCCGCGCAGATCTGGGCCGCGAACGGATCCAACGAGGTTCTGCAGCACCTCCTGCAGGCGTTCGCCGGCCCCGGACGGACGGCGTTCGGTTTCGCGCCGACCTATTCGATGTACCCGTTGCTCACTCGCGCGACGGGTGCGACCTACGTCAGCGGGACGCGTGGCGTCGACTACACGCTCGCCCCCGACGACGCCGCGGCCCAGATCGACCGTGCGCAGCCCGACGTCGTGTTCCTGTGTGCGCCGAACAATCCGACGGGAACGCCGCTGGGTCTCGATGTGATCGAGGCGGTCTACGACGCGGCGCCGGGCATCGTGATCGTCGACGAGGCCTACCAGGAGTTCGCTCCCCGCGATTCCCGGTCCGCGCTGACGCTGCTGGCCGACCGGCCGCGCCTCGTGGTGTCGCGCACGATGAGCAAGGCCTTCGCTTTCGCGGGCGCTCGCGTCGGCTACCTCGCGGCCGACCCCGCCGTCATCGACGCGCTGCGTCTGGTTCGACTGCCCTACCACCTCAGCGCGCTGACCCAGGCAGCAGCCTCCGCCGCGTTGCGTCATGCGCCGGCCATGCTCGCCATGGTGGACGAGATCGTCGCTCAGCGTGACCGGATCTCTGCGACCCTCGATGCGCTCGGATACCGTCCCTTCGAGAGCTGGACGAACTTCGTGCTCTTCTCGGGTGTGGAAGATCCGGCGACGACGTGGCAGGGGCTCTACGACCGCGGTGTTCTGATCCGCGACGTCGGGATCGCCCACAGTCTGCGTGTCACCGCCGGCACGGAGGAGGAGTCCACGGCCTTCCTCGATGCGCTCGCGTCGCTTGGACCGGGCGGTTCCGGCGCGCACTGACCGTCACCGTCGGGGTAACACGCCAAGGCCCCGTGCGGGCTCTCGGTAGACTCGGCTCATGAGCACCCCGGCCTCCCGCACGGCATCCCTGCGACGCGCGACCAGCGAATCCACGGTCGAACTCGACCTCGATCTGGACGGCACCGGGCACAGCCGCATCGACACCACGGTGCCCTTCTTCGATCACCTGCTCACGGCGTTCGCGAAGCACTCGCTCACCGATCTCACCGTGCGTGCCTCCGGCGACACCAACATCGACGCGCACCACACCGTCGAAGACACCGCGATCGTCCTGGGACAGGCGATCCGCCAGGCCCTCGGCGACAAGAGCGGCATCTCGCGCTACGGAGACGCCCTCGTTCCGCTGGACGAGGCGCTGGCGCAGGCGGTCGTCGACATCAGCGGGCGTCCCTACCTCGTCCACACCGGTGAGCCCGTCGGGTTCGAACACCATCTCATCGGCGGCCACTTCACCGGGTCGCTCGTGCGCCACACCTTCGAGGCGCTCGCGTTCAACGCCGGTGTGACGATGCACGTCACGGTGCTCGGTGGACGCGACCCGCACCACATCGCCGAGGCCGAGTACAAGGCCGTCGCTCGCGCCTTCCGACAGGCGAAGGCGCTCGACCCGCTGGTCCACGGCATCCCCAGTACGAAGGGGGCCTTGTGACCGACGCCGCCTCCGCCCCCCAGACCGGTGCCGATCTCGACGACCGTCCCCTCGTCGCGGTGCTCGACTACGGGTCGGGCAATGTCCACTCCGCCGTCAAGGCGCTCGTCGCCGCTGGCGCCGATGCGCGGCTGACCGCAGATCGCGGACTTATCGACGACGCCGCCGGCCTCGTCGTCCCCGGTGTGGGAGCTTTCCGCGCCGTGATGGAGGCGCTGCGCGCGACGCGCGGCGACGAGATCATCGAACGCCGTCTCGCGGGGGGATTGCCGGTGCTCGGCATCTGCGTGGGCATGCAGGTCATGTTCGAGCACGGCGTGGAGCGCGGCGAAGACACCGAGGGACTCGGTGAATGGCCGGGGGCGGTCACCGAGCTCGATGCGCCGGTGCTTCCGCACATGGGTTGGAACACGGTCCGGGCCGGTGAGGGCTCGACGCTGTTTCGCGGCTTGGAAGACGAGCGGTTCTACTTCGTGCACTCCTATGCCGCCCAGCATTGGTCGCTCGAGGTCACGCGCCCGTTCCGTGAGCCGGCCCTCACCTGGTGCGATTACGGCACGCCGTTCCTCGCGGCGGTGGAGAACGGGCCGCTGTCGGCGACCCAGTTCCACCCGGAGAAGAGCGGCGAGGCCGGCATCCGCCTGCTCGCCAACTGGATCTCCTCGCTTCCGCAGGAGCTCACCCGCACCCGGTAGTAGTCTCTCTGCTTGTGTGTCCTCGTGTCCGCACGTCGCGGCCACTGAACCTTTCCTGGAGCCATGAACGATTTCGCGTCGACCCCCGAACTGATCCTTCTGCCCGCCGTCGACGTCGCTGACGGCAAGGCTGTGCGCCTGACTCAGGGCGAGGCCGGCACCGAGACGAGCTATGGCGATCCCGTCGATGCGGCGTTGGCGTGGGCGCGCGATGGCGCTCAGTGGATCCACCTCGTCGATCTGGATGCCGCCTTCGGGCGCGGCAACAACTCCGCGGTGCTGCGCAAGGTGATCAAGCAGCTCAAGGGCGTGCAGGTGGAGCTGTCCGGAGGAATCCGCGACGACGCGACACTGGAAGCCGCACTCGAATCGGGCGCGACCCGCATCAACCTCGGCACCGCCGCGCTGGAGAACCCCGAATGGGCAGCGGATGTGATCGGTCGCTACGGCGACGCGATCGCGGTCGGGCTCGACGTGCGCGGCACGACGCTGGCCGCGCGCGGATGGACACGCGACGGCGGCGACCTCTGGCAGGTGCTCGAGCGCCTCGAGGACGCGGGATGCAGCCGCTATGTGGTCACCGACGTCACCAAGGACGGCACGCTGAAGGGTCCGAACCTCGAGTTGCTGCGCGAGGTCACCACGCGCACGGTCAAGCCGGTCGTCGCCTCGGGCGGCATCTCGAATCTCGACGACATCGCCGCCCTGCGGGAGCTCGTTCCCCTCGGCGTCGAGGGCGCGATCGTGGGCAAGGCACTCTATGCGGGGGCCTTCACCCTCGCCGAGGCGCTGGATGTCGCCGCAGGCTGAGCGTCCCGACGACGCCGCGGCGCACACCTGCGCTACGGACTCTGCCGGCGTGCCGTGGGCGGGGCGCTCCTTCGAGGCCAATCCGCACGCCGGTGACGACGGCTCTGCTGATCCCGCGCTGCTGTCGGCGCTGCGTGCGTTCGGCCGAGGCGAGGGCGATGCGCGCGCGGTCGTGGACGCCTACCGCTCCGCCCGGTTGCTGATCCCGTTGGTCGCCGAGGCCGGCGACGTCGGAATCGCCCCGTCCGGTCACACCGTCGACAAGACGCAGGAGCTCTCCATCGTCACGGTTGCCGCGCCCGACGGACGGCGTGTGCTGCCCGTCTTCACGTCGGTGCGCACGATGGCGGCGTGGGATCCGAAGGCGCGGCCGGTGCCGGCCGACGGCGTCCGCACCGCCCTGGCCGCCGCTGCCGACGACACCGACCTGATCGTGATCGACCCGGCATCCGAGACCGAGTTCGTGCTGCGTCGCCCCGCGGTATGGGCCCTCGGGCAGGGGCTGGCGTGGGAACCCGCGCACACTTCGCCGGAGGTGTACGCGGGGCTGCAGGAGTCGGTCGGCTCCGAACTGGGCGTGCTGGATCTGTCGGTGGCGCCGGGCGATCCGCAGGCGCGTCTGCGCGGCCCGGAACTCATCGTGCGCCTGCACTTGGTCGACGGGCTCGACCAGTCCCAGCTGGACGCCACCCTGCAGAGGTTGGCGGCGCGGTGGGCCGCCGACGATCGCATCGCCGTGCTGGTCGATTCCCTGACGGTCAAGCTCGTCCGCGGCTGATCGCCGCGCGGCGTCTCACGTGACGGGGCCGGTCCACTTCTCGCCCGGGCCCTTGCCGATCGGGTCGGGGATGACGGATGCCTCCCGAAACGCGAGCTGCAGCGAGCGCAGGCCGTCACGCAGCGAGCGCGCATGCATGTCGCTGATCTCCGGTGCGCCGGCCGTGATCAGCCCCGCGAGGGCGTTGATGAGCTTGCGCGCCTCGTCGAGATCCCGTTGCGTCTCCGGGTCGTCCGCGAGGCCGGTCTTGACGGCGGCCGCGCTCATCAGGTGCACGGCTGCGGTCGTGATGACCTCCACCGCGGGAACGTCGGCGATGTCGCGGGTAGCGGCGGCGGAGGCGCGCTCCTGTTCCTCCCATCGGGCGAGCCGTTCGGCGTCGTGCGGGTCGGGGGTGGAAGGAATCGTGTCCACGTGCTGCTCTCTGCTAGACTGTGCGGGCGCCGGAGTGTTCTGCTCCGGAACGAAAGAGGATCACATCCCACCCGCGCTTGCCGCTCCAGGCTACCGGGTCACGCACTCCGCCTCGTCCGTCGAGGTCGCCGCACCGAGCAGTCGGGGCGGGTGAGGGTGCAGGAACGAAGCCGACGTGCGCGTCGTGCGGGGTGGACGTGACGATCTTCCGCCCGAGACACACCCCTGTGTCCGGTGGCACCCACCCGTACGACTAAGGAGTTCCGCATCAGCGATCCCCGCACCAATGACCGCATCCGCGTTCCCGAGGTCCGCCTCGTCGGACCCGCGGGTGAGCAGGTCGGCGTCGTCCGCATCGAGGTCGCCCTGCGCCTCGCTCAGGAAGCAGATCTCGACCTCGTCGAGGTCGCCCCCAACTCGAAGCCGCCCGTGGTCAAGATCATGGACTACGGCAAGTTCAAGTACGAGGCTGCGCAGAAGGCGAAGGAAGCGCGCCGCAACCAGGCGAACACGGTTCTCAAGGAGGTCCGTTTCCGTCTGAAGATCGAAGCGCACGACTACACGACCAAGCTCAAGCGCGCCGAGGGCTTCCTGCAGGCCGGCGACAAGGTCAAGGCCATGATCCTCTTCCGTGGTCGTGAGCAGTCGCGCCCGGAGCAGGGTGTGCGGTTGCTGCGCAAGTTCGCCGAGGACGTCGCGGAGTACGGCACCGTCGAGTCGAACCCCACGATCGACGGTCGCAACATGGTCATGGTCATCGCCCCGCACAAGAACAAGTCCGAGGTGAAGACCGAGCAGAACGCCCAGCGTGCTGCCAACAAGGAAGCGGCACGCCAGGCGCGCAGCGCCCCGGGCGCCGAGCCCGAGGTCGCCCCCGCCGCCGAGCCCGCTCCCGCGGAGTAAGGCCGCAGGCCGGAGGCGCAGCCTCCCGGCCCCCAGAGCTCCCGCCCCGCGGGAACCACAACGAAGGATAGAGACATGCCGAAGCAGAAGACCCACTCGGGTGCCAAGAAGCGCTTCAAGGTCACCGGTAGCGGGAAGATCAAGAAGCAGCAGGCGAACCTCCGCCACAACTTCGAAGGCAAGCCCACCAAGCGCACGCGCCGCCTGTCGGCGGACAAGATCCTGGCTCCCGGCGACGCGAAGGTCGCCAAGAAGCTCCTCGGCATCTGAGCGCTGACGCAGACGAGAAAGTAGAAGAAAATGGCTAGAGTCAAGCGGGCCGTCAACGCCCACAAGAAGCGTCGCGTCATCCTCGAGCGCGCATCCGGTTACCGCGGACAGCGTTCGCGCCTGTACCGCAAGGCCAAGGAGCAGGTCACCCACTCGCTGGTCTACGCGTACCGTGACCGCCGCAAGCGCAAGGGCGACTTCCGCCGCCTGTGGATCCAGCGCATCAACGCCGCGGCCCGTCAGAACGGCATCACCTACAACCGCTTCATCCAGGGCCTCGGCCTGGCCGGCGTGCAGGTCGACCGTCGCATGCTCGCCGAGCTGGCCGTCAACGAGCCGGCCACCTTCGCCTCGCTCGTCGAGACGGCGAAGAAGGCGCTGCCGGCGGACGTGAACGCGCCCAAGGCGTAATCACTGCCCACACAGCACGAGAAGGGGTGTCCTCCCAGCGGGGGACACCCCTTCTTCATTCCCTAGGATGAGATCGTGCTCGAAAACCCTCGCTCTCCACGTGTGCGCGCCGTCGCCAAGCTGACCAAGCGCAGCGCCCGACAGGAGACCGGGCTGTTCCTGCTGGAAGGACCCCAGGCGGCCCGAGAGGCTCTCGCCTTCCGCCCCGACACCCTCGTCGAGCTGTTCGCCACGCCCACGGCGATGGAGCGTCATCAGGACATCCGTGATGCCGCGGGAGACGCCGGCCTCGAGATCGTCTTCACCACCGAGGCGGTGCTCGACGCGATGGCCGACACCGTCACCCCGCAGGGCATCGTCGCCGTGGCACGACAGTCGCCGACGTCGCTCAAGGACATCTTCGCCGCCTCGCCGACGCTCATCGCGATCTGCGAGGAGGTGCGCGACCCCGGCAACCTCGGCACCATCATCCGCGCCGCCGATGCCGTTGGCGCGGACGCCGTGGTGCTGACCGGGCGGACGGTCGATCCATACAACCCGAAGGTGGTGCGCGCCACGACCGGTTCGCTGTTTCACGTTCCCGTCGCCGTCGGCGCGGAGCTGTCGGCAACCGTCGAGCGCGCGCACGCGGCCGGCCTGCGCGTCGTCGCGGCAGACGTCGGGGGAGAGGACTTCCTCGCGCGACGCGACGCACTCTCCGCGCCCACTGCCTGGCTGTTCGGCAACGAGGCGCGCGGTCTCGACGACGACGCGCTGGCTCTCGCCGACCTCTCGCTGAGACTTCCGATCTACGGTCGTGCCGAGTCGCTGAATCTCGCCACCGCAGCCAGCGTGTGCCTGTACGAAACGGCATTCGCGCAGCGCGGCGAACGCTGACGCGTATTGTTCCGGGTCGGTGACGACTCGGTCAAGATCCTGTGTATAAGTCGGGCGCCGTCCACAGGATCTGCCTAGGCTGGCCCGCATGTCTCATTCCAGCCCGGCTCCCGCGACGTCGAACATCACGGTCCGGCGGGGGGATCCCCTGGTCGTCGTCACCGGTGTCGAGAAGCACTACGGCGCGTTTCACGCGCTCAAGAACATCGATCTGACCGTGAACCGCGGGGAGGTCGTCGTCGTCATCGGCCCATCCGGTTCGGGTAAATCCACGCTGTGTCGCACCATCAACCGTCTGGAGACGATCACCAGCGGCACCATCGCCATCGATGGCAAGGAGCTGCCGAAGGAGGGCAAGGCGCTTGCCGCACTGCGGGCCGACGTGGGGATGGTCTTCCAGTCCTTCAATCTCTTCTCGCACCTGACGATCCTCGAGAACGTCACGCTCGGTCCCATCAAGGTCAAGAAGATGAAGAAGGCGGATGCCGAGGCCGAGGCGAAGATCCTGCTCGAGCGCGTCGGCGTCGGGCATCAGGCATCGAAGCTGCCGGGACAGCTCTCCGGCGGCCAGCAGCAGCGTGTCGCGATCGCCCGCGCGCTGGCGATGAAGCCCAAGGTCATGCTGTTCGACGAACCGACCAGTGCGCTCGACCCGGAGATGATCAACGAGGTTCTGGACGTCATGGTCGGTCTCGCTCAGGACGGTATGACGATGATCGTGGTCACACACGAGATGGGCTTCGCCCGAAAGGCCGCCGATCGCGTGGTCTTCATGGCCGACGGACAGATCGTCGAGCAGGCCAGCCCCGACCAGTTCTTCACGGCGCCCACGAGCGATCGGGCGAAGGACTTCCTCTCCAAGCTGATCACGCACTGACGAAGACGTCCGCGCCCCGCACCGGCGCGGTCAACGAGAGATGGATACGAAACAGGAGGATCACATGCTGAAGAAGAAGAGAATCGCCGCCAGCGTCGCTGGGGTCGCGCTCGCCGCGCTCGCCCTCACCGCGTGCAACAGCGGCACGCCCGGTGCAGAGCCGGGCTCCACCGGCGGCGCGTCGGGTGCCGCGGACAATCCCTGGACGGTCGCCACCGACGTGACGCTCGACGGCAGCCCCACGTTCGAGAAGATCAAGAGTTCCGGCACCGTCACGGTGGGCGTCAAGGAGGATCAGCCCGGCCTCGGCTATCTGGATCCGGTGACCAACACGCGCAGCGGCTTCGACGTCGACATCGCGCGCTGGATCGCCGCCTCGCTCGGCGTTGCCGAGGACAAGATCCAGTTCCAGCCGATCGCCTCGGCCAACCGTGAGCAGGCCATCGTGAACGGGGACATCGACTACTACGTCGGCACGTACTCGATCACCGACAAGCGCAAGCAGCAGATCTCCTTCGCCGGCCCCTACTTCATCACCGGTCAGGGTCTGCTGGTCGCGGCCGACAACGACAAGATCACCGGAAAGGACGCGCTGACCGCAGAGGACACCGTCTGTTCGGCGACCGGGTCGACCTCGATCCAGCGGATCAAGGATGAGACGCTGGCCAAGACGAAGGAGTACGACACCTACTCGGCCTGCGTCGAGGACCTCAAGAACGGCCAGGTCGATGCCGTCACCACCGACGAAGCGATCCTCATCGGCTACGCGGCGCAGAGCCCCGACAAGCTCAAGGTGGTCGGCGAGCCTTTCAGTGAGGAGCGCTATGGCGTGGGTATCGCGAAGGGCGACACCGCGCTCCAGGCGTTCATCAACACGATGTTCACCGACGGTGGCACGACCTGGCAGGCCATCTTCGACAAGAACCTGGGCGCCTCCGGCGTGAAGGCGACGCAGCCCCCGGTCGACGCCGCGAGCTGAGGCATGCCGGCGGCAGCGACGAGTGCGCTGCCGCCGGCATCCGGTATCCAGACGACGACAACGAGAACGATGGAAGGCGGCGCGGTGGAGATCATCACCAACAACCTCGATCTCTGGGGTGAGGCGCTCAGAGGGACGATGGTGCTGTTCGTCGGAGGCGGCATCCTCGCACTGGTGCTCGGCTTCGTCGTGGGCGCCATGCGCGTCTCGCCGATTCCCGCGGCGCGGGCGGTGGGCGCGGTCTACGTCAACTGGATCCGCAACACCCCGCTCACCCTCGTCATGTTCTTCTTCGCGTTCTGCCTGCCGATCCTGCTGCGCGAGCGCATCGACGCGGTCCTGCTGGCCACGCTCGCCCTCGGGGTCTACACGGCGACCTACGTCGCCGAGACGCTGCGCTCGGGCATCAACACCGTTCCGGTGGGCCAGGCAGAGGCCGCGCGCGCACTCGGGCTCACGTTCGGTCAGGTGATGACCCTCGTCGTCTTGCCGCAGGCCACGCGCTCGGTCATCCCACCCATGATGAGCGTGCTCATCGCGCTGTTGAAGAACACGACCGTCGCCGCGGGCTTCTCGGTGCTCAACCTCGGCTCGGTCCGCAGCAACCTCAGCGAGCGCGGCGAGAACCAGCTCGTGACGCTGCTGTGGGTCATGGTCATCTTCGTCGCCCTCGTGCTGCTTCTCGCATGGCTGCAGCGGGCGATGGAGCGCAGATGGAAGGTCGCGCGATGAGCTCCGTCCTCTACGACGTCCCCGGACCGAAGGCGATCGTCCGCAACCGCGTTCTCGGTGTTCTGACGATCGTCGTGATCGCGGCGGCGGCGGGATGGGTGATCTGGCGCTTCGCCGCCACCGGTCAGTTCGCCGCCGATAAGTGGGAGATCTTCACCTACGCCACGATCTGGCAGCGTCTGCTCGACGGGGCCCTGGCCACGCTCGCCGCCTTCGCCGCCGCGGCGGTGGGTGCCCTCGTGCTGGGATTCATCCTCGCGATCGGGCGCCTGTCGGATCGTGCCTGGGTGCGGATCCCGGTCGGCTGGGTCACCGAGGTTCTGCGCGCCGTCCCGGTGCTCGTGTTCATGATGCTGCTCTATTACGGCCTGCCCGTCGTCGGCATCCGGATGGAGCCCTACTGGGCGGTCGTGATCGCCCTCGTCGCGTACAACGGCTCGGTGCTCGCCGAGGTCATCCGTGCCGGCGTCGAGTCGCTGCCGCGCGGCCAGAGCGAGGCGGGTTACGCCATCGGTCTGCGCAAGGCCGGGGTGCTACGACTCGTGCTGCTGCCGCAGGCGATCCGGGCCATGATGCCCGTCATCGTCGCCCAGCTCGTCGTCACCCTCAAGGACACCGCGCTCGGCTTCATCATCACGTACCCGGAGCTGCTGTATGTCATCAAGCTGCTCGGCTCGAATGCGGTGTACAGCTCGCCCCTCATCCAAACGGCCATCATCGGCGGCACGATCTACGTCGCCATGTGCCTGGCGTTGAGCTACGTCGCGTACCGCATCGAGCAGCGTACGAAGCGTCGTCAACTGCAGCAAGCGGCAGAAGGCGGGGCGCTGCACCACCCGGTGGGGGCGACGACCGATACCCAGCTGATCGGTCTGCAGCAGTCGACCGATCGCTCCACGGGCAACGAGGGCGGCGGACCGACACGTCTGCCGCGCCGTCCGCGCTGATCGGCGGGCGACCAGCGCGGCAGGGATGGCTGTCCGCCCCCCGGTAGACTCCTCTCTTGTGTCTGACGCACCCGAGATCACTCCAGAGAACGTCGATGCCGCCGTCGTCGACGCGCTTTCAGCCATCGCCGCGGCAGGCTCGACGATCGAGGTGAAGGCCGCGCGCGCCGCTCACGCCGGCGAAGGCTCGCCCCTGGCGCGGCTGAACGCGCAGCTGCGGCATGTGCCGAACGATCAGAAGGCGGCCTTCGGCAAACTGGTGGGGCAGGCGCGCGCTCGTCTCACGCAGGCCCTCGCCGCCCGTGAGGAAGAGCTCGCCGCTGTGGAGTCCGCGGCCCAGCTCGAGTCCGAGCGCATCGACATCACCGCCGTCTCACCGCGGACGCGTGTCGGGGCTCGGCATCCGGTGTCCCTGCTGCAGGAAGAGATCGCCGACCTGTTCGTCGGCATGGGGTGGGAGATCGCCGAGGGCCCCGAGCTCGAGCACGAGTGGTACAACTTCGACGGCCTGAACTTCGACATCGATCACCCGGCACGCCAGCTGCAGGACACCTTCTTCGTCGACCCGATCGCGCGACACCTGGTGCTTCGCACGCAGACCAGCCCGGTGCAGATGCGATCGATGCTCGAGCGCGACGTGCCGATCTACGTGCTCTCGCCCGGGCGCGTGTATCGCACCGACGAGTTCGATGCGACCCACCTGCCGGCCTTCCACCAGTTCGAAGGCCTCGTCGTCGACAAGGGCATCACGATGGCGAACCTGAAGGGCACGCTGGATCACGCGGCGAAGGTGCTGTTCGGCGCCGAGGCGAAGACGCGCTTTCGCACCAACTACTTCCCCTTCACCGAGCCGTCGGCAGAGCTGGATCTCTGGCACCCCACCTTCAAGGGCGGCCCGCGTTGGATCGAGTGGGGCGGATGCGGAATGGTCAACCCGAACGTGTTGCGCGCGGCCGGGATCGACCCCGAGGTCTACTCGGGGTTCGCGTTCGGAATGGGCATCGAGCGCACGCTGATGTTCCGCTCGGACGTGCAGGACATGCGGGACATGGCCGAAGGCGATGTCCGTTTCAGTGAGCAGTTCGGAATGGTGGTCTGATGCGCGTCCCTCTGTCGTGGCTGCGTGAGTACGTCGAGCTTCCCCAGGACGCCACGACCGACGATGTCTTCGCGGCGCTCGTGTCGGTCGGCTTCGAGGAGGAAGAGGCGATCGGCTTCGAGATCAGTGGACCGGTCGTCGTCGGCCGGGTGCTCTCCTTCGACGCCGAGCCGCAGTCCAACGGCAAGACGATCCGGTGGTGCCAGGTGGACGTCGGTGCGGCGAACGGTGGCGTCCGTGGCATCGTCTGCGGCGCGTCGAACTTCGTCGAGGGCGACAAAGTCGTCGTCTCGCTGCCCGGCGCCACCCTGCCGGGGCCCTTCCCCATCTCCGCGCGCAAGACCTACGGTCATGTCTCGGACGGCATGATCGCCTCCGCGCGCGAGCTCGGGCTGGGTGACGAGCACAACGGCATCCTGCGGCTCGTCGAACTGGGCCTGGACCCCGAGGTCGGCACCGACGCGATCGCTCTGCTGGGCCTCGACGACGTCGCCGTCGACATCAACGTCACTCCTGACCGTGGCTACGCCCTGTCGATCCGCGGGATCGCCCGCGAATACTCGCACGCGACCGGTGCCGCCTTCACCGACCCCGCCGCGCACGCGTGGGACGACGTGCAGCCCGGTTCGGGGTTCGCCGTCGTCGTGGACGACCGTCTGCCGCTGCGCGGACGCGTCGGAGCCAGCGAGTTCGTGGCCCGCGTGGTCCGCGGCGTCGATCCGACTCGGCCGACGCCGCCCTGGATGGTGGCGCGGTTGACCCTCGCCGGTATCCGCTCGCTCGGCATCCTGATCGACATCACGAACTACGTCATGCTCGAGCTCGGCAACCCCATCCACGGGTACGACCTCGACAGACTTCAGGGCGGCATCACGGTGCGCCGCGCGCACGAGGGCGAGAAGCTGACCACCCTCGACGGCAAGGAGCGCACGCTCAGCGCCGAGGACCTCCTCATCACCGACGACTCCGGCCCCATCGGTCTCGCCGGTGTGATGGGGGGCGGCACCACCGAGATGACGGATTCGACGCGCAATGTGCTCGTCGAAGCCGCGATCTTCGACCCGGTCACGATCGCCCGCACGGCACGCCGTCACAAGCTGCCGTCGGAGGCCTCGCGTCGTTTCGAACGCGGAGTGGACCCGCTCCTGCCGTTCGTGGCGGCCCGTCGCGTCGCCGACCTCATGGTCGAGCTCGCCGGCGGCACTCTCGACGCCGACCTCGGGGGTGCGCTGTTCGGCGAGGTCTTCGTGGGCGGCATCGAGCTGCCGCGCGCCTTCGTACCGCAGCTGATCGGCGTCGACTACACGGATGCCGAGATCACCGACGCCCTGGAGATGGTGGGCTGCGAGGTGCTGCCGGGCGACGCGCTCGATGGTGCGACGGACGGCTGGCACGTCATTCCCCCGACGTGGCGTCCTGACCTCACCGACAAATGGACGCTCGCCGAGGAGGTAGCCCGTATCCACGGGCTCGAGCGCATCCCGTCGGTGTTGCCCACGCCGCCCTCCGGCCGCGGCCTCACGTCGGTGCAGAAGGGGCGGCGCCGGGTGGCCAACGCGCTCGCCGCCGCCGGCTTCGTCGAGACGCCCTCGTTCCCGTTCTCCACGGCGGAGGCGAACGCCCTGCACGGGTCGGCGTCGGGGGAGCCCATGGCATCGGTCAAGCTCGCGAACCCGCTCGACGGTCAGGCGCCGTACCTCCGCCGCTCCCTCGTGCCGGGGCTGCTGCAGGTCGCGCACCGCAACCAGGCGCGCGGCTTCGGCGACCTCGCCCTGTTCGAGACGGGACTCGTGTTCACCCCGGAAGAGGGCGTGACGTACGGAACCGACACCGTACCGCCGTTGGCGGTGCGCCCGGACGACGAGACGATCGCCGCGTTGAACGCCGCCCTGCCGCCGCAGCCGCGCCACGTCGCGGTGCTGCTGACGGGTGACATGGTCGCCAAGCAGCCCGGTCATGCTCCGATCCCGGTCGACCTCTCGGACGTCCTCGGCGCGGTCCAGACCATCGCCGCCGGAGCGGGAGTGCGCATCGAGGTCGCCCAGGGGCAGCGCGCCGCGCTGCATCCCGGCCGCGCGGGAGTGCTGACGGTCGCCGGTGACGAGGTGGGCTACGTGGGCCAGGTGCTGCCGCAGGTGGCCGCCGACGCGGACCTGCACGGGGAGGTCTACGTCGCCGAGCTCGATCTCGACCGTGTGCTGCGCCGTGCCGGTGCCCCCGACGTGGCGCCATCGCTGTCGGGGTACCCGGCGGCGACCCAGGACGTGTCGCTGGTCGTCGGCGAAGACGTGGTCGCGGGCGACGTCGAGTCGGCGTTGCGCGAGGGTGCGGGCACACTGCTGGAGGCGGTCCGACTCGTCGACGACTACCGCGGAACGGGCCTCGTCGAAGGTACGAAGAGCCTCACCTTCGCTTTGCGCTTCCGCGCGCCGGATCGCACGCTCACGGCCGCCGAGGCCACCGACGCGAAGCTCGCCGGAGTGGCCGTCGCCGCGGAGCGCTACGCGGCGAGCATTCGCGAGTAGCCGGGGGTTCGCGGTTCGTTCACCGTGACCCCCAATGCCAGGCGGGTACCTCCATGAACCCCTGCCCGACCACGGCCGTGCCGTTCTGATCCTTGCGGAGCTCGACGCGCGCTGCGGCGGGCAGCGCCTCGACCAACTCTCGCGCGTGCGAGACGACGAGCACCTGCGTGTGCGCGGCGGCGCGCTGGATCAATCGGGCCAGCGGCGTCAGCAGTGACACGTGCAGACTCGCCTCGGGCTCGTTGAGCACCAGCAGCGGGGCGGGCCGCGCCGGGAGCAGGGCCGCGCACAGCAAGAGGTAGCGCAGCGTCCCGTCCGACAGCTCGGCGGCATCCAGCGGACGCAGCAAGCCGTTCTGGTGCAGGACGAGGCGAAACAGGCCCTCGCTCGACTCGATCTCGACGCGAGAGCCCGGAAAGGCGTCACGGACGGCGCGTTGCAGGGCATCGCCGTGGCCGGCATCCACGATCGTCGCCCACGTGGCTGCCAGGGTTGCCCCGTCGTGCGACAGCGTCGGAGTCCGGGTGCCGACCTGCGGTCGGCGGGCCGGGGCCTGCGCATCCACGCGGAAATGGTCGTAGAAGCGCCATCCGCTCATCGTGCGCCGCAGCGCCAGCAGTTCGGGCGCCGTGTCACCGTCGGCAAGATCGGTCACGATGCTCTCGTAGGGCGCGAGGCGCTGGTCGAGGTCGGTCCATCGACCGTCGCGCACGCGGGTCGCCTGCCGTCGCCGGTCGATCAGCAGCGCTGCGGGCTTCGCCACAGGGCCGGCGAAGACCTGCTCGCGCTTGATCTCGGGGTCACGGGCGAACGGGTTGGCGACGGAGGGGTCCGATTGCGGGATGCCGAGGTCGATGAGGTAGCCGAGTTCGTCCGAGGAGAAGCCCAGCATCAGGGCGATCGGTCCGCGGCGCACCGTGCCTTGGGTGCCGCCGTTCTCCGGACCCGCCCAGAGCACGGACGACAACCCGCCTTCGCGCGCCACGGCGCCGACGACCTCGCCGCGCGCCGAGGCTGCGAGAAGACGCAGAGCGCGGTAGAGGTTGGACTTGCCCGACCCGTTGGGGCCGGTGACCACGGTGAGCCCGCCCAGAGGCACCACGACATCCCGGAGAGAGCGATAGCCGGCGACGGCGAGGGTCTGCAGCATGCGGTCATGGTGCCAGAGCCTTCCGACACCCCGCAGAGGTCGGGCTAGGCTCGGTGGGGATGACTGATACGCAGATGGTCCCCGCCCTGCAGCTCGCAGGCCTCGTGAAGCGCTTCGGAGACAAGACCGCGGTCGGCGGCGTCGACCTGAACGTTCCCGCCGGTTCGTTCTACGGGCTGGTCGGTCCCAACGGGGCCGGAAAGACGACGACACTGTCGATGGCCACCGGCCTGTTGCGACCCGACGCCGGCGGCGCCTGGGTGCACGGCGTCGACGTGTGGGCCGACCCCGTGCGCGCCAAAGCCCTCATCGGCAACCTCGCTGACGGCGTTCGTCTGTTCGATCGACTCACGGGCGAGCAGCTCATCACCTACACGGCGATGATGTTCTCGGTGCCGCGCGATCAGATCGCGCCCCGCGTGGCCGACCTGATCGCTCTGATGGACCTCGGCGAGGCCGCCGGAACGATCGTCGCCGACTACTCCGCGGGCATGACGAAGAAGGTCGCGCTTGCGTGCGCACTGGTGCACGCGCCGCGTCTCCTGGTGCTCGACGAGCCGTTCGAATCGGTCGACCCGGTCTCGGCGGCCAACATCGAGGACGTCCTGCGCTCCTACACGTCCTCGGGCGGCACGATCATCATCTCCAGCCACTCGATGGACCTCGTGCAGCGTATGTGCGACCACGTCGCCGTCATCGCGGCCGGTCGTGTCCTGGCCGCCGGAACGGTCGACGAGGTGCGCGCGGGTGAGAGCCTGCAGGACCGTTTCCTCTCGCTCGTGGGAGGTCGCCACACGTCGGAAGGACCGCAGTGGTTGCGACAGTCCTGAGGCTGAGGTACCGCATCCTCGGCAACACCCTCGCGCGTCGCCCCTGGCAGCTGGTCGGCTTCTGCTTCGGCATTCTCTGGGCGCTCGGCATCCTCACGTCCGTGGTCGCGGGCCTCGTCGCCGTCGCGGTGTTCCAGAGTCTGGACGGCGCGCGCGCCGTCGCCATCATCGGCGGATCTGCACTGCTGCTGGGCTGGGTGCTGGGCCCCGTGCTCGTCACGGGCATGGACACGACGGTGGATGCCGACAAGCTCGCTCCGTTCCCGCTCAGCACGCGGCAGATCATGCTGGCCCTCACCGCCACCGGTCTCACCGGCATTCCCGGCATCGCCACGTCGGTCGCGGCGCTCGCGACGCTCGCACTCTGGTTCCGTTGGCCGCTCGCCGCGGGCACCGCGCTTGTGTGCGTCGCTCTGGCGGTGCTGACGTGCGTCGTGGCATCGCGGCTCGTGTCTGCGCTCTCACGCGGGGTGGGGGGAAACCGACGCGGGCGCGAGTTCATCGGCACGATCGTGCTCGTCCTGCTGATCATGGCCGGTCCCATCGTGACCGGCACGCTCGCCCTGACCTCGACGGCCGGCGTCCGCGAGCGCATTCCGCAGATCGCGGGCGTGCTCGGATGGACGCCGATCGGCGCCGCGTGGGCCGTTCCCGCTGACGTCGCGGCCGGGCAGTGGGCGGCTGCGGCCGCGCGTCTGCTCATTGCGGTGGCGACCCTCGGCGTGCTGTGGCTGCTGTGGGCCCGCGCGCTTCGCGGTGCCGTGACCGCGCCCCGGCAGCGAACCGCCAAGGTCTCCCGCTCGGGAGCGCTCGGGCTGTTCGGGCGCATGCCGACCGGGGGCGTCGGAGCGATGTGGGCGCGGTCGCTGACGGCCTGGCTGCGCGACCCGCGATACCTGCGACAGCTCTTGATCGTGCCGCTGTTCCCGCTGCTGTTCGCGTTCACGGGCGGCATCGACGGCTTCATGTTCTCCGGCTCCGCGGTGCTCGTAGCCCTGGTGCTGTGCCTCGCCGGCTACACGGACGTCTCCTACGACGGCACGGCTTTCGCGTCGGTGCTCGCAACCGGCATCCGCGGGCGCGACGATCGTCTCGGCCGCATGCTCGGGGCGGCGAGCATCGGCATCCCGCTCGTCGTCCTGCTGGCGGTGGTGACGACGGCGGTGAGCGGGCGTCTCGCGCACCTGCCCGGCATCCTCGGGGCCTCGCTCGGTCTGGTCCTCGGCGGCTACGGCGTCTCGGCGGTGTCGTCCGCGCTGCTCGTGACGCCGGTCGCCGCGCCGGGCGACAGCCCGTTCAAGAGCGTGCCCGGTCAGACGTTCCTGACCGGCCTGCTCGTGTTCGTCGTGATGGGCGCCTGCCTCGTCATCGGAGCGCCGGCCATCGCGTTCGCTGTCGCGGGCTTCATCACGGGTGCGGCGGTCTGGGGATGGGTGGCGCTCGTGGTCGGCATCGTCGTCGGCGGCGGTGCCGCCGCCCTGGGGGTGTGGCTCGGCGGACGGACGCTGGATCGCACCGGCCCTGACCTTCTCCAGCGCATCAAGGCTTTCCCGACGACATGACCGATGTTCTGATCCTCGGCGGGACCGGATGGCTGTCCGGGCGCATCGCGGAGCGCTGGCGGGATGCCGGTGCCGCCGTGACGGTACTCGCCCGCGGCGGCCGCGACGCGCCGGCCGGCACCCGGCTGGTCGTCGCCGATCGGGAGCGCGACGATGCCTACACCGCCGTCGCGGATCGCGAGTGGGACGAGGTCGTCGACATCTCCTCCACCGCCGACCACGTGCGTGCCGCGACCGCCGTGCTCGCGGAGCGGACGCGGCACTGGACGTACGTGTCGAGCGTCTCCGCCTATGCGACAGACGACGTGGCGGGCGCCGACGAGTCCGCCGCCCTCGCCGTCGCCGCCGAACCCGGCGACCCGTACGACTACCGGCGCGAGAAGGCCGCCGCCGAGCAGGCCGTGACAGCCGCCCTCGGCCGCCGTGCGGCCGTGGTGCGCCCGGGGCTGATCGTCGGCCCGGGTGACCCCACCGATCGCTTCGGCTACTGGGTCGCCCGCCTCGCCGCTGCGGCGGCCGAGCCCGTGCTGATTCCCGACGCACCCGGCGCGCGGGTGCAGGTGATCGACGTCGACGACCTGGCCGACTTCGTGGTCGAGGTGGGCGCGGCGCGCTTCACCGGTGCCGTCAATGCCGTCGGCGACAGTCTTCCGCTGGAGGCGGTGCTCGCCATCGCTCGCAGCGTCGCCGGTCACACCGGCCGCCTCGTCGGGGCCTCCGCGCCGTGGCTCGTCGCGCACGGCGTGGGGTACTGGGCGGGGGAGCGATCGCTGCCGCTGTGGCTGCCCGACGATGTGCCCGGCTTCGCGACTCGCGCCAATGGCACCTATCGCATTCTCGGCGGACGCCACAGGCCGCTGGAGGACGTGCTGCGGCGCGTGCTCGCCGATGAGCGCGGACGGGGACTGGACCGTCCCCGCTCCGCCGGGCTCACGCGCGCTGACGAGCGCGAGCTCCTCGATGCCCTTGCGCAGTGACGGCATCGATTTGCGGCGACGACGCGCCGCGCGATAGCGTCTCCGCATGCACGCCGCCGCTTCCGTCACCGTTGCCACGGTGCTGCGTGCGCGCCGACGTCAGGACGACCGCCGACTCTAGGCGACCCCGCGAGCTCCCTGTCGTCGTGACGGGTCGAGTCGCCGGTGTCGCCGCTTCGAGCCCACCGTTTGCCGACTCACGTCACAATAAGGTTGAACAATGACCCTTTCGGTCGCCGTCTCCGGCGCTTCCGGCTATGCCGGCGGCGAGATCCTGCGCCTCCTCGCCGCCCATCCCGACGTCCACATCCGCACCGTCACCGCGCACAGCAACGCCGGCGATGCGCTCATCCAGCATCAGCCCCACCTGCGTTCGCTGGCCGACCTCACTCTGGAGCCGACGACGCCCGAGGTGCTCGCGGGCCACGACGTGGTCTTCCTCGCGCTCCCGCACGGCCAGTCCGGTCAGTACACCGACGCGCTCGCAGACACGCCCCTGGTCATCGACGCCGGTGCCGACCACCGTCTGACCTCGCCGACGGCGTGGGACGCGTTCTACGGCGGCGCCTTCCACGAGCCGTGGACCTACGGTGTGCCGGAGCTGATCGTCGGCGCCGGCGGGCAGAAGCAGCGTGAGCACCTCGTCGGCGCCTCCCGCATCGCCGCCCCGGGCTGCAACGCCTCCACGGTGGCGCTGAGCCTCGTCCCCGGCGTCGCGGCCGGCGTCATCGACGCTCGCGACATCGTCAGCGTGCTGGCCGTGGGGCCCTCCGGGGCGGGTAAGAGCCTGAAGACGAACCTTCTCGCATCCGAGATCCTCGGCACCGCGAACCCGTATGCCGTCGGCGGAACGCACCGCCACATTCCCGAGATCCAGCAGGCGCTCACGGCGGCTGGCGCTTCCGAGGCCCGCATCTCCTTCACGCCCGTGCTGGTGCCGATGGCTCGCGGCATCCTGGCCACGTCCACCGCGCCGATCGCGGACGGCGTGACGGATGCCGAGATCCGTTCGGCCTGGGAGAGTGCGTACGGCGGCGAGACGTTCGTTCACCTGCTGCCCGAGGGGCAGTTCCCCCGCACGGCGGACGTTCTGGGCGCCAACACCGCCCTCGTCGGACTCGCGGTCGACCGCGCCGCGAACCGCGTCGTCGTCGTGACGGCCGTCGACAACCTCGTCAAGGGCACCGCCGGTGCCGCCATCCAGTCGATGAACATCGCCCTGGGCCTTCCGGAGGCCACGGGCCTGACCGTGAACGGAGTGGCACCGTGAGCGTCACCGACCCTGCAGGATTCGCCGCCGCCGGCGTCGTGGCCGGTCTCAAATCGACCGGCAGGCCCGACGTCGCCGTCGTCGTCAACCGCGGCCCGCTGAAGGTCGGAGCCGCCGTGTTCACCAGCAATCGTGCCAAGGCCAACCCGATCCTGTGGTCGCAGCAGGCCATTCAGGACGGCACTGTCGAGGCGATCGTGCTCAACTCGGGCGGTGCCAACTGCTTCACCGGGGCGTTCGGCTTCCAGACCACTCATCAGACGGCGGAGAAGGCCGCCGAGCTGCTGAGCATCAGCCCCGGCGACGTGCTCGTGTGCTCCACCGGGCTCATCGGCACGGGCGACGAGGTCTTCCGCGGCAAGGTCCTTGCCGGTACCGAGGCGGCGATCTCCGCCCTCTCGGACGACGGCGGCGACCACGCGGCGCGCGCCATCATGACGACCGACACCGTACCCAAGACCGCTGTCTTCGCCGGTGACGGGTGGACCATCGGGGCGATGGCCAAGGGTGCGGGGATGCTCGCTCCGGGCCTTGCCACGATGCTCGTGGTCATCACGACCGACGCGGTGCTGTCGGCCGACGAGGCGGATGCGCATCTGCGCGCCGCCACCCGGGTGAGCTTCGACAGACTCGACTCCGACGGCTGCATGTCGACCAACGATCAGGTGACGCTGATGGTCAGTGGCGCGAGCGGCGTGACGCCCGACGCGGACGCGTTCCGTGCGGCTCTCGTCGAGGTGTGCACGAGTCTCGCTCGGCAGCTGCAGGCCGACGCCGAGGGCGCCAGTCACGACATCACCATCCGCGTCGTGGGCGCGGCATCCGAAGACGACGCCGTCGAGGTGGGCCGCTCGGTCGCACGCAACAACCTCTTCAAGGCCGCGATCTTCGGCAACGACCCCAACTGGGGCCGGGTTCTGGCGGCGATCGGCACGACGCAGGCGGCCTTCGACCCGTACGCCGTGGACGTGAGCTTCAACGGGGTGCGGCTGTGCAGCGCCGGCGCCCCCGACCGTCCCCGCGAGGAGGTCGACCTCACGCCGCGCGCGACGGACGTGCTCATCGACCTCAAGGAGGGCGACGCGGCGGCGACGATCTTCACGAACGACCTGACGCACGACTACGTCCACGAGAACAGCGCGTACAGCTCATGACCGAGAAGATCCAGCACACCACCCCCGAAGAGGCCGCCGAGAAGGCCGCCGTTCTCATCGAGTCCCTGCCGTGGCTGCAGCGCTTCCGCGACCAGATCATCGTCATCAAGTACGGCGGCAACGCGATGGTGTCCGAAGAGCTGCAGGACGCGTTCGCGCAGGACATCGCCTATCTTCGGTTCGTCGGCGTGAAGCCGGTCGTCGTGCACGGCGGCGGCCCGCAGATCTCGCAGATGCTCGATCGGCTCGCCATCCCCAGCGAGTTCAAGGGCGGATACCGGGTGACCTCCACCGAGGCGATCAGCGTCGTTCGGATGGTGCTCACCGGCCAGGTGAATCCGCAGCTGGTCGGGCGCATCAACGCGTTCGGCCCCTTCGCCGTCGGTGTGTCGGGCGAGGACGCGGGGCTCTTCCAGGGCCGGCGGCGGGGTGTGGTGATCGACGGGACCGAGCACGACCTCGGCGCCGTCGGCGATGTGGTCCGTGTCGACCCGCAGCCGGTGCTCGACCAGCTCGCCGCCGGTCGCATCCCGGTGGTCTCGTCGATCGCGCCCGACCTGGACAACCCCGGGCAGTCGCTGAACGTCAACGCGGATGCGGCGGCGGCGGCTCTGGCCATCGCGCTGGGCGCGGCGAAGCTCGTCGTGCTCACCGATGTCGCGGGCTTGTACGCCGACTGGCCGAACCGCGACTCGTTGGTCTCGCATCTGACCGCCGACGAGCTGCGCGCGATGCTGCCGCGGCTGGAGTCGGGCATGATCCCGAAGATGCAGGCGTGCCTCGACGCCGTCGACGGCGGCGTCGACACGGCGGCGATCATCGACGGACGCCAGCCCCATTCGGTGCTGGTCGAGGTCTTCACGGAACAGGGAATCGGAACAGAGGTGGTGGCGCGGTGAGCGGCGTACAGGAGCAGACGACGGCAGCGACGATGTGGCAGGAGGACGCCGGGCGCGACCTCGTCCGCAACGCCGGCGACCGGATGGCTCTGTTCGTCCGCGGCGAGGGGTCGTCGCTGTGGGACGCGGACGGACGCCGCTACCTCGATTTCCTCGGCGGCATCGCCGTCACCTCCCTCGGTCACGCGCACCCCGTCTTCGTGGAGGCCGTGTCGCGCCAGGCCGCGACGCTGTCGCACGTGTCGAACTTCTTCGCGACGCCGCCGCAGCTGGCACTGGCAGCCGAGCTCAAGCGCCTCACGGGCGCGGGCGACGCCGGACGCGTCTACTTCGCCAACTCGGGAGCCGAGGCGAACGAGGCCGCGTTCAAGCTCGCGCGCCTGCACGGAGCGGCGACGGATGCGCGTGCCGCGCGCCCCCGCATCCTGGCACTGAAGGACGCGTTCCACGGGCGCACGATGGGCACGCTCGCCCTCACCGGCAAACCGTACATGCAGGCACCGTTCTTGCCGATGGTCCCGGGCGTCGAGTTCCTCGACTCGACCGTGGAGGCCCTCGAGGCCGCGATCGGCGACGACGTGGCGGCCCTGTTCGTCGAGCCGATCAAGGGCGAGGCGGGTGTCGTGCCGCTGCCGGAGGGGTACCTCGCGGCAGCGCGTGAGATCACCGCGCGTCACGGTGCGCTGCTGATCGTCGACGAGATCCAGACGGGTGCGGGTCGAACCGGCGCCTGGTTCGCCTTCCAGCACGAGGGAATCACGCCCGACGCGATCACGGTCGCCAAGGGCATCGGCGGCGGCTTCCCGATCGGCGCGCTCATCACGTTCGGCGCCGCCAGCGACCTCTTCTACCCGGGCACGCACGGCTCGACCTTCGGGGGCAACCCTCTCGCGACCGCGACGTCGCTCGCCGTGCTCGGCGAGATCGAGCGTGCGGGCCTGGTCGAGAACGCGGCCGTCCGCGGCGTGCAGCTGCGCGCGGCGATCGAGTCCCTCGCCTCGCCGCTGATCGACGGATGCCGCGGACGCGGACTGCTGCTGGGCGTGGCCCTGCGCCACCCCGTCGCCGGCGCCGTCGTCGCGGCCGCCCAGCAGCACGGGCTCATCGTCAACGCCGCCAACGACAGCACCGTGCGCATCGCGCCCGCTCTCACCATCGGCGACGTGGAGATCGACGAGCTCGTCGACCTCTTCGCGCGCGCCCTCAGCACCGTCGCCGACGCTCTCGTGCTCGACGACACCGAAACCCCCACCTCGACCCCGGAGGCCTCCGCATGACCCGCCATCTGCTCCGCGACGACGACCTCAGCCCGGCCGAGCAGGCCGAGATCCTCGACCTCGCGGTCTCGCTCAAGAAGGACCGCTGGAAGCTGAAGCCCCTCGAGGGGCCGCAGACCGTCGCGGTCATCTTCGACAAGAGCTCCACCCGCACGCGCGTCTCGTTCGCGGTCGGCATCGCCGACCTCGGCGGCTCGCCGCTGGTGATCTCGACGGCGAACAGCCAGCTCGGCGGCAAGGAGACCCCCTCCGACACCGCTCGTGTGTTGGAGCGGCAGGTCGCCGCGATCGTCTGGCGCACCTACGCGCAGGCGGGGCTCGAGGAGATGGCGCGCGGCACGACCGTGCCGGTGATCAACGCGCTCAGCGACGACTTCCACCCCTGCCAGCTGCTCGCCGATCTGCTCACCATCCGCGAACACAAGGGTGAGCTGAAGGGGCTGACCCTCACGTTCTTCGGCGACGGCACCTCGAACATGGGCCACTCCTACGTGCTGGCCGGCGTGACGGCGGGGATGCACGTGCGCGTCGCCTCGCCCGCCGCCTACGCTCCTCGCGCCGATGTCGTCGCCGACGCCGAGCGGATCGCTGCGACCACAGGAGGCTCGGTCACGCTCTTCACCGATCCCGCCGCGGCCGCCGCCGGCTCCGACGTCATCGTCACCGACACCTGGGTGTCGATGGGCAAGGAGGAGGAGAAGATCCAGCGCGTCCACGACCTCGGCGGGTACAAGGTCACGCAGGCGACGATGGAGCTCGCCGATCCGGACGCGATCTTCATCCACTGCCTGCCCGCCGACCGGGGCTACGAGGTGGATGCCGAGGTCATCGACGGACCGCAGAGCGTGGTCTGGGATGAGGCGGAGAACCGACTCCACGCCCAGAAGGCTCTTCTGGTCTGGCTGCTGCGTCAGCAGTGACCCGGATGCGGACGGCGGGACGACGATGACGGCCCTCCGTCCGCTCCGAGCGCGCACGCTGGATGACGCGGGCCGGCTCGCCGGCGTCGATCTCGCGCGGGGCCTGGCCGTCTTCGGGATGTTCGCCGCGCACCTGCTGGTGACCCCGCACTTCGATGCGGCGCAGCCTGCGACCTGGGTCGATCTCGTCAACGGGCGGTCTTCGATCCTGTTCGCGACGCTCGCGGGGGTCTCGATCGCTCTGATGAGCGGCGCGCGGGCGAGCGCGGGCAGCAGCCCCGCGTCGGGCCGGACGCTCGTCGTCGCGCGGCGCCGACTGGTCGTGCGTGCGGTGATCATCTGGGGCATCGGGATGCTGCTGAACGCGACGGGCGTGCCGGTCTACGTGATCCTGCCGGCGTACGGCATTCTCTTCCTCCTCGCGGTGCCGCTGCTGCGCCTGTCGGCATCCACCCTCTGGGTGCTCGCTGCCGTCGTCGGTGTCGGCGCGCCGTGGCTGCTGCCGCTCGCAGATCGGGTTCTCGTGGCCGCCGGGCCCGTCGGCGGTGATCTCGTTCTGCTGCTGGGCTGGCACTACCCCTTCCTGCTGTGGGCGGCCTTCCTGATCGCGGGCCTGGCAGCCGCACGCTCCGACCTGCGCTCCCCGCGCACTCTCGTCGCGCTGGCCGTCGGTGGTGCGGCGTGCGCGATCGCGGCGGCCGCGGCATCCACGGTCATCGACGTCGACGAGGATTCCTTCCTCGGACGTGTGCTGGCCGACGGCGCCCACTCCGGTGGCATGCTCGAGGCGGTCGGGTCGGGCGGCTTCGCGCTCGCCGTCGTCGGCCTGTGTCTGCTGATCTGCCGCACGCCCGCGCGCATCGTGCTGCTGCCGGTGCGCGCGGTGGGGTCGATGCCGCTGACCGCATACGTCGGCCAGATCGCGGCGTGGGCCGTGTGGGCGTCGTTCGCTCTGGGCGACGTCGGAGATCTGTCGGGCTTCCGCGCCCTGCAGCCGTTCTGGCCGTTCGTCGCGGCGACGCTCGTGTTCTGCACCGTGTGGGCGCTCCTCCTCGGCCGTGGTCCCCTCGAGCGCGCCGTGGCGTACGCCACGCGCGTCGTCATCCCCGGCTGAGCTGCTCAGCGGCGGCGGGAGCAGCGTCGCGCCGCGGCGCAGCAGTCGCAGCGGTAGTGGCAGCTCCCAGATCACCGCCGCCGTCACGTGGGTGAACAGGATGCCGGGGACCGCTCGTGTCGCATCCGCTTGCGCGGCGCGCTGGATCGTCAGACGCAGACGGGCGTCTTCGTTCACCGCCGGCGGCCGCGATCGCACGCCGCGGAAGGGTGTGGCCAGGTCGCGCGCGCGAAGCCGGCGCGGTGACACCCCGGCATCCAGCGCCTGCGCGACACCGGATCTGTGCACACCTGGCGTGCAGCGGAGCGTCGGTGCGGCGCTCGCTAGGCTGGTGCGGTGAGCGAAACGACACCGCATGGCACGAACGACGGCGCACTCTGGGGGGCACGCTTCGCGTCGGGACCCTCACCCGAGCTCGCGACCCTCAGCCGTTCCACCCACTTCGACTGGGTGCTTGCGCCCTACGACATCGCCGGGTCGCACGCGCACGCGGCGGCGCTCGCGGCCGCCGGGTATCTCACCGCCGACGAAGAGGCACGCATGCACGCGGGGCTCGATGCCCTGGCGGCGGCGGTCGCCGACGGCTCACTGGTCGCCCAGCCGGCCGATGAGGACGTCCACGGCGCTCTGGAAGCCGCTCTCATCGCCGAGGTCGGTCCGACGCTCGGCGGCAAGCTCCGCGCGGGTCGCAGCCGCAACGACCAGATCGCCACCCTCGTGCGGCTGTACCTTCTCGATCACGCGCGCGTGATCGCCCGCGACCTTCTTCGGGTCATCGACGCCATCGTGTCGCAGGCCGAGGCGCACGCAGAGGCCATCATGCCGGGCCGCACCCACCTGCAGCACGCGCAGCCGATCCTGTTGGCCCACCACCTGCAGGCGCATGGCTGGCCCCTCGTCCGCGACCTCGAGCGCCTCCGCGACTGGGCGGCGCGCGCGTCGGTCTCGCCGTACGGCGGGGGAGCGCTCGCCGGTGCGACCCTGGGCCTCGATCCCCAGCTGGTCGCCGATCGGCTGGGCCTCGCCCGGCCGGCGGAGAACTCCCTCGACGGCACGAGCTCGCGAGACGTGGTCGCCGAGTTCGCCTTCATCGCAGCGATGATCGGCGTGGATCTCTCCCGTTTCGCGGAGGACATCATCATCTGGAACACCCGCGAGTTCGGCTTCGTCACGCTCGACGACGGCTACTCCACGGGCTCCAGCATCATGCCGCAGAAGAAGAATCCCGACATCGCCGAACTCGCTCGGGGCAAGGCGGGCCGCCTGATCGGCAACCTGTCGGGTCTTCTGGCGACGCTGAAGGCCTTGCCGCTGGCCTACAACCGCGATCTGCAGGAGGACAAGGAGCCGGTCTTCGATTCGGTCCTCACGCTCGAAACGGTGCTGCCCGCGTTCGCCGGCATGGTGGCGACGATGCGGTTCGACACGGCGCGCATGGCCGGCTTGGCCCCGGCCGGGTTCTCGCTGGCGACGGATGTGGCCGAGTGGCTCGTGAAGCAGGGCGTGCCTTTCCGCGATGCGCATGAGATCTCCGGGTCGCTGGTGCGTGCGTGCGAGGAGCGTGGAATCGGCCTCGAGGATGCCGACGACGCTCTGCTCGCGGAGGTGTCGACGCATCTGACCCCGAGCGTCCGCGAGGTGCTGACGATCAAAGGTTCGGTCGCGAGCCGCACCGGCGCCGGCGGCACGGCCGGTATCCGTGTGTCCGAGCAGCGTGCCGAGCTCATCGCCCGCTCGCAGAGCGCCGCACGGAGCCTGATCGATCTCGAATAGCAGCTAATAACTGATATTTGGCCAATATCAGCGATATGCTTCTTTCCATGAATGTTGCGGTGATCGCCGACATCGTCGGATCGCGGAGTCTTCCCGATCGGGCTGCCGCCCAGCGCGCTCTGGAAGAGACGATCGCCCGTGTGGAACGTGACGTTCCGCTGGCCGAGCGCCCCCTCACCGCCACGGTGGGTGACGAGCTGCAGGGCGTATACCCGTCTCTGGATGCCGCCATGGCGGCCCTGCTGCTGGTGCGGCTCGCGTTGCCCGACGATCTCGACTGTCGCTTCGGCATCGGGATCGGGGCGCACCGCGACGTCCCCTCCCGGGTGGGCACTCTCGCCGAGGGGCCGGGGTGGTGGGCCGCGCGTGAGGCGATCGATGCCATCCACGCCGCGCAGGCGCGCACCATCCCGGGCGCCCGCACCTGGGTCGTCGCCGATGCCGGCGCGGCGGTGGATGTCCGGATCGCCAATGCGTATCTCCTCGCACGGGACCAACTCGTGACCGCGATGACGGCGCGCACTCGGCGACTCGCCTACGGCCGGATGCTCGGTGCGACGCAGTCGGAGCTCGCGGCCGCGGAGGGCATCACCCAGTCGGCGGTGTCCCAGGCCCTCGGCGCCGCCGGAGTCGCCGCCCTCGTCGAGGGCTACGCGCAGCTGCGCGCGGACGCGTCGCCGACCTCCGAGGTCTGAGCCGCGCGGCGATCACCTCACCAGACCGCGAGCCAGACGACCCCCGCGACGGCGCACGCCCACAGCAGACTCGCCATCGTGCCGACGATGAACCTCTCGCGCGCGGCCGGTGTGGCGAGTTCCGTGAATCGTCCGACGCCCTTCAACGCCACGACGATGGCGACGGCGCCGGGGAAGCCGGCGAGGATGCCGAGGGCCGCGCACGCCCGCTCGAGGTAGCCGATCGTCGTGCCGCCGCGCAGGATCTCCTCTTCGCGGACCGCTGCGCTGTCGCGACCGGACATCATCTCGACGAGGATGCCGCCGCGTGGACCCTCCGTCGTGCGGCCGCCGTCGGCGATCGTGAGCACCCAGCGGGTGAACGGGTTGCCGCCGACGATGGCCAGCGCGGTGCCGAGGACGGCCAGCACAGCCGAGGCCAGCACGGGAAGGCGCGCCGGCAGGATGCTGAGAGCGACGAGCGCGAGCAGGATGATCGCCGCCGCGGCGATCAGAACCGGGCCCCGCGGGCGCCGCAGGGAGATCACGACGAGGATCAGGGCCGCGCACAGCGCGATGAAGAGCACGATCACGCCGATCAGCGTGACGATCGCCTGGGTGTCGGGATCCATGTCGTCAGTCTCCCACGGCGTCCTGACGTCGCAGCGGCGGCGCCACCGGCGTGATCGGGGCGCGGCATCGGCCGCTGATAACCTGGGCGCGTGTCTGAAACCGTCTCCGTGAGTGCTCCCGCGCCCGCGCGTGCACTGGCTCCCGCCAACGACCCCTCGTTCGAGAACGTCTGGGACGAGATTGTCTGGCGAGGCCTGGTGCACGTGTCCACCGATCAGGACGCCCTGCGCGTTCTGTTGGCCGGCGAGCCCATCACGTATTACTGCGGCTTCGACCCGACGGCACCGAGCCTGCACCTGGGAAACCTCGTGCAGCTGCTGCTGATGCGCCGTCTGCAGCTGGCCGGTCACCGCCCGCTCGGTCTCGTCGGCGGATCGACCGGACTCATCGGCGATCCCCGGCCCACGGCGGAGCGCACGCTCAACACGAAGGACACGGTCGCCGAGTGGGTGGGCAACCTGCGTGCCCAGGTCGAGCGCTACCTGAGCTTCGACGGCGACAACGCCGCGCGCATGGTCAACAACCTCGACTGGACGGCGCCGATGAGCGCCATCGACTTCCTCCGCGAGATCGGCAAGTACTACCGCGTCGGCACGATGCTGAAGAAGGATGCCGTCGCCGCGCGCCTGAACTCCGAAGCGGGCATCAGCTACACCGAGTTCAGCTACCAGATCCTGCAGGGGATGGACTACCTCGAGCTGCACCGCCAGTACGGCTGCGTGCTGCAGACGGGCGGGTCCGATCAGTGGGGCAACCTCACCAGCGGCACCGACCTCATCCACCGCGTCGAAGGGGTGTCGGTGCACGCCATCGGCACGCCCCTGATCACCAACAGCGACGGCACGAAGTTCGGCAAGAGCGAGGGCAACGCGATCTGGCTGGATGCCGAGATGTGCAGCCCGTATCGGATGTACCAGTTCTGGTTGAACACCGACGACGCCGATGTCATCGAGCGACTGAAGATCTTCACCTTCCTGACGCGCGCAGAGATCGAGCAGTACGAGGAGATGGTCGCCGCGGAGCCGTTCCGCCGTGCCGCGCAGAAGCGTCTCGCGCTCGAGGTGACGACGACCGTGCACGGGCCGGAGGCCACGGCCGCGGTGATCGCGGCATCCGAGGCCCTCTTCGGTGCCGGCGATCTCGGCGCCCTGGATGCCGCCACGCTGCGCACCGCGTTGGAAGAGCTGCCGCACGCGACGATCGTGGGGGGCACCACGGTCGCGCAGGCGCTGGTGGAGACGGGACTGTGTGCGAGCCTCAGCGAGGCACGGCGATCGATCGCGCAGGGCGGCGTCAGCCTCGACGGGACCAAGGTCGACGACGAGTCCGCCGCCATCACGGGGGCGCTGCCGGGCGGAGTCGCGGTGCTGCGCCGCGGCAAGAAGACGCTCGCCGGGCTCTTCGTCGCACCTGCGGCCTGACCCGGCTCGACACCGCGCCGGAGGCCGCATGCCGTTCACTGTCTCGCACGCCGTGGTGGCATTGCCGTTCGTCCGCACGCCGCTGCTTCCGGCTGCGATCGCGATCGGCGCGATGACGCCGGATCTGCCGCTCTTCGTACGCGGCACGCCCGTGTCGTACCAGCTCACTCATACGAATCTCGTGGTCTCGACGGCGATCGCCGCCGTGCTGACGGTCATCTGGTACGTCGTGCTGCGTCCGGCCGTGCGGTCGCTGTCGCCGCGATGGATCGCAGCTCGGGTGCCGGCCGTGTGGGACCGTCCCGGTGCGCCGCAGTGGTGGTCGCGGCGTCCGGCGTGGCAGTCGGCGGTGCTCGCGGCGCTCTCGCTGTTGCTGGGGGTGGCCACGCACATCGCCTGGGATGCCTTCACGCACGAAGGGCGATGGGGAACCCGGCTGCTTCCCGCACTCGACGCGCAGTGGGGGCCGCTTCTGGGGCTTAAGTGGCTGCAGTATGGCTCCACCGCGTTCGGACTGATCGTGCTCGCTCTCGCCGCCGCGCTGTGGCTGCGCGGTCGCCGTGCGGAGTCGGCGACCACCGGCATCCCGCCGATCGTTCGACATCTGTGGTGGCTCTCGCTGCCCGTCGTGCTCCTGGCGGCATGGCTTCTCGGCCTCGCCGTCTACGGTCCTTTCACTCCTGCCTGGACGGTGCAGCACCTGGCGTACCGCGTGCTGCCGCCCGCCTGCGCCCTCTGGGGTGCAGCCACCCTCGTGCTGTGCGTGGTTATCGCCGTCCGCCGGCATCGCGCGGCGTGACGCGTTGCGCGTCACCGCGGTAATGTGAACGTGCACATCGAAGGCGAGGGCACCGTGTCGGCTGGCGAGGAGAAAGCACGCAGCGCGAGCATCCGCGATGTCGCGCGCGCCGCCGACGTCTCGTATCAGACCGTCTCACGCGTGCTGAACGGTCACCCGTCGATTCGACCCGAGACCAAGCAGCGGGTGCTCGATGCCATGGCCGACCTGCGCTACCGTCCGAATCAGGCGGCTCGCGCCCTCGTGACCAGCAGATCGCAGACGCTGGGGGTCGTGCTGGGCTCGCGGGGCGAGTACGGTCCGTCGTCCAGCCTGGCCGCCCTCGAGGATGCCGCGCGCGAGCGCGGGTACTGGGTGAACTCCGCCTACCTGCGCGACACCCGCCCGGAGACGATCGCCGCCGCCGTGGAACATCTGCGCCGACAGTCCGTCGAGGGCATCATCGTGCACGCCCCGCAGGTGCGGGTGTTCGATGTGCTCGCCGAGCTCGATGTCGACATCCCCTACCTCGGGCTGCACAGCGCCGAGCGGGGGATCGCCGAACTCGCGGAGGATCAGGTGCGCGGCGGCATGCTCGCCACCGAGCATCTGATCTCGCTGGGACACGCCGAGATCGTGCACGTGGCCGGTCCGCAGGATTGGATCGAGGCGGAGAGCCGCATGCAGGGCTACCTGCGCGCCCTCTCGGACGCCGATCTGCCGACGCGTCCGCCGATCCTCGGCGATTGGACCGCGGATTTCGGTTACCACGCCGCCGTGGAGCTCTCGCGCCGCCTCGACTTCACCGCCGTCTTCGCTGCGAACGACGCGATGGCACTCGGGATGATCCACGGCTTCCGCGATCTCGGCATCGACGTGCCGCGCCAGGTGAGCGTCGTCGGCTTCGACGACATCCCCCTCGCCGCGCATGCGTGGCCGCCGCTGACGACCGTCCATCAGCAGTTCGCGGGGTTGGGGGAGCGTGCCATGGCCGCTCTGCTGCGGGCGATCGGCGAGCCGGACGTGCCGACGGATGCCGTGAGCGGCATGAATCTGGAGCCTTCGCTCGTGGTGCGCGAGTCCTGCGCCGTCGCCATCACGGCGAAAAGATGACGCTTCGATAACGGCCCCTTTCCGTGATTGACAACCTCGTTCCGAGGGTGCACGATGTTCAAGCGATGTGAACGGTCACATTGAGCTTCGGAACGAAGCCCGCTCAACGAAGACAAGCTGACGACGAGGAGGTCGCGCACAATGCCGGATGCAGTGCCGATCCTGGAGATGCGCTCCATCACCAAGGAGTTCCCGGGTGTGAAAGCGCTCAGCGACGTGTCCATCACGGTCGCCGCGGGCGAAGTCCACGCGATCTGCGGCGAGAACGGCGCCGGCAAGTCCACGCTCATGAAGGTGCTCTCCGGGGTGTACCCGTACGGCACGTACAGCGGCGATATCTGGTACCGCGGCGAGGTCGTCCAGTTCAGGGACATCCGCGCGAGCGAGCACGCGGGCATCGCGATCATCCATCAGGAGCTGGCCCTGATCCCCGAACTCTCGGTGACGGAGAACATCTTCCTCGGCAACGAGATCGAGCGCGGCGGCGTCATCGACTGGGCACAGGCGCGGCTCCGAGCCGTCGATCTGCTGGCGCGCGTGGGACTGCGCGACGACCCCGACACGCAGATCAAGCATCTCGGTGTCGGCAAGCAGCAGCTGGTCGAGATCGCGAAGGCGCTCGCCAAGGACGTCAAGCTGCTCATCCTCGACGAGCCGACCGCCGCGCTGAACGAAGACGACTCGCAGCACCTGCTCGATCTGATCCTCTCGCTCAAGGGCAAGGGCATCACCTCGATCATCATCAGCCACAAGCTCAACGAGATCGAGCAGATCGCCGACTCCATCACGATCATCCGCGACGGCCGCACGATCGAGACCCTCGATGTCGCCTCCGGCACCGTCGACGAGGACCGCATCATCCGCGGCATGGTCGGCCGCTCGTTGGAGAGCCGGTTCCCGGACCGCACGCCGCACATCGGCGAGGTCTTCTTCGAGGTGCGCGACTGGACGGTGCGCCACCCGCAGATCCCCGAGCGGCTCGTCGCCAAGCACTCGAACCTCTACGTGCGCCGGGGCGAGATCGTCGGCATCGCTGGCCTCATGGGCGCGGGGCGCACCGAGCTCGCCATGAGCCTCTTCGGCCGCTCCTACGGCATTTACGAGTCGGGCCAGATCCTCATCGACGGCAAGGAAGTCGTCATCAAGGACGTCCAGTCCGCGATCGATCACGGCATGGCGTACGTGAGCGAAGACCGCAAGGTGCTCGGACTCAACCTTCTCGACACGATCAAGCGCTCCATCGTCGCGGCCAAGCTCAAGAAGATCGCGCGCAACGGCGTCATCGATCCGTACGCCGAGAACGACATCGCCGACGATTACCGCAAGAAGCTGCGCATCAAGACGCCGAGCGTCGATGTCGGCGTCTCGAAACTCTCCGGCGGCAACCAGCAGAAGGTCGTCCTGGCCAAGTGGATGTTCACAGACCCTGAGCTGCTGATCCTCGACGAGCCCACCCGCGGTATCGACGTGGGGGCCAAGTACGAGATCTACGCGATCGTCCAGCAGCTGGCCGCGCAGGGCAAGGGCGTGATCCTGATCTCCAGCGAGCTGCCCGAGCTGCTCGGCATCTCCGACCGCATCTACACGATCTTCGAGGGGCAGATCACCGATGATCTGCCCGTCGCCGACGCAACCCCCGAGAACCTCATGCGCAGCATGACCTCCGCACGACAGAAGGCACAACGATGAGCACCGAGACGGTACCCACCAAGCGTTCAGGCGGCATTTCCGACCTGAAGAAGATGTTCGGCGGGGGAACCTCCTCCCTCCGCCAGTTCGGCATCCTGGCGTCGCTGATCGCCATCATCCTGATCTTCCAGATCTGGACCGGGGGCACGACGCTGTCGCCGCAGAACCTCATCAACGTCGTCAGCCAGCAGTCCTACATCCTGATCCTCGCGATCGGCATGGTGATGGTCATCATCATGGGACACATCGACCTGTCCGTCGGCTCGGTCGCGGCTTTCGTGGGCATCATCGTCGCCAAGTCGATGAACGAGTGGAACACGCCGTGGCCCCTCGCGATCGCGATCGGTCTGGTCGTCGGTGCCCTCGTCGGTGCGTGGCAGGGCTTCTGGGTCGCCTACGTCGGCGTCCCCGCGTTCATCGTGACGCTGGCCGGCATGCTCATCTTCCGCGGCGGCAACCAGTGGATCGGCCAGTCGACCACCACGCCGGTGCCCCCGGAGTACAGCTACATCGGCTCCGGCTACCTGCCCGAGCTTCCCATCGCGGTCGACTTCAACGTGCTCACCATGCTCTTGGGTCTCATCGGCGTCGCATGGATCGTCTACAACGAATGGCGGCTGCGTCGCCAGCAGGCGAAGATCGGCGCCGACTCGGCTCCGCTCTGGGTGTCGGGCGTGAAGGTCGTCATCCTCTCGGCCGCGATCCTCTGGGCCGCCTGGCTGTTCGCCACGGGACGCCCGGGCACGAGCTTCCCGATCTCCGGCGTGATCCTGCTGGTGCTCGTTGTGATCTACTCGTTCGTCACCAACCGCACGGTCTTCGGCCGACACATCTACGCCGTCGGTGGCAACCGCCTCGCCGCGGCCCTCTCGGGTGTCAAGGACCGCCGTGTCGACTTCTTCGTCATGATGAACATGTCGGTGCTCGCCGCCATCGCGGGCATGATCTACGTCGGCCGCGCCACGGCATCCGGGCCCCAGGACGGCAACGGCTGGGAGCTCGATGCGATCGCCGCGGTGTTCATCGGCGGTGCGGCCGTGTCGGGTGGTATCGGCACGGTGATCGGCTCGATCATCGGCGGCCTCGTCATGGCGTTCCTCAACAACGGGCTCCAGCTGATCGGCGCCGGCGCCGACTCGGTGTCGATCACGAAGGGGCTCGTCCTCCTGCTCGCGGTCGCCGTCGACGTGATCAGCAAGCGCCGCGGAGGCCCCTCCATCATCGGTCTGCTCACGCGTCGACGTGACCGGGCCGCCGTGGTGGTCACAGAAGTTCCCGCCGTCATTCCGACGTCGGGCACGAACGAGTCGAGCCAGCCGGCTGACCTCCCCAAACGGTAGGTCCGGGACTGACTCGCCTCACCCTCACCAGAGAAAGTGATGAATCAATGAAGAGAATCGCTCTTGCGGCAGCCTCCCTGGCCGCCGTCACGGCACTCGCGCTCACGGGCTGCTCGAGCTCCGGGCGCGGCGGCGACGCGACCGCATCGGCGGGCGCGGCGGCAGGCTTCGCGGCCGATGCCACCATCGGCATCGCGCTGCCGGACAAGACGTCGGAGAACTGGGTTCTCGCGGGCGGCCTGTTCGACTCCGGCCTGAAGGAGGCCGGCTTCAAGGCCGACGTGCAGTACGCCCCGGCGTCCAACACGGTCGCCGAACAGCAGAACCAGATCTCGGCCATGATCACCAACGGCGCCAAGGTCATCGTCATCGGCGCCAAGGACGGCAAGCAGCTCGGCACGCAGCTGCAGCAGGCGGCGGATGCCGGTGTCACGGTGATCGCCTACGACCGTCTCATCGAGAACACGCCGAACGTGAACTACTACGTCGCGTTCGACAACTTCAAGGTCGGCGAGCTGCAGGGTCAGGCGCTCCTCGACGGCCTGCAGAAGCGTTCGGGCCACGGCGCGCCGTGGAACGTCGAGCTGTTCTCCGGCTCGCCGGACGACGCCAACTCGGCGGTCTTCTTCAACGGCGCCATGAAGGTGCTGCAGCCGAAGATCGACGACGGCACCCTGAAGGTCGTGTCGGGTCAGACCGACATCCAGCAGACGGCGACCCAGGGCTGGAAGGCCGAGAACGCGCAGAGCCGTATGGACTCGCTGCTCGCGGCCAACTACACGTCGGCGACCATCGACGGCGTCCTCTCGCCCAACGACACACTGGCTCGCGCCATCATCACCTCGGTGAAGCAGGCCGGAAAGAACATCTCGCAGTTCACCGTCACCGGTCAGGACTCCGAGGCCGAGTCGGTCAAGTCGATCATGGCGGGGGAGCAGTACTCCACCATCAACAAGGACACCTCGCTGCTGGTGGCCCAGACCATCAAGATGATCCAGTCGCTCCAGAAGGGCGAGACGCCTGAGGTCAACGACACCACCCAGTACAACAACGGTGTCAAGGTCGTCCCGGCGTACCTGCTGCCGCCGGTCATCGTCACCAAGGAGAACGCGGCCGAGGCTTACGCCAACAACCCCACCCTCCTGGCCCTCGTGAAGGCCGCGCAGTAAGCGACCCGCACGCCCACGACGGCCCCCGTTCTTCGGAGCGGGGGCCGTCGACGTGTCACCGGGGGAGCCAGACCGGATCGGCGGAGCCCCACGGCTCCGGCGGCGTGAACCTCGTCGGGGCTCCCGCGTAGGCCACGGCCGGTCCGGCGGTGACGATGTCGTGGCCGTCGACGACGAACCGCTGGAGGTAGCGCGAAGGATCCGCCGGTTCGGCGAGCTGGCCCGCCCGATCCCGGGTCATGCCGAGCAGTTCCGCGGCGACGCGTCGGAGCGAGGTCTCGACGAGCCAGCTTCCTCCGACCTCGAGGCGACGACGCATCGCCGCGATCACACCGGCGGCCAGTGCATAGCCCGCGGTGTGATCCAACGCCTGGGCGGGAAGCGCACCCGGGGTGATGCGGTCGCGGGATTCGATCCACGCGATGCCGGACGCCGCCTGCACGAGGCTGTCGAACCCGCGTCCGCCCTCGCGGCCCCATGCACTGAGTCTGGCCACGATGACGCCGGGATGCCGTGCGCATAGCGCTCGGGGGTCGAGCCTGAGCCGGGAGAGCGCCTCGGGGCGGTAGCCGAGAACGACGACGTCCGCGCCGGGGAGCAGACCGTCGAAGCGTCGCCGATCGTCGGCGGCATCGAGATCGAGGACAGCGCTGCGCTTGCCGTGACCGGTGTCCAGGTGCTGCGCGGCGATCTCCGGCATCCGGGGCGGATCGATGCGGAGCACGTCGGCGCCGAGAAGCGCGAGTGTGCGCGTCGCCACCGGGCCCGCGATGACACGGGTGAGATCGAGCACGCGTACTCCGCGCAGCGGAGAGGAGGTGTCGACGGCAGTCGTGGCGATCGGGCCGTCCGCCACGCGGAGCACGGTGGCCAGAGGCGAAGCGCGAAGCCGACCGTCCGCGACGGGATCCTCGTGCCGCACCTCGACGCACAGACCTCCGGCTCGCGTGATGATCCCGACGGCGTCGCGGGTGGACAGCGCGCTCAACCGTGCACGCGCGCGGTCGAGATCGTTTGCACCCGGCGCCGCGCCGGTGAGGCCGAGCACGTCGCGCAGCGCACGCTCGTGGTGCGGGTAGTTCGCATGCGTGCGCACCCAGCCGTCCCGTGTGCGGAAGAAACCCGACAGCGGGGCGAAGCCGATCTCCGCCTCGCCGTCTCGGCGGAACCACCGCTCGCTCGTGTACGCCATGGTGACCGCCTCGGCATCCACAGCCGTCACGGGTACGCGGCCCAAGGTCGACGCCTCCGCGATGACGGCGGCGACGGCGTCGGTCGCAAGAGTGCCGACGGGCAGCCGCGCGCGCAGTGAACGAGGCTCCATGGGGAGAGCCTACGGTGACATCCCGAGCGCGACACGCCCGGGATGTGGGTGTGATTTGCCGGATGGTGGTGTGCCGCGTAAGTTATTACTCGTTCGCCCCACAGGGAAGAGCGAAGGGCCGGAAGGTCTCGCCCCCTCAAGCGGAGAACCGAATCCCATCCCAAACCTCTCGGTAGAGAGAACAAGACTTCTGGTCTAGGATGGAAACCTCCCTCCTGCACTCCGTTTCATGCGGAGGACGGTGGTGGGTTGTGGCAGTCGCGAAAGCTGTACTGCCGGCGTGGCAAGACTGTCACTCCAGTCGTGTTCCTTAGCGGGCGCGACGGCGGAGACACCTTGCCCGCGAAGAGAAGTCGCCCCGCGATGAAGGCCGAGAGGCCGGAGCACGGGAGCGTCCGATCCTTGAGAACTCAACAGCGTGCACTTGTCAAATGCCAAATTACCTCGTCCCTGCCTTTTTGGT
>NZ_JBQUZN010000002.1:0-3841 GCF_056313825.1 Microbacterium sp. DMC48 | reverse complement strand
GTTCGTCGTGAACGGTGTTCCCGTAGCTGTGACGTGCGGGAGTGTCGGGGACGCGGGCTGGAGTGAACTTAATGCTTCCTGCCAGATCCGTAAGAAGCACGTCGCCAGTTTCCGTCAGACGGGAATGGGTGCCCGGTCGACAGAACCTGGGTGGTGTTACTGGGCGGTGGTGGTGGTGGCTAGGAGAGCGCCCTTACTGTTCTTGTCAATGCCGAGTGAACCTTCACCCCGTTTTGCCGTTTGAATCTTGACCCCTCTGGGGGTCAGTTTTTGTCGGCGCGGTCTTTGGTGATGAGGTCGCGGCGCCCGTGGGTGCGGTAGGAGTCACCGCTGAGGGTGAGGACTTCGGAGTGATGGACGAGGCGGTCGATCATGGCGGCCGCGACGACGTCGTCTCCGAAGGTCTCGCCCCAGCGTCCGAACGGCAGGTTGCTGGTGACCATGATTGATCCCTGCTCGTAACGAGAGGCGACGAGTTGGAAGAACAGGTTGGCGGCGTCGGTGTCGAAGGGGATGTAGCCGATCTCGTCGATGATGATGAGTTTGTAGCGGCGGATCTTCTTCAGCTCGGCCTCGAGCTGCCCGGCATGGTGCGCGACGGCGAGCCGGTTGATCCAGTTGTTCGCGGTGTCAAAGAGGACGGAGTAGCCTGCGTGGGCGGCTTTGACGCCGAGCCCGATCGCGAGGTGAGTCTTCCCGATTCCGGGAGGGCCGAGCAGGATCACGTTCTCCGACTTTGCGACGAACGTCGATGTGGCTAGGTGTGCGAGGAGGTCCTTGCGCAGGCTGGGCAGGTGGTCGAGGTTGAAGTCTTCCAGGGTCTTGATCGCCGGGAAGTGCGCCGTCCTGATCCGCATTGTCGTGCCCGCGGACTCGCGGTCAGCGAGTTGGCGTTCCAGGACTGCGGCGAGGTACTCCTCATGAGACCAGTTCTCGTCCCCGTCACGGCAGGGGAGAGGCGCCGTTCTCGTCGACGCTGACCGGCTCACCCTTTGCTCGGAAATGATCGTTTCTGGGTGACCGGATGCGCCGCCGCCGGCGACACGCCGATTGATTTCTTCCCGAAACTCTTTCCCGAAACCAATACTGCCCGAAACCTTCGCTAGTACGTTTTCGGGAAACACGATAGACTGAGGTGGAGCGAGAGGAGCGCAGATGGCTACTTCCACCGTCACCACGACGACCGCAGCCGCGCGGGAGCGTCAGGTTGCCGAGGCGATCCACAGCGGCGAGATGGAGGGTCTGCACGTTAGCGCTGCCGGCCGGGCCGACGCCGGCGAGTATGTCGCGGGTCGGATCGACTCTGACGAGCTGGTGGCTCGCGCACGCGCTCGTTATGGACTCGGCTGAGTTCGTAGACCCGTACCTCGATCCAGAGACGGGGCTGCTGCGAAACAAGCTCGGCGCACGTACGAAGGTCGCTTTCGACGAGGCTGAGGGCGACCTTTCTTTTGCCCGGCTCCTGCAGCTCGAGAACCATCCACCGGCGCCTACCGGAGATCTCGACGAGCTGCGCGCGATCCACCGTCATCTGTTCCAGGACGTCTACGAATGGGCGGGGGAGCTGCGCACCGTGGACATTCGCAAGAACGTCGAGGGCGCTGAGTTCTTCCTGCCGGTGGCGATGATCGAGCGGGCCGCCAGCTTCGCCGCCGCCGAGCTCCGCGGCGACGACATGCTGCGCGGCATGAGCCGATCCCGGTTCGTCGATCGGCTCGCTCACCACTACGACCAGTTCAACTACATTCACCCGTTCCGGGAGGGCAACGGCCGCGCACAGCGGGTGATGTGGAACCGCATCGCGGCGGATGCCGGCTGGCAGCTCGACTGGCGCGGAGTGCGCGGTGAGGTCAACGATGAAGCGTGCCGAGCGGCATCAGAGCGGCAGGATCTCGACCCGCTGCGGAAGATGTTCGATCAGATAGTGACGAAGGCTGCTGCAGGGGAGCGTGACGCCGCGTGGAGGGCTGCCGAGCGGGCCCGGCTATCGTTCGGCACGAGTGCGACGCGGGTGGTCCAGGACGGGTATGGCGCCGGTGCCGGTAACGCTCAGGCACAGACCAGGAGCATGCCGGGGGGCATCCGCCGGCCCGAGCGAGGGGAGGGGTGATGAGCAACGTCGTCGGATACGCGAGAGTGTCGCGTCAAGACCAGAACCCGGCCGCTCAAGAGGCCGAGCTGCACGCAGCCGGCGCAGGGCGCGTGTTCGTCGACCACGGCGAGTCCAGCCGCGTGAAGGACCGTCCGCAGTGGCTCGCCTGCCTGGACTACCTACGACCTGGTGACACGTTGCTGGTGCGCAGGCTAGATCGCCTTGCCGGCAGCGAGAAGATGGCCATCGAGACGATCACCGATCTGCACGAGCGCGGGGTGAACATCCGTAGTCTCACCGAGCCTGATATCGACACGACAACCCCGATGGGACGTGCCCTGTTCGGCATCGTGGCCGTGTTCGCGCAGCTGCGCGTCGACACGATTCGAGAGAACACGGTTCGGGGTCTGGCCCGCGCACGTGCTCAGGGCCGCGTCGGCGGTCGGCCTTCCGTGATGACGCCTGAACGCACCGCGGCGGCCGCGAGGATGCGTGAAGAGGGCCAGAGTATGGCGCAGATCGCCAGCGTGTTGGGTGTCGGCAGTTCCTCCGTATCACGTGCCCTTGCGAAGCACGATGGCGCGGCTTCCGCGCCCGGGCAGTTGGCGAGCCGCTAAGCCGGTTCCGGGGAGAGCAGTCGCTCGTCCGGCAGCATGACGGGCCCATCAGTCGTGATCGCCGCTCCCTCGAGCTTCAGTCCCTGAGCTGTGACTGTTGCTCCGTCGAAAGTGATCTCACTGTTTTCGGCTATCTGGGCGTGAGAGAACAGTGCCTTTCCGCGTTGGGTGAATTTCGAACCCGCCACCCCTAAGCGTGCATTATCGCGGAGTCTTGCCTTCTGAGCATTCACGACTCCGTGATCGCTCACGACCATGTCATCCAGGATCAGGTCCGCATCGGATCTCAGTCGGATTCGGCTCAGATCGATGCACGCTCCGTTAGCTACCACCGTCTCGCTCAGGCTGAACGTCCCAAAGTCGCTGACGGTTGCGGCTTCGCACAGAAGCAGGGCGGTGTCGGTGAGATTTGACTTGGAGGCCATTACCGAGGCCGTCTCACGGATCGTGGCGGCAAGCAGACTCAGGATGCCCTGGCTTGCGATGTTTGCGTTGTAGAGATGGACGATCGCCTCACCGCTGATTTGTGCGCGACTCAGATCGAAGGTTCCCCGGTCATTGATCGTCACTTGATTGAGCCTAAGGAGGGCTGCGCCGGTGATGGTTGCTCTTCGCAGGAGGACCCTTCCTCGGTCCTTGAGGCTAATTCCGCCGAGGTCGACAGGGAAGTCGATGTGTGCGTCGGAGAGGTCGCTCAACTTGCTGCTCCAGGGAACCACGGCGTGGTTTCTTCGACGACGAACCTCTCGTAAAAGAAGACCAGCCCGCGCCTTCCGGCGACGGGCTGGTTCTGATCTTTCTAGGTTAGCGCGCGCCACTCAGCGCGATTGCTGTTGAGCGTCGAGGACGCCGAGGTCGCTCATCGGCGCGTGAAGATGTTGTGGGTGTGGCGGTGGAGAGGGTGTTGTGGGTTGGTTGGCTTATTGGCGGGTGACGGTGGTGGTGGTTTTGTCGTAGTACATGTTTCCGGCCCATTCGACTTGGTAGTACGGGCTGGTGGTGGTTGTGGTGACGGTGATGTTGCCGGTGGCGTTCGTGGTGGCGGAGCCGATGGCGGTGGGGTTGGCGCAGGTGCTGTCGGCGCATGCGGATACCGCGACACGGGCTCCGCTGAGTGCTCCGGCACCGGCAA
>NZ_JBQUZN010000001.1:0-1441 GCF_056313825.1 Microbacterium sp. DMC48 | reverse complement strand
GGGGATCGTTGTGGTCTGCTGAGGTGGCGAGGGTTGTGCAGCTGTTGGTGCCTAGTTGTGGGGTGGGGGTGGCTGGGTTTGGTGTGTTGGTGGGGTGTGGGGGTGCCTAGCTGCGGGGTGGGGGGGTTGGGTGGGGGGTATTTTTCGAGGGTTTGGGTTGTTCCCGGCTGTTGAGGATGTCGTTGCTGTGTCTGGTGTGTTGCGTTCTGCGGGTTCGGTTGGCGTCGTGTCCCTTGCGCGTGGGGTGGTGCGTGCGGGGTTGAGGGTTGCTGGTCGGGTCGGGGCGTTGACCGTTGCGGTTGCGGTGGTGTTGGGGGGCAGTGGGGGCAGTGCTGTGGCGGCGGCTTCTGTGGGGGCGCCTTCTGGTGTGGTGTCGTTTGTTTCTGGTCCCACGGTGGGTGGGACGATGGTGACGGGCAGTGTCCCGGGGGTGCGTTTCACCCAGGTGTCTGCTGGTTATGCATACGCTCTCGCGATTGGTGATGACGGCAACACGTACTCGTGGGGAGTCAACCATCTAGGTCAGCTTGGTAACGGTACGACCACTGATCGGGTCACGCCCGGGTTGGTGAAGACACCCGATGGTGTCCGCTTCACCCAGGTTGTGGCGGGCCTCCAGCATTCGTTGGCGATTGGTGATGACGGCAACACCTACTCCTGGGGAGGACGAATCGGCGCCGGGTTGTGGGACCCGAGCGGCATTCCTACCCTTCTTTCCACACCAGCGGGTGTCCGGTTCGTTCAGCTCGCCGCCGGAACCGACAGCTCTTACGCGGTTGGTGATGATGGGAACGCGTATTCGTGGGGGTGGAATGTGTATGGACAGTTGGGTGACGGTACGCATTTCAACCGTGGCGCTCCGGTACGGATGCAAGGCCCCCCGGGGGTGGGGTTCACGTATGTCGCCGCGCACGCCACCTACTCGTTCGCGATCGGTGACGACGGCAACACGTACGCGTGGGGGTACAACCAGAACGGGGAGCTCGGGACAGCTGGTCTGGGTTCAGGGCGGGTGGATCTGCCAGCCGGTGTGAACTTCACCCAGGTTGCTGCGGGCAACACACGCTCTTTGGGTCTTGGCGATGATGGCAATACGTACGCGTGGGGGACTGCGGCCGGTGACGGCACAATCGATCATCACCGGACCCCGATCCAGGTGCAGGTTCCGGCGGGTGTACGTTTCACGTCGGTCAGCGCGGGCGATACCACCGTTTTCGCTTTGGGCGATGACGGTCATGCGTACGGGTGGGGGGGCAACTTGCACGGCCAGGTGGGGGATGGGACGACCGATCGTCGGTTGGTTCCGGTGAGGGTTGCGGTTCCCGAGGGGGTCCGTTTTGTTCAGGTTTCTGGGGGGGAGAACCGTTTCGCGACGGCGGTGGGTGATGATGGGAACATTTACACCTGGGGGTGGGCTGATTCGGGTCAGTTGGGAGACGGG